>JAEYNR010000087.1 GCA_023412475.1 Fibrobacterota bacterium | reverse complement strand
AGCTGGGATAGCGATGTAACAGATGGTTTTGGCTTGTTAACGTAATCAACTTTCAAACGAAAAACCTGTAGAAAAGTATTTTTGGATCGTCAGATCCAATTTTATAAAAGAATCGTACGTTTTAGGTTAAATTAAATTTTTACAAATTGAGAACCTGTTTCTTTACTATATAAACCTATCTACTTATTTCTTCATTAGAGGGCAGGATGGTATATTATATGTATATTAACATATTCCACTTTTTATATCACGAATGAGATTTTCAATCGATCCAAATGAAGATCTGCTGGATTATCATAATAATCGCTTTTTTGTTTCAAAAAGGGAGGGACTCTATTATTTGCAGTCCAGAAAACCGCTTTGTCTGACTCACCGTGTTGCAAATATGGCTTCAATGGGGGTAGGAAATTTTCTGATAGATCTGAGTTTTATTAAGCCTAATGGAGATATCCTACAAAATATAATAGAGGCTTATAAATCTGGTACCAGGGTACCCGATTCCACCATGTTTAATTTTAAGGCTGGTTTACGATAGTTTAAGGTTCAAATCAGAAGAGATGTTTTTTAACAGTCCTGAAGATTTGTTGAATTCGGTGTGTATAAGTGTGTGCGGCAAGAATTTTTTCATATCCTCTTTGAGCTGTAGCTTCAAGTTGAGACTGGTGATTGAGGAAAAAGTGTACCAGGTCGGTCAGCTCTTCAGCGGTACTGAATGTGACGATCTCTATTTTATTTTCCGTTTCAAAAAACTCCCGAATCAGCGGTTTGGTACTGGTGATAAGAAATGATCTGCATGCCAGGACATCGAAAACTCTTTGGGTGAAACCATTTCTGATGACCACCCGATTTATGTCAACATTAATTTTGGTTCCGTTATAGATTTCACGCAGTTCTGTGCCGTAACTGACTGCTTTTTGCAGTTTGTTTTTAACACTGGAGAGCCAGCCAGTATCTCCGTAAACAGCGAAGTTATCGAAAGATTTTGCCAGTTCTGAGACGATCTCTTTGCGATAAATGAAACTGGCCAGGTGCTTACAAATAAAAAGAGCTTTGCTGCTAGGGCAGTTTTGCGGGAGAGAGTAAGCAGCGATCTTATCTTGCAGTAGTTTTTCCAAGCCTATTTCGTTATTTAGCAGGAATTTTTTTAGTGCTAAAGCTATAGAGGGAATCATACTTTCGACAAAGGTTGGTGCCATATTGCTGAATTCATCGACCTGATTAAGATAGGAGCTTCCCACAAATGCCACATCATTGATATAGGGTCGGTTTTCAGGAAAGAAGAGTGAGGGGTCGGTAGCCAGTGGAAGAAAGTAAGCCTGATAGCCTCTGGAAATCATTTCGGGCAGATAGTCTTTATCTGAAACGAAATCGATTCTAAGAGAAGATGTCCTGAATTTTTTTTGGAGAATTAATTCTTCGAAAAAAGGATCATCGACACACCAGTTCAGGTGAATGATTGATTTTTGAAGCAGAAAATCGTGGATAATGCCTTCGGTATCCAGTCCCCATTCGTTTATGGTGAAAAGGATTTTGCATTTATGTTCGTGCATGATTTTGCAGGCAAAATCTGCTTGCTCGACAGTGGGATGAGAGCTGATATCGAGGGTGATGACACTCAGATGGCTTAAGGCTCTTAAGGCAGTGATTGCTTCTTTTTGTACCAGATAGTTCTGGTTCAGGAAAAAGAGAGAAATATCTGGCCTCCTGTTAGAAATTTGAAAATTAAACGAAATTCGAAAACCGAAATTTCAAACATGGTAACAAGTCCAAATTGAGAATAAGCACGAAAACCGAAAAGGAAATGGGAAAAAGGACTCACTGCCTAAACTTTAGTTGCGCTTGAAAAACACTCCACCTTCTGTTTAGGATTTAAGAATTGTGATTTGGAATTCCCTTTTGCTTAGATGTTTGTTTCCAGTGCTACCGTAAGTAACAAATTTTATAATAAGGGATAAATAGTAGTTAAGGAAAAAAAACATGTCTTAGGGAAGAGTGTGGGCGACAGTATAAGGGGTGGGTCGCCCAGTGGAGTTGATTTCAGTAGCGTAAGATGGCTGCGATAGGGCCTGAGACGGGCATTTCATTTTGTGTCAGCACGTATACAGTACCTTTTCTAAGCAGCGTGTTAATAGCGGCTTTATCCAACAGATCTTCATCATCTGGAAGTTTATTTGCATGGATTTCAACATCCTGCCGAGATTCCAGATATTTGCCCCAGAAGTCCTGCGGAGTATCAGAGACAAAAAGCGTCTGGATGCGGCCATGGATGGCTCCAGAGACAATGGTCTTTAGATCAGCGGCTGCAAGACGGCTTCTGGTGCCCCAATGTTGTTGGAAGGTGCCGATGTCCTGAAGTCGCTTTTGTTGGAAATAGGGTTCGATCAGTGGCCAGGCTTTTTGGTGAATTTCGGAATCGGAGAGGTTTTTAAGGTCAAGGGTCAGGCCTGTATCGCTTAGATAGGGATAATTGTTGGCTTCTCTATAGATGGCATGGAGATAATCGATGCCTCCCAAGATAAGCGGATCGTTGCTATCTTGTAAAATTAGCTTAATGGCATCACTTACCCGATGGTAGAAATTTTTAATATTGAGTTTTTGCTTATTGGTTTGCGGTCCATATCCAAAGATTGTGATATTGCGGTTATCATTCGAGGAGGGTGCACTGGAGATCTGGGTGTATTTTTCCATTCTATCCAAGCCTAGGGAATCATCGAGGCTAAGAGGGATTTTTTCCGATTCATAGTGAGTAAAAGTTAACCTTGAGCCTTCAAAGAGCCGCACCCTTTTAATCTCCAGATCCAATAGGTAGAACCTGGTGTTTCCAGAAAGCAGAGACAGAAGTGGTTTGAGATAAAAAGATCGGCCTACCATCAGTGTTTCTGGCAGCAGTGCAGGGAGGCGGAATATTTTAGTAGTCCCTGGGGCGATAAATGCTGCCAGACCATCAGTCTGATGCTGCCAGAAGTTGCTGTTTTGCAGAATTCGTTTCAGCGGTGCCAGAAGGGTTTCAGCTTCAACGCTGCGCAATCCTTGTGAGATCATCTTTTCCATTGCTGCGGCAACCAGGTTTTTGAAGCGAATAGGGTTTTGCTGCAGATCTGAACCGGCACGGAATGAAGGCATAAAGATGCTTACACAGTGATCAAAGTGGACTGAAACCAGGTCTCTGAGATCATCTTCAGTGAAAGTGTCCACAATTATTTCTCCTGCTTAAGATTTAGTTATTCATTTGGGAATAGAAGTGGGAACATCAAGTGCTTCATTTTATTGATATTTTTACATTAGTTAAGGCAATGATTATGCCAGAGGGGGATGGTTCAGTGGTTTGGTAGTTGCTATACAAGTAATTGAGTAACTTTTTAAAATATAAGGAGATAACTGATGCTTAATTGAAAAGCACCCATTATAAGGTTGGGTAGTTTAAGGTGGAATTTAGCAAAATAACTAACTGACATAATGCGCAAAACGGATACGGAATTTCCCATTTTTGAGAATTGATTCTCAAAGTGAACATTTCATTATAGTGTAGGGCAGAGAATAGGGGAATTTGTGCTTTTTTTGTGCGGCATGGTCTTTGCGGTATTCTTGGAACCATGAGTGAGTGGAGGTGGAATTGTCACACACATCCTCAAAAGCTCGCTCTTTGTAACAGGAAACTTGCTTAAGTGCTTGTCTCCAAGACTTTTAATTTCACCATTTTCAAAGGACGTTGTATTATGTCTCAGAAGCTTTACATTGGTAACCTGCCCTACAGAACCACCGAGAGTGACATCAGAAACTTTTTCTCCAAGTACGAACCAATCCACTCCGTAGTGTTGATCTCCGATAGAGAAACTGGGCGCTCCAGGGGATTTGGCTTTATTGAGCTGGAAGAAGCTAATGCGGATGCTGCCATTACTGAGCTGGGTGACTCCATGTTCGGAGGAAGAAATCTGCGCATAAGCAGAGCACGTGATAGAGGTGAAGGTGTACAGGTAGGGGCAGGGGCAGGAAGCCGGGTAAACCAGTTCAATAGAGTATAACACTTCGCTTTATAGTCTTTTGCATGCGACCTTTAAGGTTGCATGCAAAAAAAGTAAATAGTCTAATAAGCAATCAAATTTCTGAACCGCTTGTGAAACCAGCCGAAATAGTGCTCGGGATGCTCTCTTATCCATTTTGAGATTATTTCATTATGCAGCTTTTGGTATTCCTCAACACGTTGTTCTTCTGTGCTGCCTTCAAGCTGAGGTTCTGATGGTTCATTGATTATTATGTCATAGCAGCCATCCTTGCGCATCAAAGAATAGGCTGGCAAAACAGAGCAACCGGTCTTTTGAACAATTCCTGCAACTGTACGAACGGTATTTGCTGGTTTTCCCAAAAATGGCACCATTGTGCCATGTTTTCCAGCGTGCTGGTCAATCAGTATGGCAACGATGCCGTTTCTTTTGATAACCTCAATCATTTTTCGCAATGCCTGTTCGGTGTAGATGGTGATAACTCCAGTGCTTGAACGTTTGCGGGCCAGCCACTGATCTACCTTTTGATTCTTCATTCTTTTGGCAATTACATTTAGGTCTGTAACTTTCTTACCAAAGACTTCTGCCAGCATTTCCCAGTTTCCAATGTGGGCTAACAAAGCTATAGTCCCTTTGTTTCTATACAAAACCTCCTGCAGCGACTGCAGGTTGTGGACCTGGTAAGTTGGGGGAGAGGAGCTTGTACGAAGAAAATCTATCATATACCGGCCAATATTTACATACAGTTTAAACACGATCGACTTAATCTCTTTTTCGCTCCAGAAACCAGCATGCTTCATATTGGCTACTACAGTCTTTTGGTAAAAACCACTTAAATAAAAGATAAACCCGGTGAAGCTTCCCAATTTCAGCGCAACAAAACGGGGAATGGTGCTTACAAATTTCTCTATCACGCGAAGAAGGTAATACTCGATATTATGTGAGAGGTTTTTGGGAATTGAGGGCATAAGAAGTATCCTGTTTAAAAGATTGCTAAAAAATTCAGTAACTCTGATTCAAAACTATAAAAAATGGTAACTACCAATCTTTTTCTGGTCGGTAGTTAGGAAATCCCAAACAAGAACAAAAAAAATAGTAACAAGGCCAAATTAAAAACCTTTAGCTACCTTGGAAATTCTTATTCCTGTTTTGAAAGAATAAGCACGAAATTCGAAACAAGAACGGAAAATGGGGATAAAGGACCCACTCCCTAAATTTTAGTTGCTTGAAACTATAGTTCTTGTTTAGGGTTTAAGAATTGTGATTTGGAATTTCCTTCTGCTTAGATATTTATCTTTCACAGAGCTACCGTAGTTACAAAAATTATAGTTATTCAAGTATATATCATCTCAGACCTTTTTTTGATTGAAAAATAATCCTGATTCAGTTTCGTATGGAAGAGTTATATTTTGAAGGCCACAGAATAGTGGTGAGCGGCACGGGGGGTGAATTGTTGATCAGTGAAAATTAAGAGTATCCCGATGCATAAAAGATATAGAATGTCAGGATTAAAATGGTTCATGGTATAGTGATGTTTTCGGGTGGTCTGGACAGTGTGATAGCTGCACATCTTCTAAAAAATCAGGGACTTCAGATAAAAGCGCTTCATTTTGTTTTACCTTTTTATTCCGGGTTGGGTGGTAGCTATAAAGAGGTTAGAAGGTATGCGGATGCATTGGAAATACCAATACGTATTGAGGAGGAAGGTGAAGAGTTTCTGGATATGGTTCTTGATCCTGATTTTGGATATGGCAAAAATGCCAATCCCTGCATGGATTGTCGTATAGAGAGGCTTAAGAAAGCTGAAAAAATCATGAAAGAGGAGGGGGCATCGTTTATTGCTACCGGGGAGGTGGTTGGGCAAAGGCCTATGTCACAGCGAATGGATTGTTTGCACAGAATAGAGAAAAGAGCGAATCTGAAAGGAGTACTTCTGAGGCCGCTCTCTGCCAGGCTTTTGCCATCAACCATAGTCGAGACACAGGGGTTAGTAGACAGGGAACGGTTGCTGGCTATTAGCGGACGAAGCAGAAAAGTGCAGTTGGAGTATGCCAGAGAGTATGGTCTGATTCATGACACACCTGCCGGTGGGTGTCTTCTTACCCATGCTGATCCGGCGCGGCGCTTTAATGAGCTGGTTTCACAGAATCAGGAAATTTTCCTTAACGATTTCAAATTGCTGGCTTGGGGAAGGCATTTTCGTCTGTCGTCATCGTGCAAGGTTATTGTTTCCAGAAACGAATCTGAAAACAATATTCTTGAGAAGATAGTTGCAGCAGAGGATTATTACATGTATATGTCTGAAATACCAGGACCGGTGGCGATTCTCAGAGGAATCTGTACAGACGATGAAATCAGTGCTGCGGCATCAGTACTGGTCCGGTTTTCAAAAGCAAGAAACACCGGAAAGGTGAAAGTAAAAGTATTTCATAAAGAGAGCACCTTTCTAAAAGAGGTGGAATCTGCCAACGATCAATATTGTCAGGCTTTGCGTATATGAATTCAAGTGTGATAAATGATGCTCCATGGCTCAAAATTAGCCAGCAAGTGCTGCAGCAATTTTTAAACAAGTGTGGAATCGCTCAGCATATGGATCCTGCTTCTCTTTTGCACCGGGTAGCAGATGCATTTTCGAGGATTCCCTATGAGAATCTTACCAAGATCATAAAATCTGATGTCATGGTCAACTCTTCTTCGGCCATGCGGTATCCTGATGAGCTGATCTCTGATTATTTGAAGTGGGGAACGGGTGGTACCTGTTTTTCTTTGACAGCTTCGATTATTGCCATATATAATGCCTTGGGCATAGAGGCTCATCCGGTGCTTGCTGATCGCTATTATGGTCCTGACACTCATTGTGGTCTGGTTATAGTGAAGCCGGAGGGGCTGCTTTTACTTGACCCTGGGTATTTGCTCTTTACCCCGGTATTGCTCCCCAGAGAGCATCCTGTAACGGTTCAGACTGGTTATAACAGCATTGAACTTGTACCAATGGATAATGGAGAAAAGGTGCAGTTTTTCACTGTTGTAAAAGGCAACCGGAAGATGCGTCTGGTTTACAAAGCCAAATTAGTCGATTCTGTAACGTTCGCCTTTGCCTGGGAGCAGTCTTTTAAATGGGAGATGATGACATATCCGGTTTTAACTCGTATCAGAGCCGGGGAGCATCAGTATCTGCAGGGAAACAAACTTGCTGTGCGCAGTGCCACAGGTACCAGAAGAGAGGAGCTCAGTGAGGAGATGCAGTATAATTACATAGCTCAGAATATGGGGATTCACACTGATATCGTGAAAAAAGCATTGGGAGTGGCAAAACATGGCTGAGATCAAACCTGCTTTACCCGTCAAATACTTTGTGGCGGTTCTTTACCGGGAAGAGGAGTGTCTTGATAAAGCAAGAGTGCTGATGGAGAATATCTGGGGTGGAATTGATATTGAAGGCAAGCCTCATCTTTTCGATGTAACAGAATATTATGCGCCGGAGATGGGCTCTCCGATATTTCGCAGACTATGCTCATTTGAAAGGTTGCAACTGCCAACACTTTTAGTAGAGATGAAGATCGTTTGTAATGAGCTGGAGCTGCAGTTATCTGTTGATGGGAAGCGTACAGTCAATCTGGATGCGGGTTATCTTGATCATAACAAGGTGGTTTTGGCATCGGCAAAGGAGGCCGGTCAGAAGATATATCTGGACAGGGGGATATATGCCGATCTTGCCGGGCGGTACAAATCTGGCAAATACCAGCCCTTTGAGTGGTCATTTCCAGATTTTAGGGATGGCCGTTATGATCAGGAGCTTCTTGCGATACGGAAAAAATGCATGGCTCAGCTACGGGAGTTGTCGTAATTTATCCGTCGGAGTTCGTCGGGGGGGGGGGCCCAGGGTGGGGCCGGCCGGGGTTGAAATAAA
>JAEYNR010000019.1 GCA_023412475.1 Fibrobacterota bacterium | reverse complement strand
AAGAGATAAAAACAAGGGGAAGAATGAACGCGCTCTCAGATGCCCGAAAACTCTATTGCTATTTTGCGGTTACGGTTCTGGAGATGACAACTTTAAGCACTGCGGCAATACTAAACATAACCAGTACAGCAGTGTGTAGGATGGCAAAACTGGGGAAGAAAATTGCTAAGAAAAAAGGCATGGTATTACCTGTATGCTAAGAAATCATCTATCCGTTAAACTGTTTAATTTCAATTTATCTGATTTGTCGATTATCGCCGCCTTCCATCATGCATTAAATATTAGTACAAAGCTTTCGTTTAGAAAATCTGCTTTCTTTGCCCTGATCTGCTTTGCTGCTTTACAAATCTCCTGCACTCGAAAGAATGCTGCTCAAGGTATTTCCTAATAAATGATTTATGCGGCAGGGTTCGATTAACCTTGTGTTAAAAATTTGAGGATAATTGAGATAGATCTTAATTTAGATGGCTTGGGAGGAAATTCAACTGATTGATAGCCTTTAATTTTTTGATCAGATACCCCAGTTTTCTAACCAATATCTTTAAGATGCAGTCTTAATTATGAGGCCAGAAATCATGCACCTTTGCGTCCTTTTTGTTTCCTCCGTCCCCAGTGCTCATTAGGCCCTATATCTCACAGCAAAAATTGTTTCCTACTGCCCAGCATTTCCTATTTCGCTCAAGAAAACCATAGCTGAAAGAATCCTATGGCAAAATTGATGGGACAGGCCCGATTTTCGATCTACAAAGTACCTTCTCACTAAATTAACCTCTCACATACACCATAGTAGGATCGATCAAAGCCTTTCCTTCGTTCCATAGTTTCCTCCTCCCTCCCCAAAGAAGCCCTTTCCAGCAAAAACCACCCAAGTTGCTCTTTAAATACTGTTGACCTTCGTGCTTAATGACTATTATATTTTCTTAGTCCTCAGGAAACGGAACGCGGTGTAAAACCGTGACGGTCCCGCCGCTGTAAGCGGGTATCGACTTTTTCGAATATAAACCACTTCGGGAGAATATTTTTCACCAAACTCCCCTGGGAAGGTTAAAGGTCGAGCCTGATCCCGCAAGTCAGAAGACGTCCTTGAGAACATGCAGAAATCTGATGGTAAAGGGTTTCGGTAAATTTCTTTTATGGAATTTGCCGAAACCTTTTTTTTCCTAAATCGGAACAATTCTTTAGATCTCATATGTAGTGGGATTTTGCGCTATTGTCCGATCCAGGTTTAGATTTATTAGGAATCAAATGCATTTGTAAATATTTATCAAAAGGAGATGAAACTATGGATCTTAAATCAATCTTACACAAAATAAAACCCACTGCAAATGCTGCTCTATCCATAGAAATCCAAACAAAGCTTGACGATCTGACCAAACCGAAGGGGAGTCTGGGAAGACTGGAAGAATTTGTAATGCAGTATTGCCTGTGCCGCTCAGATGCAGCAGCAAACATCAGTAAAATGAGTCTTTTCACTTTTGCAGCCGACCATGGTATTACCAGTGATGGAGTAGCACCCTTCCCCAAAGATGTCACCCGGCAGATGGTTCTCAATATGTGTACCGGCGGAGCTGCAGTAAGTGTTATGTGCAAAAATGCCGGAATCAATTATCATGTAGTTGATATGGGTGTTGATGCAGATTTCGAAGCACATCCACAGTTAATCCAATCTAAGATTTGCCGGGGCACTGTAAGCTTCAAAGACAATTACGCAATGACCACCGCTCAGTGCTCTGAAGCAATCAAAACGGGAATCAAGCTTGCTATGCGATCAGATTATGATCTTGCTGGTATCGGTGAAATGGGCATCGGTAATTCATCTCCAGCCTCAGCTCTCTATTCGCTTCTTCTGGATATTAATCCGGATTTGACTGTTGGCCCTGGGACGGGAGCTACTGGTAAACTACTAGAAAATAAGAAGATAGTTATCAGTGAATCGGTTCAGTTTCATCGGGCGAAATGGGACAAGACACCTTTTGATGCTCTTCAGAGACTCGGCGGTCTTGAAATTGCAGCAATGACCGGATTCTGCCTGGGTTCTGCAATGAAAAGAGTTCCAGTGGTAGTCGATGGATTCATTGCATCATCAGCAGCTCTGGTAGCGTTGAAAATGGCTCCGGATGTAAAAGACTATCTATATTTCGCCCATTCATCTGCAGAGTCATTTCACAATGGATTTCTGAGCATGTGTAGTATACAACCAATACTATGCCTTGATATGCGTTTGGGAGAAGGTACTGGCTCGGTTCTTGCCATGCAGATCATCTCTCAGGCGATGAATTGCTACCATCAGATGGCAACCTTCAGTTCGGCTGGAGTGAGTAAAAATGAGGGAATGTAAGTGAGGTTTAAAAAGTTCCCCCGTCCCCAAGATTTGGAGCGCTTCGCTCTAAAAGAGCCCCGGTAATAAGCTATAGATTCATTCTATCAGCAATAGCTTTGAAAATAACTCCGGATGTAAAAGGCTACCTCATACTTAGCTCATTCATCTGCTGAGTCATTTCACAATGAATTTCTGAGCATATTTGGTAAACAACCAATAGTTGATATGCGTTTGGGAGAAGGTACCGGTTCGGCTCTTGCCATGCAGATTACCTCCCTTGCGATGTATTGCTACCATCAGATGGCAATTTTCAGTTCGGCTGGAGTGAGTAAAAATAAGGGAATGTAAGTGAAGTTTAAAAGTTCCCCCGTCCCCAAGATTTGGAGCGCTTCGCTCCATAAAATTTAACCATTATAATTCAAATAAAAGCCATGTTTTTTTGAAAAGCTATGGTCTAAAAGCAGGTAACAGAAAAGGCTGCGCGAATACCAATGGCAACAAATGTAAAAATAATAGTTGATAGATACATTAATCTATTCGCCTCAGTTATATGACAAGACTTTAGAGTGATAAGATCATCACCTATCAATTGTCCCTGATGCGCTTTTCCCCAATAATAATTTAAGCCGCCAAGCTGTACATACAGTGCACCGGCAAAAGCCGCTTCTGAAATGCCGGAATTAGGACTGTCATGTTTTGATCCGTCTCTTCGGGCAATCCGCAAAGCTCCTGCGGCATCTTTCCCCATGATAACCGCAGCCACAATAATACATGGAACGGTCAGACGCGCTGGAAGCCAGTTGACCAGATCATCAATGCGCGCTGAAGCCCAGCCAAACATCAGATAGCACGGTGTACGGTATCCAAATGTGGAGTCCAGTGTATTAATGGCCTTGTATAGGATTGCCCCTGCAGGTCCACCAATAATCGCAAACAAAAGCGGTGCAGTTACTCCGTCAACCAAATTCTCGGCAACCGATTCAATCACCCCACGAACTATCTCCGGCTCATCCAGTTCTGCTGTATCCCGACCTACCATCATGCTTAATGCACTTCTTGCTTCTGGTAGATCTCCCGCCTTAAGTGCACGAAATACTCTCATTGCATGTTCATTTAGATCCTTGGCAGCAATGGTGGTATAAATTATTACTATGCCAAGAATATCAGCCACGAACGGATGGGCCTGTCCAGCTGCAATCAAAAGTAAATAAGTCAGTCCGCCAGTTCCTGCAATGATGATAAACGCAGTCATTATACCCGCAAATCGAGCATTGCTGATTATCTGACGCATCGGTTTTTCAAGTAAAAGAGCCGTACGACCTATATACTTCACCGGATGTGGAAACCTGCGCGGATCACCCAGAATCCAATCCAGGACAAATGCTATTGCGACCTGATATTCGATATGCATCAAAGGCCCATTAATCTGTAAAGATTCTTTACATCAACAGCTTCTCTAAAAATATCTGCCAACTTATCCAGCGCAGGCTCGATATCATAGATGCTCATCACTTTACCAAGTGGCGAAAGTCCCTGCTTACTGCGTAACCGATCTATAAACCAACGGCGAAACTTATCACAATCGAACGCTCCATGAAGGTATGTTCCCCATATTCTTTGGTCACTAGTACCGATTCCTAACGGATCACCTTCTCTATTGACAAAAGTTACAACGTCTTCAATCATAGTGGTTAGTCCATGGTGAATCTCATATCCATTTACTTCATAACCCGATATTACATGCGTAGCCTCAGTGTGTGCCAGGACCTCATCGTACCCCAGAGTTGTGCAGATGTCTAACAGCCCAAGTCCTCTGCATACACCACCAGCCGTTTCGATCCTGTGAGGGTCAGTTATAGTTTTTCCCAGCATCTGAAAACCGCCACAAATGCCCACAATTTCTGTACTGTTTCGTTCGGCAAGCTCAATCAGTTTTCCGGCAATTTGGCTATCTTTGAGAAATGCCATATCAACAGGTACATTCTTACTTCCAGGTATTATCACTGCATCGAGTTTATCAAGTTGACGGCAGTCACGTACAATGCGCAATTCAACATCGGGTTCCAGTTTAAAAGGGTCAAAATCATTAAAATTGCTGATATGAGGCAAACCTATTATTCCTATGGTCACATCTCGACGTATTTCTTCATCACCAATAAAAGATTCTTTGTATTTGAATGCTACCGAGTCCTCTTCTGGAAGCCCTAAGTTGATAATGTAAGGTAACACTCCCAGAACCGGTTTACCGGTGTGACGCAACATGTAATCAAAAGCACTATTAAGCTGTAATACATCCCCGCGAAACCGATTGACAATAAAACCAGCCACCAGATCGTGTTCCCAAGGCTCAAATGTTTCCATTGTACCAATGAAAGAGGCAAACACACCTCCCCGATCGATATCACCGACCAGCAGAACCGGAGATTGAGCATAGGAGGCCATTCTCATATTCACGATATCACGGTCCTTTAAATTGACCTCCGCAGGACTGCCCGCACCCTCAAGTACAATTGCCTCGAACTCTCTGGCCAGAGAATCATAGCTTTTTCTGACAATATCAAATGCGCATGACTTGTATATTTCATACTGAGAAATCTGCATAGATCCAATTGGTCTGCCTTTTACTATTACCTGAGATCCTGTTTCACTGTCCGGTTTGAGCAGTATTGGGTTCATTCGAATATCGGGCAAAAGACGACAGGCCTGGGCCTGAACTGCCTGAGCTCTACCGATCTCATCTCCATCATCGGTCACAAAGGAATTTTGTGATATGTTTTGCGCTTTGAAAGGAGCAACGCAGATTCCATCCTGTACCATGACCCGACACATAGCAGCAGTAAGAACACTTTTACCAACATTGGAACTGGTGCCCTGGAACATTATGGATGCCCCTGCTTTCTTACGCTTCATTCGAACCGATCTGCTGTTTAATATTCTATTAAGGTGAAAAGCAAGAAGACTGTTTTCATTATCGTTACGGATAGCGACCCGTGAATAAGTTTTGTCGAGGCCTTCAAAAGAATCACAAACACGAATGGCTATTCGCTGCTTCAATAATTCTTCACTGACATCATGGGCATTCAGTCCCTCCCTGTTAATACCCAGAAGAATAAAATTTGCACACGAGTTAAATATCTTCACGCTGCCGATAGCGCTCAGTCGCTGATATTGCCGCTTGCGGTCAAGAGAGATCGTCTGACGAGTTCTAACAGCGTATTGATCGTCACTAAGACATTCGATGCCTGCAGCCTGAGCGAACACATTGACTGACCATGCCGGCACAATTGTGCGTAAAGCTCTTATAACCGGTTTGGCCGCATGAACAAAACCCAACCGAATTCCTGGAATGGCGTAAAACTTGGTCAATGATTTAAGAATAATAAGATTAGGAAGGCCTTCAGAAATCAAACTGACATATCCATCTACAAAATCCGAAAATGACTCATCCACCACAAAATAAGTTGAAGATGCTTTTGTGGCAGCTCTGATAACTGCATCACGGTCCAGCAGACGGCCGGTAGGGTTATTAGGTTGTCCGAAAATGACTGCATCTCCGTTAGTAAAACCTTTAGCTGACATTTCGATATCAAATAAAAAATCATTTGTAGCAGACAATAGCACAGGTTCGATTGGAACTCCCACCATGCCGAACGCTACAGCATAATCACTATAAGAAGGAACCGGGATAATAACGCGACTACAGGAAAGAGCCTTGGGAAGTGCATACAGAAGCTCGGTTGATCCATTGCCAGCAATAATGTTCTCAGGCTTGCATTTATACGCTGAAGCTATTGCACTGTTTAATTCTTTGCATTCTTTGTCTGGATAGTTTATTACCTTTTTTACAGTGCGGCTTATCGCTGACCGAAGCCCCGGAGGTGGTCCGGCCGGGTTTATACTTGCGCTGAAGTCAATCAGATCCTCTTCAAAACAGCCGGCTTTGCCAGCTAAGAGGCGGACATGTCCGCCATGTTGGATAAGAAGACTATCTTTTGAGGGAAATGGGTTTTCTGCCATAATTGGGACGGACTATTTTTATCTCTATTCTTTTATTTAGGAAATTAAAATATACAATACAATGACTCAAGAGGGGACAGACCATTTTTAAAAGTTGAAAGTTTAGTATTAAGGAGAGGAATCTCGGGAGTTCTAATGCAATGAGTACATTTATCAAGTTTAAACACTTTGGTCATAGTATTTGCAACACACAACAATCTATCCCATCAATATCTTTTCTATCTCTTCACGGTGGTTGTTGAAAAACTGATGTGATTTGCGATCATCCTGTAGAGCTGTCACCTCCCGAATATCCTTTTCTCCAAAAAGTATACATCGATAATACTTGAATGCATCGGACAATAATTTGTAAAATTCCAGAATATGTTTTGCCCCGAAACCAGTTTCATTATTCCACAAATTACGCATCTGTCTGTCTGTTATCAATAGATTATCCGCCCATTGGGTTACTGTGGATGGTTTTCGTTGAAGTAGAATATCAATAGAGGCATTTAGGGTATCCGAAGCTTTCTTCACTGCTTTTTGGCTCAAAATTCCCCGAATGGTATGTTCACAGATAGAAGAGTAGAAAAGGTCAAACTTAAATCTACTCCCCTTTTCCATAACCGCTTTTGCACCTAACTGAATGCAGGCAGCCCCCTTACCTGGTGATTGCGATCCAGTTAAAACGATACAGGGAAAACATTCTGCATAATTACGCAGGATAAAAAATTCATCACCCGCATAATCGGAAATTCCAAGGTCAAGAACGCAGAGATGAAACTTTCGCTTGTCATTTATAAATTGCATTGCTTTGCTGGTTGAGGAAGCTTTTTGGAATGTAAATATTTTTACTGGTTCCAGAAATTCCAGAATTAGATCCTGATAACCTGGATCATCCTCAAGTAAGAGCAAATTAAGGTATCCATCTATAAAACTGTAGCGTTCGGCTCCCATCTCTTGGCCCAATCCTTTATTCACTGGGCTCTCGACCTGAATTGAGGAAGAAGCTCTTCGGAGATTCTCTGGCGCATCCGCAAGCTGACGCGCCCCCATACCTTATTGAGTTCAGCATAAAGTTCTTCGCTATTTATCATAGGCCTGGGTGTCTTGAAATTTTGCGGAACTGAATCATACCTGACTAAAAGATAAGTCATGTACAAGGCATATTCATCTGCCCCAATTGCCCCATCTTGAAATGCACTTTTTAATTTCTCCAAAGGACTTTGCGTTACGCTGGCAGTCTGCAAAAAGTCATTGTGAAGTTCCTGCTGTGATGATTTTTTTGAAATTGAGGTTGATACAAAAAAAACCATCGTTCCAAACAATGAGATAACTGAAAGATTAATTATCAGGATCTTTCTGTGGAACTTTTTTTTTGTGCCTTCTACCGAACCATCGGCTAACTTATTAGCCATTGAGGCAATTACTTCTTTGCGACTCATTTTTCGGGAAATACTGCGTTCCATGGTAACCAACTCTTTAAAACTTTGATCTGATTCAATTATAGAAACGATGCAGCATAAGTTTCAAGATCCAATTTGGGGCGACCATTTGGGACGGACTATTCTTTTTCTTGGTAACAAAGAACGGACTAATTTTTTTAATTTCATAATTTCTCAAATCTCTTTTCCAATTCTTTTTCTCTTTTTTATCCACCGCCTCCTAAGCTTCTGAATCTACCAATCCCTTAGCAAAACTTAGCTGGTTAATGATTTTATCAAATCAGTCCGTCCCAAATAAAAAAGACGACTGGTTTAGAATTTGCAATCATTTTTCTGCTGACCTAAACACTATCCACATCTTTTAAGGAGAAATGCATTATGCCTCGAATGTACCGTATGGAATCACCCAGTTCGCTGGTGCACATCATGGCACATTCGGTTGAGGAAAAACCTTTATTTGTGGATGATGATGATAAATCTGAATTTCTTTCACGTTTTGAGAAAGGTCTTTCAAAAAGCGGATTTCTCTGCTACACATGGGCACTGATGGACAATCACTATCATCTGTTTCTGAGAACAAGCGAAAAACCTATGAGTAAACTGATGCGAGGTCTTAATGGAGGATATGCTACTTATTGTAATAAAAGACATGGCAAGCATGGGCCTTTATTCCGTAACCGCTTCAAATCAACTCTCTGTCAGGATCAGGATTATGCGGCTCAACTAGTTAAATACATTAATCTCAATCCTTTGCGTGCCGGAATGGTTAATTCCCTCGAAGATCTAAAAGATTACATCTGGTGTGGTCACGGTTTTCTGATGGGAAACAGCAATGTTTTGGGAAAAACCTTTCAAAGACGAGAGAAATGTCTTCGTCGCTTTGGAAAAAATGAAGAAGAGGCATTAAAATCATATATAGATTTTCTGCTTCAACGCTGTGGAGAAAAATCAGAAGTGGCTGGTCAGCTCTCAAAGGTAGAAAAGACTGAGATTAGTGGTTCCTGCAAAGGATGGCCTGCAGTGATCGGAGATCCAGAATTTGTGACCAAGATTATGAGCAAGCACAAAGATGTAATTCATCGAATCCATCGCAAAGCCGACTACCCTTATGTTCTGGAGACTGCCGCACAAAAGGTTTGCTTGGAGTTTAAAATTACTCTTAAGGAACTGAAAAAAAGAGGACGAATGAATACCAGAGCTTTTGCACGCGCAGTGTTCTGCTACCGGTTACACGTGCTGGAGTTTATTCCACTTTCGGTTATAGCAGGTTTCCTGGGTACCACGATTTCTCCTATTGCTCTACTGGTTCTGAAAGGGGTTGCTATCTGCGAATCTTCCTGAGGAGTAAATTGATTGTTTCGCAAAAAGAACAAATAAATACACTCTTAAGTTTTAATGTTTATTACTCACGGGAAAGCCTCAATTTAGCTCTATTGGTTTTTATATTCTGTGTTGGAAAAAAAATTTAATACAGCCCTCCCAAACCAAAGCTTCAGTAGAATAGATCTATCTTTATAGCTTCAGGTATATATAATGTAATTAGTTTCTGTTCAAAATACAAAAACTTGAAAAAAACTTGACAAAAAGGGGTGCCACAAACTAGGTTAGTAAATAGTTACAAAAAATAAACTTAGAAAGGACACCCCTGATGAGATTGCGAT
>JAEYNR010000018.1 GCA_023412475.1 Fibrobacterota bacterium | reverse complement strand
AAGAGATAAAAACAAGGGGAAGAATGAACGCGCTCTCAGATGCCCGAAAACTCTATTGCTATTTTGCGGTTACGGTTCTGGAGATGACAACTTTAAGCACTGCGGCAATACTAAACATAACCAGTACTGCAGTGTGCAGAATGGCAAGACTGGGGAAGAAAATTGCTAAGAAAAAGGGTATGGAGTTGCCAATTCAATAAGCGAGAACCTGACTATTGTCGGACTTGAGTGAGACATCTTTTTTTTTGCCTTGTGTGCAGAAGTCATGTTACTGCATTTTGCAGAATAGTGAATATCGGTTAGTTTCTGGAATATTTGACGGTTGAGGATAATTTTAATATGTAGGGACTTAGATTCCTGTATGGAAAGAAAAATTCGACTGATTTACTTAAGAACTCAACCCTGCCGGGGCAAGTAATCCTTGGTATCCTTGTCAATGCCCGCTAAAAGCAACTGGGTTCAGATCCAAAATTTGTATCATTATTGGTTTCCTCCGTCCCCAGAAGAAAAAACATAACCTCATCTCCCCAGGCCTTGACAACATCTTCATCAAAAAATATAGACTAAAGCGAATAACCTGATAAGGAAAAACTCCTAATTTTTATCGATACCCTTAAAAAACAACTGGGTGAAATACTAAATCAGCTAAGGATTATGATCTTTGCCGTGTTCCCCCGTCCCCAAAAAAAAGCGCCGAGAATCAAACTCCCACAGTCCCAAATTCCCTCCTATCCCTGCCAAATTCTATGGAATTCTTCTAATCTGCTGAGATTTATCTCTCAGTGGAACACTCAAAGGATGAGAATCTGTTTTACCAAAACCAGGGTTATAAATCCCAGAAACATTCTCTTCAATTAGTGGTATCCAGACTGTGGTCCCAGGCATCAGTTTGTTTAAATCCAGGTGCTTGTTATACTTCTTGAAAAGCCACAAAGGCATCGGGTTATCTGCTTCATTACAAAGATGCCAGAGTGTCTGTCCTCTCTTTATGGCCATCGGCTTTACATCAACCACCATGTACTGAGTGTAGAAGTCTTCCTCTAATGCCATGTGGTGTTCCAGACGGGCTGCTGCGAATGTCTCCAATGCATCCTGGCGATCTATTGGAATGCGAATCTTGCTGTTAATCCTGATATCAGAATTGCGCATATCGTTGAGTTTTCTTATTCGCCAGGTGGGAATCTTGAGCCAGTCTGCATAATGCCCAATAGTCTCGTCAATAGAGACCACCAGTTCCGCACTGTTTCCAGATGATAGCAGCACTACATCCAGATTGTACAGGCTTACATCGAAATCAGAGGAAAGAAATGGTCTCTGTGATGGACCTGACCCAGGGTTGTCTACTGCAGGAGTCATTGCGACTGCTTTCAGTGAATCGCTGATCTCTTCTACTACCTCCGATGGTTTTTCTTTACTTACCTTTTCCGATGAACTTTTCTCCTTGGAATCGGTTTTGATCACTGGCGGATGAGGAATCACAACTGCGATATCTTTAGATTCAACCTTCTCTTCAGGAGGCATAATTGATTTAGCTTCTGCTTGTGCTATTTCCATAATAGCTTCAGTTTCGCTGTTTTCTGCTGAAGCGCTCTGGATGGGAGATGTTGTGGACTTATCGGGTTTTTTAACATCCTTTTTTGTGCTGGCCACAGCGACTTTGGTCCCGCTGGTGGCTTTACCAGGAATGCGAAGAATCTGCCCCTCACGAATGATACTTTTTCTGGAGATATTATTTTCAATTAATAGCTCATTGAGACTTACTCCTAAACGCGAAGATATGGCGTAAAGGTTGTCTCCTCTATTGACACGATAGTATTGAGGGCGTTCAGGTTCGAGTGCTTTCAGGGAATCGGGTACTTTGTCTAACATGGCATAAACTGATTCAGAGCTAAATTCAGCGGGTAAATGAATTACGAACCCTTTGGGCAACTTTTTATGTTGTTTGAAAACAGCCGGGCGGATTGCCGGATTTAATTCTGAAAAAGTTTTTTGGGAGATATTAAAATATTTGCATATAACATCGGGATGAATATAATGGGAAAGGGTAAAATCGGTGTATCTGATTGGAGCATAAAGTTTAATTTGAGGAAAGTAACTTTTATGATTATGGGCCAGTTCGCTTGCTGCCAGAAAGCATCCGTAGAAATTGCTCGAAGCGAATTTAAAGGAGCGGCTGGAATAATTCTGAATGATATAACCCAGGTCGCGGGAACCGGTTTGAGCCACAGCTCTTTTCATTCCATAAACCCCATGGTTATAGGAGGTGATGGCCAAAGGCCAGGATTTAAGTTCCCGATAGCTGGAGGAGAGATATTTGGCTGCAGCTATAGTTGACATAATCGGATCTCTGCGTTCATCGATAGTGTAATCGATTTTCATGCCGTATAGTTTTCCAGTTCCACGCATGAACTGCCACAATCCTGCGGCTCCAACTTTAGAATATGCTTCAGTATTAAATGAAGATTCTACATGGGGCAGGTATACAAGTCTTTCCGGTATTTCGTATCTTTCAAATATCGCTTTGATAGTATCCAGATAAAGCCCAGAGCGTTTAAGGCCCTGCTGGAATCGTTCTGTCTGACCTTGCTGGAATCTTACCCGCTCTGCCGCTCCTGTAATAGCGGTGGAGTCGGCATATTGTACGTATAGGTCGTAAATCTGCTTTTCTCTTTCTGACCACTCCGATTTTGGTCGAGATGCTATCGTTTTTAATGAGCCTACTATTTGTTCTCTAAGATTCTTGACCTTTGTAGAAGAACCATCCCCGCTTACCTTTTCAAAAATAACCATCGGATAATCACGATCATGAATCAGCCCTTCCTTCAGTGATACTTCAGAATAGATTTTTTTCCAGAATGCGACATTTCCTTTGAGAATTTCTGGTGTGGGAAACTGAGTATCATTAGCATTGCACGGGGCAGACTGATTCGTTATGAATATGAGTGCGCAAAAACATACGTATCGGATGGTAGTTTTCTGAAGCATCACAATTTCCTCTTTAAACAAAGAACTATAGTGGAAGGAATCAAGAATAAACGTTCAAATCTAAAGAATTATAGAATATTGGGGCCTTTAATGCAAGCGATTGCAATCTTTAAAATATCTGCATTAAATTTATTGAAATATCATATTTCCGAATTTGCTTTGCTGATCATATAAAATTATTTTGTACTGCTCAGCTCTTGGAAGATATTTTAACCTAATCCGGACAGCTAATTGACGATTGATATATTCAACCACCTTGAGAAGACTGGGGTTTCGAAAGCCTCAGGATTTCAAGACGGCGAAGCAGGTCGCTTCAAATGATTTAGGTTTAAATTGAAAACAAAGTTTAATAAGTGAGCCTGAGATATTCCGATTCTTCTTTTTGAGATTTCTTTGGTGATTAGATAGATGAGTAGTTGCATTATTCTTCATCTTTTCTTATCCGCTAACATAGAAATTGCTTTTAATTTTTCCTGAGGTTGCATCCGCTATCTGAGAGAAAAAATTCCCTAAGTATACGTTATTTTCTGATTTTGGGAGGATGATTTAAATGATTGAGACTTTAGCCAGGTGGTATTCTGAAGGCGGACCGTTTATGGGGGTCATTTTGGGGGTTTTGGCCTTAGCAGTAACGGTTTCTGTGGAAAGGCTGATTTTCTATTATTTCATTTGTAATAAAAAAGGCACTGTTTTGGTATCCGAACTGGCCCATTTGCTTAATGGGAAAAAAACAGATCAGGCCAGAAACGTTCTAAGCAGGGGGAAGGATCCTAAAACCGTGCTCCTAAAAACTGCTTTGGAGAGGTTTGATGCAGGGATGAGCATAGAGGAGATCCAGGATGGATTGGAAGAAGAGGCGATTCAACAGGTGCCCCGATTGTCACAGCGGTTAAATTATCTGACGCTTTTTGCCAATATCGCAACACTTTTAGGATTATTAGGCACTATCACCGGGCTTCAACTCTCCTTTACATCTTTAGCTAATGTGGAAACTGCCAAAAGGGCTACGATGCTGGCATCCGGTATTTCTCAAGCCATGCTTACCACCGCCTTTGGTCTTATTGTTGCAATACCTTGCATGGTCATCTATACCTTTCTGTACAACAAACAGAGCCAACTGGTCAAGGATCTGGATGAAACAACGGTAAAATTTTTGAATTATCTTAAGAAGAAAAAGTCCTGATGAAACTCTCTTTTGTCACCAGGTCCAAGCCTTCAGGAGCTGCAGGAATCACAGATTTAGATGTAACCCCGGTGATGAACGTGTTTGTGATTCTGATACCTTTTCTGGTATCCATGGCTGTCTTTACCCACCTGTCTATAATCGAGTTTTCACTTCCTCCCAATGTCAGTGCATCTATGACAGATCAGCCTCAAAAACCACGACCCCGTTTAACCGTACGCCTCGGTAGTGACTATCTGGCAATAGTGGTCGGGGAAAATCTTCTGGATTCACTTGCTGTACAGGGTCACTCTTTCCCTTTTGATTCTCTTACTGTCTGTCTCAAAAACCGCCGGCTCGAGATGGATTATCATGATGAAGTGATTGTGGCGGCTACCGATAAAATCGCTTTTAAGTATGTAGTAAGAGTCATGGATCTATGCCAGATTGCAGGGTTTGAAAAAATCGGGTTATCCAGTGCTACCCAGGATCCCGGAGCCGCTTTATGAGCTTTCTGAAAAACCGGTTTGAGCAAACCGAAGAGCCGGTTTTTCGTCCTCAATTAACTTCATTAGTGGATGTGATGACGATTTTGATGGTTTTTCTGATAAAGAATTTCTCAGTGGAAGGCAATCTGATCACCCCATCTCAAGATCTGATTCTTCCGGTTTCTTCCTCGGAGAAAGTGGCTCAGATCCGTAGCTCGATCGAGATTACCAGAAATGTAATCGTTTCTGAAGGACATACCATCATCACTTTAAAAGAGCTTATGAGTAATGATTCCATGCTTATAGCACCCTTGTTTGATTGGATGAGGGCAGTTCGTAGTAGAAATCAGAATTCCAAAACAGCCTCTTCGCTTCTTATTCAATGTGACAGGGAAGTGGAGTTTGCGGTAATAAAAAAAGTCATGTTCAGTTGTTCAAAAGCTGGTTTTACCGATTTTTCGGTGTTGGTGATTCAGGAGGAATAGGTGCATAGGGACTCACAGGAGTGGTTACTCCAATTTTATGCAAGAACCGACAAGAAAGCTCAGCCTGAACAGCGAAGCTTAACTTTAATTCTCATTATTACTTCTTTGTTATTTGTTTCATTGGGTGTATTTCTGAAGCATAAAAAACCTGCACCTGAAACGTTTCAACAAAAAATAGATCGTATTCAGACGCGGTTTGTTTTCGAGCAGAATCCCCCTCTTAAGATTGTGGAAAAGGAGAAACCTCAGCCAAAGAAAAAGCCTCAGCCCCTTGAGAAAAAAGAACCATTGGATATGACTAAAAAGCCTCTTATTAAGAAGGACGTGCCTGAAGATCCTGTTCCTGAGGAGACTGAGCCTGAAGTCCAAAAAGAGGTAAAGAAGCCGGTGCGTCGGGTTTACGGGCTTAAAAAAGTGTACTCATCAGGAATTGGAACATCCAATGATGCGTCCAGTGCCATTATAGGAAAACAGGGAAATACTCTGAATACTCCAATCGATACATTTCAGGTGACAAAGCAGGAGCTAAAGGGTGAGGTGGTATCTGTCGCATCGGTCACAACTCTTCCGCGGCTCAAGTCTCATGTCAAGCCTGAGTATACAAAGGAGATGCTGGAGAATCGCATCGAAGGTGTTGTGCGAGTAAAGGTGCTTATTGATATCGATGGGAAAGTGAAAAAAGTCATAATATTAGATGATCTTGGGTATGGTTCCAAAGAGAAAATTTATGAGGCTTGTATGAAGCTGGAGTTTGAACCAGCCTACCAGGGTGAGTTCCCGAGAGCATCCTGGCAACTGATCCGGTTTCGTTTCCAGATGTTTCAGGGATAGTAATAATTTTAGTAACTACTCAGCCATCTTGAAACAAATGTCTTGTAAAAAATAAAAAAATAAGATTAACAATAAGAAAAGAATCAGAAATAATCAGATAAAAACAATACTTCGAAATTCATATTTCGATATTCGTTACTCGACAAATATTTCCCCGGTATTATTGTCCTCTGCAATTTGACAATCCTGTTAAAGTTTGTTGTGAAAACCAAAACATGTCATGTGGTCAACCTACTCGCAAACTTGTGGAGTAGGTAGTGCGCTTAGTTATTGGAATTTGTTTTAAACGTTTATATAAAACCCATAAGCGCTCAAACACCTTTTCTTGCACGCCACTTGCTCTATATCAGTTCAGACACGCATCGATGACTTTACATTATGTCTGAACTGGATATCTGTTTATGCGCAATGTTTATTTTCTCATACTTTTCACATTTGTTTCTGCAGTAAATTCCAGTGAGATTGATACTATACCTTCCCTGCAGCAGGAGCCACAACTGATCAGTTCGGTAAATGTCGAATATCCATCGTCAATTACCAGGTTGGCCATAACCGGTACTGTAGCTCTTAACCTGCTGCTTAATGAGAGAGGAATGGTGGATTCGGTGAGTGTAGTAAGCGGGTTGCATCCTACTCTGGATTCTCAGGTAGTAAAGGCCGTGTTTCAGTTTAAATTTACTCCGGCAATAGTCTCCGGTAAACCGGTTCCGGTTATCATCAGTTATCATTACAAAATTACTGCTGATGATCTTCTGAAAGCCTGCAATATCCAGAAATATATCAATTTGAGCGGAATGGTGCTTGAGCGGGGGACCAGACGTCCGGTACCTGAAATGGAGGTAATTGTCAGCTTTAGTGACTCTCTGGCTGATTCTTCCATTCCCTTACCTTTCTCCTTGTATTTACAGCAGATTGGTCAGTTCAACGGACAGCATTACCATAACGGTTCTATTTTTACCTCCACTGATTCTTCCGGACGCTTCATTTTGAAATCTCTCCCCAGGGGCCCTTGCCACCTTAAAATCATGGGGTTGGGTTATGAAACCTGCACCAGCAGTCTGTTGATAACTATCAAGGACGCAGTGAATCTGGTTTTTCGAATAAATAAGTCAAGCTATACCGAAAATGAAATTGTTGTATATGGCAGAGAAAAAAATCAGGAAATCTCCAAACGATCATTGTCATCTGGACAGATAAACAGTATCGCGGGATTAAGCGGAGATGCGCTTAAAGTGGTTCAGGTTTTTCCGGGAGTAGCCAGACCGCTATTTGGTAGCGGTTCCATAGGTGTCAGAGGGGCTCCCAGTTGGGATTCAAGATTTTTTCTGGATGGGATCCCTGTACCTCAACTTTACCATTTTGGTGGTATAAAGTCAGTTTATAACTCTGAAGCGCTGCATTCGATAGACCTGTTTCCGGGGGGATTCGGTGTCAGTTACGGAAACTCTATTGCCGGGATAATTGCTCTTAACAGCAGAGATGCAAAAAGAGAGAGAGTAAAGGGACATACTGATATCAACTTGATGGATATCAGTTTATTTGTTGAAGGACCCGTAAATAGCCGCACCGGTATTTTTGCATCGGTAAGAAGGAGCTATTTGGGGAATCTGCTGCGATTTGCAGTAGATAAGCTGGGATCTGTCGACATCCCTGTAATGGTTGCACCATATTATTATGACTATCTGGTAAGGGCAGATGTTGACCTTACGGCTTCTCAGAAACTTTACTTTACTCTGTTTGGGTCAAAGGATGCTTTGGAACTGATTGTGCCCTCAGTCAATGGCGGCAGTACCGAAGTAGATGCAATGGTAGACCGGGTCAGCAATACCGATGCATTTAATATGATCCTGGTTGCTCATGAGGCTACTTTCTGGCAGGGGTGGACCAATAGTCTGAGAACAGCTTTAGTTCAGGGACTTGGAAATGGTTTATTGCTGGGTGTGTTGAAATGGGATTACAAATATCATGAATTACTGCTCAGAAATGAATTGAAGTATGCGTTTCCCAATAAAATTATTGCTAAAGCCGGGTTTGACCTGTGGTTGAAAAAGTATCATCAGCATGCCATATTTCCTACTGCGGAGCGAATTTTTTACCGGGATACAATCAATCTGATTTCAGGTTTAGCCAGTCCTCACCTCCAGTTGGAGTATAAGCCGTTTCCCGCCTTGACTGTGATATCTGGGTTGCGTTACGATTATTATCCTGAAATTAAACAGAAAGCCAGCATTTTACCTGAATTCTGGAACTATAATTTCTTTAAAAACCGTGCCGGTCTGAGGGCAGAACCATCATTGAGATTCTCTGCCAGTTACCAGATAAATAAAAAACATCTTCTAACTGCTGCTCTTGGCACATACAACCAGACTCCACAACCTCTGGGCTTTGCCACCCATGATACCCTGGGAATTCCGGGCTTCCCGGTTACAAAGGCACGGCAGATCATGCTTGGTTATAATTGGCAGATTAACGACATAATCTCAGCAGATCTGCAGATTTATCATAACCAGCAATGGGATCTTCCAATTTTTACAGGTACTGAAGAACTGTTGTCTTTAAATTCACTGCGACCAATGTTTGAAGGTGACGGAAAAGGGAAAATGTACGGTCTGGAACTGTTTATCCGTCATAACCAGGAAAAAAACTTTTCAGGCTGGATCTCCTATTCCTTATCTAAAAGTAAACGTTACAGTAGTAAAGAAAAAAAATATATTCCTTACGACAACGATCAGACCCACAACCTTCAATGTGTGATGAATTATCGATTCTCCAGGCAATGGCAGGCTGGCACCAGAGCGAGACTCATCTCAGGCAATCCCTACACGCCTGTAGTGGATAGAACCTATGATATGACAAACCGATATTTTGTTCCCTCTTTCGGAGAAAAAAACAGCCTGCGCAATAGCCCTTTCTTTCAGCTCGATTTAAGGGTGGAAAAAAAGTTCGTGTTCGATAACTGGCTGTTGACTGGGTATCTGGATCTACAGAATACATTATGGTTTCTTTATAAGAGCCCTGAAATCACAATTTACAATTATGATTATACCAGGAAAACTTCCCTCTCTGTTCCCATTATTCCATCTATTGGAGTTAAGGCTGATTTTTAACTTATATCTGAAGGAAGCTTTTACATATATGAAATGGCTGATAATAGCTGCGATACTGATGACACAGTGCGGTAATGAATTTCCGACAGGGTATGAAACAGTCGGGAATGACAAGGTAAGGTCAGTAGTGATGGTTTGTAACAACAAACAACTTGCGGAAGCATCACCAGCGGATACCGTGGATCTGTATGCTTATTTTGGTGGGGAAAAGATCAATTCTATAAGCTGGTCCTATTCTTCCGGGTTAGAAGCTGATGCTTTTGATGCTTCCCCATTGGAGAGCATCATATTACCAGGCAGTTACAAAGAATATACCTCTCAGAACACCGATTCGGTGAGTTTGCGTCTTATCATACCAGATTCCTTTATCAGAGCAGCCCTGGCAGGGGTAGAAAATGTGGGTGCACTGGTTCCTTCATTTTCAAGAAGTTCCTTCCCCCCAGATTTACTTCAGAAAAAACCGGATGAAATTCTGGATGTGCTGGATTTTCTCTCAACTCAGCCGTCTGCCGGAGAGATAGCCGCAGATTCACTATTGCGGCTGCTCAGTGAAGATGAAAACTTTGATACAAAGGAATTGATGCCCAGAGTTCTCCAGATTTTTTCAATTCCTCTGAATGTTTTTGTGCTCATAAATGGAAAATATAAGGCCAAATCCAATATTACTGTCCGTTACAATAGCAGGTTACGTTATCTGGGTACATATATTTCTGTAAATCGCAATCCTCAGATAAAGAATATTCGCTTATACCAAGTGAGGGGTGAGAAGAAAACATTCAATTATGCCGAAAATTCATCTGCAGTAGTTGCATATTATGATTTATCAGGTTTGGACTCGATTCCTTATGAGAAGGGGTACAGCTATTTTCTTGAAGTCTTCAGAGAGAGTGGACTGGTGGATTCCGGTGTAAGCTTACAGGGGATAGGTGACAATGAACATTTCACCAGCGAATGGTTTATGCAGGACAACAGCTATCAGGGGGCTGGGTCCGATTTTATTAGAATTGAAAGGAACCTTACATTTTCATCAATAGTAAAGATTAAAATGTCCTCAAATCTGGTCGGTCGATCATTTACTCTTTGGTGCGTGGTGTACGATTATTATCTGGGAGAGCGTTTACGACCGGTTGGCTTTGCCACCAGGTGTGTCAAAGGTGTGTTTGTCGTTCCTTAATAAACAAGCCTTATCTATTCTTTGATTTTTTGGAAACAAAATCAGGACCTCCGCCTATTCCCATATCATTTCTGGAACCATCAACATCTTTATAGCGTTCTGCCGGGTGGCCTGCATTAATGCATGGAGAATAGCGGGAGAGTTGGTATTTGGTCTGGCTTGCTTTCCATATTGACTCAGGTAAAGTTTTGCCATCGTAAATAACTTGAGCCAGTGTGGTATCTTTTACTCTTGATTTAAGGGTTGGAAGACTATAATCTCTTTCGGTGGCCAGAGAATCAGAAACTGAACCGGCAAATACCGGATCTTTGAAAATGTTATTGAAAACATCAACAGAATCTTTCCTTTTGTTTGTTTTCACAAACACTCCGAATTCCGGATCACACTCCAGAAAATCTCCATCATGATTTGCAAAAAAACAGTTATACTCCAGATAAACTTTCGAAATTCCATCACACAATAATCCGTGATTACGATTGAATACTATGATATTATTGACAAAATAAGGGTTTGATTCAGAAACAAATATACCGGATGCAAAATTACGTGAAATAATGCAATTGTTAATGGATGCTTTGCTTTTATTAAAGCAGGAGATACCGATATGGTTATATTCAAGTACAGATAAACGAATCTGTGGATCACTTCCAATGGCAGTTACAGCACTGTAAGCACCTGCAATGTCTGTGCCTGTCAATTCATTGTGTGTCTCATCACTATTCAGAAAAACGATTCCGTACCAGCAACACTTGTCGGGCAATAAATCCAGAGGTGAAAATGATACGCGCTGATCTTTCCTTCCCAGACAGACCAATGTTCCTTCCACCTTGATAGACACGGTGGTAGAATCAATGTGGTTTAACTGGTAAACTGTTGTATCGGGTAAGGGACGGTTTCTGATAAGTACTTTTGTACCTGGATTGATGGTGAGTTGGGCAGATGAGGTTATTAACAGATCTTTTTCTACTATATAGGGGCCATCATCTGGGATCCATTTCGTATCACTGCTGATAACCCCACCTACAATTTTTTCTGCTGACGAATAAAAAACAATCAGCAGTATTGATAGAAAAATTATAGGGTTTTTCATAGATTTCATTTTTCTCTACTGCATTTAAACAATTGTATCTCGTCTCTACCGATTATTTACCAGGCAGGTACAATTAAAATTTATCTGGTAATACCCTAATTCTATTATATCTCATGTCTCTATTGCAAGGAAAACAAGGCTCTAAACCTAATTGAGGCGGCTAGAGCCAGATCGAAGGAGCCACGGAAGGTGGGCAGGAAAGGCGGCACAGCGACAAGGTAATATACCACAGCCAGACTTATTACTGATCAGATTTCTGGCAGTTGATCGACATCGTTGTCGTGGTCGATATCGATATCGATATCGAATTAAAACAGAGAAGAATCGATAGTGATAACGATAGCGATTGGTCTGAATGAGGAAATACTAATAATTACAAGTAGAAATAATGTGTAAGAAGTAAAAGGATAAACTACAACTTGTCTTCCCGGGAGGGGGCCACCACTCACTGCCTCTGATGATGAGAGCAAATGGTGGAGGCCGGGTTATAGCTGATAGTCACCAGCGGATTCTGGCTGATAGGAAATTTTCATAACTTTCCATTTCGCTGTTCCGGCTGGTACACTCCACTCAATGATATCTCCTACGCTATATCCAAGAAGAGCTGTGCCTATTGGGGCAAGAATCGAGACATATCCCTTATCGATATCTGCCTGATCCGGGAAAACTATCCGGTAGGTTGTTTCTTCGTCTGTATCCAGATCCAAAAGAAGGACTTCGGAATGCATTGTGATCACATCAGAAGAAATCTCTTCTGATTTCATCACTTTTGCTTTATTTAATTCGGTTTCAAGAATTTGAAGATTTTTTTCGGTTATTTTTCTGGAATCACGAGATGATTGGACCAGTGCCTTGAGCTTGCGCATATCATTTTCTGTAACATAGATGAATTTGTCAGCCGCCATGTTTCATTCCTCCATATAGGTAGTGATGAAGTTATTACTGATAAAATATTTATCTGCCCTTCAGGTTTGCCACAAATAGTTGAACATATTGCTGTTAATTTTTTTTTAATCGGCAAGGTGGCAAGTTTTGTCTTTTTTGAAAATGGGGACACGTCATTACGGAAAATAAAACGGGATTTGGCTATAAGTTCGTCTGTTGTCTTTCGGGTTATACAAGAAGGCTTTTATTGCGGCGGATCCTCTCAGGGGAGTTGCTCATGTCAAGCACTGCCAGTGCCAGAAGCTCGTTCATCTCCCGTGAGAGTTGTGCAGCCCGTTCGAAATTGGAAAAATCATAACTGATAGCATCAAACAATTCATTGTGTTTTCTGCCGAAAACTGCATAATCATTGAGTTCCTGGATCAGATCCGTATTCACCTTCATTGTATATGGCGTAAACCAGTTTCAACAGCTCATCATCATCTCTGCAGGCTCCAATCCATTTTATTTTTTCAGCTTCGTCATATGAATCGATATCTGAACTTACCGCTGCAAGATCATCTATGGTCGTATCAACAAAGAAGAAATCTGGAATATCCGCTCCATTAAAGAACCGCCAACAAAAAGAAGTATTCCTGTGGCTATCATCGATGCAATGTATAGAATCTCCCGGAAATGGGAGTTCATATCGAGCGCCCTAATCAATTCATCCATTGATTTATAGCGTTTGTCACGATTTTTGGCCATCATTTTATTTATAATTCTCACGGTTCTAAAAGAAACTGTTTTATTAAATTTTCTGGGCGAGGTGAGACTGCCCACCAAGTGTTGAGTAAGGACTTCCTGGAAATTGGCTCCATTATAAACCATTCGGCCGGTTAATAAATAATAGAATGTGGCACCCAGGGAGTACTGATCTGAGCGACCATCGATATCGCGTTCACCTTGTACCTGTTCAGGTGATGCGAAATAGACCGATCCCACCATATAGCCCTCCTGAGTCAATGTCAGATGGTCTTCATCGCGGTGCATGACAACCCCGAAATCGGTTACTTTTGGGGAACAATTCTCATCAAGCAGAATATTTTCCGGTTTTATATCCCGGTGGACTACTCCGATAGAATGTGCATAGCTTAGAGCTGAAGCAACTTTTCTTATGATAAGTATGGCTTTTTGTTCCGGGATTTTCTGTTTTTCTTCTATGTACTGTGCCAGAGACATCCCGTTGACCAGTTCCATGGCGAAGAAATAACGTCTGCCTGCCTTTCCTGCATCGTAGAGTCGTACTATCCCTGGATGTACCAATTTTGCCAAAGCCCTGATTTCCTGGAAAAAACGGGAAACAGTGGTTTCATCACAGGAGGAAACAGCATTCAATATTTTCAGTGCCACCAGACGGCCGGTAAATTCATGAGCTGCTTCATAAACTTTGCCCATACCGCCCTGGCCAATCAGTTTTTTTAATCGATACCCGCCAAAAAAGTCTCCGCCTTCTCCTAACTTCTGAATCTCGGAAAGCTCGTTTAATTGCTCTGCTGTGAGAAGTCCCTGCTTAATAAATAGTTCTTCGATAGTGGATTCGAGCCCTATCCTTTTACTTTTTTTCAGGAGTTCACGGCATTGTTCATACTGAGATCTGGTTACCAGTTTCCTTTGAATGATCATTTTGACCAGAGGACTTTCGAAACGAGTTTTTTCCTTTTCAGACATAGAACAAGACCGTAAGAGACAAGCGTTTAGGACATTTTTTTTATAAAAATAGCTCTTATGCGCTTAAAATGGTGATTAGTTTAATTGCGATACCTTAAAATGGCCGATTTCTTAGATGATCAACGACATAGCACCTTTAGATTATCGGGGGAGGATAAATCTCAAAAATGAGATGCTCAACCAGTAGCAGACCCCGCAAAAAAGATGGCTATCACGCTCTCCATAAGAATCATCTGCTTTAGGTAATATATACTTTTTCCTTCAAAAGATGTCCCTACTATTATAGACTGGGGAGCAGAACATTGGAAGGGCAGAAAAAACTAAAAAATGGAAAAATGCGAAAGTGCGAAAAAAGGAGAGGAAAAACTTCGAAATCTATCTTTTTCCTACTCCTGGGTTCGGTTTCCTATTTCGAATTTAGAATTACACCTTTTTTCTATAGATTTTCATTTGGTTGACTTTTCTATTGAATCTTTTGCTCTTTCTGCACTGTCTTTGAGACTTTTACCTGCTTCATCGAGTTCTTTTCCAGCCTTCTCAGCAGGCCCCTCCTTTTTGCATCCTGCACACATTAACATACCGATGAGAACAATCGCTGATATTAAGGTTCTACACATATTACTGGCCTCCTGGTTTTGCGGTTTTTTGGAACTTCTTTAAGCGCTGAATAAATTAGAATAGACAGATTTTTTAGTAGCAAAAAAAAGACCAGGAAATCAGGAAAAAAATTTGGGTGTTCAAAGAAAGCTGTTATGCAACAAATCCCAACAAAGAACAGAAACTCAGGACACAATGCACAATGAAATAATGCATATTATGATGGAATTGGAATAAAGCCCTGAAGAAAAAAGCGTATGTCAACCGTATTTAGGTACTAAGGAAGGCGGGGGATTATTTCTGATTAGATATCGTTTTGATATTATATAGTTCCTATTTTTTCCGATTTGATAACATTATGTGATTTTTTGCTACTCAGATTACCTGAGTAGTTACATATATTGTATTGGAAAGATCATATAGTTTACACAGGTTGAAAAACATTTCAAGGTTAAAAATTTAAAATGCAAATATTAAATTTCAAAAGTATATTCTTGTTGCGCAATCTTCTCCTGATTCTCACATTTCTTAATGGTGTTGTTTTTTCCTCTCTGGTGCTCTTTTTTGGGGTTGAACTTTATAAACCATTTATTCTCTCCTTATATTTTTTAAATATTGCTCCGGTGTTGGCTTTATTCGAGGTTATCCTGGGAGAACATGACAGGATAGATAAACCCTCGCCCAAACGATTTCCTGCGGGAATCATCTTTTTTCTGGCCTTATTAGTTGCTGCGATTCTGGTTACTTTAATTTCTGATCTGTTTGGATATTCACATAATCAAAATGCGCTATTTTGCACCTCTTATCTTTCAGCTGTTATTCTTGCGGTGCATATTACTGCTCTGGTATATGCTCTTTATCTTCTGGAAAATATTTACCGTTTTGCACTGCTTTATCAGCGGCGTGTTGGCTGGGTTAGTTTTGTTGGATTTCTGGTATTCGTTTGTCATCAGTTGATCTTTACCACGAAATGGCTGCTTTATGGGTGGATGGCGGATTCATGGCTAAGATTCGCTGCATTATTATATTTACCCGTGATTTGTGCAATTCCATGGAGCTTTGTGCGTTACCGGGTGGTTAGAGAGAGGATAAAAGTTACCCGTGATGCTGTTTATTCATCTTTTTCACTGCTTATTATAGGTGCTTTATTCACTGCTGCAGGTGTAACCATTTCAGCACTGCGGATTTTTGAGGTCTCCATTACTCCTTTTGATCTCAGGGTGTTGGTTGTGTCTGCACTTTTCGCTGGTACAATTCTGACAGGGTCTGCGCGAATGCGTCGGCGGGTTGCCAAACTGGTAAACAGGAGAATTTATTCCAACCGGCATGATTACAGATTTCAGTTTTTTTCGCTGCATCGTATTCTGGGACGTGTCGAAGGTTATACAGAAACCATAGAGGAAATCCTGGAGCATCTTCGAAGAACACTAAATGCAGAACATGCATATCTGTTTTTAGTTAACGAACAGAATGGAAACTTTGAATTGCTTTCACCCAAAGAAAGAGATCTGCCTGATACTGCTGTTATTAAAAGCAGTTGTCAGTTTATTAATACACTTACAAGAAAGGGAGACTATTTCGGACTCCTGCAGCTTAATGATGAACTGTATCGACAGATTGTGACCGATACGCCAGAAAACCTGTTGAGGCTGAAAGTAACCCATGTGGCTTCTGTATTTAGCAATGGTTCTCTTCTGGCAATACTTGCGCTCAGATGCGACCAGGCATCCGGATTTGACACTGAAGATACCGCGCTTGTAGAAGCTTATACATCAGTTTTTGCTGATTTTCTCTTTAAGCACCGCATACTCAGAGAGCGGCTCGAACAGAAACAGTTCGAATCCTTCTCTCATATGGCGTCTTTTATTGTGCATGATGTAAAAAATCAGGTTGCTACTTTAAAACTGCTGCTCAGAAATGCCAGACAGAACATATCCAACCCTAAATTTCAGGAAAGTCTGCTCCTTTCGCTCAACAGTTGCACTGTCAATCTTGGGAATCTGGTTTCCAAATTGTCGATGCCTCCTAAGAGGGACTGCTTGAAAGTGAGTAAAATTGAAGTTAGTTCATTAGTAAAAAAACTTTCCGATGATACAGGCCTGATATCTTTGCCAGAAATAAAATTTGAACTTAAGACAGAAGATAACCTCTATGCCCAGATCGATGAAAATGCACTCTACTATACAATTAAAAACCTGGTGGTGAATTCGCTGGAATCTATGGAGGGCAAAGGTGGCAAGTTATCGATCTGTGCATTATCTCTTCAAGATGCGCTCAGTTGCCTCACTGAGAGGTTTGCAATTAATGAACACTTTTTTTCCGCTTATTCAGCAGCTATAATGGTAGAGGATACAGGTTGTGGCATGAGTGATGAGTACCTGCGAAACCGTCTTTTCAGACCCTTTTCCACTACAAAGGACAAAGGGATAGGTATAGGGCTATATCAATGCAAGGCACTGGTAGAGCAGATGGGGGGTAAGTTGCTCTGCGACTCGCAATTAGGGAGTGGAACGGTTTTTTGTGTTCTTTTACATTAATCCTTCGCGAAGACGCTACGGATTACAGGTAACTCTTCTGGAGAAGAGGCTAAGGGTTAAAGATATTACTCCGGCAATAAAATATGCATAAGAGAACATCATGAGAGTTATTTAGTTTCTGTTCAAAATACAAAAACTTGAAAAAAACTTGACAAAAAGGGGTGCCACAAACTAGGTTAGTAAATAGTTACAAAAAATAAACTTAGAAAGGACACCCCTGATGAGATTGCGATA
>JAEYNR010000059.1 GCA_023412475.1 Fibrobacterota bacterium | reverse complement strand
CAGTGGAGCAGATTCTGCCCGGTATCTAAGGGTAACAGAAGCAGCGGTTTCCAGAATGCTTACCAGATTTCAAAATGTGGAGAATAAGGAGTACTTAATTGAAAAAGTTTTAGAAGAGATCACCTGAGAGAAAAATCCTGGAAAACTTAACAGGAAGACTTCCTTTTTTAATCTGTTCAAAAAAGCAAACATCCGTTTTTAAAAAATCTACCTGCGGTAAAAGTGCGACTTTTTTGTACCAATACATCCTATTTTCATCCTCTTTTGAGTTTAATAAATCAGGAGTTTGGGAGGAAAACTTGCCATGAGGGTTTCGCGTTTTCATCCTGTTGACACGGAATATTTTCAGGACTTTCATATACCCCAGAGTTGATTTTTTTTGTGTTGGATTTTTATCTCTGGGGAGAGACAACAGGAGCATCCAGCATAAATCTATGGACTTTACAACTTTGATGCAAAAAAGGAGAACTTCTTAGGTAATTCGGTACTTTTTAAAGTTTGCATGAACTTGGTGACGCAAAGCCCTTGTCTTCAGAAATCCCCATTCTCATTTGAAGTACTTATGAAAAACACTGGATAACTCTCTGTAATCAAAACCTTTTTTAAGAGCAGGCAAAAAAGCTGAATTTTTTGTATTCCAGAACAGCAGCGGACCATTGCGCTTATCGTTTGCGGCTGCCTGTAAAAATGACGCAAATGCTTTTCCTGTATAAACCCCATCCAGTTTGATATCTTCTGCTTTCTGCAAGCACTGTACTGCTTTACTGGATTCGGTTGTAATATGGCCATAACCCATTCCTAAGAAATCAGAATCGATAACAAAATCTTCATGAGTCAGTTCAATAAGCGGAAATGAAGGATCCTTATCATGCAACATTCTGTTGGTAGATTCAAAAAGAGTCACAAATTTATCATGACCAGAAACGAAGGAGGGTACTACCCGTACTGCGACTACTTTACTTTTTAATCCAGCAGCTTTTAGCCCCAGAATTAAACCCACAGCAGTACCCATGGTACCCATTGCTACATAGATTGTTTGAGGCTCTGGAATCAATTCACTTTCAATCTGCTCTTTAAGCTCAAAAGCAGCATTTACATAACCACAAACGCCCATTATCGAAGATCCACCCGGCGAAATCACATAAATCTGATCTGCTCCAATTTCATTTATTACCTTATCCAGTGAAACCAAATGGGATTCATAGGTGCTGTCCAGATGCATCACTGCGCCACTTTTATAATCGGCCAGCAAGTTTTTACTTATCTCATCATTATAAGGCTGGTCAAAGAGCATTAAAGTCACTTTTAAACCGGATTTTGCCCCATGCAAAGCAACTGCAAGCGCATGATTGGAGCCTGCTGCCCCTGATGTTAAAACCTGCTTGAAACCAGATGCGATGGCTTCACCGAATATAAACTCAAGTTTGCGGATTTTATTGCCACCATAGAGCTCAGCACTCAAATCATCTCTTTTAATAAACAAATCATCACGGGACAGTTTTTTGCCTAATTTTTCAAGTCTTTGCGCAGATGTGGGTAAATTTCCTATTTTGTAATAATTAAGAGAGACTGCAAGAAGCGGGTAATGGCTAAATAATGGAATCATAATATCTCTCAATTGGTTTAAATTGTCTTAAGGCATTATTTATCTTGAGAATACCAGGATCAGTTTAAAAATAGAATATTTAACCAAGGAGTCACACAATGAAAAAAAATTTAATTCTCCACTTAGTAATAGGGTTGTTGGTGATAGCTTGTAGTCCTAAGAATTCCATGGTGATTCAGAGTTTTGAACTTATTCATATAGATTTGGAAAAGATCGATCAGAAAGACTACTCTGATCTTATAACCATAGTTGATAACAACTACGGTGGTGGCAATGACATCTTCAAAACAGCATCGGTTGTAAAAGAAGAGGCTCACTATATTTACTTCAGGGTGTTTTCCTCAAAAGATGAATCTTGTTATCGAGTCAGTATCGATCGAAACCGCAGCAAAATAATTAATATTCAGCCCGACTGTGCAGTTACGATAGAATAAGCGAACCGATAAAAAGAATCGGAAATGAAAAAACACTTTCTTCTTCAGGGCTTATCTGATTAGATAGCTGGGGTTCTACTGTGTTTCTATGAAATACAGGTAATTGTACGACTTGTGGTGGTCAGTTTTTTGATCAGAGTCAGCAGTTCTGTAATAAAACCAGGTGTGCCTTTTTGAAGTACTGGGTATTGATTCAATCCCGGTTCCAGTGCTGAGCAATCTGCAGTTGTTACTATGGATGGAAAGCTGCCGAAAGCATCTCTGATACGATTTAGCAGTTCAACCCCATTTAAAAGAGGCATTTGAAAATCCGTAATTATTAATTGAGGCCTGTTTCCATTCTGAATATAAACGATTAGATCCAATGGGTTCTCAAAGGAACAGAGATCACAGTAGCCTGCCTGTTGAAGATGGTGTTCAATGAATTGAAGAGTTAGTGGGAAATCATCGACGATCACTATATTACCAGCCATAATAACCACCTTCAATTTAATCCTGCAAAATTGCTTCCCAAACTGCAGGTAATAAAAATTATCAGGAATGTACTTATTGTATAATCACTACCAGCCATGTGTCCAGCAGTTCGTATACGTTTTAGGTGCTGGAAATTGAATGATTTCAATAATTTAATGGCCCAATCATTGCAAGTTATAAAAGCATGGTTTAAAATAACAACCGGTTTGGGATTGGGGGGCTAAAAGTGCACAGAATTATGCTGATAACTTTTATTTGTACAATTTACGGAGGCATCTATGGTCAGAACAAATCTAAAAAAATCGATTTACGCAATTATCAGGACAGTCTCAGTTACATAATCGGCCGAGATGTTGGTGCTCAGTTAAAGGAGCTGGAGACCACTGTCGCTATATCTCCATTTTCATTGGGTGTAGAGCAGGCGCTTGAAGGAGCTCCTTCGATGATTGATTCGGCAAGAGCCGATTCAATTCGACATAAGTTCTCCATGGAAGTCCAGGAAAAGCTATCTAAGAAGCAGGCTCAGTTGGCAGAAGACAATCTCAAAAAAAGTGAGACCTTTCTGGCAGCCAATAAAAAGAAGTCTAATGTGAGAACCACTTCCAGCGGTCTTCAATATATTATAATCAACAAAGGAAAGGGAGACAGGCCCACCCAGACCGATTCAGTCAGAGTAGGTTATAAAGGTATGCTACTTGACAGTACCATTTTTGACAGTACTATGACTGGAAATCCTGTTTCTTTGGATCTTGGGCGTGTGATTCCCGGTTTGTCTGAAGGAATTCAACTGATGAACGTGGGGGGCAACTATCGTTTCTTTATTCCGCCAGACCTGGCTTATGGTCCTTCCGGGGCACCTCCGGCGATTCCTCCTAATTCCGTACTGATTTTTGATATCACCCTGCAGGAAATCATCGGTAAAGAGATGAAAAGCAGGTTCTGACTTTTGGCAGAAACATCTTCTACCGGATGTTTTTGCTCTTTTGTAATTCTGCTTTCCTCCTTCCCTTCCGGTCCAGTCTTTGCAATTATCGGAAAATCAAAAAACAGCTATCCAGTCTTGTTGGAAACTATTTTGTTCTTTACTGCTATTTATTAAGCATCAGCTAATCCAATCAGGAGTCCTATGGATACTAACACTGCCTATTATGGAGATAAGAACTATAGCAGTTCCCGCTGGATTAAACTTGCTGCAGGGCCTTTAACGCTTTTATATCAGAATGGAATTATCAGCTCCATTCGATTTGGAGAGCATGAAATAGTACAACGAATCTATATGGCTTTGAGAGATAGGTTCTGGAATACCATTCGTCCACAGATCACCCCTATACTTATGGAAAATGATCCCTCGTCTTTTCGATTCACCTTCAAGGCATTACATCGTGAAAAAGGCATTAACTTTCTCTGGCGAGGGGAGCTCTGTGGTGAGAAAGACGGGACGCTATGCTATTCGATGCATGGAGAAGCCCTATCCACCTTTAAACGTAACCGAATCGGTTTCTGTGTACTTCACCCGCTGGAGCTATGTACCGGAAGAGCATGTACTATAAAAACCGTTGATGGTGAAACAAAGGAGGAGGCATTTCCGGTATTTATCAGCCCTTTTCAGCCATTTAAAAAAATCCGCCAGCTTAGCTACAAAATATCCTCTTACGGCTCTGTTTCCATGCTTTTTGAGGGTGATGCATTCGAAATGGAAGACCAGCGCAATTGGACAGACGCATCGTTTAAAACCTATTCAACACCTCTTTCTGAACCGTTTCCGGTAATCATTACCAAGGGAAGTATCATACAGCAATCAGTTACTCTGAAGATAGAAACGTTTAAGCCTCCAAGAGAACTCGTTTCTAAGCCAATCGAAATCAGAATACCCGATTCCACTAAAAGCCTTCGTCCGCTTCCACGAATCGGGCTAAGCCATGCACCCAAAGAGCAATTGGCCCCATTTGCGGTTGAGATGATTCAGCGGCTCTCATTATCTCATCTTCGCATCGATATCGAAGCAGACAGCAGTTCCATAATCTCTGAGATGGAAAACTATGCGGCTACTTGTAAGCTTTTAGGGTTACCATCTGAATTGGCCATATTTTTTACATCTGATTATGAGACAGAAATCCAGCTAATCTCAAAAGTGCTACGCGCGACACAGATTCCGGTTGCTATTTTTCTAATCTACCGAAAAGATCAGACAGTTACCTCATCAGAGACAATTTCTCACATATCTGCGGCTCTTCGTTTATATAACCCAATGGCCCTTATAGGAAGCGGTACCGATTCCTATTTTGTGGAAATCAACCGTACCCATCCAGACGCAGAGCTGCTGGATCTGATGTGCTACTCAGCCACTCCTCAGGTACACACATTTGATAATGATGCTATTATGAGCAATCTTCCTGGAATTGCAGAAACGCTTCGGACTGCAGCGCTTTTTCAGGGAAGAGCCCGGTCAGCCATTTCTACATTAAGTTTGCGTCCCAGAAACCGTTTCAGACCCCATAAATTCGGGGGTGCTGACCCAAGGCAACAGGGCCTTTTTGCGGCATCCTGGCTATTGGGTGCTTTTATGCACTGTATTGAAGCAGAAGCTGCAAGTGTGACTTTTTTCGAGTCAATTGGACCCGCCGGGCTTATTCCCTCGCAAAAAAGCGCTGTATATCCGCTTTATCATATTTTTGCATCTATAGGTGAAATGAGAGATTCACTGGCCAGAGTTTGCAGTTGCAGTGAACCGAACCGGATCGCAAGTGTTGCACTATGGTCTGAGAGCTCGATGATGCTTCTGGTTGCAAACCTCACCGACACCGTTCAGCAAGTCACCATCTTTGATCTTCCTGAATCTATCACTTTTGTATCTCTGGATGAGGATACTCTTGAACAAGCCACCTTGTTTCCATTACTCTGGAGATGCAAAAAGGGATTGCAACGCGGCTCGAATGGACTCTTTCATATCTTTGACATGCTTCCCTATGCGGTTTTGCGCATTGAAGCTCCTGTGATATAATTACTCCATATCAGGGAAAAAACAATTTTCCATTTTTAGTCAAATTACTACTGCCATAGGCGGAAATTCCCGTTTTTATTGCGTCGCTGCTACTGCAGAGTTATGAATCCAAAGCACTTCTGCTTTGTTTTTATTGGTATCTCTGTGGTAAGGGCAGAGCCCGCGGAAGAAAACTTGAAAGAAGGTTTTATACGGTCTTACCTACCAATGGTAGAGCCAGTGGCTTCTTGTTGGGCAACTCCTGAATGGGTTGTAATACAGATGCTCGGCTCGTCAGGTAAGTAATCAAAGCCCCTCAGCTCTGGCCATGATTTTGCTTTTCTCAAAAAAATATCACCATCTAACTTCACTGTGAGGAGAGTACATGGCACGAACAGTTGTTAAAAAAGGAGATACGGTACTTATCGATTTCACTTTACGGCTGGAAAACGGTACTATGGTAGGAACTACTCTGGATTCTGATCCGGTAGAGATAGTTGTTGGCGAGGGAGATGTCATTTATGGAATCGAAAAAGCAATACTGGGAATGCAGGAAGGAGGACAACAAACCTTATTTATTGAATCTCAAGATGCATTTGGCCTCTATCAGAACAACCTGATTCAAGAAATCGATAAATCCTGTATTCCCCACGCAGCCAAACTGGTTGCAGGGCAGGTGATAGAGTTGGATGGTGATAATGAAGATCCGATCCTGGCTACTGTACTGGAAATTAACCATAAGACAATAAAAGTCGATGCCAATCATCAGTTAGCAGGAAAAAATGTGGTTGTTGACCTTCGAATTATAGAAGTTATGAAAAGGGAAGCATGAATAATTTAAACACTAATCTCAAACTGATTAAAGATGCTCTTTCAATGCTTCAAGTAAAGCATTTGAGCCTGGGAATATTCGATCAAAGTTTTCCCAGTTTCCCCGAAGAGGAGATCGGCTGGGGCTCGCCCTACAGTGAAGGTGGAATCGACTTTTTGCTGTTTGCCCATAATATCGGAATAAATACCATACAATTTGGCCCGCAGGGTAAAACTTCCAGATCAGATATCTCCCCCTATAACAGCACCATCTTCAGCAATAACCCCCTTAGCCTCTCTTTATCCAAATTGTCCAGGCAATACCCCTGGCTTTTTTCACCCGATGAGGTCATGGTTCTTGCCGAAAGGTGTTCAGGTTTCAAACACCGTGTAAATCAGAGCAATGCATGGATGGCCATTGATCATATCCATTCAACAATTTATAACAGGTATCGTGAACGGCACCAAAACGATCTCAAACCTGAGATAGAACTTTTTTTGCAGCAAATGGATCAAAACCCTGTAAACTGGTTTGAGCGGGACTCATTTTACCAGGCATTAACTGCCTATCACAATAACGATGACTGGCGGCAGTGGGAAAGAATCGATCAGCACCTCTTTTTTTCCCAAAAAGAAGACATTGAAAAAACAAATGCGCGCAAAGAAAAGATCCGCACTGAGAAGGCATCGGTTTTTGAGGTGTATGCCTTATCTCAATTTCTTCTTCAGGAACAGCACCAGCACTTTCGTGAACTCTCCAGACAATACGGTATAAAAATCTATGGCGATCTTCAGATCGGTTTTTCGCATCAGGATGTGTGGGCCTGGCGATCCTTATTTCTTTCCGAATATCTCATGGGAGCTCCTCCCAGCAGAAGTAATCCTGAAGGACAGCCTTGGGGTTATCCGGTATTAAATCCGGCGCTATTTTTCTCTTCCAATGGCCAAGCTGGCCCGGCATTTAAACTAATAGAAGCCAGAATCGACAAGATGTTTTCAAGATTTGACGGGATCCGAATTGATCATCCGCACGGACTGGTTTGTCCATGGGTTTACAATGATAATTCAGATGATGTTTTTGCTGCAGTGCAGAATGGAGCACGGCTTTACTCTTCACCGGATCTTCCAGATCATCCATTACTTAAAGAGTATGCGATAGTGAAAAGAGGGCAGCTAAACAGCGATCTTTCCTATCCCCGATACGGTGATCAATGGATCCAATCTCTTACTCCAGAGCAGGTTGAACGGTATGCTACGGTGATCGATGTTATTCTTGAAAGAGCAAAGGTTGTTGGGGCATCAAAATCTGATATTCTTTGCGAAGTTCTCAGTACCTGGCCGCTGCCATTAAAGGATGTCATGCTTAAAAGAGGGCTTGGCCGGTTCTGTGTTACTCAGAAGGCAAATCCAGATGATCCTGGTGACATGTACAGAAGAGAAAACACATCAGCTCAGGACTGGATTATGGTAGGTAACCATGACACAAAACCAATATGGCGCTTAGCCATCGAAAGACAGGGTACGCCCTGGTACATGGCACGCGCATCACTTCTGGCTTCCCAATTGTCTCAATCGCACCAGCAAAAAGAGTCTATGCTAAAGGAGATGTTGGAAAATCCCAATAAATTTTGCGAAGCTATGTTTTGTGAGCTTTTTCTGGGACCGGCTCAACACGTTTTCGTATTTTTCACCGATCTTCTGGGAATAAAGGAAATTTATAATAAACCGGGAATTGCAAATCCTGAAAACTGGAGTATTCGTATTCCTCCCGATTATTATCACCGGTATGCGGTGCAGAGCAAAAATGGTGAGGCGTTTCACATTCCAAGAACCCTGGCAAAAGCACTACGGGTTCGTTTTCCAGCAAAAGCAGATGCCATCGATCTGGCATCAAAACTGGATCCATAATGTTTGGGGCAGGTATTATGGACTGTCAGATCCGATACCCCCGTATATCGGATCTGACAGTCCATAATAACCGGCCCCGATAACAAAAAGAAGCGGGTACACCAGTGTATAAAAGCTGAACCTATTGTACCAGGCAGCGAGAGACAACGGTGGTATTTCCATCGGTGACTCTAACCACAAATGCCGAACTGGTCAATGCACTGACTGGTATGGTTAAGTTGGAAGAGCTTCTGTTCAGTGAATACCTGGCAAACAATTTTCCTCTAAGGTCAAAGAGGGATACCGCTATGGTAGAACCAGAGAACTGAGCTGCATCAATTGACAAACCGGCCTTGCTCAGCACAATGGTTTTTCTGGCTGCAGATACCGATGCCTGATTTCTTACCATAGTACCACTCTGGATAAGAATTTGACCACCATCAGGCACAGCCTTGAACATAAGATATTGCTTCGAATTAACCGTAATAACAGTGTCCTCCACCTCATTGCCATCTTGGGTGATCATAGTGGTGGTCCATCCCTCTGGTAACTCCATTCGGATTGAGAGCGGATAATTGAAAATTGAATCCGGAAGATTATCGGTGAGTTTGGCTGTAACGGAATTTTCAGTAGATGATTCTACAGTTAGAGATGCCGCATCTCTCTCTTTGATGTAACGGGCCACATTACCAAAAGTTTCACACCAGATTTTATCCCGGTTTCTATCCAGATAATCCAGATGTTGTTTCATTGCATCCAGATTTGTAACCGCCCAGCTATGACCATCGCTGCCGATTCCATGATGACAGGTAACTGCCCATCCGTTGCTGTTTGCAGCCTGATCGGCAAAAGAGTTTAAGTCGTTTGCAGAATTGGGGCAATTACAGCCACCTGAACCAAACATTTTTGAGCCTATTTGTGCAAAGCTTGAAGGTGTTTTAGGATTGACTTGGCCGTTACAGTTTCTTCCGGCAATATAAGTTTGCAGAACCTGACCATCACCGGGTGTATTACAGTTCGGGTATGCTATAGTTGCGCACATCTCGCCAGGGACTTTGCTTTTAATAGTATTTTGTGATGGTTTCAACCCACCGGCTTCACTGTTATGCTGATTGTTATGACTGGCAATCTCATGCCCCTTAGCGAAGGCGGCTTTCAGAGAGTTCCAGTTTCCATCATTACACGAACTGGGTAACACAAAAAGGGTCATGGGAAGCCCTTTTTCATCGAATGCAGCTTGTCCGGAACTGACCTGCTGATCAGTTGAAGATGTCGGATAATCATCAAAGGTGTGAGAGATGGCGCCTTTGCAGAAATTTCCCCAGGTACCAATCTCAAATGATCCATCAACTGCTGCAGAAGAAGAGAAAAATAGCGCAGAAGACATTAAAAATGCAGCCGAATTAACCAATTTTTTTCCCATATACGCTCCTATGTTTAATTTCGGGATACTCATCGGATATCTGTTTAATATAATATGAAGAAAATAAACATTATTGTTATCCGAACCTGTTTTTTTTAATAATAATCATTATTAAGGGAAAGATTAAGTGTACGCATTGTATGTACAACTCAAACTTTAGTTATCTTGAAATACTTTTATTCCTTGTTTACTTAGGGTTCTGTGGGCAGTCCGTGGGCTACGCTTTGCTTGCCCCAGAGTTAAATTCTTTACAGTTCACAATTTCATCTCTGGGGTTATTCTGTCGGAACAACATCCTTACCCGGATTTAGCACCAGAGCCTCTTTTATCATCCCTAAATCCCACTTCCATATTAAATAATCCTCTGCGGTTACTACAAAGCTCAGCGGATCGGTTGTCCATGCAGTGGTTGTTGGCTCGCTGCCATTTATAAGACGACCAAGGTAGAGCGGCTCGCCAAAAAACAGGGGAGCACCGGGCTCAACAGGAAGAGCAATAAAGACCGGACGCTCTTCACTTTTACTATCATCTCTAAACACCAGCCAGGAACCATCTGGAGAAAATTCAAAATGAGAGTATTTTTTTATGAAAACAGGTGGAATAAGTGTAATAGAATCGGTAAGTATGGGTATGAGTTGTTTTTTTTCATCCGATGTGTCCCAACGAAGAAGGTAGAGGGCGTGGATTTCTCTCTGTAGTGCAAGAGTACAAACCATCTCCCAAGGCAGATCTTTTATCTTCAGGGATGCTTTTTCCTATTTCTATAGCAATAGCAAATGGCAATGTGGGATGAAAAACAAATTCTTTGATCCTTCTGAATTTTTCACTATTACGATTGAAAACATCCGCAAAGGGATGACTGGCAGGTTTCAATTACTTATCTGCATATGTTCCCGTCGATCTCAATTGAGTAATCCTGACAATCTGGAACAAGCTCGTTGAAATCATCGCTGAGCTTCACTTCTGCTCTAATCAGTTCATCTCCGGTTTGGATATTCCTGATTACACACACTTTTGCTTTTTCATATACTTCTGTTGCAGTGTTTTTTTCTTTGAGACTAATCCCCAAAGAAAAGCTGAACGGCACTGGCATTGTTCATCCATGACAATTTTAATTGCCGCCTGCCAATAACAAAATGCGGCATATCTCATTATAGTTCATTTGATAAAGTCCTGACCGCCATAATGCCCTGTTAGCGGTCGGAAAAGTAACGGCTATGGTGGCCGTCAGGTAAAAATTCACTTAATTTTATTTAATTTTTCTAAAACCTGATAACGAAAAGCGCCTCTCACTCTGTCCCTCTCTAAGCGCCAAATCGTAGCAGGTGTAAAAAGTTCCGTTCATATCACAGCGTTTCTCTGGTGAAAAAACCAGCATAGCATTTAATCGGCTTACAGGTTATTTGTATTAAACAGAATTCCGGTAAGCCAGGAGATTGCATGCGAATCCGCCACCATGAGAATCGTTTCATTCTGTTTCATTCACTTTTCTTTTTTCCGGAAATGGAGGCACAGTTATGAGTAAACCAAAAACCAAATGGTCTATCGAGGATGTATCAGTGAAAGGTCATCAGGCATGCGGGCTTTTTAACCAATATCAGTCCGATTTGCAGACAAGGATCAAAGTCGAAGAAGTAACGGAGCTGGAAAATGGACTCCGGGAACTTGAATCAAGCAGAGCTGGACAGAAAGGGAATCTGCAAGGACAGAAAAGTGCCACCAAAAGCAAAGATGCAGTTACCGAAGAGCTTCACACCGAGGTCATTGATATCCGTGAGATGGTCAAGGCTGCAACTGATGTAAAGCAGGAGATGCTGAAAGCTTTTGGAATTGGAACTCTGACCAGTTCCAAAAGTCAGCCCAAAACTATCTCTGCTGCGAATCTGATCATCGAAGCCTATAACAAATACAGCGACTGGGCCCGCAACAGTGCAAGGATACTGGAAGAGGATATAGTAAAAATTGAAGCACTTCGGGATCAGCTTATTGATGCTGACAAGACACAGGAAAATGTTAAACTCGTTCGCAAACTGGGCACTGTTGACAAAAACACCCTGCAGTCAAAACTCGAACAGCTCATCACAATGATAAGCGTAGTTGGGGTAAAGGTGTTCCGTTCAGATAAACCTTCCCTGGTTACACCACCGCAAAAGAGCAAGAAAAAGTGGAGGAAACGATCACTGCCTGATTGGCTGATATTTCGGATTATTACTCCGGCAATAAAATATGCATAAGAGAACTGCTTTTTTCCGTAAAAAACAGCGCCTTTTTTGCACAAATTTAATTGCCGGAGTAATATTTTTGTAGTTTCTGACACACTCCTTGTTTTTTTGTGAAGCTTCATCGAAGAAATTTTGAGCAATTTTCATTCCAGAAAGCTGCCCCAGAGATGAAAGGTTAAATAGGCAAAAAGTTACCTCTGGGGAACCCTTTGCAGACCACACTGCTTTTTGAAAAACAAAACTGAAATCTCACAAGGGCCTGTACCTAAATTCAACAACCAGCAAATTCTCCCAGTAACTGCAGATAAGCATAGGGAAGCCCGATATCAAATCTTCTTCCCTGACGCAATCGGAAATCTTTGCCCCCAAAAAAGTATCAAATTCAATCCGGACCACTCCTTGTCAACCTGAACTGAGTAGCGTAGTCGAATTATATGTTTCCCTGAATGATTGCAGGATAAGTTCTTTAATTGTAACCGGCTTTAATTAATTATTTTTAATCTTGTGACAGAAACAGCCGATTTCCTAAGGATAGTCATTAAGGTAATTGCACATGTTCATTTTAATCATCCCTGCAGAGGCCCGGAGCAATTCTTCAGGACTGCATATGCCTGATTTTTTTAAGTTTAAGACTCAATTCATCGCTTTTAGCAGCAAAAGGAGCACTGATGTCTTTTAGAAAATTCTCAATATTCATTATGGTAACTATTATTCTGATGAGTCATCATATACAATCTCAGGAGAGCGTATCATCCAATACTATAGAATCTGACATGCTTGAAGAATGGGTAAGGACTGTATCATCGTGGGAAACGAGAACAACCGGTAGTGATGCTCATAAGATATGCATTGACTGGATTGCCAGGCAATTTGATTCCATTGGTCTCAAACCTTATCGTGATCCTCATCTGTTCAACCGCAGTACAGTAGATGATATTTCATTGTCTATTATTACAAAGGATGGCGATAAAACTGTTGGCCTTGCTTCCGCATATCCATTCTCTGGTATTACTTGTAAAACAGGTGTAACTGGTAATCTGGTATACATATCAGGGAAAAAGTATAAAAAAGCAAAAGGTAAAATCGCAGTAGTTGAAGTACCCGATAAAAATATACCAACAGATGTGTTGTTTAATGTTGTAAAGGAATACCCGTCTGGTCAGGATGTACTTCCTGTCATGATCAGAAATCCTGTGTTGTCTAGTACTCTTTTCGGGCCGAAACTTGATAAATTTCATAAAGCAGGAGCACTTGGGGTCATCGCAGTCTGGAAAAACATGAGTACTGGTTTGGCTTCGGGACAATATGTTCCATTCACATTACCCTACTTTTCAATTCCGGCTGTCTGGGCAGCGGGTGATGAAGGCGAAAAGATTGTTGCTGCAGCAAAAAACAATCTTCAGGCAAACCTTAGACTTCCGGGTAGCCTGGATACTGCCACTGTGCATACGGTGTGGACAGTTCTTGAAGGTGAAAAAAGGGATGAAACAATTCTGGTAGTAACTCATACAGATGGAACAAATCCGGTTGAAGAGAATGGATTTATTGGTTTGCTGAATATCGCGAACAAATTAAACTCTGAAGGCTTTGTCTGATGTTTTTCATTGATGTTTTTGACATGCAGGTTAACACCATCTCTACCTTTTACTTTTTCAACAACAATATTGTAATTGAGTGTACGAAAATTGAAAATGAATTCTTTTGATTTATTCCCAACTATATCTCTATCCTATTGCAACAACTGTTGTCCAAGCGGCATGTGCAGTTGATGATGGCGTTTGTGCAACAGATTGTATAGTCAATGATTGTGCATATAAAATAGTGAACTGCATTGCTGACAGGGAAAGTGATTGCGTTGATTGCGGGATGAATCCTATTTGTTGGGCTGCCGCTCCTGCATGCGCTGCCTCCGCTCCTGTTTGGTGTGCAGTTGAAGGGATTGTCGGTTGCACCGGATGCCATATAGGTTGCGTATATGATTTTACAACATGTACTATAGAAAATATATTCGATTTCAACTCTAATAAAAAGCTCTGTGATGCTGTTGATGATATCCTTGAACCACTTGACCAGCTTAAACAGTATATTGTCGATTATTTAACATCAGTAGCATGTGATATTGCTTCGGAAATTGGAGCGCCGATAAAAGATCTACACCGTGTGGTTGCTATATACAGAACAATCGACTCGCTTGAACAGTATGGACATTATGGATTTGTTAACTTCGCTTATCTCAAGGAAGATCTGCAGGATTCTGTATGGTACAATAAATTATCAGCTGGAAATCCGCAACTGGAATCATTATTTAACAATATTATAAATGGCAACTTCTCTTTTATCGGGAAAGAACTTGCAACACTGCCAATCGAAGTACCATCCAACTGCTTGGATTTAAGCACTACCGGAGCATTTTATAAAGATCATAATTTCGGTATTTTAATGGCCTGTAATGCATTGTTTGCCGAACCTGGACCAACAGCAAGGAAAATTGATGCTGAAGTTGGTGGAAACCTGATAGAGACTTTTGATGTATTCTATAATACTATTCAGGCAACCAAACTTGTTGGAATGGAAAGCCCCTCAGATATCGATAATGCATTTACTAAGGCTGGTGTTGATGCTTCATTGTTACCATGGAGAGGGTACATGGATGATTATTATTCACAAATCTGTACAGATTATCCGAATGTATTCTGTGATGCTGTAGCCAGTCTGGATGATCCAAACTGTACCAACTGTACAGAAGAAGAGCTTCAGATGCAGAGTTTTACGCATCCGACAATATCAAATCTTACACTGGATTGGGCACGCAAACGCGGAGTAGTGGCTTGGAATCCATATGATCCCGAAAATGCACAGTGGAAACCATATACAAATACCAATTTTTTATTCTCTACAACTAATGATATTATTGAGAAACTTTACTGTAAAATTTTCAGGGTGCCTGTCGCTAAGCCAACCTGGACAACATTTGATGATGATCCGCCGGAATGGAAAGGCCCGGAGGGCACAACATTAACTACTGATACTATTGTAAAGTCAGAAGGCAATGGGTCTATGCGTGTTGACGGGTGTAACTACATGCTTTTTACCAGCCCGAAAACAAACACAACCGAATTCGGTATGATATCTCATACCTTAAGTGTTGATGTTTTTATTCCGGCACTGCTCTCAGATCCAAACTGGCCTGGAGCAGTTCAGTTGTATGTTGATATACCAAAAGCAAATCTCAATAATGCATGGGTTGGACAAGTGGAACTTACCCTGCTTTCGAGTGATAGCTGGAACACGTTGAATTTTGAACTTCCGGAAGAAGTTTACAATGGGTTTGCTGGTGATTATCCAAATTGTGAATTGCGTCTGGCTTTGAATAACCCCGGTTGTAATAATAGTTATCGAATTGATAACCTTAGATTTACCGGTGATGTAAAAGCCAGAACTGTTTTTCATACACGTGGAAGTAGAAATCTTGATGTAGCAGGAAATTCACTATTCAGTTTTGACAATGATGAAGACTGGACTTCTGATGTAGGCCAGATTTCAATTGTTCAGAGTCCGATTGAAGAGGGGAATGGAGCAATTTCAGTTAGTGGTGGCGGATTTATTCCAATTAAAAGTCGTTCTTTCAGTGCCGGGGAAATGACAAACATTACTAATAAGATTAATATCGATCTATACGTTCCATCTCCTCAGCCTAATCAGTATTGGGTTGGCGCTTTGGCCTTAAAATTCTCCTGTCCATCACATGGTATAATCGACAGGTGGATCGATCAGAGGGAGTTAACCACTTTCTTTTATGAAGAGTATAATTCAGCCATATTCACTATACCTGAAGATGTATTAGATGTTCTACGATCCGATGCTTCGGATTGTACTTTTGAAATTGATCTGAATATCAATAATGGAACCGGAGCATTTTTGATTGATAAAATGGGTTTTGTTCAATAATATTCAGTTTAAAAAAGGTTAATTAAGAAGAGCGCACCTTATATGTGCGCTCTTCTTTTTGTAAATGTCACTAAAATTTTCTTTATTCTCTACCTTTTATTTCTATCAGTAAGCCTCATAAAATTGAGATACTTTTCTCAATTGAATCTTTTGAAAGTGCTTTGATCTGGTTTGCCAAGTTTGTCCGACTTTTTGTCGGGATCAGCAACCGTCACCGGAGCGGTAGTACCTGAGATGGATGGCAATCGTGCAATACCCACCTTCCACTTGCCGCAATGTTTGAGAATTCGCTCAATCACGGCATCGTCTTCCATGAAACTGATGATCTTCATGGTACCGCCGCACTTAGGGCAATGCAGAGGGTCGTATAGCTCATAGTTGCGTCTTTAATGAGCGTTTTATCACCCGACAGCGAAAAAGGTATACACTGACCACGCTCAACACGCACAGAATTATCTTTGGGAATACAATATGTTATAAGGAAAGAAAAGAACTAACATTCAGAGGCGCCGACCTCGAAGGTGTCTGGTTTTTAGATTCAGATCTTTTCGGGTGTAATTTTATAGGCGCAGAAAACACCTTATTATTATCATACTCGAAAGAATACCGAGGTGCATTGTCATTACGCCCGAGCGGTTTAGAATTTTAATTCCGGAAAGGCGCCCCAGAGATAAAAGGTTTAAAAGATGAAAAATCACCTCTGGGGAACCCTTCCCGGAAATCACACTGCCTTGTAAAACAAAACTGAAACCTCACAAGGGCTTATACCTAAATATAACAACCAGCAAACTCTCCCAGTGACTGCAGATAGGCATAGGGAAGACCAATATCAAATCTTCTTCCCTGCACCAGATAGCCCATGAATCCCTCCTCGAGTCGTAGTGTGTCAAGACAGGAGGTAAGCTGGAATTCACCTTTTTCGCGAATATTGTTACTTATTTTCTCCTCCAGAAATTCGAATATGCGGGGAGAAAGCACATACTGGCCAAAGACGGTACAATACTGGTCATCGGGCATATTTTCCATTCGCAAATGTTCGGCTGCATAGACCGCATCCGGTTTTTCCGCAAACTCGGTAATAGCTATAACCGACTGATCCTCTACCCAGGTACCGGTGACTGTTCCGAAGTGGCGGATAAGTTCAGCGGGTGTAAGTTTGAGCCCGACAACACTGCGCCCGTACTTTTCGTAGACATCCAGCAGTTGACGTGTGCAAGAGGTGTCGTTATCAGAAGCATACAGGTGATCGCCAAGCATAAGAAGAAACGGTTCATTACCGACCCACTGTTTTGCGCAGTAGACTGCATCCCCGAAACCATTCTGAGTTTCCTGTTCGATGAATGTTATCTTATGGCCTATTTCAATGATATATTCAGATATCTTTTGAGCTTCTTTAGAAAGTTTGGCGAAGTGCTCAACTGGTGGGGGTGTATGGAAAAAATCCTCAAAGATCTCCCGGTCACCTTTTTGTACGATTACACAGATTTCTTCGATGTCACCACTGAGGGCCTCTTCAACTATCGCCTGAATTACTGGTTTAACAACTCCATCTTTGCCAATAATCGGAAAGAGTTCCTTTTTCACAGCCTTAGTTGCCGGAAAAAGTCGTGTTCCAAAGCCGGCAGCCGGAATAACGGCCTTACGTACTTTTTTAGCCGATGACAAGGTAAGGCTGAGACATTGCATTTTAAGTTCAGATTCGATGATTTTGATCACCTGTTCCTGTGTCTGGCGATCCTTAACCAGAAGTTGCGCGGTCCCGTCACCCTGTGAACCCACCCCTTTGCCTCCCAGAATGTAAGGCTGAATTGGAGGCCATGACAGAAGTTTATGAAGTACTGGTGAAGTGAGCTGAGAGGGGCATACCGGCATGCAAGCCTTGTCAAACTCAGCCTGAGACTGGGTCATTAATTTACCCAGAGTAGCCGCATCTCCCTTTTTTATTGCATCGACAGCACTTCTGGTTATTGATGCGCTGATGTTACCCAGATACTCCTGGACTGCACTCTGCATTTCATTATCTGCGAAAGGGTAGCATTTATTGAGTTTGCTTAGGATCTCTTTGGTGTCTTTTCCAGCACACAAGTCAACAATCACGAAATAAAAATCCCCCCCAACGGCTACTTCCTCGACATCGACCCGGTCACCGTCAAAAGTCATCACAATCGGGCGATCTCCATAGGCACATCCTTGGTCCATCCGGCCGCAACGAGATGGCGTGGTGATTTCACCCAGATATCCAAACTCCATCTCTCCGCGGATAGTCATTTTCAGGTCATAGATGCGGTTAAATGCGCGGGCCACTAGAATTGTGGTTGCAGCGCTGGAAGAGAGTCCCTTTTTTACCGGCAGATCAGTCTTAAAATTGTTTATCTCCAGTCCATGCACCCTGTAATGAGTAAGAACCTGATAAGCTACACCTGCCACATAGCTGAAGATTCCACCTTTCTGAGCCTCTTTAAGCAGAGCATCACGGTTCATCGGGATTTCAAAAACCTGATCGGTGAGTGTGGTTTTGAAAATTAACTTTGAAGGATGAGCTTTAATTTCAGCATAAAGCCCCTGATTGGTTCCACTGATCAGGGTATAACCTTTCTCCAGTGCGCCATTTATTCGGCGATAACCGCCAGCCCAATCGGTATGTTCACCAAAAAGGCAGATTCGTCCGGGAACAAAGATTTTCATGATCTGAAGTCTCTCTATTTAAGTTGAGTATGATAAAATGAGAAAATAAACAAAAGTAGTGGTGGTGGCTATTGAAAGATTGCAGATAGCCATAAAGGGGTGGATAACCGCATTGACACTCATCAACCAAACATTTATCTTCCTGTTTGTATAATACAACCAGCCATTAAGTACCGCTTTCAACAGAATAAAGGAGCCTCGGAATGTGTGGACCATCCTTTTTTATAAGAAGTCTGTTACTTACAGCGACTTTTTTCCTTTTTTCAGCCACTCATTCCAAGACATTTGGACAATCTGGTTTTTATGGTGGAGAGCTTGCTCATAATATGGAAATAATGAATAATGTCGATTACAAATGGGCAGTAACACAGATGTGGGATAAAGTCACAGAAGAGTGGAAAGACACCTTAGCAGTGTCTTACTCCACACCTGGTGCAAACGGCAAACCTGCTGAAGTATTTACTCGCAGTTATGATTCACTTATAGGCGATACGCGTGGAGTCATCTCTTACGATGGTCAAAAGATAACAAGTTCAATCACTTACATGAAAGATCCTTTGAGTGGTGAATTCCGGAAAGAACCGTACTCCTCCATACAAAACTGGTATTCCGGAGACTGCCTGGTGAAAAATGAAATGGCCTTTGACTTCTCCATAATTGAAGTGTTCGGTAATGCTACATATCATTCACAAACAGGATACAGACTCGAAAATCAGAAAATTATTGCTGATTCCACCTTTTTTAAGTTCAGCGCAATAACAGAAGAGTTAAGTGGGTTGGGTTATTCATCCGAGGATACTGCCTGGACATTGTTTAGCAGAAATGAATATCTTTATATTGGAAACAGCATTGTGACACTGAACTATACCGTGGATAAAGAAACATCTTCATTTGTTACTAGCGGCAAAGATTCAACTGTCATAACCGATGATAAAGTAACGGAAATTCACAGTTTTTCAAATGCAGAAGGGGAATGGATAACCACTGCGATATTAAAATTGCTCTATGATGGTAACCGTATCACTCAGTCAATCTATCAATCAAGAGTATTTGATGTATCTTATGAAATGGTTAACATGGAGCGCACGCAGTATTTCCACACACCTTATCCTTTCTCTGGCATTAGGCATCTCAGTTCTTCCCAGAAAACAAACCGAATCAATGCCTTTGTGTCAGAAAAAAATGGTTTGTGTGCTGTTAATATTTTCCTGAACCGTTCATCAGATTTTTCTATCTATCTTACCGATCTTAAAGGGAGAAAACTGGGAAATGATGTAAGACGGAGAGTTATGCCGGGTTCTTCCTCCCTTCCTCTGTCGGTTTCTACACCAGGGAAATACCTGTGCCACATTGTAGGCGAACAGGAACGGGCTGTTGTTCCTTTTACAAAAATAAAGTAGCTTTTTTTACTGTAACTCCAGCTTGTTGTGCAGTAGTCAGGATTTTTTATTCTGAATACATCATCAAGAGGGATTGAGACATGGGAGTGTCGTCTACTCAAAGAATTCAACCAGCTTTAATCCTGCAAAAAAGGCAAAGGTTGCACCAAACAAAGTACCGGTGAGGTACAATGAGGCAAAAAGATACTCTTTTTCTTTATAATACTGGCTCAATTCAAATACAAAAGAGGAAAGGGTTGTAAATCCCCCGCAGAGTCCGGTGGCCAGAAATAGCCTGGTTTCATTTAGTTTTAAATTTTTAAGTGGGGGCACTATACTTTTATTTTGACTTTATTACTCATTCTATCGTATTTTATACACTTGCCGTCTGGAATCAGTCCGGGCAGGAATCCTTCCTCTCAGTTGCGGTTAGCAGAAAAATAACCCCGGATGGCCAAAATTTAAATCTTTTAGGGCGTTTAGCTCAGATGGTTAGAGTACTACCTTGACATGGTAGGGGTCACTGGTTCGAGTCCAGTAACGCCCATTTTAAAATTATGCCTTTCTTCCTGATCCTTTAGTTTTTCTTTGAAAGAGAAAAAAGGATGGAAGGAGGCTTGCTGTATTTATATGAAAATATCCGTTTCAAGCGGTAACATGGAAAATTAGCAGTTATGAACATAATATTACCTAATGGTAACATCAAAGAGATGCCTGAGGGCAGTTCTGCGATGGATTTGGCTAAAAATATAAGTCCCAAACTTGCTCAATCGGCACTTGCTGCCAAAATAAATGGATCCCTTGTCGATCTTGATAGAGAGCTCAAGGATAATGATAATGTTGCGATCATCACTTTTGATGATCCTGAGGGCAAGTCGGTATTCTGGCACTCCTCTTCACACCTGCTGGCACAGGCTGTTCAGGAGCTGTTCCCAACGGCGAAAATAGCCATCGGCCCTGCAATTGAAAGTGGTTTTTATTACGATTTTGATGTGGAAAAGCCATTTACCCCAGAAGATCTGGTCGCTATTGAGACCAAAACAAAAGAGCTGGCCTCTAAGAAACTGGAGATAAAGCGCAGTGAACGGGAATGTGCTCAAATGAGTGAGTACTTTGAATCTAAGAATGAGATCTATAAATTAGAACTACTTAATGATATAGAGGACACCCCCAGTATTTACAGCCAGGGGGAATGGATTGATCTTTGCCGTGGCCCTCATATTCCTCACACCGGTTATATCAAAGCTATAAAGCTCTTATCCTCTGCCGGAGCTTACTGGCGTGGCAGTGAAAAAAACAAGATGCTTCAGAGAATTTATGGCATCTCCTTTCCCAAACAATCTATGCTCGATGAGTACCTGAAGATGCTTGAAGAGGCACAGAAGCGCGATCACAGGAAACTGGGTAAGGATCTTCAACTGTTCTCTTTTCACCAGGAGGGGGCGGGATTTCCATTTTGGCATCCTGCTGGAATGGTGCTTTATAATATCGTAACCGATCACAGCCGCAAAGAGCATGTAAGGGCAGGTTATCAGGAAGTAAAAACTCCTGTTATCCTCAATGAGGAGCTCTGGAAAAAAAGCGGACACTACGATAAATACCGTGATGCCATGTATTTTACAGAGATAGATGAGTCCAAGCATGCGGTAAAACCAATGAACTGCCCGGGACATCTGCTGATATTTAAAAATACAGCGCATTCATACCGTGAATTCCCGATTAAATTCTTCGAATTTGGTTTGGTGCACCGCCATGAGAAATCCAGCACTTTGCATGGGCTTTTCAGAGTCCGTCAATTTACCCAGGATGATGCGCATATTTTCTGCACTCAGGAGCAGATTCAGCAGCAGATTACAGAGGTGATTGAGTTCATTATTAATATGTACCGGACCTTTGGCTTTGATAATTATAAGATGGAGCTTTCGACACGGCCGGAAAAATTCATCGGGTCAATAGAGATGTGGGACAAGGCAGAAAGTATACTCAAGAATGTGCTTGAAACTCAGGGGTATGAATACCAGCTTAACCCTGGGGATGGTGCTTTTTATGGTCCAAAAATTGATTTTCATATCCGGGATGTACTTAACAGAAGCTGGCAGTGTGGAACCATTCAGCTTGATTTCAGCATGCCTGAGAGGCTGGAGATTGAGTACACGGCAGAGGATGGTTTGAAAAAAAGACCGGTCATGATCCACCGTGCGCTTTTTGGTTCCATGGAACGGTTCATTGGTATTATGCTTGAGCATTTTGGTGGTGCACTGCCTCTATGGCTCTCGCCTGTTCAACTCAAGATTCTTGCGGTCTCTGATCGATTTCTCGATTATGCGTGCATGGTGCAAAAAGCGGCTCTTGATGCCGGAATACGTACAGAAATTGATGACAGAAGCGAAAAAATCGGTTACAAGATAAGAGATGCTGAGCTGCACAAAGTGCCCTGTATGGTTATTGTGGGTGAAAAGGAGCAGCAGGCCGGCACAGTTTCGGTTCGCATGCATGGGAAAGGTGACCAGGGGGCAATTCCTCTGAATCAGTTTATAAACAGTCTGCAAAAATCAAACAAGCCCGGTTTGAATATCCAAAACATTTAAAGGAGGTCTTTTATCAATAGATTTCGTCCTCAGACTAAAGATGGTGACACTACCAGGATCAATACTGAGATCCGATCCTCGCGTGTACGAGTAGTAAGCGCAGATGGTGAAGCTCTTGGAATAATGCTTATCAATGATGCACTGGCCAGAGCAGAAGCATCGGCACTTGATCTGGTTGAAGTTGCACCTACCGCCGATCCACCAGTATGCCGCATTATGGATTATGGTAAATTCAAATACGAAAAATCCAAAAAAGCCAAAGAGGCTAAAAAGAAGCAGCATGTAATGCATTTAAAGGAGATCAAGCTTCATCCAAAAACCGATGAGCATGATTTTAACTTTAAGATGGGTCACGCACGCAAGTTTCTTCTTAAAGGTGACAGGGTCAAGGCTACGGTGGTTTTCAGGGGAAGAGAGATAACTCATATTGATTTTGGCCACAAGATTCTGGAACGACTGGATAGTTGCCTTGCGGATTTGTCTCAAATTGAAGTCGCCGCAAAAATGGAGGGAAGAAATATGATTTCCATATATGTTCCCGATAAAATAAAAATCAAAGAGTTTAACCGGAAGCTTGATCTGGAGAAAAAGGAAGAGCAATCACAGCAGAATAGCAACAACAATCAGTAAAACTATAAATAATTTCTGATAAAAAGTGGGAGTATTTTATGCCGAAGATGAAAAGTCGTAAGTCCGCAACGAAACGTTTCAGAGTGACTGCAAAAGGCCATGTAAAAAGAGGCAAAGCATTTCACACTCATATTTTAAACAAAAAGGACCGCAAGCGCAAACGCAACCTGCGACAGACGACTCTTGTTTTTGCCGGAGTTGAAAAAAAGGTTCGCACAATGATTTTGGCGTGACTTATTGCATAATTACAAAACTGATTTTTTTCTGGATTATTCATAAAAGGAGTTAGAAATGCCAAGGGCTAAGAACCGTGTTGCATCACGGGCTAAACGCAAAAAATTACTCAAAATGACAGCAGGCTACTACGGAAAGCGTGCTAATTGTATTTCCATTGCTAAAGATTCTTTCTTTCACTCAGGTGTTTACGCCTATGCTCACCGAAAACAGAATAAGCGTAATTTCCGCTCTTTGTGGATCATGAGAATCAATGCTGCTACCCGTCAGTATGGTGTTACATACGGAAAATTCATCTCAGGACTGAAGGCAAAGGGAATAGAGCTTGACAGAAAAGCTCTGGCTCACTTGGCACTTCATGAACCGGATGCATTCAAAAAATTAATCGATACTATAGCAGCATAAGGATTGAAATGAGTTCTGAAAGTGCCGATATCAGCCATTCATTAAATGATCTTGACAAAATCGGTCAGGATGCAGAATCCGAATTGTCGGCTGTTAAGGATAAAGAAACTGCCGAACAGTTCCGTATTAAGTATCTGGGCAAAAAAGGAATATTACGGGAAATTCTAAAATCCCTTAAGGACATGCCTGAACTGGAGCGCAGGGAGTTTGGAGCAAGGGCAAATCAGCTCAGAGTTTCCATTGAGGAAAAATTTGAGCAAGCACCCTGGAAAAGCATGGGCGGGAAAAAGAGTTCTCTTTCATTTGATCCCACTCTTCCGGGATTTCCTTTTCCTAAAGGAAGTATTCATCCTTTGATGCAGATCTGCAATTCAATAAGGGATATTTTCCTGAGCATGGGGTTTTCCGTGGCCTACGGGCCCGAAGTTGAAACTGACTATTATAATTTTGAAGCACTCAATACTCCAGCGTTTCATCCTGCCCGCGATATGCAGGACACTTTTTACATTTCAGAGTCGGTGCTTCTTCGGACACATACCTCTCCTGTACAAGTTCGTACCATGGAGAATCGCAAGCCCCCTTTCCGTTATATCATGCCGGGACGGGTTTATCGCAATGAAGAGATCAGTGCTCGCAGCTACTGTCTGTTTCATCAAATTGAGGGGCTGTATGTAGATGAAAATGTCAGTTTCTCAGATCTTAAGGGAACACTGCTGGCTTTCTGTCGCAGATTTTTTGATGAAAAGACCCGCATTAAAATCCGTCCATCTTTTTTCCCCTTCACAGAGCCCAGCGTTGAAATCGACGTTGAGTGTTTCTTATGCGGGGGAGCAGGCTGCAGCATCTGTAAGAAAAGCGGATGGCTTGAGGTGCTGGGTGCGGGAATGGTTCATCCCAATGTCTTGAGAAATGTAGGAATTGATCCGGAAAAATACACCGGATTCGCCTTTGGTATCGGCATCGAACGGATTGCGCTTCTAAAGTACGGCATCGAAGATATCCGTTACTTTTATGAAAATGATGTCCGGTTTTTAAAACAGTTCTAAATTTAAACAGGGTAACTAGTTTCACGGCTACCACAAATTAGGACATTTTTAGCAAATCACCCGTTAAGGGGGATTTTTGTGGAAACAAATGCCTTTTGATTGAAGAAAATTTAATATGAGAGTAGTATACAGTTGGCTCAAAGATTTTGTTGATATTGATGTTCCAGTAAGCGAACTGGCAGATGCACTTACATCTGCTGGGCTGGAAGTAGCCTCGATCCAGCAATACCACATACCTGACGGAGTGAAGGTTGCCAGGGTTCTTCATACCGAAAAACATCCCAATGCCGACAGACTATCTGTCTGCAAAGTAGATGCCGGAGAGCAGGAGCCACTGACAATAGTCTGTGGTGCACCCAATGTCAGAGCCGAAATGACTGTAGCATTGGCTTCTATTGGGACAGTTCTGGGAGAAGATTTCCGCATCAAAAAATCTAAAATCCGGGGGGTAGAGTCATTCGGGATGCTTTGTTCTGAAGAGGAACTGGGTCTTTCCCAAAATCATGATGGTATTATCGATTTGCCCTCTGATTTTAAAGTTGGTGAAGCACTTTCCACCTATTTTGGTGATGATGCTGTCATTGAGATTGAAATTACTCCTGACCGTGGTGACTGTCTGAGTGTTCTCGGGGTGGCCAGAGAGGTTGCGGCTAACTTCGGGTTACCTTTAAAAAATAATGCTAATGTTCCGGTTGAAACAGAAGGCCTCAGGATTGAGGATTATATTTCTATTTCAATCGAAGCGGCTGATCGCTGTCCCAGATACTGTGGAAGACTGATTAAGGGAGTGCAGATTAAGCCTTCTCCCGACTGGATGCAACGCCGATTGACCCTAGGGGGTATAAGACCCATTAATAATGTGGTTGATGTAACCAATTATATGCTGCTTCAGTACGGTCAACCCATGCATGCCTTTGATTATGCATCTTTGCAGCATAAAAAAATCATCGTTAAAAGAGCCGGCAAAAACTTCACCTTCAATACTCTAGATGAAATTAAGCGGGAGCTTATTGCCGAAGATCTTCTTATTTGTGATGGAGATCAACCGGCAGCACTTGCTGGAATAATGGGTGGTGCCGGATCTGAGATTCTGGACAGCACAACCGATGTTTTTCTGGAGTGTGCATTTTTTGAGCAGACTGGCATTCGAAAGACCTCAAAAAGGTTAGGGTTATCAACCGATTCCTCCTACAGATTTGAGCGGGGAGTTGATCCAGATAGGGGATTGGTTGATTCCATTGATACTGCGGCTCAGCTAATCCTGGAGACTGCTGGTGGCCAGATTGCAATTGGCAGAATTGATGAATACCCCAAAGCTTTTTCACCGCGTACGATTATTATCCGTACATCTAAAGCTTCCAGAGTACTTGGAGTAGCCCTGGGTTCAGAGCAGATTTTTTCTTTTCTTACATCTCTGGGTTTTAAATGCACTACTGAATCACCAGATCAGATCAGTTGCGTTGTTCCTCTTTTTCGTCATGACATCACCATAGAAGAGGATCTGATCGAAGAGATTGGGCGGATGTACGGTTATGACAATATAGTTCCATCTGGAGCGGCTATTGTCGATCTGAATATGAGTTTGCCATTGAGAGAGAGGATCACCGATAAGCTTAGAACCGCTCTTGCATTTTTTGGATTGCGGGAGATCGTAACCAACAGCATGACTTCTGAAAAACTGCGTTCTTTGCTTACTCCACAGGTTCTTCCAGTGGTGTTGCTGAATCCGTTGAATCCAGAAATGGCTCAGATGCGAACAACTTTAGCTGGCAGTATGTTGGGAGTGCTGGCTTATAACCTCAACCGTAAAAATCTCAATAATCATTTTTTTGAATTTGGTAAAATTTTCGAGCAAACTAACTCTGGTACTGTTGAGCGACAGGTTATAGGTATTTTGATTGAAGGTAATTATTGGGCAAGCAGTTGGAGCACTGCGGCTCTTCCCTGCAGCTATTATATCCTTAAGGGAATTATAGAGGCTTTTGGGGCTCATTGTGGAGTTGGTGAGTTTACATTTAAACCTGCTGCTGATTCTGCTTCGATTTGGGAAAAAGAGGCAGCTCTGGTCAGCAATGGTACTGTTAAGGGAATTGCAGGAAAAGTTTCTGAGAGAATCTGTGACCATTTTGATATCAAGTCATTTGTCTATTATGCCGAATTGGATGTAACATCATTACTACAATCCTCTCTGCCACAGCCCAGATACAGGCAGCTTCCCAGGTTTCCAGCACTGGAGCGGGATTTCTGCTTTGTGATGGCTGATAAGCTGATGGCATCAGAAATTATCAGTGAGATTTACACTGTTTCATCGCTTATCGAGGAAGTTACTCCTTTTGATCTCTATCGTGGCGAGAAGCTGGGGGAAGGGAGCAAAAGTATTGCTTTCAGTGTAAAACTTCGCTCAGTCGAGAAGACGCTTACTGATAAGGAAGCAGAGGGTATCTGCTCGGCAATTGTTTCGACAGTGCAGTCAAAATTCGGTGCACAGCTTCGTACCTGAAAAAACATTGACATCTATTAGTTACAACAGTAGGATAATACCATAACAGAAGCTATTGGTGTTTTTCCATAACTTTGTATATATTAAAACAGGCCTTCCTTGCGTAATCTTTGCTTTCAGTGTAAAGAGGTATGGCCTAATAATATTTTTAACCAGGGCTTAAGACCCGTTATACTATAGAATACTGGAGAAGGGAGTTACCTTGTCTATTGATTTTCTTAATGAATTGGAAGATAAAGTACAGGCGCTGATTACTGCACTGGATAATGTACGCAAAGAGAATAACCAGCTCCGGGAGGAGCTCAATCAGAACAGTAATAAAATTTCAGATATTGAATCTGAAAATGATCAACTCAAAGCTGAACTGGAGATGTTGAAAACCGATACCCAGAGCCAGCAAAACAAGCTTAATATTACTGCTGAACGAATACAGGGAATTTTATCGAAATTGGAAATGGTACAACAGTAATCAGACCAAAAATGTAACTGGTCGGGGGTTGTATGGGCTCGTCCATGGAAAGCGTTCGAGTTGTCATTTTTGGTGTAGAGTATCAGATCAAAAGCGATGTAAATATCGAAACCATCAGGCAGATTGCCGAGTTTGTTGATTCCAGGATGGCAGAGATCCGGCAAAACACAGCAATTTATGATCAATTAAAAATAGCTGTTTTGTCTGCACTGAACATTGCAGGTGAACTGTTTGAATGTAAAACCAAATGTGAAGAGAGTGCCAATAAGATACGTGAGCTGCAGCAGACTGTCGAATCGTTAACACAGAAGATCGACAACGCACTGCAATGAAAGCATTTTTATTGTTATCCTGGCACTGCTGAAAACCTCCTTGCCCGATTCTTCCCGTACAGTTACAGTAACGGAAAGCATCTGTTTTTTCCAGTTTTCAAAACATTGTAGACTGTGGAGCAGGATTGACTCCTCTCCATTTTTAATATATTCACTATAAATCTTTTCAGGAGGTTTAGATGGGTGTTACACTCATTTATATCATAACCGCTGTCGTTGGTATTGCGGCTGGCCTTTACTGGCGCTTGCTAATAGACAGAAAATACAAACAGAATAAAGAACAGGAGATTCAGAGAGAGGCTGAACGAATCGTTAAAGAAGCCAGAAATGAGGCTGAACTCCAGAAAAAGACGGCAATTCTTGAGGCAAAGGATGAGTGGTTCAAAGCCAAAACAGAATTTGAAAAAGAAGCCACCAGAACAAGAGAAAGTATCCGACAGGAGCAACAACGGCTTAAGGAGCTGGATCTTGATCTGAAAAGGCGGGAAGACCTTATCGAAAAACGGGAATCAGAATTTGCTGCACGGGAAAGTTTCCTTAATACCAAAGAAAAAACCTTGCGCACCAAAGACAACGAATTAACCCGGCTTATCGCCCAGGAAAACGAAAAGCTGGAGAAAATCTCTCACATGACTCAGGAGGAAGCCAAAAAGCTGCTGTTGGAGAATCTGGAAAATCAGGTTCGCTACGAATGTGCCCAGATGATCAAAGAGATTAAGGATCAGGCAAAAGCCGATGCAGAACGCGAATCCAAAGAGATCATCGTCCAATCAATTCAGCGCTGTGCTGCAGATACCACTGTGGAATCAACCGTTTCTGTAGTACATCTTCCAAACGATGAGATGAAGGGAAGAATTATTGGTCGTGAGGGACGTAATATCCGCTCATTTGAAGAAGCTACCGGGATAGATGTTATAGTTGATGATACTCCCGAGGCGGTTATCCTTTCCGGTTTTGACCCTATCCGTAGAGAGATTGCAAGATTGGCACTGGAAAAGCTGATCACCGATGGAAGGATTCATCCGGGCCGTATCGAAGAGCTTATCAAAAAGAGTGAAAAAGAGCTGGAAAAAATAATGAAAGAGGCTGCAGAGGAGGTTATTTTCGAGCTGGATGTTCATGGGCTCAAACCGAAAATGGTCGAAATGCTGGGACGGTTAAAATACAGAACCTCTTATGGGCAGAATGTCCTTCAACATAGCAAAGAAGTTGCAATCCTGGCAGGCCTGATGGCTTCTGAGCTTGGGCTTGACCCAAAAATCGCAGTACGTGCCGGATTGCTTCATGATATTGGTAAAGCAATTGACAGAGAAACTGAAGGCACTCATTCTGAGCTGGGTGCTGATATGGCCTCTAAAAATAATGAAAACGAAATTATCTGTAATGCGATTGCGGCTCACCATGAAGACGTGCCACCAATCTCGGTTTACCCTATTCTTGTTCAGGCTGCAGATACAATCTCCAGCACACGACCTGGCGTTCGCCGTGAAACTCTGACCAATTACATCAACCGGCTCACTAAGCTGGAAGAAATTGCAGATTCTTTCAGAGGGGTAAGTAAATCCTATGTAATTCAGGCAGGCCGTGAAATAAGATGCATGGTCGAACCGGAAACAATTAACGATGCTCAGGCTGAAGAGATGGCCGGACAGATTGCCCTGAAGATTCAGGATGAGATGGAATATCCCGGACAGATCAAAGTCACTATCATCAGGGAAAGCAGATACACCGAGTACGCAAAATAATGAAGGTACTTTTTATAGGTGATATTTTCGGAAATGTTGGGAGGCGTATTCTTGCAGAACGCCTCCCTTCACTTATTAATGAGCATGCTGTAGATATCTGTATAGGCAATGGGGAAAATGCTGCGGGAGGAAAAGGCCTTACCAGTAAACTAGCCAAAAAGCTGCGTAAATACGGCGTGCAGGTGATTACCGGTGGCAATCATTCATTTACCGTGCCAGACAATGAGTATAGTTTTATGGATGATCCAAATGTGCTTAGGCCTTTCAATTATCCCCCGGGTAATATAGGCAAAGGATTTACCATTTATACTCTCCCTGACAATCGTAGCATCGGAGTGCTTAATCTTCAGGGAAGGACATTTCTCAATCAGGCTCTTGACTGTCCTTTCCGTACAGCCGATATGGCAGTCCAAAAGCTCCGCGAAACCACACCTGTTATACTTGTTGATTTTCATGCAGAAGCCACCAGTGAGAAAATTGCATTTGCAACCTATATGGATGGTCGTGTAAGTGCAGTTGTGGGGACCCACACACATGTGCAGACTGCAGATGAAAAGGTCCTGCCGGGTGGAACCGCCTTCATAAGCGATGTCGGAATGACCGGGCCTGAGGATTCCGTAATCGGCATGCAAAAAGAATTAGTGATTAGAAGGTTTCTTTTACAGACTCCTGTGCGCTTCCAACCTGCAGAGTCCAGTCCTCTGCTTAACGGAGTCATTATTGACATCGATGATAATTCTGGAAAAGCACTTTCCATCGCCAGAATTAATGAACGGATTGTTTTTCAATGAATGAATCTTTTGAGTTTCTTTCTCCTCAAGAATCGGATCATCCATATACTATAAGTGAAATCAATGAAGGAATTTCACTTCTGCTGGAATCGGGTAACACCCTGATATGGGTCGAAGGAGAGATCTCTAACTGGAAGCCATCTTCAAGCGGACACTGTTATTTCCGGCTAAAAGACCAGCAGTGCCAGATCCCTGCTGTGATCTGGCGTACCTCGGCTCAGCAGCTTTCTTTCAAGCCTCAGGATGGGGATGCTGTGATGGCCGTAGCATCTATACGTGTTTATCAGAAAGGTGGCTATTATCAACTGGATATACACCGACTGCAGCCTTTAGGATCTGGAGCACTCCATGCGGCTTTTGAAAAGCTTAAAAGTAAACTGGAACAGGAAGGTTTGTTTGATGTTTCACATAAAAAAGCACTTCCCGATTCAATTACAACACTGGGGGTAGTGACCTCAAAGCGAGGAGCTGCTATTCAGGATATAATACGGGTTGTATCATCGCGGGCACCTCAAACCGATATCATTCTTTCAGATGTTGCAGTGCAGGGAGAAGCCGCCGCTGCTTCAATAGCTGCTGCGATTCGCGATTTTAATGCTTATGGTAAAGTGGACTGTATCATTGCTGGTCGGGGAGGCGGTTCTATCGAGGATCTGTGGGCATTTAACGAAGAGATCGTAGCAAGGGCAATATACGAGTCAAAAATACCGGTAATCTCTGCTGTAGGTCATGAAATCGATTTTACAATAGCAGATTTTGTTGCAGATTTGAGAGCTCCAACCCCATCTGCAGCAGCAGAGATGGTTGTTGCGGATAATAAGGAAAGTCAAAGATATTTTTCTGCTTATGTGGATAGATTCAGTGTCGCTTTTCAGAGATATTTTTTGGACATACAGGATCGCTACGATGGCTTAGTTAATAGAAATGCTCTACGTAGGCCGTTGAGGATGCTTCTTGAGGCCAGTCAGTACTGTGATGATCTTGAGCATCAATGTTCAAGAAGTTTGGCAATGATCTTCAGGCGCGATGTTGCCCGCTTATCATCTGCCGCTTCAAGACTCAATTCGCTCAGCCCTCTCTCGGTGCTGGCCAGAGGTTACGGTGTGATATCAAAAGAGGATGGGAAAGCTGTTCGAAGTTCCTCTGAACTTACCCCAGGAGAGATGGTAAAACTTCGTTTTTATTCCGGTGTAGCTCTGGGAAATATTATTTCTGTTGACAGCGACAAGAAATCAAATAGGGCCTTTTGACATGCAGAATGCAGTAAATTAGATTAAATACGAAAGTTTGCACTATGAAAGAAAATAAAACAAGAAGCCGAAAATCGCAGCAGGTATTACCCCTGGATCTTACCACTATCTCAGAGATGTCCTTTGAGCAGTCAGTAACCGAACTTGAAAGAATGGTTGGAGAGCTTGAACGGGATGATCTTAGCCTCGAAAATGCTCTTCATTATTTTGAAAACGGAATACATCTGATACGCAGGTGTGACTCTCATCTGAAAAATGCTCAGGGAAAAGTAAAGGAACTATTCAAGGGAGGAAATGGAGAGTTTATGGAACGGGTGCTTGGTTTGACGCTTGAATCCTTTTTAGCCGGAGAGAACCAGGATGATTGATTTGAAAGAATATTCCAAAAAAGTATCACAAGCCACAGATGCCACCCTCGACAGGCTGCTTCCTGCAGAAACCACTTATCCGGATTCGATCCACCGCTTGATGCGTTACTCTACATTTGCCGGTGGGAAAAGAATAAGGCCTTGCTTGTTAATGGCTACTTATGAGGCCTGTGGTGGAAATTTTGGAGATGAAAATACGCTGTTGGCATCGGCTGCACTCGAGATGTTTCACACTTTTTCGCTTATTCATGATGATCTGCCCTGTATGGATGATGATGATTTCAGAAGAGGAAAACCGACCGCTCACAAGGCTTTCAATGAGGCTTTAGCTGTTTTAGGTGGAGATGCTCTCTGCATCTCAGCTTTTGAAATTCTGACCAGAACCGGCAGAGTCGACATCATAGCAGAGATAGCCAGAGCTCTTGGCACAAAGGGCATGCTAGGGGGGCAGGTGGTAGATATCGAGTCTGAGGGCAAAGTGGCTACCCGTGAAATTGTGGAATATATTCATCTCAATAAAACAGCCGCTCTAATCTGCTCTTCCATAAGAATCGGAGCAATGCTGGCTAATGCTTCTCATGAAGACCTTGATAAGCTCACTTCATTTGGAAATCGGGTGGGACTGGCTTTTCAGGTGGTCGATGATATTCTGGATGAAGAAAGTACCACTGAAGCATTGGGCAAAGATGCCGGCAGTGACAGGGAAAACGACAAGGCAACATTCCCTGTTATCTGTGGTATAGAGCAATCTAAAAAGTATGCCCAGCAGCTTATCGATCAGGCCTGTTCAGATATCGTATCCCTAGGTGAAAGAGCACAGATCCTTAATGATCTGGCAAGATATATTATCACACGCATATCATAATCTGCCCGTGGTTTCTGAGCTATAGAAAAAACCAAGTAAATATTGCTTCTGCCATTGGACCAGCCTTAATAATCTAACAATCCGGCTGTCTAATGATATAATGAATGATATTTCTGAAAATTTAACCGATGTTTTCTGATTATCATGAACCAGTCATTTTCAATATTTGATCTTTTTTCCCTGTTCTGCGGGATTGCAATCTTTCTTTATGGAATGCAGCAGGGAGAAAAAAGTCTGCGCTCTGTTGGTGGGACAGAACTACGAAAGCTGCTTAATATCATCACCCGTCATCGTTTGAGCGCCTATTTGGCCGGAGTTGTTGTTACTTTAATCACACAATCTTCCACTGCTACCACTGTGATGCTGGTGAGTTTTGCCAGTGCTCGCCTTTTAACTCTTGGCCAGTCGCTTGGGATGATTCTTGGCTCTGATCTTGGAACCACATTTACAGTTCAGCTTTTTGCCTTTAAATTTTACCAGATTGCCCCATTGATGATAGCGGTCGGTTTCTTTTCTACCTTAAACGGTAAAAAAACGAAACTGTGCGCTTATGGGAAATTAATTATGGCAATGGGGTTTATCTTTTTTGGCATGTATATGATGACCCAGAGTGTTGCTCCCTTAAGGAGTCTACCCCTTTTTGAAAAGGTGATGCATGACAGCCTGATTAATCCCTGGTATGGTCTTTTAGTTGGGACTCTGATTACTGCAATAATCCAGAGCAGCGCAGCAACTCTTGCGATTCTTATAGCATTAGTGGAAGCATACAGTACCGGATCCGGATGGATGCCATCTGCTGTTAATTTCTTTCCTGTGATTCTGGGTGCAAATCTGGGAACCTGTGTTACTGCTTTTATTTCCACTCTTAATGCTGAACTTGAAGGAGTGAGAGTCGCCTGGGCCCATTTTCTTTTCAAGTTACTGGGTATTGCAGTGGTTTTACCCTTTGCCGGACTAGTCAAGTATATAGACCTTTTCTCCACTGGCTCCATCGCATTACAGATAGCAGCTTATCACACTTTTTTCAATATATCCATTTCTATTCTCTTTCTGCCGTTTCTTCAGTATTTCGAAAAATTCATTCTTAAGTTTGTTAAGCCAAAAAAAAATGAACAACAGAAATATCATACTCTTTTTTTACACGACCAGACTCTTTCGTTACCGGTTCTTGCATTGTCTCAGGCAACAAAGGAAATTGAGCATATGTCAGAGAAGGTAACCATGATGGTCGAGAAGTGTAAGGATCTGATAGAAAAGTTTGACACAAATAAGAAGAATACTCTTGTGGAAGACGATGATGAGATTGATTTTTTTCATGAAAGCATTATTGCATTTATCACCCGGATTTCACGTTCTGAACTTGATCCGGAGCAGGCATTCAAAGCTTATCAGTTAATCATGGTTACCACAGATCTTGAACATATTGGAGATCTGGTGTCAAAAAGCATTGCACAGCTTGCACAGAAGATAGAATTCAGTCCGCTGCCGCTCTCAGTTGAGGGAAAAAATGAAATAATGAGTTTTTTTGAGATAACCATCCCTAATCTCAAAGAGGTTCTGACAGCATTTGTCCTTGATGACCAGTCTTTGGCAAGTACGGTTTTTCAGCGGAAAATTGATGTATACAAAGTATACGATCAGCTTTTTGAGCACCACATGAACCGGCTTTACCTCAGAAAACCGGAATCTTTGCAGACGACCTCTATCCATAGCGATCTTCTTGAGGAGATACGCAGGATAAATTATTATGCCTTCAGGATAGCCGCTCAAATTCTATCTAAACCAGACTGCTTATTGGTTGACGAATCCCATAGCAGCCTGACCGATTATGAAGCTTGCCCTCCGACAGCAGAAAAGTAACTGCGGAACTGAAGCGGCGGATCAATGGCCATTGATAAAACAAGTTGAACGGCACCTTTGAGACCACTATTGGAATAGAGTATAGTGTCCTTTTTTGGATCGATCTTATGAGTAAGAACTCCATTTGAATCAAAAACACTTATCTCCTTTTCGAATTCGTATGCATAGATATTTCCATTTATATCGGTAGTTATTGCTGAAATACAGCAATTATCTTCTCTCTCCGACCGTTTGGAATTAGTCGCGTTACAAAAGTAATTGTTGTTTTGGTTCTTCATGATTTTTCCTGCTCTGTTTGGGATTTATAATTTATTTCTGATTGGGATTTGTTAAGAATTTATTATTTCGGATTTGTGGTTTTATTCAAATCTGCTTTTGAATTGAATGTAGTTATTTCTAATTAGTCTAATTTACCGGACACTACGGAGTCTTTTTAAGAAATCGAACAATATCGATCACCCTTTTTACCTGTTTTCAACCTGAAGCAACTTATAGGATGGAGGATTCAGCTCACTGTTTTTCAGGCAGCTATTTTTTTCAGTTTCCCACTGTTCATCCAATTATATTGAATGAACATGCCTGGCAAGATCTCTGCAGATATCGGAAAGCTTCTTGTTGCTTATTTTTTGTAAGAACCACAAATAATTAATCTTTAGATCTGGGATAACTAATCAGATGGAGTAGAAAGCTGTGATTAATCCAGAAAACGATAACCCTGAACAGAAACTGGCATTGGGCTTCCTGCAAAACACCTCAGAAAACGTTTTTCTGACCGGTAATGCAGGCACAGGAAAAACCACCTTTCTTCGTAACCTCAGGAAATATTCACCCAAAAGAATGGTTGTACTTGCCCCCACCGGAGTTGCTGCCATCAATGCCGGTGGAGTAACGATTCACTCTTTTTTCCAGATGTCTTTCGGGCCATGGCTCCCTGACACCCCGGCAGATGGCAACGCCGATACACCATTTTTTAAAAGAGCTTCAGGCAGATATCATAAGTTTAGCCGCGATAAATTAAATATCATCAGAAGCCTGGATCTGATAGTGATCGATGAAATCAGTATGGTTAGAGCAGACCTTCTGGATGGCATAGATGAGCAGCTCAGAAGATTCAGAGATCATGACAAGCCTTTTGGCGGAGTACAGCTACTTATGATTGGAGATCTGCAGCAGCTTTCTCCAGTGGTCAAAGATGATGAATGGGAGCTATTGAAGAATTATTATCAAACTCCTTTCTTTTTTGGAAGCAAAGCACTTCAGAGGTCAAAGTATTTAACTATTGAACTGAAAAAGATTTACCGGCAAACAGATCAGAACTTTATTGATCTTTTAAACAAGATCCGCTATAGCGATAAAAGCCCGGACACGTTGGCTCAGCTCAATAAAAGATATCAGCCCGGACTCAATATCGATACCCAGGGATGCATTATTCTGACTACCCATAATTACCAGGCAAATGCAATTAACGAAGAAAAAATGAGAAGACTTTCCGGAGCATCTCACAAATTTAGAGCTAAAATTGAAGGTGAATTTCCTGAATACTCCTACCCTGCCGATCTGGAGCTCACAATTAAAACAGGTGCCCAGGTGATGTTTATCAGAAATGACTCATCACAGGAAAAACGTTTCTTTAATGGCAAGATCGGCAAGGTAGATGCAATAGAAAACGATATGATTTATGTAAAATGTCCAGATGACAAAGAGATCATAAAGGTAGCACCAGAAACATGGCAAAACATCAAATACACAATAAATCATGACACAAAAGAGATTGTGGAGACTGAGGTAGGCAGTTTTATTCAGTACCCGCTTAAAGCAGCCTGGGCAATTACAATCCATAAAAGCCAGGGACTTACCTTTGACAAAGTGATTATCGATGCCGGAGCAGCTTTTGCTCATGGTCAGGTTTATGTCGCCTTGAGCCGGTGCAAAAGCCTGGATGGTTTGTTTTTGAAAACGCCTCTTTCTCCACATGTGCTTATTAGTAACTCAGCAGTTTCTCAGTTTACCAGAAACATTCAGGAAAACCAGCCCGGTGAGTTACAACTGAAAAAAGCATCCCTCACTTATCAGCACAAATTGCTCAAGGATCTCTTTGATTTCTCTCAATTAAATCGCCAAATCAACTATTTTCTAAAGCTGGTTAACCAGAACCGGGAAAACATTTTAGAGGATATTATTTCCTCATTGAATAAATATGCTTCAGCCGCCAAAACTGAAATCTTCGATGTTGCAGAAAAGTTCCACTCCCAGATTCTTTCTCTTCTTTCTCAGGAACCCGATGTGGAAAAAAACGCTCTGCTCAATGAACGAATCAAAAAGGCAATTCCTTATTTTATTATAAAAGTTCAAACCAGTATTGGTGGTTTTTTACAGTCTGGAGAAGAAATAAGCTCTGACAATAAAGAAATCAGAAAGTCTTTTTCTGATAGCACAAAGAAACTAAACAATCTGTATAGCAGTAAAGTTGGCTGCCTGGAAGGGTGCAGGGATCGCTTTTCTGTTGAAGCTTTTCTGGAGGCAAGATCAAAGGCAGCAATCGAAAAACCTGCGACAGTAAAATTAACCCAGCCAGATACTACCTCTTATGAAAATTCACATCCTGCTCTATACCAGAAAATCAGGCACTGGAGATCCCAGATGGCCTCTCAACTGGATTGCCCGGAATTTATGATCCTGCATAACAAAACTATTGTCGAAATATGCACCCGGCTTCCCTTCTCCATAAATGAGCTTAAAAGTGTCAAAGGTTTTGGAAAAAGGAAACTCGAAGAATTCGGCTCACAAATTCTGGATGTAATCGAAAACTATTGCATAGATTCCAATATCGAATGCACCATAAACAGAGAAATGCCCCAGGAGCAGCAAAAAGTAAAGATAAATACAAAGCAGACAAGTCTTGATCTCTATAAAGCTGGCAAAACAGTTCAGGAAATAGCTGCTCAAAGAAACCTGGCCCTCTCTACCATTGAAGGCCATATGGCTCACTTTATCTCAACCGGCGAACTTGCTGTCGACCAATTCATAAGTCCTGAAAAAATCGCAGAAATAAGCAACTATTTTTTAACTCATGAATCCAGAGAGCTTTCAGTTGCAAAAGAACATTTCGGCGACAAATTCTCTTACGGGGAGCTCAGAATGGTTATTGCTCACCTGAATTACGCCGCAGTTGAAGATGGTAAGGTATTTCCGGACTCAGTGCCACAATAAAACCAGGCCGAAATCAAAGAGTTTGCAAGCGCAGCTTTTTGTAAGGATCCTGATTACTACAATGCCAACTTTACCAGCAAATACAGAAAGATCTCTTCTGATGATTCCGATGATCTTGATGATGAGGATGATTCTGAAACCGATGATCAGGAAGAGGTCAATACTTAAACTGAATCCATCGCTGAAACAGCAACAGTTAAGTAATGTCTGTTTCAGAATAAAAGTAAAAAGACCGCTCATACTTTTTGTAAAACGGGGTCGGAGATTGCTTCCGATCCGCCCCCCCCGAACAATCTCTGCAGAATAACGTGTGAGCGATCTTTTTTATGATTTATGCCAAAAAATGAGCAGTGAGAGGCACTAATCCTTGTTACAATGCTATAACCCTTGTTACAATGCCTCCGGAGCTTGTGACACATTGACTTTAGAATGTGAATCACACAATTTTCTTTGTAACCGATCCACTTTTTTCTGTTACACACCTCAAAATCTCTGTTACAGGGTATCCAAAACGCGTATTTTCGTGAAAATATCTCATTTCAGAGTTTATTGAAGCTGTTACAATTCGTTTTTGATCATTTTTATGTGCTGTCAGAACAAAAAGCAGGCTTGTAACACGTTCCGCGCCATCTGTCACAAAGAAAATTGAATGGTTCACAAGTCTGGCACCCTCAGTCACAATAAAAAGAACCCCTCTAACAGGTTCAGGACACCCTGTCACACATCAAACAGAGTAAGTAACGGGTAAAAACGCATGGTAAAATGCTCTTTTTATCGATTTTAATGAAAAATCGACCTTTGTCACAGGTCTGGGGACCTCTGTAACACGCATGGGAAGGCTTCTCACACCCGAATCACCCCATGGAAGCGGGCCTGGAGGAAGAGGAACGAGAGGAAGGCCTTTGAAGGCGGGATTCGTAGAGGTGTTTTGGGGAGTTATGGGTGTGTTCTGGAAAAATAAGAATAGAAAATGTTATGGTCCTAAATTAATAATATTTGGTTAACCTATGCAGAACTTCATTTTACCTGTTCTGCTGATTATCTCAGCTTTGAAATTATAATTTTGGAATTTGTTTAGGATTTAAGAATGGTGATTTGGAATTACCTTCTGTATGGTTTTTCCCGATTAGATAATTTAGGTAATATTTAATTGCCGGAGTAACAGGTAGGTATTATTCTGTTGATTTTTTTCTGATCAGATAGCAGAGTAGTAACTAGACAGTTTAACGTTTATATAACTGATCTGATTTGAACAGGTTCCTGCAAACCCAATTCCGGTATCTATGAAATCGTTCCTGCAAAAAAGAATATCCGGAGAATCTTTTTATTATCCTATTATTATTTGGGGATGCTTTCTGCTCTATTGCATCATTTTTGCCACTCTCTCTATTAGAGCCTACAACGGTTATAATTATGATTTCGATATGGGTAATATCCTTCAGGCTTTCTATAATACCCTAAATTGGAATTTAATGGAATCAACCCTGGGAAATGGCTACATTACGTGCAGGTTCAGTGGACATACAGATCTTATAACGTTAGTTTTTTTACCTTTTTTTGCCCTCTTTCCCTCTGCGCATACTCTTCTTATTTTGCAAACGATAGCAACAGGTTCCGCTGGAATTGTGGTGTATATGCTGGCCTGCCAGATGAATGTCAATAAAAAAACTGCGGTTATACTGTCATTATGCTATTGGACGTTTCCGCTTCTTGCTGCAATAAATCTTTTCGAGTTTCACGCAGACTCGTTTATCATTACCCCACATCTTCTGGCATGGTTATTTTATCGCAGAAGACAATATGTCTATTTCTGGTTGTTGATAGCTTTGGGGATATCAGTTAAAGAGCATGCTTTTCTTTTCAACCTACTTTTGGGAGTTATGATAATCAATGAAGATAAAAAGCGCTCAGCTATGCTGATATTAATTGGCTTGGCTCAGTTTATAATTCTTACACCTGCGATACAGTTTTTCGCGGGCGCAAAAGGGTACAATCTGAATGTAGCCGCCCATGTGGTAGATTCGCCTGATACCAATCTGAGAACTGCAGTACTGAGATACAATGCCTATTTCTGGAGAAACATCTTTACGTCCCAGTCTCAGTTTGTACTTGTCATACTGGCGATACTCAATATCAGTTTACTGAAATTTATACGTGGCTTAATCCTTCTTATACCTTTAATGATGATCTTTGTTGCTTCCGGTTCAGTTCTTACTCATCGTCATGCGATTCTGGTTGCACCGGTATTTATAATTCTTATTGAGGGCATTTCGAGGATAAAAACTGAAAAACAATTCAAACAGGCTCTTTATGGAACACTTTTCCCTTCAATGGTTCTACTGGTGCTTTTCCCACACTCAGCAATAGGAATCAATTTCAGAGAGATGCTTAATCCAGAGAAACGCAATGTTTTTCATTACAAATATACTAAGCACGATTCAATTGCTGATTCACTATTAAAGCTTTTGCCGCCAAAAGTTCCTATTGCATCCGATGTACACCTCATGACAAAAATGGCTGACAGACAGTGGGCCTTTATTCACCCTTATCCCTTCGACACCATGAGAGCTCAGTATTATCTGTTCGATTTTTTTGAGAAGCGTGATTACGATGATCTGCTTTTTAATCGCAGGCGGCTGGCAAACCTGGCTAAAGCCGATTCTTTCATACTAAAATGCAATCTGGATGGTCTGATAATCCTATCTAAAGCTAATGGTTTTGAAGCAGACATACCCTTTAGTCTGACCCGAAAAGTTGAGGAAAAAGATCACCTGAAAGGATCATATTCAATACTCAAAAGTGAGGTAGCAAGATCTGGAAATGGGTTTCAGATGAAATGTTCCTTTACCAAGGCACAGGGTTTGAAAGGAAGTGCATTCATTTCATTTTTTATCGACGAAAAGCTGAAGGACACTATCAGAGTGCTTCATCTTGCATCTTATACTTTGGCAGAGTTGGAAACACTGGAAGAAGGAACTTATGAAGAATCGTTTTATTTTGATATTCCTCAGGGCAAAAGCCTTCATAACAGAAAACATGAGATCTGGCTATATCACAAAAATAGTTATCTTCCATTTTTCGCCAGAGAGGAATATAGACTGAGTCGTTTGCTGATTCAGACAGTGATTAACTTCATTAGATGATATGAGCTGCTTTCCGCTGACCAGCAAATTTTGCAATAAAGATTTCGCCCTGCCAGAGCAGGTGATTTTGTAGAGCGTTAAAAAACATTTCTGTGGGAAAACTTAGAAGAGACTGTTTTTCGATCTTGCACACTAAGCTGCACAAAGCTATATTTGAAAGACTTTTTTGGAGGACTAGGATAATGGTAATCCAACGGTCTTGAAAACCGTCGCGGGTAACCGCTTGGGGGTTCGAGTCCCTCGTCCTCCGATTCTTAACGAAGACGCTTCGGATCGCAGGCGTTACTTTTTTACAGAAGCTTTGGATTTCAGGCTTCTTTTTTTTATGTAGACGCTACGGATCGCAGGCTTCCTTTTCGCTGATACTACGATTGCAGGCTACTTTTTACGCTGATACTACGGAATCTCAGAAGCTACAGATTGCTCGCTTTTATTTTTTTTTCCTCAAATTTATACGAAGTAATTTGATTTTTTATAAGGACAAGTCATTTCTGGCTTTCAGGAAATCACTGGCTAAGTCAGTGGAGCCAGATGTTTCGTAAAGGCACTGTCGTGGCTTCTTGCTTTCGCGGCTTTGTCACTCAATCAAGCTTTTGTGGCGGTAGTACTTGACTGGTGTTGCACTTTTTTACAGTAATGCTATCGAAGTGTTCAATGAAGACCTCTAACTTCATCCGTGAAGTTTACTCTGCAATGTCATTGCGTTTGTGCTTCTTTCAACCCGCAGCAATGTCCTTGGGTTGGTACTTCCTTCAATCCGTAGCAATCCCTTAGATTGTATATCTTTCACCTTTACGTAGTACTGCCTGCAATCCGTAGCGTCCTCGCGAAGGATTGGGGGCAAAATCCCATCGCAAATGCTTTTGAACTGTCTAAAGAGACATCTGTTGGTCTGGGAGCAGCCATGGGTAGATCCTGCTGTTTACATGGGTCAAGCAAAGTTTGAGAAAATCCATTGGTTTCTGCCAGAATCTTACCCATTTCATATCTGGATAATCTTTCTGGTCCACCCAGATGAATTATTTCCCGGGGTTTCTCCAGAGCCAGAAGAAGTCCCCTGCAAGCATCACGGGCGCTGAGCGGGCTACGGAACTCATCGGTGAAAAGGCTCAGAGTGTTTCCTTCCTGAAGCTGTTTGATCCAGGGTTGGATAAAACTTGAGGCCCATCGAGGCGCATCACCATACATAAGTGGCATTCGACAGATGGTGGCATTTTCATACCGGCAACGCATCTGTTGTTCAGCAGTCAATTTTTGCTGACCATAAGTGTTAACCGGATTTGTATCATCATCTTCTTTATAAGGAGGGTTTTTACCATTAAAAACCAGATCTGAGGAGGTGAAAACACAGAAAGCGTTCAGGTCAGCACACAATCCGGCGATATTTGAAGATGCAGTGACATTTATCTTGAAGGTTTCGTCTGGGTGGATCTGACAATAGTTAGGATTTGATGCAGCAGCCAGATGGATTACTGCATCCGGTTTTTCTCCTGACATAAGGGCTTTTAATTGCTGATAATCGGTGATATCACATTTGTGGGCTTTAGTAGCGGGCTGTTCATAAAAATTTCTGTTACTCACTGGAATAACTTTGTATTGGCTGGATGCGATTGAACACAGGTTCCACCCAAGAAATCCCGAAGCCCCGGTAATAAGCAGTTTTTTCATTGCATTATAAAAAGTTAAAGGATTATTACTCAGCAATCAGAAAGAGTATCAGATATCACAGGCAAAAAGCGATACTCAATAAATCCAATCTTAGTTTATAACTCCGGCAATTAAATGTTACCCGTTAATGAGAGCAAAATTTCGTATTCTTGAGAGTTATCAAATCTAAGAAAACTCTAAATACTCATCATGCTTTTATACTGATTTGCTGCTCAAGGATTTCCCTGAACTTGCTTAAAAGTTCTTTTTCAGGAACTTTGCATACCGGTTCACCTTTAATAAACAGTAATCCTTCCTGTTTACCACCAGCGATACCTATATCTGCATCCCTTGCTTCTCCGGGGCCATTTACAACGCATCCCATCACCGCAATTTTAATGGGGGTTTGAATTCCGGAAACAATCTGTTCAACCTGGTTTGCAAGAGAAGCGACATCGATCTGAGTTCGTCCGCAGGTGGGGCAGGCGATTACCACCGGTCCTTCCATAAGGTCCAGTGATTTTAAAATTTCTTTAGCCACATAAATCTCATCTACAGGATCTCCTGAGAGCGACACACGGATGGTGTCTCCAATTCCTTCAGCCAGAAGAGTTCCGATTCCTACCGATGATCTGATTGAACCACTGCGTACTGTACCGGACTCGGTAATTCCAATATGCTGTGGAACATCGCTATGGATCGCAAGCAGACGGCATGCCTTGATTGTAGTAAGCACATCACTTGCTTTGATAGAAATAATGATATCGCGGAAATTCCAGGAATTCATCATGGATATGTAGTTTTGAGCACTTTCCAGCAGTGCCTCAGGACTTGAGCCACCATATTTCTGAAGCAGTTTTTTTTCCAGAGACCCCGAGTTAACTCCGATTCTTATGGGAATGTTTGCGCTGGCTGCGGCATCAACCACCATCTTTACCCTTTGATCAGAACCGATATTTCCAGGATTGATTCTTATTTTGTCTGCACCGGCTTCGATAGCTGCAATTGCCAGCTTATAATTAAAGTGGATGTCGGCTACCAGGGCCACATCGGTTTGTTTTCTGATTTGTTTAAATGACGCAACTGCATTTTCCTCAGGTACAGCGATTCTGACGATTCTGCAGCCTGCAGCAGTTAATTGTTCAATTTGTTTCAGTGTTCCGTCAATGTCTCCTGCAGGGGTATTAGTCATAGATTGAATAACTACAGGAGCATTTCCTCCGATTTTAATACCTCTGACCGAAATAGCTTTTGTATTTTTTCTTTCAGACATCAATTGTTTACATATCCTTGTTTTATATTAAGTCAGGTTAAAAAAGCTTACTGTTCACATTACCTGCATTAGCAAAGTGATATTCTGGCTATTAACTCCGGTTACCAGAAGACTTCCGCCTCCTGAGAGAAGTTTAAAACCATTCAGTTTTTTGTGAAGATCATTGGGATTGCCTCTATAATAGATATTCAGCCTAAGAATAAAAGACTCCGGATCCCAGACCTGTTCTCTGACCATATTTATATTTTCTATACGGTTGAGAGTCTGGATAACTACGCTCCTTTGGCGATAGGATTTTACGGCATTTATGGTCATGGTAATGGGGAATCCAACATTGAGCTGTCCTTGCCAGTCTATAATGACTGGGTGCAGCAGTTTCTTTACAGTGTTAATGGCGGCTTTTTCGATAGCTGCCTCCCCGGCAGTGATATGACTGCTGTCTGTTGCCGAGCTGTTACTGCTTACAGAGCAGATAAGCCGGCCAGTGGTACAATTTATCACTTTTAGTAATATATCTGCGCTGACCGAAACCATTGGCGGAGAATTATGAGAGTTGTTATCGGATTTCTTGCTTACGGCTGTTCCTATTATTAATACTTCGGCTCCATTTTGTGTCCCCGTTGCTACTGCAGCAGAAAGATTCCCAAAAAGCTGCCCGAATTGTTGTTTAGAGCTTTTTATTGATGCTGCAATGGCAGGACTAATTAGATCGAATTTGTAGGGTTTTTGTAAATAATTAAAAATCACGTTTTCTGCGGATTGGTTCTGAGGATCCCAAATACCACAGTTTTCCTCAGATACCAGAACCAAAATTGTCGGTTTATGCATCGATTCAATCAAAATCTGTGAAGAGTACAGCTCTTTTTTTACTGAATTTTTGGGAAAGCTTGCCCTTATTTTAATTTTAAATAGACTATCAGAGTTTTTCGATTCCGACAGAAGTTTCCAGTCTTTAAGATTTACTATGACTTTGGAGAGGAAATCATTTTCTTTTGCAGCAAAGCTGTCGATTTCTATCTGAGAGCTCAGCAAAGTATTAATAGCATCTCTGGCGGCGTTTTTTTTAGCAGCGAGTAAAGCTTCTTCTTTGGTTTTTCCGACCCCCGTTGCATCGGTTGTGATTTGGTCTAAAGCAAAAGGAGTAACGCACAATGAAAACAAAATGACAGGAAAAATCAGATGCAATTTCATGTGATCTCCAGTTTTTTTCATCAATTTTGATGCTTGAAGTGATCAATATACTATAATTGGAGGATACCGCCAAGTGATTGGTCGGAAGGGACTGGGCTATAGCCAATTAAATAAATCTTATAGGTCTGGTATTTTGTTTTTTTAAAGAATAACACCATCTGGTTATCATTTAAATTACAGTAAGGATAATTAGGAGGTAAATTAATGAAATAGTTAGGGGAAAAGATCTGATTGTTTTTGGTCAGCTTTGTAAGAAAAAAATTTCGAACCATTTAACAATAACTAGCAACAAATGCTTTTGAATATCACGATTTTAAAATTTGTTACAGGATAAAGGTATGCAAATAAGGAGCATTAAAAAATGAATCAGTTATGCGCTAAAATTCTGACATCTTTCTGTGTTTCTGCGCTTTTTCTATATGCGAATGCAGCAATCGTCATCACAGAAATCCATTATCATCCGCTGGATGTTACACTTTCAGACGAAACTACGCTGGATGGAGATTTTGGTGAATTTATTGAGATAAAAAACACAGGAACCGAAACTGTCGATATAAGCGGTTATTTTTTTTCCAATGGACTCACATTCGATTTCCCTGCTGCAACAACGATTGAAGCCGGTAAGTTTAAAGTGATCGCTTTTGATGAAATCGGCTTTGAAAGCCGCTATGGATTTAAACCTGACCACATTTTTAAATTAGGAAATTTGAAAAACTCAGGTGAAAAGATCACCCTGTGTGATGCCTCAGGTGTAGAGATTGATGAGGTAGATTATAAAGATAGCAGTCCATGGCCGGTTGCCGCTGATGGTTCCGGTAATTCGCTTGTTCCGGTTAAGCCAGATAGAGCCGGTGATCCTAATCATTATTCAACCTGGCGGGCATCAGCAAAGATTCATGGTTCACCCGGAGCTGATGATCCTGAGGTAAGTTCTCCAAAAGTACTGATTAATGAGGTCCTTGCAAATACTGACTCAACCCAGGAAGATTTCGTTGAGCTTTATAATTCCACTAACAGCGAAGTTGATATTAGTGGTTGGTATCTGACCGATAATTCCAAAAAACCTAAAAAATTTAAAATCCCTGCAAATACAACTATTGCTGCTGGTGGTTACCTTGTTTTTAAGGCTGAAGTGTATAGTGCCGGAGACAATGGGTTTAATTTTGATGCTCATGGTGAAGATGCTTTCGTATTTGAAGCCGATTCAGAAGGTAATCTGACCGGTTATAACCATGGGTACTCATTTGGCGAAGTTTCAAACAACATCTCTTTTGGTCGCCATACTAACAGTGTGGGTGAGACTCATTTCGTTCCAATGGATTCTCTTACTCCTGGGACTTCTAACAGTAAGCCTTATTCAGGGAAAGTGGTCATAACAGAAATTTTGTATAAGACAACCGATGGAATAGAGTTTCTGGAATTGCAAAATATAAGTGATGATACTGTTAAACTATATGATAAAGATGACTCAACCAACACATGGAAAGTCAGTGGAATAGACTTCAATTTTCCTCTGAATACAAAAATCAATCCAGGACAGTTCATCGTGCTCATAGATGACACGGTTTCTGTTGATGCTTTTCGGCAGAAATACAACTTGGACAGTAATACTCCGGTATTCCCCTATTTGGGTACTCTTCAGGGCAGTGGAGAGACTATCAAGCTGGAGAAGCCTCGTTCTTCCTATTTTGAGGAAGATATGACCCAGGTGTTCCCTTACATGTTAATAGATTGGATTACTTATGGTAATAGTGCCCCCTGGCCGGAGGAGGCTAATGGAACGGGTAAATCCCTCCACAGAATAAATAAAAATGAATATGGCAATGATCCGGCTAACTGGAAAGCGGCTAATCCTTCACCAGGATCCAACAGCACTGCAATTATTCCCGGAAAAAAACGGGCTAGCAAACCTGGTTTTAAGGTGACTGTAAATACTAACCGTCTGAATAATACCTTCTCCATCTCTCTTCTTACTTCAAAATCAGAGGTTGTGAGTGTGGAACTTTTTGATTGCAATGGAAGACTGCACACAAGACTATTGCAACAAAAACTTCAACCAGGTCTTAACACCAGAACATTCAGTGCAGAAAAAATGCTCAACAACAACTTGCTGCTGCTGAGAGTGAAAGCTTCGGGAAAACTGCTTTTTACTGATAAAATATTGCTGCCTAACTGATCAAACTCATTTCGTGTACACGGCTTTTTAGGCTGAAAACCCTTTGGGTTTTCAGCCTGTATGTGGGATATGTTTTCTCTTTTTCGTAGGTGCTCGTGTCTCCTTAGTCGTGTAATTCGGGTTTAATTTAACTGCTGAAAAAGGCTCTGTTTATATTAAAACCATGCGACAAAAACACCACAACTAGTTCGTGCGCATTTTTAGTTACCACGCAGTATTCTATAGATTCATCGGTGTCTAAAAAGTACATGCCGGAGCTCAAGTATGTCTAAGTTTTTCATGTGATTCATGTTACTTTTGCCTGCTGGGACGGGCTCTAAACAAATAATTTTCATAACTGGGAGAGATTTGCGGAGGCCGTCACGTTGAAAAGACCCCCAATAATTAAGACTTCTATAGTGTCAACTCTCATTGCCAGATAAAACGTCTCATCATTGCCGCAGAAGCCCCTGATTCATCACTGAGACGTGCAATATACTGCCCTGAACTCAATTTGGCAGCGGGAATCGGTACAAAATGGTTATTAGAATAGCGGGTATTCATATTGAAACGGAATGAAATAACTTTTTCTCCGTTGAGTTTGTATATGCTTATTATCGGAAGCAGTTTATTACCTGCATTTATCACCAGCCCATTATTGGCCTGGTAAATGGAAAAAAACTGAGATCTGGCGATTGCAGCAGCCTTGTTTTTGATGGGTGTGATGTCAGTGATGGTAAATTGTGTGTTTGTCATGGAATTGGGTGTACTGGGTGCCAGCTTCTCCACTTCCAGTGTTACTTCTATGGTTTCCTCAGTGAACCATCCGGTTCCATCCCAGGTAACAGAGATCTGAGCAGTGGAATCACTGGTGGTGTCACTTTTCTGGCTGGTCTGACCGGTAAGGATAAGTTTCCATTTTGAAGCCTTGTCAAGGGTTGCGCTAAGAGTCAGCTCTCCGGGCAGTTTGATTGATGATGCAGAGGTTTTCAGCCCTGAGGTTACCTTGATTGTATCGGGTTTGACATAGTTTTCCATATCCTGCAAAACATTTGGAAAAAGGCCGAAAATGGTAGCATAACCTAACATTGCCAGAGATTGTTTATAGTAGAAGTAATTATCATTTGCAATTGTTCCGAAATAGGGATGGCTGTTATCGTCTTCACCTGTGATTCTGTAATCAAAATCGCTTGAAAAAACTTCTTTTGAGTACGATTCATCTTTAGAGCCAAGAACTGCAGTACACCACATTGCTACTCGTTCAAAGTTATCAGCCTGGCGCTTGGGGTCATCATTATCAGGACTGCCATCCGGCTTGTATTCCCGCATTTGAGAATAAACTTTTTCTGATTGATAATCGGATAAGGTGTTTTTTGTGTTCTCACAATATTGTATAGCCCTGGAATCATTAAACCAGAGTGCATCGAGCCCAATTCTCCAGGGAACTCGTATCGCTTCGATACTCATCCCATAATAATCCTGATTTCCTTTGGTTCCATCACCGGCTAATGATCCTCCATTGGAGTTGCACCAGTCAGGTGCCTGACCTTTGTTATAATTTCTTGTGTTCTCCAGAATATCATAACATTTTTTGATTACACCGGAAAAATCATGAGTTTTTTGATAGGCGTTGAATACACGCATGGCAGCAACAGAAAAGTAGCTGGGGTTAGTTGGTCCACCCGGCCAGGCATCACCGGGTAACAGTAGATCACCACTGGTCATGGTTGTCTTGATTGAGTTAATCATCTCTGTCGCCCTGCTTTTATAGGTAACATTATTTTTATTGTAGGTGGACCATAAACCACGCTCCTGAAGTTTATCGGCAAAAACCAGGGCTAATGCGATATCAAGATCAGCATCGGTTGCGCACCCGGACCCCTCGCAATTACCATTGTTCCATTTCCAGCATGCGTATGACTTACCTTTCCACATGTGAGTATTCGCACCGTCAAATATTTTATTAAAATTAGCTTGGTCATTATTAATAAGCGCCAGAAGCATCCCATAACCGATTCCTTCTGAAACCGCTTCATTATGACCTATAACCTGATCTCCTTGCATCCTGAGGTGCTTAACCAGGCCATTACCCATAATGTAATTCTCTGCATAATATTGCCATGCTATAGCAAGTCGTTCTTTGGGGTTGGTGGTCCCATCATTTAAATAACTGATTAAGCCGGAGCTGTAATAATCGTTGTAATCATAAGCATCTGGACGCTGATAAGGAAGACTCCAATCTCCAAAAATGTTAGTACTATATACTAATAAAAGGGCTAATAATGAAATACTCGCAAATCTCATCTATTTCTCCTGAAATCTGATTTTACAAAAGTGCTGAATGTAAGTTATAGAATGAATGTAATAAATACCTGATTTTGTGATGACTAAAAAAAAATCATATATTAAAAAACTTATTTAATTAATATAAAACACAGAGAGATAAAAACAAGCTAATCAGTTGTGTTTTTAGTGTAATCCAAATGAAGAATGGTTCATGAGGTTTTTCCAGTATATTTTAATTCATTGTTGCAATAGAGTAACATTGTATTTAATTTATTCGTTTCAGGAATACAGTTAAAGTGGGGTAATACGCTACTCATATCAGCATGAACCATGTAGAATTGCCTTACTACTAACAATAATGCCTAAATGTGTAAAAATTTCTTTCCATAACTAATTTAAGGGGTGGTGTTTATGGGTTCAATAAGGTCATTGTTATTCGGTATTGGGGTGATAATAGCCTCTTCGTACTGTGTTGCCAATACTGTTATTGATGATTTCGATGATGGTAACAACAAATCAAAAATTCAGAAATACTGGTATTTTTACACGGATGTTGACAATAATGGTCAGTCTACCATTTTTGGTGAACAGAATAAACCAGAGTTTTTTGGAGAGTACGACGGTAAAGATGGAACATACGGGGCGGCTATGGAATTCACTTTGGGTGACACCGCCGGGATGACAGATGGATGTAAGCCATATATAGCCATGGGCCTGAATTTCGCTGAAGGAACTAGTGCAAGTGCCAGGTATGCTTATGATCTTACAGGTGCAGATTCAATTACTTTTTGGGTTAAGGGAGACAAGGCCTTCACAGCCAGACTTTATATGGAGCTGACTACTGTGAAAAACTGGGACGATTTCTTCTATTCCATTGATGTTACTACTTCCTGGCAATATGTTTCCATCCCCATGAAAAAAGATAGTAAAAAAGGATTTAAACAGAATGGTTGGGATGAAGATGCTGTTGTTGCTTTTGATCTCACAAAGATTGCCAAGATGAATTTCAGGGTTAGATGGGATGAAAACCCGGATCTGACAGATGGCACCCTTTATATCGATAGCATAGTCATGGTTGGTAATGCAAAGTTCCCCAAAATGGGTACTATTAATCCTACCGACGTGGGCTCTTTTCCCTCAGACGGATTGCTGAACGATTTCGCTGATGGTAAAAAGAAGAATACTCTCGGTTTTTCCTGGTTTTCTTATATGGATGGTAGTGATGGAGGAACATCAGAGTTTACCAGTGGCTATGATTCGGAAACAGATCAATTGGAAGTTGATGAAACTGGTGGTTATGACGGCACTGAAGGACTTGCTGTTAGTGTAACCCTTGGCGATATGATTGAGAATGAGGCTGATCCCAAAAATCCAATAGCTCCTTTCTGCGGCATAGGGACTATATTGGGAGATGCTAAAAACGGGTATTTTGATGCATCAAGCGGTTCCGGGGTATACCTCAATTATAAGAGTGACATAGATGTGGAAATGGAGCTTGTAGATAGCACTGCTCGAGATCCAGGTATCGCCTTTCATGTTGTCCTTCCTTCAACCCAAGGTGAGTGGAAACAAGTCAAGGCTTCATTTTCTGCCTTTATTCTTCAGGATTGGGTGAATGTGGCTGATCTGAGCGATGAACAGGCTGCTCTTAACAAAGAGGTCTTGTCCAAATTGCAGTTTAAGATAACTGGTGATGCCAGTATTGATGGAAATTTCTCAATTGATAACATCTATTTTGATGGAGTTCCTATAGTTGGTGTACTTCCTCTGAATAGAAAACTTGCATCTAAAGGAATCAGCTATGTTCAAAACCATGATGCAATTAGAATTAATTTTAATAATAAAATCGGTAATGCAAAAGTCAGTATGATCAATCCTCTTGGGAAAGTAGTGTTTTTTAAGAACATCAACAATGTTTCCCGTTCCTGTGCAATTCCACTTCTAAATAATGCCAGTGGAGTTTATGTATTGAGGATTGTTGGAAGTGATGGTCTGACTGAGGTAGCGCCAATTCATATTGTAAAATAACGTTTTTGCCCTCGTCCATATAGTAATGGATGAGGGCTTTTTAATACTGTTTACCCTTCAGATATTTCTGTTATCTTTCATTGAACCTTTTTTACTTCAAGCATACTAAAGAATTAGCGTTCTTTGTAATTAAATCAAAATATCCATTCTAATTCTATGGGTCCAAAGATGAGAAAATGCCTGTTACCGTTTCTTCTTTTGTTCATATCTTTTCCATTGGTTGCACAGGATTGGGCTGAAATACAAAAAAAGACGATCCGTTTCTACAGATACCAGAGAGCAGGACTGAAAGGAGAGCATTGTCATAACCCTTTCTACGAGGATATAAATTCAGGGTGGCCCCATGAGAATGATTCCCATAACGGAAGAGATCTCTCCGGAGGGTGGTATGACGCAGGAGATTTTGTCAAATACGGACTCCCATTCAGCTCTACAGTCTACATCTTGTTAAAGGGATATGATGTCTTCCCTAACAGTTATGATGATAATGATAGCTGGGATAAATTTAACGTATCAGATGGAATACCCGATATTCTCAATGAAGTAAAATTTGCCACTGATTATATCATAAAAGCGGTTATTAATAATAGCACAGTTGTATATGATATTGGAGATGGTGACGCTGACCACAGTTGCCCTCTTAATGGTTGCGGTGGCCCAACTAATTCTTCATCGGTAGGTAATCGCCCGGTGAGATTTGCTGATGGGGCTGATGTCCCGGGGTTATATGCAGCTTCTCTTGCGCTTATGTCAATATTGTACCGTGAATTTGATGCTGATTATGCAGACTCATGCCTGAACAAAGCCAAAGAGGCTTACCAGGCGGGCTGGTCAAAAAAAAGCAAAGGAGTAAGTACTCCTAATGGAGGTTTTTATGCTCCAAAAGACAATATCGCTTTTATCTGGCACGATAAAATGATGGCAGGAGCAGTCGAGCTTTACAGGGCCACAAAAGATGAGAAGTATAAGGAAGATCTCAATATATTAGGAGCCGAAACCGGGACTATGAACAACCATATCGGTTATACAAATGTTGCTCCGGTCGTGGCTTTCGAAATGTATCGTCAGGGATTATCTCAGCAAAGAAGTGAGCTTGCTGATCATGTTGCCTTTCTACTGACAAAAAAACTAAACAAACCAGACAACCCCTCAATGGATGGGGTATACTTTAACCAGCACTGGGGAATGGCTGGCGGAACTGCATGCGCTGCATTTGCTGCTGCTCTTGCATATGTTTTAGATCCACAGGATACTTATAAAGAATTTGCTGAAAAACAACTGAAATGGGTTAGTGGTACCGATCCAAATGCAAACAGATCCTGGATCGTCGGTTATAATAACGGCCCTACTGCCATTCATCACAGAAATGCTTTATGGAAATCCAATATAAAAGTTGAAGGTGCACTGGTTTCTGGTCCTGATGCCGATGGCAACTATACTAACAGTGCTGAAGCTTACGAATACACCGAGGTCGCTTTGGATTATAATGCGGGAATTCCAGGAGCTGTTGCATTTATAAAAGATCTTAATGATCCGTCATCTGTTAAAATTACAACCGCTCTTTACGATAATGCTGTTAACGTCTATTTCTCTAAAACGCCAACTATTCAGTACACCGCTACCCTAAGTAAGGCAGCATCATGGAAACTCATTTTAACTGGTAGTAAAAGTGGAGCAACAAAGGTGTTTTCAGGAAATGGCAGCAATGTTTCTGTTACCTGGGATGGTGATGCTGATGAGGGGATTTTTATTATCCAGGATGAGGTAAAGGCTCAACTGGAAGTAGAAAATCTGGCAATATATCACCTGTCTCGAACACGTGAAACTCTCGAAATAAAAGACATAAAACCTCCTCCTTTTAAAGCCACCGATGTAATTGTTGATAATTTTGATGATGGGAATTTTAGAAATAAGCTTGGCGGGACCTGGGACATCTTTACCGATGAACCACTGGGTGGTAATTCAACCACTTATCCTAAAGAACTTCCAGGCGAAAATACCACTGAGGGAGAATCCGGATTGGGCTTGAATTTTAGCCTTATAAAGAAAAATAATATTGAACACTCTTTTGCCGGAATTCGAATGACATTTAATAAGGAGGGAACTGCTGTTTCCTTAGGTAATGCAAAAAGTATTGTATTTGATTACAAGTGTAATAAAAATAATGTGGGAAAATCATTCCATTTCGAGATCATTCAGTCAGATATAAACGACAGTGCCTATTATGGTAAAAAAATAAATTTCCCAAATGAATTATGGAACAGAGTGAGAATTCCATTAAATACTTCTGCTCTATCTGTCAAATCCTGGCATACAGACGGAGGAAATTTTTCCTTGAACAATATTGAAGCAATCCAATTTGTAAATTATGAGAGCGATAACATTAATCTCACTATAGACAATGTTTATATAGAAGAACTGAAGGTCGGTGATCCGATTGCAGTGAAAAACAATCGCAGAGTTACTGAGGGATCGATTGTCAGAGGAATGAATAGTGTCCTCATTCCCGCAAAACTTCTGGACAAAGATAACAGTTGCGTAGAGATTCTGGATATGCAGGGAAGGCAAATTAAAAAGCTTCAAATAAATAAAAACTATAAAAACCAGGGTGTTGAGATAAAATTGAATACTTTATCCAATGGTCTGTATCTGGTGCTTATTCTTAAAGGTAACAAAGAAACAATGGCTGTTCCGGTAATGGTAAACCGCTAGAAGTCAGGATATTGTATTGAATCTGAGGCACAAAACGCTTCAGATTATTCCATCATTTATCGCCTCCAGATATCCATGTACTGCAATTTCAGTTTGATCTAGCGATTTGCTCTCGATCTCCTTTCGGATTTTTTGCAAAACATTTACCCTCACCGAAAGTTCTCTTATCCCGGTTCCAATTAATAGCGGGGCAATAAGCGGATCAGAGGCTGCTTCCCCACAAACCGATACCTCTTTGCCAAAGGAGTGTGCAATTCGTACAATATACTTGATCATTTTAAGCATTATCGGCACCGATCCCTCCCTGTACTCTTCAAGCCTTCCATCTTCTCGGTCACTGGCAATTGTAAACTGGATAAGATCATTTGTCCCTATGCTGAGAAAATCCACCTTTTGTAAAAACAAGGGAAGAGACCAGATAACGGATGGTATCTCCACCATAATTCCAAGTTTAATCTGTGTCCGGACAAGATGATTTTCCACAATCAGTCGTTTGATCAGATCTTCAAGATAGTCTATTTCTTGCACAATGGACACAAATGGAACCAGCACTTTGAGTGTCCCGTATCTGCTTGAAAGCAGAACATTTTTAAGATGATTACATAGAAGTTCTTTATTGGCAAAAAGATAACGAATGCCTCTCAAGCCCAACTGAGGATTTGTTTCTGAAGGAACCTTTGCGTAAGGTAAAGTCTTATCCGCTCCCAGATCCAGTAAACGGATGGTTACAGGATGTCCACCTGCTGCTTCATGTATTCTTTTGTAATAATTAAGCTCCTCTTTGGGCTCTGGTAAACTGGAACGTCCCATGTAAAAGATCTCTGTACGCATCAACCCGATTCCTTCGGCACCTTCACTCATGGCATCCTGAACCTCTTCCGGAGAATTGGCATTCGCCTCCAGACGAATCCTGATTCCATCTCTGGTCATGCTTCGACGCTGGTGCCGAACTGCAGGGCTTTCTTTTTTTGCAAATCCGTTTTTTTTACGTTTGAATGAGGCGATCTCTTTTACTGATGGGTTGATGATAATTCTTCCCTCATAGCCATCAATTATTATAGTGCTATCAGGATGAACCAGAGTCGAAATGCCCGGAACATTGATTACTGCAGGTATTGCAAAGGAACGGGTAATAATTGCCACATGAGAGACCGCACTGGATTCCTCTATTATAACACCGGCAATTTTACGGAACTCCAGAAGTGCTATGTCTGATGGTAGAAGATGTTCTGCTATAAGAATAGGATTACTCTTTGATCTGAGAAGGGGAGTGACCCGGACATGTTCGATTTCCAGAAGATTTCTAAGAAGACGCTGGTAGACATCCTGAATATCAAACAGTCGTGTCCGTACGGTCTCATTGGAAATGGTGCTAAAGGTCTGCTCAAGGTCACCTATTTTTACCGAAAGGATGTATTCTACATTCAGCAACTCCAGTTTAACGGCATCTTTGATACTTTGAATAAAGGTCTGGTCCTGCAAAAGTTGCACATGAGCAGCAAAAATGTCTGCAACATCTTTTTTTTTGCTCTCCAAAGCGCTTCTCTGTAAACTGAGCAATTGATCTTTGCTTTTTTTTATGGAATGATCAAGACGATCCAGTTCGATGGTGATATTTTCAATAGGGAAACTGTTTTTGCGCAATGACTCAAGATCGATTTGTTTGAAACGGTAGGTATTGCCAATGGCGATTCCGGGAGAAAGTGAATCCCCAGTAATCTCGATACGTTTGGATGAACTGTTTTTATGAGGCATTCTCTGATCTCCTGGAGTTATCCTACAAGTTAAAGCATAAAGTCTGCTTTTATTAAATGTGTGCTCAGCTTTGTCCTGATAGCCTCAGATTTTAAAGTTTATTCCTGTTGTAATGATTCGGAGATCAATTTTAATAACGACTCCAAATCAAAAGGTTTAGTAACATATTCGTCTGCTTTTAGAATCGATTTTCCAATCAACTTGTCCCGCTCAGTGCTTTTGGCTGTTAACATCAGAATTTTGACCTCGCTGGAGTCATAATGATCCCTGAAAATCTTCAGAACTTCCCACCCATCCATCTCTGGCATCATGACATCTAGCAATATCAGATCCGGTTTTTCCTGAGGGAAGATTTCCAGTGCTATTGGGCCGCTGGCACAAGAGATGACTTCATACCCTCTTACACTCAGGTTAAAATAGAGAAGTTCTCTAATAACCGGGTCATCATCTATTATCATGATTTTATAGCTATCCATGATCTTTTACATTTTCTTAATGCCTGTTTTGCAGTAATGGGGGCAAGAGCCATGCAAACTGAATTCTTCTTAAAGATCTTCTATTTAAGACTACGGAGGTTAGTGCGGATTAATTTGTTTGAAATGGTGTTATGAAATCAGAGAAAATCGCAGAGTATCATAAACTAATCGGATAAAAGCAATAAGAGAGAATCAGAAAAAATACCTAAACGGTTGAACCTCAAATTTCGATTCTTTGTTTAAATATTCTTTCGCATTTTATCCGATTAGATATTTTCTCTTTATATTTTATATTGTTTCGAAACCCATCCTGAAGAACGCTATGTTTTCATCAATCTTTTTTCCTATTACACTTTTTATGGCTTCATACCAGTGTCCTTCAGATATGGGAAGCTTGGATGCCAGAATTCCCAGGAAAAAAGTATTTACGAAACGGTGATCAGGTAACTGGGATGCCTTTTCCAGAAACGGTGTGAAATCCACTCCCTGTGGACTGAGAAAATGTCTCATCCGAACAGTTTCCCCCTGGTGAAAGGAGACCAGAAAATCTGCCTGACCAGGGATAATAAGCGGAGAGTAAACTTCTTTACCTATACGAAGATGCGATTCTACGGAACCGCCTCTTTGAGCCATTCCGTGTACTTCCGATTTCTTTACCTTAAATCCGGCATTAATTGCAGCAACGCCGCAAACCTCCGATGCCTTCAAGACACCCTGGCCGCCGGTTCCGCAGAAAAGTATGTTGTAAACGTTTAAATTACGCATGTTGCCTCAAAGCTTTTGGTGAACAGATTTCTACACAGAGATTACAACCGGTACATGTCTCCTGGTCAATTGTAACATAACCATCTTCGGTTTTGATAACACCAGGACAATCGATACTAAGACAGAGACCGCATTTTTTGCATTTGGCCTGGTCATACTCGGGTGCAGGATTCTTCCTTTGCTCTACCAGCCTGCATGGCTCTCTGGCGATTATGACTGAAAGCGCATCCTCTGTCAATCTCTGCCGTATCAGTGATTCCAGTTCCTTGAATTTGAAAGGAGTCAATATATCTACATTTGATACGCCACAGCTTTTACAGATCTCCTCAAGAAGCAGTCTGGGTGCTTTCTGATTAGTGATAGTAAGGCCTGTAGCCGGGTGATTCTGACCTCCCGTCATGGCTGTAGTGGAATTATCCAGAATAATAATAATACCCTTCACATTATTGTAAACCGCATTGATCAGTCCTGTTATTCCTGAATGGATAAAGGTCGAATCACCAATAACACCTATGATTTTTTGATCTGGATGTGCACGTCGCAATCCTTCATGTATCGTAATTCCGGCACCCATACAGACGCAGGTGTGAAGTGCGGATAACGGAGGAGTTGCTCCCAGAGTGTAACATCCGATATCTCCGGCAACAGTAACTTTGAGCCTTTTTAAAATTGTGAAAACAAATCTGTGTGGACACCCACGACAAAGAACAGGTTTACGTGCGGTTGATTTCACCTCTATACGTGGCAACCCCTCAACTATGCGGGTAATATCCTGGGGCTGCAGCTCACCGATTCGGTAACTGTTATCCTTGGTTTTAAATGGTATTCCAAGAGTTTTGACGTGTTCCTCTATGAATGGATCAAGCTCTTCGACAATATAAAGCTCTTTGAGATCTCGGGAGAATTCCCTTATCTTAGAGTCACAGAAAGGATAGGTGAATCCAAGTTTTAAAACCGAAGCATCCGGATACATCTCTTTTATGTAATGATAGGAAACTCCGGTTGTCAGAAAACCTGCTCCGGAAGTACCGTTTTCAAGACTGTTGAGGCTTGTAGTTTCGGCGAGTTTGCTTAGCTTTTCCATACGCTTCTCCACCAGGATATGGCGCTTGAAAGCATTCCCGGGAACCATCACGTATTTTGATATGTCGATAGGAAGATCTTTTTTATCCATTTCGGTGTGTGTTGAGATCTGTACACCTTCCTTGGAATGAGCTACCCTGGTTGTCATACGAAACAGAACCGGTGTATCAAACTGTTCGCTGATCTCGAAAGCCTCTTTAATAAAGAGGTATGCCTCTGATGGGCTGGATGGTTCGATCATTGGCAGTTTGCTATAGATGCTGACCCAGCGGGTGTCCTGCTCATTTTGAGAAGAATGCAACCCGGGATCATCACAGACCACTATTACGAAACCGGCGTTTATTCCGGTATATGAAGAGGTCATCAGTGGATCCATCGCCACGTTTAAACCTACATGTTTTGAGGCATAGAGGCTGCGAACGCCTCCGATGGCAGCCCCTAAAGCTACTTCGAAAGCAACCTTCTCGTTTACCGACCATTGAGAGTCGACTTCACTGAATTTTGAGAGATACTGAAGTATCTCTGTGGAGGGAGTACCAGGATAAGCGCAGGCTACACTGAGCCCGGCCTCAAAAGCACCTCTTCCCAGAGCTTCATCTCCCGAAAGAAATTGAATTGTTTTTTCGTTTTGGCTCATAGCAATTTCTGAAAAAGTGAAAAAATGTCGTTGATAGGAAAATACTTTTTTTTCTAACCCAATACCCTAATAAAGAATGTGCCAGTTACTCAGAATACGGTCTGATTATTTAAAAAAGAAGATGTGCATTGATAATAACTGGTTCAATAATATATAATTATCAATTAAAAAATAAGGTAACAGGTATTATTAAAGTATCTTATAAAATACCGATTTCTACAGATCACATATTTAACTGAATTGGACAACACCACCAGGTGCGTAAGAATTGTCTGATTCAGGTTTAAAGAACATCAATTGGATAACACCAAAAAAAGGAGGCAGGTATATGGAGTCTCTCCAGGAAAGAATCGCAAAACGTGCTTATGAACTGTTTCTGGCACGAGGTGGTCAGCATGGTTACCATATTCAGGACTGGGATCAGGCTGAAAAAGAGATTAAAGAAGAGCAAAGATTCTCAAAGACCAAAGAACAACCGGAGAAAGTAAAGAAAGAACCGGCACCGGCTAAAAAGCAAGAGGCTACTGCCACAGAAGCACCAAAGCCAAAACGTACCAGGGCTTCAACTGCAACGCCTGCTAAAAAGAAAGTAGCCAAAAAGAAAGCGGAGTAGAGCCATCGGCTATCTGCAAAGCGGCTTGCGCTTTACAGACCTCCAAAACAAAAAAGTTCCATCTCCGCGATCTTGGATTATGGCGGTTGCAGATTTTTTATTTCTTTTAATCTGGTAGCAGGAAAAATCGCATTCGTTTTTTACTGCATGCTGTGAATATGTTTTTTTTCGCCAATTCAAGGTTTTTTATGCTTAAAAAGTTTGAGGTCAAAAACGGAGCGATTGTACCTACTGTAAATAAGGATTCCAGGATTCTGGTCTTTATCAGTCCAGATAAAGATGAAATCGATTATCTGACCGATAATTTTCAACTTGACGAACACACCGTCAATTCCGCATTTGATCCTGATGAGCTTTCGAGGCTGGAATTTGAACAAAACCATTTTGCTGTTATTTTTAAACGTCCGCGAAATTTCTCTTCCGGTGAACAGTTCCTCTTCAAAGTTTCCTCTATGGGAATATTTGTGTTTAAGGAAAGGATGATAATCCTTATAAATGATGATGTGCCGCTTTTTGATGGCAGAAGCAGCTATGAGTTAAATTCTCTGCTGGATGTGATGCTCAAAACAATTTACCGTTCCATAGCCCATTTCCTGCAACACTTGCGAGTGATAAACATGGTCTCCGATGAGCTGGAGCAGAAAGTCAATACATCGGTGGATAATAAATTCCTGGTTCACATGTTCTCACTGGAAAAGAGCCTGGTTTACTACCTCAACGCTATCCATTCAAATGCAGTATTAATCGAAAAGCTGAAAAACAATGCGGCCAAAATTGGTTTCAGTGTAAATAATCAGGAGTTTCTCGATGATATCTGGATCGAAAATAACCAGTGTCTCAAACAGACCGAAATATACTCAATTATCATTTCAAGTCTTACCGGAGCCCGTGCCTCCATCGTAAGTAATAATCTTAACAGTCTTTTGAAAACACTTAACATAATAACTATAGCTATTATGGTTCCTACCTTTGTGGTCAGTGTCTTTTCAATGAATGTACAAATTCCGCTGCAGAATAATCCGGCTGCTTTTATAATGGTTATGATTTTATCGATAACGGCCCTGACCGCTTCTCTTCTGTTTTTCAAACATAAACGATGGTGATTTTATTTTCAGGTAATGTGTTCTGATAATGTTTAATAAACACATTCGCCGGAGTAATAATTTGATTAAAAATTCAGGTATTACAATGAAGAGATCCTTTTAAAACCGCGATTATATCTCGCACTTTCAGGGTTCAGAGCTAAAACCTCTGAACCCTGAACCGTTATCTTCAGTTCTCAGTAATACGCACATTTTGTGTTTTCTGTAAAGCATTAACAAAATAGATCAGGTTCTCCAGCTCTGTTTCCAGATTTACATTACTCACTATACAGTTCTCAGCGGTCTTAAGCTGTATGGGAGCAAAGTTCAATACACCATTTATCCCAGCCTTTATCATTATATCAAGAGTATGTTGAGCGGCAATGTCGGGAACACAGATGATTCCGATTTTTGTATTATGACTTTTTACAAAACTCTCAAGCTCCTCAAGAGGTAAAACCGGTACCGGAAGTTTGGGGTTGTGCTTGGCGGGATCTATGTCAAAAGCTGCTACGATTTTTATCCCCTCTTTTTCAAAACCTTTATACTTAATAAGAGCTGCTCCCAGATTCCCAGCTCCGGCTAAAATCACTTTCTGTAACTCATTTTTTCCCAGTATATCGTTGAGCTTCTCAATTAAGGCATCGATCTGGTATCCGCCCCGCTTGTTTCCGGAAATGCCAAAAAGAGAGAAGTCTTTACGTACCTGAGCGCTGGTAACTCCGACTGCATCGGCCAGGTAATCGGAAAAGATCTTGAAAAAACCTATTGTTTTAAACCGGTAAAGGGCGTTTTTATATCGGGAAAGACGTAGAATTGCATTTTTATTGGTTACCATAACATTACTCCTGTTCACAATATGGGGCCGTTGTTTCTTGCCGTACAATATAGGGTATGGAGAACAGATGGTCAACATTAATGCGCATGAGTTCACATAAACCAGCCATTTAAACAACAGTATATGCTATTTTAGCCTAAAATAACACGCATTTGAATAAGGAGGGGTAGTTAAGGCTGTTGCTTTCACAAAAACGAGACGATTAATGTTAAATTAGTCACAAGATAGTATTGCCAGTTGTGAGCAAAGGGTGTATATTAATTATTCTAAAAGGTGAAAAATGCACAACTAAAGTGACTGCTTTCACAATAACAGACTTCCTCCATAGAAGGGACGTTTTTTTATGGTGCAGAATGGTTCAGCCACTCAAGATATTGCCGCTTTAGCAGAAAAGTGGCGTGAAAAAAAAGGTAGCCTTATAATGATTCTTCATGAAATACAGAATCAGTATGGCTACGTACCCCGTGATGTCTCTCTGAAGCTCTCCAAACTCCTGGATATTCCTATGGCCAGGATCTATGAGGTGATTACATTCTATAATTACTTCAAACTCGATCCACCTGGAAAGTATACCATCTCTATCTGCCTGGGTACAGCATGTTATCTAAAAGGTGCGCCGGAGCTGGTAGAGGAAGTCAAAACTATGCTTAATGTTAAAGAAGGGCAGACCACACCTGATGGCCTTTTTCACCTGGATGTGGTCAGATGTCTGGGGTGTTGCGGATTAGCTCCTGTTATGATGGTAAATGGGGAAATCCATGGAAAAGTAAAAAGGGAAGAGGTAGCAACAATTCTTTCTAAATACAAGAAAGAGGGATGAGTAATTATGAGTAAAATGACAAGAAAAGAGCTGCAGGAGGCTGCTTCGGCAAATCCCCCACAGAACTCCTATATTAAAGTGGGCATGAGCACTTGTGGTATTGCTGCCGGAGCCCAGGGTGTTTTTGACACACTTGAAAAAGAGATAAAACGCAGAGATGTGCAAATCGAGCTTAAAAAGGCCGGATGTGTCGGGATGTGTTATGCTGAACCGATAATAGAGGTCTATGTGGAGGGACTTCCTGTGGTTACCTATGGAATGGTCAAACAGGAAACTGCTCTACGTATTATGGAAGAGCATGTATGCGGAAAACGTCTGGTTAACGACCATATTTATGATCTGCCGGTCAGGAGGTAAATTTATTATGAGTAAAAATGTTATTCTGATTAAAGACACCGGACTGAGCAGTGACCTCACCAGAGATTACCAGTCCCAATTCATTAAGGCCGCACGGGATCTGGGCATGGAAAATGATGTTGAGGTGGTGCGGGCTGCGGATCTGGGTGTTTATAATAAAGGTGTGGTAGTAAAGATTATTCCACTTGATATAGTTTATGCAAATGTGCAGTTGAATCAAATAGAACAGATTCTCAATGTGACTGTAAAACAGGGAACTCCCATCGAGGATCTTCTTCACCGCAATGAGCATATACAAACCAGAATCGTCCTTCGTAACTGTGGTGTAGTTGACCCCGAAAACATCGATGATTATATCAGCCGCAGCGGTTATGTCTCGGTTGCAAAGTGTCTGCTTGACCTTAAGCCCGAGCAGGTTATTGAAGAAATGAAAAAAAGCGGTCTCAGGGGAAGAGGGGGAGCTGGTTTTCCTACCTGGTTAAAATGGAATCTGGCCAGAAGCTCTTTTGGAAACGAAAAATATGTGGTTTGTAATGCCGACGAAGGAGATCCGGGTGCTTATATGGATCGAAGTGTTCTGGAAGGGGACCCTCATTCTATCGTCGAAGGGATGATCATTGCCGCTTATGCTGTCGGTGCAAGTCAAGGTTTCCTCTACATACGTGCCGAATATCCGCTGGCTATAAAACGAGTGGAAAAGGCTTTGAAGCAGGCTTACGATAGAGGCTTTCTTGGCAAATCCATTTTAGGCTCATCTTTTAATTTCGATTTGGAAATCCGGCTGGGTGCTGGCGCTTTTGTATGTGGTGAAGAGACTGCTCTGTTAGCATCTATTGAAGGTGCCCGTGGAACACCACGGCCTCGTCCTCCTTTCCCATCCGATCGCGGGTTGTGGGATAAACCTACAATTATCAATAATGTTGAAACCGTGGCTAATATTGCAGTAATCTTTCAGAGGGGCGCAGAATGGTTTTCATCTATTGGTACAGAGAAATCCAAAGGAACAAAAGTTTTTGCTGTTACCGGTAAAGTAGCCAACTCCGGACTTGTTGAGATCGCTATGGGAACACCAATAAGAGAGATTGTTTTTGGTATCAGTGGCGGGATCGCAGGTGGTAAAGAACTGATTGCGGTTCAGACCGGAGGACCTTCGGGAGGGGTTATCCCTGAGAAACATCTTGACACTCCGGTAAGCTATGAGCATCTAATGGAGCTGGGTTCGATTATGGGTTCCGGTGGAATGATTGTGATGGATGAAGATGACTGTCTGGTTGATATCTCCAAGTTCTACCTGAAATTCTGTGTTGATGAATCCTGTGGAAAATGTGCTCCCTGTCGGATCGGTGGCTATCAGATGCTTTCAATATTGGAGAAAGTAACCGATGGAAAAGCTGAGATGGAAGATATCAACAGCTTGCGTCGCATTGCTCAGGGAATGCAGAAAGCTTCACTTTGTGCTTTAGGGCAGACTGCTCCTAATCCGGTATTGTCTACATTGAGATATTTCGAATCAGAATATCTGCAGCATGTCAATGAGAAGAAATGTCGGGCAGGTAAATGCACCAAATTGGCACACTATGAAGTTGATGCTGAGAAATGCAAAAAATGCAGCCTGTGTATGAAAAACTGTCCTGTCTCCGCGATAACTGGTGATCGGCAAAATGGCTATACAATAGATCAGGCCAAGTGCATCAAATGCGGAAGATGTTTTGATGTATGCAAATTTGAAGCGATAGCGAGGGTGTAATTATATGATAAAGGCAAAAATAAATGGAATTTCTGTATGTGTCGCTGATGGCACGACCATTCTGGAGGCTGCCGAAAAAGTGCATGTCAAGATACCTACACTTTGTAAGCATCCGGATCTGCCTCCCACCGCTTCCTGCGGTATCTGTATCGTAAAGGTTAAAGGATCCAATAAAATGCTGCGGGCCTGCTGTACCCCTATCGAAGAAAACATGGAGGTTACTACCCATGATACAGAGATAGTAGAGGTCAGACGCACCGTAATCGAGCTGATCCTTTCCAAACATCCCAATGAGTGTTTGACCTGTGGAAGAAACGGTACCTGTGAGCTTCAGGCTCTGGCTTCCGATTTTGGAATCACACGGGAATCTTTCCCTGAAGTAGTTCCTGATATTCCGGCTGACAGATCCACAGGAACGATTGTACTGGAGCCACGCAAATGTGTTTCATGTGGCCGGTGTGTGACAGTTTGTCAGCAGAACCAGAATGTCTGGGCTCTGTCATTTCTTGATCGTGGTTTTGAGACCCGAATCTCTCCTGCTGGTGATATCTCTCTGTCTGAATCACCTTGTGTGCGTTGCGGTCAGTGTTCTGCTCATTGTCCTACAGGAGCAATTTTTGAAAATGATGAGACTCAGAAAGTATGGGAAGCCCTGCAGAGTCCCGATACCTACTGTTCGGTTCAGATTGCACCTGCAGTAAGAGTTGCACTGGGTGAAGCATTTGGTTTCGCTCCTGGAGCAAATCTTACAGGTAAAATCTATGCTGCTCTCAGACGCATGGGGTTCAAAGCGGTTTTTGATACCAATTTTGGTGCAGACCTTACTATTGTCGAGGAAGCTACTGAGTTTGTGAATCGGTTTACACAGGCTCCGGAGATGCTCCCGCTTATCACCAGTTGCTGCCCTGCATGGGTAGATTTCATGGAAAAATATCACAGTGACTTTAAAGACAACTTTTCCACATGCAAATCACCGCAGGCTATGGTTGGTGCACTGACTAAAACCTACTATGCACAAAAACGGAGGCTTGACCCTGGCAAGATGTTTATGGTTTCTGTTATGCCTTGTACTGCCAAAAAGTATGAGATTATCCGTTCTAAAGAGATGTATGCATCGGGACATCAGGATATTGATATCTCGATTACTACACGTGAATTGGCTCGTATGATAAAGCAGGCCGGTATCGACTTTGCCAATATTCCTGAAGAGGATCCGGATCACATACTTGGTGAATACAGTGGTGCGGCTACGATTTTCGGTGTGACTGGTGGAGTGATGGAGGCTGCGCTTCGCACGGCTTACGACTATATTACTGGTGGAAAGCTTAAGAGTGTGGAGTTTGAGAATGTTCGCGGGCTTGATGGAGTTAAAGAGGGGACAGTCATGGTGGGTGATATCACTGTGAAAGTCGCTGTTGCTCACGGGCTTAAGAATGTGGAGTTTGTGCTTGACAAGGTACGGCAGGCCAAAAAGGAGGGTAGAGAGCTTCCTTATCACTTTATTGAAGTTATGGCTTGTCCGGGTGGTTGTGTAGGTGGCGGAGGTCAACCTTATGGAGTAACCGATGAGATCAGGATAGCCCGTTCTGAGGGTCTCTATAGTGAAGATGAGGCCTGCACACTGCGCTACTCTCATGAGAATCTATTTGTCAAGAAACTCTATGATGAGTTCCTTGGCGAGCCTCACAGTGAGAAAGCACACCACCTGCTTCATACTTCTTACATTGAACGTCCGGAGTATCAGAAGTAGGAGTAATGTACTGGGAATGCTGTAGTTAGAGGCAGTTCCCAGAGTTTAGTTAATAAATAGGCCGCTTTTCAGGTGATTGGCATCTGAAGAGCGGCTTTTTTTATTTGGTAATTCCATTCACAGGTACATAAATCGGTTTCTTTTAATTACTTGTACTATATTATTTAGATATCAGCCAGAAAAAGCATTGGATACTTTACCCATGTAGTGGCCTCAATTGGCAGAGTGGCTTCGTTCTTTATCCGCCGGAGGCTATGACGAATTTATCATGAAGGTGGATAACCACAATGCAACTCAGGATTTGATGAATTGAGACTGTTTCGTACTCGCTGAATATAGAAACCCTAAGATTGTAGGTGATTTACAAACTATTGAGAATAATAGAATGTGCGGTTAAGACATATTATGGAAACTAAATACCAATTTGATAATTTATACTATTGGGATTATCATCAAAAGAATAAACTTAACTTATCCGGCAGCTATTCGATTAGTAAAATGATTGATCTATTTGAAGAAGCTTGGATATTAAATTTCAGATGTAGTGAATGCGGAGGTGGGATTATTGTAAATTTAAAACGACTTATTTCCCATTGGATCCAGATAACTCAGAATATTCAAAATGTGGCATCGCCTGCAAAGTATTAGAAGCCTCCTGAAGACCATCGAAAACAACTGGTCCCGTGCGGTCTCACAAAAAAATTCTGAAATGCAGTGATGCTCATAAAAAAAGCGATTGTTTTTGCACACATCTCTCTTTCATTTCTAATAAGATAGAGAAACTGCCTCACTGCTTTTGGGTGGCATCTCCAGAACTATCATCCCCTCAACTATTCCATATTTTTTATAACCTGAAGGAAAACAGTTATACCCGGAAGCGCTTCGTGGTAGGTTTTTCATCTTTCCGGTTAGCATCCCTTCGCTTATCTTCTGCACTCTGAGATAGTCATTGTGGTGCCAGCGGGTCTCAGGGTCATGGATGATAAGTATTTCTGAGTCCTGCTTTTTCCCATCGTGGCCATAGCCGACAAAGGTAACCCAGTGGCCGCCAGTTCTTTTGTATTCTTTCTTTTTTTCATTATAATCATACCAGCCAATATTTAACCAGACCGCATTGTTTTTTGATAATGCTTCTTTGGCAAGAGAAAGCTCTGGAATGGTGGATTCCGTTCTGAACTGCTCTGGTACCGGTCGCCATCCATAGAATTTTATATTTGCACTTCTGTAGTTTCTTTCATTCAGGAATTTACGTATTCCAGTACAGATCATATCGGGGCTTGAGCCGCCAGAGCTGGTGTTTATATATTTTTCAGATCCCAGAAGTCTTATTAGTTTATGCTGATCCTTTTTACTGTCTTCAGTAACATTGATTATTCCGGAATATCCATTTTGGGCAAACCAGTAAAGAGAATTAGAAACAGCTACCGGGCCGCAGTACACAGCTCCGGCTCTGGGAAAGCCGCCAAAGGCTCTGTCTCGCTGATAGTAGTCTGGGATAAGATCGATATTCTCTTTCAAAACAGTTGGTGCGGCGCTGATGGCCAGACAGCAGGCAAGTATATATAGAGTTGTCTTAAACATAAGAAAGCCCTCCGGAAAAAAAGAAAAGAAATGAACATTACGGAGAGGCTGTTATGAAAATTGAATGATATTTGGTTTAAAGTGAGGATAATTTAAAGATTATTGTATGGTATTAAAGATGAGTATCCGGTGGGATTTGTTGGGCCAGCCATTGAAGATAATCGGGGTTTCCTCCAATCAGGGGAAGCGCAATGACACAGGGACAACTGTAGCTATGAAGTTGTTTAACTCTGGAGGTTAAGCGGGGTAAGAGATGCTGAGCAGTCTTGGCGATTAAAATGGCTTCAGAATCTTCCTGAAGGCTATTATTCCAATAATAGATAGATTTCATTCCATCAATGATATTTACACATCCGGCCAGTTGCTCTTCAACCAGCTTTTTTCCGATGGCTTCTGCCTGTGATTTGTCTTTTACGGTTATGTATGCCAGAATCAGTTGCATGGGAAATCGCTCATTTATCTATCAGAGTTCTGAATTTTTTTTTCCTCATCGTTTATGATCGAGCCCAGGGTTTTCATCGGGACCGGTTTTTCAAAAAAGATGGCATCGAGCTGCTGAAGCCGCTCTTCGGCAATCTCTGAGACAAAACCTGAGATAAGAATTTTTTTAACATCAGAATCAAGGTGCTCCATCAATTGAAGACCATTGCATTTTGGCATTTTATAGTCGGTGATGAGCACATCGACCTTGTTATTGGAAAGGTATGTTCTAGCTTCTATCGAATCGTTGAAAGTGTGAATGTTACTGTGTTTTGAAGAACACTGGAGAAACGTTTTCAGCAGTTCGGTGATTTGAACTTCATCGTCAACTATTACTACTTCCAATCTTTTCCTCATCTGATAAAACCTTCTTATGCAATGTCTGCCTGTTATACAGGGAAATGAAATTGAGATCAACTACATTATACCTGCTTTATTCTGGGATTCTCTGAACTATTTTGTGTAATATTGCAGTTGCTCCGTTTGAAAATATATTTTTGAGCCTTTTAGTACGTAATATCTAAATGAACAAATTAAAAAAGATCAATAATATTTACGAGTTTAAGCGCCCTCATATTAATTATACAAAAGGATTACCTATACTGGAGCGGAAAGAGGAGATCCTTTCTGCAATTTTACAGAATCAAGTATTAATTGTGGCAGGGGAGACTGGTTCCGGCAAAACGACTCAACTTCCGGTAATCTGTCTTGAAGCAGGCAGGGGAAAAAATGGTAAAATAGGATGCACACAGCCAAGAAGAATTGCTGCGATTTCTATTGCCAGGCGAGTGGCAGAGGAGCTGCATTGTACTATTGGAGAACAGATAGGTTATAAGATCCGATTTCATGATCATGATTCGCCTCAGACATGTATCAAATATATGACCGATGGAATCCTGCTGGCTGAAATCGAGAGGGATCGGAATCTTTCTTTGTACGATACACTGATCATCGATGAAGCACATGAGCGAAGTCTAAATATTGATTTCATCCTGGGGCATCTTAAAAACCTTCTTCCTGAACGACCCGACCTTAAGATCATCATCTCTTCTGCAACTATTGATACCGGATTATTTTCAAAGGCATTCGGTAATGCACCGGTAATTGAAGTTTCAGGGCGGCTTTTCCCGGTCGAGCTGTTGTATCTCAATGATGAGGATGAGGATTACATAGAAGAGACATATGTCGATTCTGCTGTTAAGGCTGCACAGGATCTGCTGGATCTTTATAGTACCGGAGATCTGCTTATTTTTATGCCTACCGAGAGAGATATCCGCGAGACGATTGAAAGACTCAGAGGAATGAAGCGGCCTGAGCTTCTTGCCTTACCTCTGTTTTCCCGTCTGGGTAAAACAGAGCAGGAAGCTATATTTAATAAAATTGATAAAAGAAAAATTGTGGTCTCCACCAACATCGCCGAAACTTCTATAACCGTTCCAAATATAAGGTTTGTTATAGATACTGGATTAGCCCGTATCTCCAGATATGTTCCACGTCTTCGCACAAACCGGTTGCCTATTGAACCGATCTCAAAAGCAGCGGCAGACCAGCGAAAGGGCCGGTGTGGCAGAGTGATGGATGGGGTTTGTATAAGGCTTTTCTCTGAAAAAAAGTATGAAAGTCGCGAAAATTTCACTCTTCCTGAGATTAAGAGGGCAAACCTGGCAGGGGTTATTCTTTCGATGATAGCTCATAATCTTGGTGATATAGAAGAATTTCCGTTTCTGGAACCCCCTTCACGATCATCTGTTTCGGAAGGGTATCAAATTTTGCGGGAACTTGGTGCCATCGATTCTGAGAACCGGCTGACTATACTGGGAAAGAAAATGGCTCAATTGCCCATAGATCCCCATATTGCCAGAATGGTGCTTGCAGCAAAAGAGGAAAATGCCCTTAGAGAGGTGCTTATTATAGCGGCAGCGCTTTCGATAGTTGATCCCAGAGAACGACCCTTTGAAAAGAGGTCTGAGGCTGATGCAATGCATCGCAAATTTATGATTCCAGGATCGGACTTTCTCAGTTATGTAAAGCTTTGGGATGAATTCAGGCAGGAATGGGAAACCCTTAAAACTCAAAAAAGGATACGGAAATTTTGCAAGGATAACTTCCTCTCTTATATCCGGATGCAGGAATGGCATGATGTTCATCATATGCTTCTGGAAAAAGTTACTGCGATGAAAGGCTTTATAATCAATGAACAGCCGGCATCAACTGATGCCATACACCGGTCGTTACTTACCGGCCTCTTATCCAATTGCGCACTGAAAACTGAGACAGGACAATATCGGGCAACCCGGGGCAGAGATGTTGTGATATTTCCAGGTTCTGCCCTTCGCGATCATAAACCACAATGGCTCGTTTGCCACGAGATAGTGGAAACATCGCAGTTGTTTGCCCGCACTGTTGCGCCAATAAATCCTCTGTGGCTGGAACAGTTGGGAAGGCATTTGTGTACCAGAAGTTATTCGGAACCTTATTTTGACAGTGAAACTGGGGTGGTAAGAGCTGCTGAGAGAGTATATCTGTTCGGAATGCAAATCGCTGAGCATACGGCTGTCAGTTTTGGAAAAATTAACCCCGAAAAAGCCTGCACCGTTTTTATCCGGCAAGCTCTGGTGGAGGAGCAGCTTAATACTTTCTACCGTTTCCATAATAATAATAAAATGGTTAGGCGGGAGGTTGAAAAGCTTGAGGAGAAGCTTCGGTCCAGATCATTTTTTGCAGGTGAATCTGCGATAGAGAATTTTTACAGCGAAAGACTGACAAATGTAGCTTCCGTGCATGATCTCAACCGTATTATCCGGCAAAATGGGGGAGATGATTTTCTTTTTATGAAAAAAGAGGATATTCTGGTAAACCAAATTCCGGAACATCTGTCCAGTCTGCCAGACAAAATTTCTATTGGTGGTAAAAAATTCGAGCTTAAATACAGTTTTGCTCCCGGTAATGAAAATGATGGAATAACCCTGAAGGTTCCTATCAGTGATGCAGCCTATATACCGGAGAGCTCGATTGAATATCTGGTTCCGGCATTATGGCCAGAAAAAATTCTCGAACACCTTCGAGGTCTTCCCAAAGAAATCAGAAAAAGATTGATGCCGCTTAATGAAAAGGCTTCTGAGCTCTCTCAGGTTATAACTCTTTCTGCAGAAACCTTTGAAATAAATCTATCAAAGGCCATAAAGTCACTCTATGATATTGATATTGAACCGGATCTGTTGGCTAATTCCAAACTACCGGATCATCTTTGTTTACGAGTCGAAGTGCAGGAGGATAATGGCAATGTGATTACCTGTGGCCGTGGTGGTGTAGTGCTGCGGGATATTTCCAGAAATCTTGTACGAAAAGATGAACCATGGGAAGAGGCTTACAGGAAACACGAAATAAAGGGGCTGACAGATTGGATAGTTGGATCGATACCTGAGTATGTGGAGGTAACAACTGGTAAAAACAGTATTCCTCTGTTAGGGTATCCGGCACTAAAAAGAGCTGAAAACACTATTGATTATGTGCTTTGCAGATCTGTTGAAGATGCCAGGGTGATACATCTGGATGGAGTAAAAAAACTGTTGGAAATCATGCTTACCAATGAGTTTGCCTGGATAGAGCGAGAACTGAAATTCCCTCAGAATTTAAAATTATTGTGTGTTCCTTTTGGCGGTGCAGAGCTTCTTAAGAAATCCTTATTATCCTCAATACATGAATTTATGCTTGATTATGGAACAACTGCACCACGAAGCAGAGAACAATTTGACAGTATTATTGAAAAAGCTCGTGTAAAAACAAAAGGAATAGGTTATAAGGCAGTAGAATTGCTCGAGAAGGTTATCTTATCCTATAGCAAGAATTCCGCTTTGATAAAAAAGGAGAAGCAGGGGTGTCGCCAGGCTTTGAAACAAGAGCTGCAAACCGATCTGAGCTCCTATGTGAATGAATTGTTATCTACTGTAAGATTTGAGCGATTCTGCCAGTTTCCCAGATACATGAAAGCATTTGGGTTCAGGATACAGAGGGCATTTTTTGAGCCTGTAAAATATGGACAAAAGCGGGCGCAACTCATGTATTTCTATACCAAACTGAAGGAAATGGGAAATAAAAGTCTCGGCGCTGAATTTTTGTGTGAAATAGAGGAATACAGGGAAATGGTGGAGGAGTATGCAATCTCTCTTTTTGCTCAACAGGAGGTTAAAACACTTTTCCCGGTATCTGTGAAGAGATTGGAGAAAAAAGCTTCACTGCTACAACAGTCTTTGAAAAATGCAGAGCTTCAGTTAAAGAGAAGGGTTTGATTCGATACCAAAAATTACTTAACTACTCAGGAATTTGAGCAGCAAAAAGTAACCTTTATAATATCAAATCCGAAAAAGTAGGAACGTTACTATAATTGCAGATATTATAGTTGAGAAAGTTTTGAAAAAAAACTGATGCAGACAACTGTTTTATCAGCTTAGAAATTTCAGGTATTCGCTGAGAGTGTTTTCGCAAGCCCGACAGGTGTCTGCACAGACACGGCAATGTTCATGACGGTTTGCATGCTCATTACACTGGATACCTGTGTGTTGTACCTGTTCGATGCAGGCGGTGATCAGGCTTCGCAGGGTTCTTGGGTTTTGATAAACAAGGCGGCTCAGTATGTTTGAGGTGGCAAAGCATAAGTCGCTACTGTCATTAGCAGCGCGTATGACGTTTCTTAATTGTTCTACCTCTTTTTCCCCTAAACAGGCATCGGAGCATGCCGTGCACACCTGCGAGCAACTAAGGCAGGATTCTATTGCATCGGTAAGTAATGTTTTCATCGGTTCTGCAATGCTTTGGGGATGTCGATTGAACATTTCCTTAATGAAGTAGCTCATGGCATGCTCCTGCATTTTTAAAACTATTACGGAATGATTCATTTGGTGCTTGTACTGTTAAAAATGCAAAAAAAATGCCACTATACCGTTTATTGATATCCAGTCAATCTGGTGCTTAAATTAATTATATGTATTGTAAAAGGGGGGAAGGAAGGATTAATCAAGAGGGATTTTTCTTTACCCTCTTGAATATAAAAATATTAGAAAGCAGCTCTATTGGAATGTGGTTTACTTTTTCTGTTCTGTTTGACTCACAGAGTAAAAGGTAGTTGAGACCTCTATCGGAACCGTTTCAAGTTCCAGACCTGATAAAATCTTCTCTATCTCTTCTGCAATGGGAGATGTCGGGGAAGACTGTTTAAGCAACTCTGTTTGAGTTCGTATTTTTAGAAACCGTTCCCGAAATTCGGAAGAAAGTTGGTTGCAGGTGGTTGAAAGCTCTGCCATCTCTTCTTTTTCCCGGAAACGCAGAAGCGCTGACATTTTCCCCATTCGCAGTAATGATGCCCACTGTTCAAGCTTGTAAACCGGAACAGCATATTTGCGTGAGGCGTACAAACCTACACCCATCGAAACCAGAATGCTCACTACCGAACTGATAAGGAGCGTGGGAAGAATCAGATAAACGATATGTTCCCGACTAAGCTCCTGGCTTACCTTGTCCAACTGATAGACAATCACTGTTTTGTACTTGAGATAGTACACCAGAATCAGTGTCCCGGAAGACAGTATGGTGGAAATAAGAGAGGCAAGCACAATTTTTAGTATGAGCCTCAACTGAAGTGATCTCTTTATAAAAAAATTGCCAATAGGTTTCCTGTTGATCTGCTGAGACATGATTCCTCCAGGTATGATAAGTGGCCAGTTTTGATTTTTTAGTCTGAATAAAATTTCTCTGAAAGTATAACATTGCCGCAAACGTTTTGGAATGCTTTTCTTTGATTCACATAAAATTAGGAGCCTTTTGCCACAGCATGTAACTGACCGGCATTAAGACGGGAGCAGCTCTTTGAGCACAAGTCTTGCTATGCTTTTTTAGCCGCAGCCTCTTTGGTCTCAATATACTGGCTTTGACTTGTAGATCTGGAAGCACACGAAAATCGCTATGATTGGAATTGCCAAGCCTGCTTTAGAATCTCTTCTTAAAGGGTTAAATCAGGAACAGAAAATGGCGGTTACAGCCCCTTTAGGTTCCCATATTCTGGTACTGGCAGGTGCCGGTTGTGGTAAAACTACTGTACTAACAAAACGGATCGCATTCTGCATCTGCTCAGGTATAGATGCAGCAAAAATCTGTGCACTCACTTTTACCCGCAAAGCAGCAGAAGAGATGGTGGCCAGGGTGGCTGTTCCAGATGGAATCGAATACCAATCCCGGCATCCCTTAATAACAACATTTCATGGTCTGGGTTTGAGGGTGCTTTCCGAGACAGTCGATGGGACTCTTAATTTCTGTAGATTAGGTTATTCGAAAATGCCACAATTGCTCTGCGAACGGGATCGTATAGAGCTTCTGGTACTATGTAGCAGCAAAGCAGAGAGGGAGGTTCTTGGAGCAGATCTGTTTAAGCTGGATTCCCTGCTCTCTCAAAGATCGGTATTTGAAGAAAAACAAGCGTTTCTCTCAGGTCAACAAAAACAGGTCCTTGAACAGATTGCAGACCGGCTGGAAACTCTTAAGAGAGAAAGAGGGGTTTGGGATTTTTCCGATCTGATTACCGGGCTTATGCAGTTGTTTAAAGAAAATCCATTTTTAACAAAAACTTATGCTCAGAGGTTTGATGCTGTTCTGGTGGATGAATTTCAGGATACAAATCCTATTCAGATAAAATTACTGCACTGTTTGCTGTCAAATGGTAGCTCGCTTTTTGCAGTTGGGGATGATGATCAGGCTATTTATGGCTTTCGGGGTGCTGATATTCGCCCTACTATCGAATTCTGCGATTACTTCAAAGAGGCTAAAATTATCAAACTTCAAACCAATTACCGCAGTGTTCCGGTGATTCTGGATACTGCTAACCGGTTGTTCATTAAAAAAGATTCTGCTTACAGAAAAGTGCTCATATCCGCAAGATATACCAGAAAGGATAATCGCAGAAAACCTTCTGTACACCGGTTTGAAAATATGGAGAAGTTGCTTCTTTGGGTAATATCTACTTCTGTTTTTATAGGTAAAAAAGAAAATATACCGCTAAAAGAGATGGCGCTTCTTTTTAGAGTCAATCAGACTCTGGATTGGGTTGATGATCAGTTTAGCAGGATGTCTCTTTCTGATTACCCGCAGCTTCTGACCGTACACCGCAGTAAGGGACTGGAGTTTCCGGTGGTTTTTCTTTGTGATCTGGAGGAGAGTGTGTTTCCAGCTTACCGTATGGTCAGTGGCAAAAGGATCGGATCGTGGTTTGAGTTTATCTCCTCTCTTTTAAGGACATCGGGCAGAAAGACAGTTATCGATTGTGACTGGGAAGAGGAAAAACGACTTTTCTATGTCGCAATCACCAGAGCACAGAAGTATCTCTATTTTTTACATGCCAGAAACAAACTGGTATACGGAAGGCGAAGGAGTTTCCGGCAGTCGCGGCTCTTAAAGTTAGTGTAGCATCAAATGAAAAAGCATAAGGGAATTCAAATCTTCTGCAGTATAAAATTCTGAGTATAGGATGAGTAATGAATATCGAAGTAAAAGGAGACGGAAAAAAATTCCAAATCACAAATCTTAAATTCCAAACAAATTCCAAATTACAATACCAAAAATTCCAAACAGGAACAGGAAATTCGAAATTCTAAACAGGATAGGACCTCCATTCCTGTTCTTTTCTTGTTTGGAATTTGAATAATTGGTTATTGGGATTTGTTTAGGATTTGGTTCTTGTGATTTGGTATTTATAGCGCGTGGATATTTTTCATCCTTCGAAGTTTATTTTTGGTAGCGTGTTTTGTTTATTTAGTTTCTGTTCAAAATACAAAAACTTGAAAAAAACTTGACAAAAAGGGGTGCCACAAACTAGGTTAGTAAATAGTTACAAAAAATAAACTTAGAAAGGACACCCCTGATGAGATTGCGATA
>JAEYNR010000050.1 GCA_023412475.1 Fibrobacterota bacterium | reverse complement strand
AAGCTGGGATAGCGATGTAACAGATGGTTTTGGCTTGTTAACGTAATCAACTTTCAAACGAAAAACCTGTAGAAAAGTATTTTTGGATCGTCAGATCCAATTTTATAAAAGAATCGTACGTTTTAGGCAGAAGTAAAATGAAAAAATACCTAAACGAAGAAAAAGATCATGGATAGATTTTTCCGGTTCGTACTTATATGCAACCAGAATTTCCTCCGATCAAAACAAGGCTCTTATGTTCTCTTCGATCTTATCTGAACAGCAGTCCACCACAAACCCTACACCATCCACCCCACGAAGCACCAGTTAACGGGTGGCATTATAGCAGATCTGATCTGGCTCCGCATAAAGCTGAAGCTTAACCTTCAACCCCACTATCTTACCAAAATCCAAAGGAGAAAATCAAAAAAGAGATCTTTTATTCTCTTTGTGGACAAAAAACTAATTTGCTTAATTCGGGAAGTATATAATTGTGAATTAACTGGAGATCATTGGTCTTTCCGCTCATCATCGGGCTATATCGCATAACTTATCGCGATGCCATAACAGCCTTTTTTGTAATATGTGTGATTTTCGAAAAGCTCAATCGTTTTTATAAAATAATCGATTCCAATTAAACCGACACAACCATTTTTATATAAAAGTACCCTCAGATTCACTTATCTTTCCGATAAGCGGGGCGATATCGAACTCGCGCGGTTTTTCCATGAATTCGGCAAAGAGCGTACGGCAGATATCCGTTTGGTCTGTGGAAACCATATCTTAAGGTAATAGCCAAAAGGCGGTAATGCCGTTAACATTCTCGACAGGTTCCATTAATGAAAATGTTCAATGATGCTATTGATAAAGTCCGCAGACAAGAAATTGCACAATTGATGTGTGAAGGATATGAATCGGTATTGAAGGATTCACGATGGTTTGATCGCAAAACTGCGAAAAATACTATCAGAACTGCGCATGATTTTAGACGCTTTGAAATGATGGAATAAGCCTTGTTCATATACTTGTGGAATTACCTTTACCGGAAAGCACCCATAAATTTTTTGCTTAGTATACATTTTCACTCAACACCTGCAAAGCTTCCTCCAAAGTCTCATCTCTGTATATTTCAACGCTATCCGGATCTGCCTTTACAGCAATATCAGGCCTTATACCAACATTTTCCACCAACTGTTTGTCCAGATTCAATAATCTGGTGCACGGATAAAAGAGTATCCACCCGTTAGGCAGCTCTTTAAATGTCCTACTACCAGTGCATCCGGCAGTGGTCCTATCCGAATGATTTTTCGGCAATTCAGGGAAGTTATTTCATGTGGTAAGGAGGATTTCATCGATCAGCTTCAAGATGTTCAGGTCAAATCCCTCGGAGAAACTTTGGGGCCTAAAGTCTTAAGTCACTGGCGTTTCTCCGTCCCCAACCAAACCAGAAGCTTCCCTTTCCCCCTGAAAACTAAGAATTTTCCGGTTCAGGACATCCCGGATGATAATGCACATATACTCTTCTAACCAGCTCAATCTCTCTATAAATACGCTCCTCCACTTCTGTGGCAATAGCATCCCCCTTAAAAACCGGCAATTTCCCCGGAATACATACAGTGATATTTATCACCAGATATGGACCGAAACGATGAGCAGATATCTCTTCCACCAAATTTATTTCCTTTATGGAAGCAACTATCTTTCGTATCTGCTTGTCCAGCATCTCTCCAGGAACCGTATCCATCAATTCCTCAGATGATTCCCGCAAAATCTCTATCCCGGTCTTTAAAATTATCAATGCCACAATACTACCTGCCAGCGGATCAGCCCAGCTATATCCAATCCAGTTCATCGCTATACCAACCGCAACACCCGCTGAAGCAAAAATATCGTTCCGATGATCATAGGCCAGAGCTAAAACTGCAGTGTTAACCGTCTTTTTACCTGCAGACTTTGTATAAAAGTAAAGGATAAACTTGTAACCAATGGTAAAAATGGCGGTTAAAAGAGTGAGTTCCAGCATTGTGGAATCTCCGGTATTATGAGTTGTAAAAAGCTCATAAGCCCTGTTTACAGAGTCCCAGAATATGGCAATTGCAGTAGTGATAACAAATGCCCCGACAACTATCGCAGAAATACTTTCCATCTGATGATGGCCGTATGGATGTTCCCGGTCTGCAGGTTTGCTTGAAAGCCGCGTAAATATCTTAACCACTATGTAGTTAACCACATCAGAGGTGGAGTTTACGCCATCAGCCAGAAGCGCACGGCTGTTGCCCATTATCCCCACAACTATTTTCAGAATAGCCAGAAAAAGATTACTGAAAAGGCCTAAATTTATGGCATTATTGATTTTTGATTCACGACCGGATTTCCCGGGAACCGACAAATTATCCATAACTTTTACCAGGCGGTTATTAGTAACTGCAATGACTGTGTTAGTTTAATTTGCCCCGAAAAACTCATCTTCCACCATTATACATAAAAGGTGATAAACAGGAAGGTGTAACTGCTGAATTTTATAGGTGATTTTTTCGGGAACACGGATCGTAAAATCACACATCTCTTTCATTATTCCACCACTTTCTCCGGTAAAGCCTATAGTAAACATCCCCAATGCTCTGGCCACAGCGACAGCATTTACCACATTGGGAGAGTTGCCTGAAGTACTCAATGCCAGAAGAACATCACCAACCTTGCCATAGCCATAGACCTGCTGTGCGAACACCATATCTGCACCGATATCATTTATAATAGCGGTCAAAAGTGAGGTCTGACTTACCAGAGAAATTGCAGCAAGCCCCTGCTCAAGCTTGCTAAAAAGATAATCTGCATTCTTTGCACCCGATTCGTTTAATCTCTCACGCATCTGTGCAGGAGCAGGTCTTTTGATGGCGAACTTGTTCATCAGTTCGCCAACTATGTGCTCTGCATCTGAAGCACTGCCCCCGTTACCACAGACCAGCAGTTTCCCGCCAGCCTGGTAACAGTTACAAATTGCTTCAAAAGCACCGGAAATCTCAGAAGAACAAACAGAGAGTTCCGGATACTGGTTAAAAAAATCCTGATAAAGTTTCTTTACAGAATTTTTCATGAAATCTGCTCATCCGGTAAGACTCTTACTGCTCCATTATCTGCAGATGATGCAAACATGGCATAAGCCCTGAGCGCCTGAGAAATGTTTCTGGCTCTTTTTGCCGGTTTGAAAGCATCTTTTCCTTTAGCCAGTTCAACCTTTCTTCTCTCTTCAAACTCTTTTTCTGACAACCTGACACTTATTGTTCTGTTAGGTATGTCGATATCGATGATATCCCCGCTTCGAATCAGACCTATCTCTCCCCCTGATGCAGCTTCCGGGGAAATATGCCCGATAGAGAGTCCAGAAGTTCCACCAGAGAAACGTCCATCAGTGATAAGCGCACACTCTTTACCCAGATGACGAGATTTGATATATGAAGTAGGATAAAGCATCTCCTGCATACCGGGACCACCTTTTGGCCCTTCGTAACGGATAACCACAATATCTCCAGCCTGTATCTCATTGAGGATACCTTCACAGGCGTCTTCCTGGGAATCGTACACCATTGCTTTACCACTGAACTTGAATATCGATTCGTCAACTCCGGCAGTTTTAACTATGCAACCATTACGGGCGATATTGCCAAAAAGAACAGCCAATCCACCCTCTGTGCTGTATGGACTCCCGATACTGCGAATACAACCACTACTGCGATCCAGGTCCAGTTCCTCATAGCTGGTATTCTGAGAACCCATGACCAGATTTCGCTCCTTTCCAGCAGAACTGGAGCTGTAAATGTTTCTTGCTTCTGCGGTACATTCAGGGCTTTTCAGATCATAAAGGTTGATGATCTCCTTAAGTGTTCCATCCACCCGTTTTGCATTTGTATCGATAAGACCAGCTCTGGCCAGCTCTCCAAGAATAGCCATGATTCCACCGGCTCTGTTTACATCTTCCATATGATATGAGGAGTTGGGAGCAACTTTGCATAGCACCGGTATTTTTCGTGACAACTGGTCGATATCTTTCATGGAGAAGTCAACCTCTGCACAGCGGGCAATCGCCAGAAGATGAAGAACCGTATTTGAGGAACCGCCCATTGCAATATCCAGTGACATTGCATTGATAAAAGCTTCTCTTGTGGCGATCGACCTTGGAAGTACGGAGCAGTCGCCTTTCTCATAATATGCTCTGGCCATCTCAACGATGCGTTTTGCAGCCCTTTCAAAGAGTTTTTCACGGTTTACATGAGTAGCCACCACGGTGCCATTTCCCGGAAGAGCCAATCCTAATGCTTCTGCAAGACAGTTCATCGAATTTGCTGTGAACATCCCTGAACAGGAGCCACAACCGGGACATGCCGCTCTCTCCACAGCAGCAACTTCATCATCGCCAACACTGTTGTCAGCTCCCATAACCATGGCATCAATAAGATCGTACTTTTTACCATTATATATACCGGCTTCCATCGGACCACCCGAAACAAATATTGCCGGGATATTAAGCCTCATGGCAGTCATCATCATTCCCGGAGTGATTTTGTCGCAGTTGGAGATACAAACCATGGCATCAACTGTATGTGCATTACACATATATTCAACACTGTCAGCGATCAGCTCACGTGATGGAAGTGAATAAAGCATACCTTCATGCCCCATCGCGATCCCGTCATCAATAGCTATAGTGTTAAATTCTGCAGCAAAACAGCCCTGTTCCTCGATGAGTTTTTTGACTTTCTGACCGATCTGGTGCAGATGAACATGACCGGGAACCATTTGTGTGAAAGAGTTCACAACCGCAATCACCGGTTTGCCAAACTGCTCCTCTTTCATCCCGTTAGCACGCCACAGACTACGTGCTCCAGCCATCCTTCGTCCTTCGGTAGTAGTAGCACTTCTCAATTTAACAGCCATTTTTATCTCCTTGTGAGTCAGTTTTCTATAGCTTTTAAAGAATGGAAAATAACGAATCGGCAATCAGTTATCAAGAAAAAGAAGGTGTTGTGTGATCTATTCCTGCTATTAGTGTACAGAAAGGCGAGGCATCAGACAACCGATCCAGCGACTTTTTCGCAATCTGAGGCTTTTTTTGGAAGCATGACACTACTTAAGCGGCACAGGAAATAAAGTTGTTGTGCTCCCGTGTCAGTTGAACTTTGCATCCTAATCGCCAGTTTGCCTAAAAAACACCAATACCATATAATATAAAAAAGAGGGGAAATATGAAACTCCATGCAGCTATAACGTTTTTGTTAATCATTCTTCTTAAAACAACCTTACCCGATGTGATACCTTCCATTGTTATCGATTCTGTTTACGGAAAAGCTGAAATACAGCGGGAATCCAGTTTCGAATGGCAACTTGCTTCACCAGGAGAAAAACTATTCAATAACGATCAACTCAAATCACTGCCCGAAAGTCATATCCGCTTAAAATTTGGCGATAGTACACGGATCTTTATAAGTCAGAATTCTCAATTAAAGTCAAATCTGCATAATTCCGGTAACTCACTCATAAGCCATATCACTCTCATTTCAGGAGCAGCATTCGTTAATGTTTCCAACACCAATTCACAAAAGACAAAAAGCACTCTCTTTGTCTACACTTCTGCGATAAAAGCATCTCCCCGTGATTGTTCTTTTCTTATTTCTCTTACGCCCGATAAATCTACCGGAATTCGACTGCTTCAGGGTATTCTGCCAATCAGCAAAATAAAAGATGGCAGTAGTCTCTACTTTAATTCACCCTATAAAATAACTATAGGACTAAACAACGATTATTTTCAACAGTCAGCCCTGCTGCAGCATGATATCGATTCTCTCAAGTGTTTAGTTCCTGCCTTTATTGTTGATCAAATCATGGGGAAACAGCTTATTAACTGGAGGCTAAACTCCCGGAACCTTAATGACAAACTTGATGATTAATGCCTTGTAGCTTTTCTAAAGAACAAATCGGAATACAAAGGCAACTATAATGTTGAAAAATACATTTCCCGGTTTTTAGTGCATATTCCGTTTTTATCCGGCACCTGATTTAAATTTTGCGGATGTCTCACATGCCTACCGGAACAGGGGGTGGCCGAATAGTTAACCGGAATCACCTGCCGAATAACGCCGGAATACACATTCAGGTAATCATAATACCCAGAGTGCCACCTCATGGATAGTCATTTAATATTCCCCATTCGTCATCTAACTCAGGTACAGGCAGTGAATCAATTTTAGCTTTTTCCTCTTCACCTATACTGGATCCTTTCTCTACAGGAGTATTCACCACTTTTATCGCAGTATTTGACTCATTTTTACTTTCCTTTTTTCCGTTTTCAACAATAAGCGGCGTTTTAATCTGCTTTTCATTTGATGAGCCTATTTTCTTTTCGGGAATTTTATTTTCAGGGATAATTTCCGGTTTATCCTGAGTCATTTTTATTCCCGTCTCTTTTTCCAGCTTTCGAAGAATCTCAGAAGCTGTGAAAGCAACGCCCTCATGAGGATCGCCAGCAAGTTGCTCCATAAGATATTTTGCACGCACTTCCCTGAGTTTCCCCAGTCCGATCAAAGCTTCGATTTTTATCTCAGGAAGCATGGCCTGTGATAGAATTTCAATCAGGACATCTGCAGCATTTCTGGAAGTAAGTTCACCCATCACAGAGACTGCATAAACTCTGATTTGAATATTTTCTTTACTATCCAGACATATCTCTTTTAGAACCGGAACTATCCTTTCACTGTACGAGGCGGTTTCCTGTATCTCCTTCTTTACGTTTTCAGGTTCGAATGGTTCTTCCTGATACAATGTTTTTATGGCAATCAGTTTCTGCATTATCGTTTTTTTCAATTGACTGTATTCGTTATCGGAACTGTCAGAAAGAGTCCTCAGAGATTGATCGATGTTATCAATTCTGTTTTTGCTGTTTTTCAGGAGGTTTTTAAGACTGTCGACTTCATTCATTAAATAACTGAGGGATTCATTCTGGCGTGCGATCCTGTCTTCAAGACTGGTAAATCCATCGTTTTTGCCGCTTTTTATTCCTCCCAAAAAGCGTATACCTAGAAAAATTGATGGTCTGGTAAAGCTGCTTTGGCCATCTGTGGCGAAATTCAGAAATACTTTCCCATCATCTTTACTAAAAAAGCCAGTAAAATCAACCAGACCTGTACTGATTTCCATTTTTCTTTTAAGAAAGCGATAGCTGCCGAAAACAGAGCCGTAGAAGTGTTGGTTTCTTCTCTGCGCTTCTATGGACAAATAAAACCCGCTGCCGAAAAACTTTTCCAGGGCGAAAAAGGGGTTTACTATCTCTTTATCATTCTGAGGAATTGACTGAATACCTGCATGAAATCTCAGTCTGATATTTTCTACGCTTTTGGCAAAAGCTACATATAGTTCACTGCTGAGAGAATCGGGTGAGTAGCCGAAATTATAGGCTTCTTTATGGGAGAAGACATTATGGATGCCGACTGCCATTGAAGGAAGGAACTTATTGGTTTCAGCCAGAATCCTGGCTTTTAGCCCAAAAATTCCACCACCTGCATACCCGGCTTCCAGATTAATCCACTCTATAATACCCAGACTCAAAATTGCTGATGGTTTAAATTTATAACCATCAAGTAAATCTGAATAGAGAAGACTGTGCACATCTACCAGAAATTTTCCACCGCTTAACAAATCAGCATCTGGTATACTGTGGATTGAACTCCAGCGAGTTTTTGAAACGGAGTTAAAAGACCCCGAAGCCGGAATTATCAGCATAACTAACAGCGTGATAACAAAAGTTTGCCTCATTACGGTTTGTCCGTAGAAATCATTTGATCTTTCATTGTAAGAACTCAGCTTAATGACAAATAAACAATGTAAAATATCTAAGTCGGAAAAAACATAAGAACTAATATCCAAACAATATTTATCAGATATTAATTCTCCGCCTTCCTTAGTACCTAAGTACGGTGGGCAGGGCGGAAAAGAATATCTAAACCCAAGAATCGAAAGTCATCTCAAGCTTATCTGATTAGATATTATCTCCCTGAAAGTATCTGATTGTTTTAATCTGATTCTTTCCGATTTCTTACCAGTTATTTGTTTCAAGAACTGAGTAGTAACTCTTTTTTTACTATACCAGTAAATTCTACATATAAAAGCAATAAATTGCCAGATCAAATGAAATGTTGGCAATACAGAAAGACAGAGGATCAACTTTAATGGTTCAGGTCAATCTGGTACAGCTAACCCTTGTCAATCATGATTGGTGTTTATCAGCGGTCTTCTTCGTGGTATTCGCTATCCTGCTCTGAATTGTAGTGTTCATTGACCGGTTCCATTATTTCAATTTCCTCTTCCTGAGCTTCCTGACCTTCAGAATTGCACTCAGTGGATTCGATGCTCCCATCCTGGCTCCCCTGTTCATCTTCAAAGTATTCGGGTTCTATCACAGGGGCAGGAAGACGGTCCCTGATTTCCTTCAGAAGCCGGATTATTATATCATTCTGTTTTATCAACCTATCGTTGTTATTGTAGTTATCTCTTTTAAAGCGGTCAGGACGACGGCGTTGATTCATTTGATTGTTATGATTGTTATTATAAGAATTACCATTATTGTAATGAGAATTCCCATTGTAAGACTGATTTCCGTAATTGTAGCTTTGTCCGGAGCCATAGCTATTATGGTTCTTATCATTATATTTTGAAGGCATAGGTTTTCTGGTATAATGGTTATTCATGCCACGTGACAATTCATCACTGTTCATTAAGGTACTCCTTTCTTCACTATGGAAGATAATTGAAAATGTGGGAAAATAAAAGTGTGCTTATCTAAAATCCAATACCCTGTCATGATGGATGATCAGGAATGTTTCAAGTATATAATTGTGGTACAGTTACAACAAGGTTATTTTGGTGTTCAGGTGACTGATGATAACAGGTGTTTTGATTTCTTTCTTCAGCTTTTGGATTAGCTGGAAATGAGATTATTATATGCAACAGAAAACAGTTTCGGTTAAACTTTTTTTTGAGACTCATACTAATATCTTAAATTTTCCCTGGCGGTTTAAAAGATACATAAATAATAATTTCAATGAAAGCAGAATATTTATAATTCACGCAAAAAATGATCTCTTATCACAGCACAACTTACTGAAGCATCAAAAATCGTTCCAGATACCTGATGCGTAAACCAGGTATTCTGTCTTTTGGCATATCTGCGGCTATTTTGTTGAATAAGGGCAATAGTTTCAGAGATACTACACTTTCCTTTATAATGAGCAAACAGCTCCTTATAGCCCACACACTGAAGTCCTGGAGACTTTTCATGATACCCTTGTTTTATCAACTCAAGAAATTCATCCCAGAGTCCATCAGCAATCATCTCAACTACTCTATTATTAATCCTCTCGTATAACCATTGCCGATCACCGGTGAGTTTAACCACCTTAAATTCCAGGTCCTCTACTGCTTTTTTTTCTCTTCTGATTTCTGAGAAAGGTATACCTGTCTGATAGTAAACTGTTAACGCACGCAATATCCGCTGCAAATCATTAGGGTGTATTTTTTCTGCAGAATCAGGATCTTTTATCCGAAGCTGACTGTACAAAGCGGAGACACCATCACATTGCGCTTCCTTCATCAACTTTTCTCTTATAAGCAGATCAGAATCCACCGGAGCAGCAATTCCCTCACTCAGGCATTTAAAATAAAGCCCGGTTCCTCCACAAATCAGAACAGTCTTACCGCACGCTGCCCGATTCCTGATTATCTGAAGAGCCTCTTTAGTAAAGCCTATTGCAGAATAACTCTCCGAAGGGTCCAAAATATCTATTAGCCAGTGAGGTACTTTCCCCAGTTGACTCAAAGATGGTTTGGCCGTACCGATATTCATTTTTCGGTACACCTGACGCGAATCGCAGGAAAGTATTTCCCAGTGAAGTTTTTCTGCAATTTCCAGCGCCACAGCACTCTTGCCAATTGCAGTCGGCCCCAGAATTACCGGAACTTTAATTGAACTCTTTTTCATTTGATTTCTATCTGAACTTGCCACCACTATCCGGAAATGGCTATTTTAGTGCAGTATTTTTAAAAACCCTCTGATCACAGAAAAAAACAATGCGGCAAAGATTCATACTTACATTTTTCACGGTGGTTTTTGTTACCCTTTTAATAGTTATTGGTATTCGTTCCGATTATTTCCAGTCCAATGCCAACATAAAAATTGCCGGTAAAAATAAATTACAATCCGCTAAAAAAGAGATCTCTTTTGATTCTGTTTTAATCAGATGTTTTGAAGACCTGGAGGTCCCGGGATCACAAATTCCAAAGAATTTTTCTTCCTCAGATTCTGCTTTAAATTTAAAAATATCTGTACCTAAAGGGAAACCGATGGAATGGGTCATCTGGTATATCTCCTCCTCACTCGCGTCTGCAGGATATAGCCTCAAAGACTGCAACTTTGAGTCTGAAAGAAAGGGTGCATATCTGCATCTAGTATCTCAGGAAAGTAATCTTCCTCAATTAATAATAAAAGTACTTCGTTCCTCCACTTTTTTTAGTCAAACTGCAAAAATGGCAATTCTGGTTGAAGATTTCGGGTTTAAGGCAGACGAAACCACCGTTCGCTTTCTCTCTTTTCCAGAACCGATTTCTGTCTCCATGGTCAGCTCCCGTCGCCTCTCCACCTGGACCGCACAGATAGCCAACGAATATAAAAAAGAAATTTTAATCATGCTTCCCATGGAACCTCTTCCAAAATCTTTCTCCAGATATGATGGGACACAAATTAAAATTCATTATCCTGAGGAGAAAATTAAAACTATTATCAAAGAGGCCACGGAGACAATACCCAGTTTTGCCGGTTTCTGCAATTTCTATGGAAAACGGGTTCTGGAAGATTCGCGGGTTATGAAAATTGTCTTTCAAGAAATTCAAAAACACCACGGTTATTTTATAATCACCTCTGAGAGTAAAAAATCTATAGCTGAATCAATGGCAAAAAAAACCAGAATTCCCTACCAGAAAATCGATTATACCATAGATACAGATAATTCAACTGAACTTATCGGAGATTCTCTTCGTCACTGTGCTGTTTTGGCCCAAAAAACCGGCCAAATCCTTGTCAGTGGACGCGCTTCGGATTCATTTATCACCGCACTCCAGAACACTCTTCCACAGCTCAAGCAAAACGGAATTCAACTGGTATACGTCTCTGAAATTCTGAATCATCCCGGTGAGAGACAATTGCTTACTGATTAAATAAAAAGTAGATTTTTTTAAAAATGAAATCTGAATTCTTGTTCCTGAAACAGGAGGTAATTTATGGCAACACTTGGAGTAAACGTCGATCATATTGCAACCATCCGACAGGCCCGCGGCGGTAACGATCCCGATCCGGTTCAGGCAGCAATTCTGGCAGAACTTGCCGGAGCACACGGAATCACCGCTCATCTTAGGGAAGACCGCCGACACATTCAGGACAGAGATATTTATATACTCAAACAGGTCGTAAAAACGCATCTCAACCTCGAAATGGCTCTCACTTCTGAAATCATGAAAATCGCTATTGATGTACTGCCATTTATGGTAACTCTTGTTCCGGAAAGACGGGATGAACGGACCACTGAAGACGGTTTATCGGTACGAGAGCATGAAAAAGAGTTCGCCAAAGCAATAGAAACATTCCGCCACAATCACATTCTGGTAAGCCTCTTTGTTTCCCCTGAACTCAATGAAATAAAAGCCGTAAAAAGAGTTGGTGCCACTCATATAGAACTTCACACAGGTGCTTACGCTAATGCGACTTCGGCAGGGGCACGCTTTGAAGAACTTGGAAAATTAAAGGATGCTGCTTTGGTTGCCAATAAATTAGGCTTGCATGTTAATGCCGGTCATGGACTCAATTACCAAAATGTCAGCCCTGTTGCCCAAATCGAGTTTATCGAAGAACTCAACATTGGCCACTCAATCATTTCACGCGCTACACTGACCGGTATAGATTCGGCTGTCAGAGATATGATTGCTTTGATCTGATGATTACTGAAACTTTTACCCAGGCTACCACTCAGCATTTGAAGCTGAAATATATTTCTGAATAAGAAATCAGAATGAATATTTAAACCGGAGTCAAGTACTACCGCCACAAGCGGTAGCTTGATTAAGCGGCAAAGCCGCGAAAGCAATAAGGCACGACAGTGCCTTTACGAGACATCTGGCTCCACTGGCTCAGTCAGTGGTTTCCTGAAAGCCAGAAATGAAATTCCAAATCACAATTCTTAAATTCTAAACAAATTCCAAATCACAAAACTCTAAATTCTAAACAGGAATAAGAGTGTTTCAAGTAACTGAAGTTTATCAAATAAGTTCTTTTTCCTATTTCCTGTTATTACACCGGAATTTCGTTTTTCGAATTTCGTTCTTAATAGTTTGTACCAATTAGTTTTGGTGTTTCGTAACTGCCGATAAAAAGAGCTGAGCAGTTACGAAAAAAAGAATATTAAAATCAGGGCCAAAAGGCTGGATTTTGGAAATGGAGGAGCGCCTCCCCATTCATATCATTATCAGCAACAGCCCGGCTACTATTCCGGCAAAAGGAAGAAGCTTTCCCCTGATATTTCCTTCCTTAAACAATAAAAACCCACCAACAAAGGAAATCAGTACATTTGTCCTTCTGATTGATGAGACAAGTGCAAGCTTTGTCTGTGGATCTGAGAGCGCTGTCATATAAGCCATGTCCGCTAAAACAAGTAATGCGCCCACCAAAATAATGGCTGGACGAAATAGAAACGGAGTAGTAACGGATCTTTTCGGATACCAGAATCCAAGTACAATTATTCCATATATAATAGATAGATAAAAAAGGAACCAGAAAAGAACAAAAAACGGCGGAACAGCTCTAAGCTGCAGAAGATATTTATCAAATCCCGAACTGATCGCACCGGTTATTGCAGCCAGTATCATAAAAACTATCCAGATAATCTGAACAGAATTTTTATCATCGTGTCTGGATGATTTGGAATAAAGAATATAAGCTGCAAGTATCAGGATGATCCCAATCCATTGGTTAGCAGATGGCCGCTCACCAAACAGTGTTATTGCTCCCAGAACCGTAAAAAATGGAGCGGTCGCTCTAAGTGGTGATGCAACCGTTATTGGAAGATTTTTCAATCCAAAATAAGAAAGCACCCATGATGTGCCAACAATTACCGATTTCACAACAATAAGCAGATGCACAGAAACAGGCAATCTTGGTACATAAAGATGAATCGACTGCGCCAGCAAAGGATTAACTTCCGATAAAACAATTGCCGGTAATGCACAAACTACCGCCGAGAGAGTCGAGAAAAAAAGTACAGGAAAAACCGCATTACCAGTAACCGCTCCCTTCTTGGCAACATCATACATTCCAAGGAAAAAAGCCGATATCAGACTCAGTGAAAGCCACATTTTTTATTACCGCCATTAAAAAAACAATCTCGAAATATACAATACTAAGCGCCGAACCGGTTCGTTTCTAATGCTCTTCAAAATGTGAAAAACAAAAGTATTATCCTAAAGGCCGCAGTAGTCTGACACGGATAATCCCGAGTTCGCGATTGAGCATAAAGGGATTGTCACTTCGCTTCTGCTATGCAAGAGTATTTCAGTACTTCGTAATGTACCTAAATTATAGCCCTTTTATATGGTCAGCCCTTTAAGGTCTTATCTTCCTGCAGATAAAACATAACAAGAGATTCAACCCTTTATTGAATCAACACCATACGGCTGATTAAGTCCCAATATCTCTTCGGGATTCTCCATCACCCATCTGCAGCGGTTTTTAGGATTATCAACTCCACACAATAAAGAACACAGCAGATAAAGAGATCAAAAGCCAGAAGCTTTTGGGATAGTTTTCAAAGCATCCGGGTTAAATTGTTAAAGCTTTCCAGTGTAACAATCAAAGTTTTTGAATATAACCCTGAAAGTCCTTTTAGTTAAAGTGCCAGGCTTTTTGTCTTAACCCCCAAAGCTGTTTTTCCCACTTCCCTAAGCTTTTTCGCTTAAATTTAAAGCTCTGTAAATTTTTTTTTATAACTCTGTAATTTTTTTTATAGCTCTGTAAAGTATATCTTAAAACTCTGTAAACTAATCTTAAAGGTTTTCGCATAAACCTTAAAGCTTTTTTCAAAAAAACTAAGCATTTCCGATGGTAAGAACAGGTTTCCCCGGATTTCTGGTATTTTCCAAAGTAAATTCATTACACTCTTCCCTAAACCCCGTCCCCTTCTTCAGCCTTCTTCCTGCCTCCGCAATTATTAAATCACATCAGCATACCCCCTTTAAATCTCCACACACAAGAACTATTTTTGCTTATACAATTATTCTTAATATCTTGCGTAGTTATTCCTGCTCTTTTTAACCGAACACCAGGAGTTTTTTGTAACAATGAAAACTATCTTTTCAATTCTTTTCGGTGCACTTCTATGCAGCTTATATGCTGATCAATTCCAGATTCCTGTTCATTACGACACACTGAAAAATGGCCTCAGGGTTATAATAGTCCCAGATACCAACGTTGCTGTCGTGTCCTGCAGATTATACTACTTTGTTGGTTCCATGTATGAAGGGCCTGGCTCCAGCGGCTTATCCCATATGTTTGAGCATATGATGTTTAAAGGGACTAAACGCATAGGCACTAAAGACTACCAGAAAGAGATCCCCCTGATGACCTCTATTGATTCTCTGGCTGATATGATCAATAAAGAGCGTCTCAAGGGTAGATCCGGTTCAGATTCCCTTATACAGAATCTTAAAGCTAAAAAATTTGCGATTCTGGAAAAACAGCGCAAATTTATGAAAAAAGAGGAACTTTGGGAAACTTATCAAAACAATGGCGGAACTAATCTTAATGCCTGGACTGCGGATGACATGACCGCCTATATAGTCACCCTTCCCAAAAACAAACTCGAACTTTTCTATTGGCTGGAATCTGACCGCATGAAAGATCCCATATTAAGGGAATTTTACAGCGAACGAGATGTTGTAGCCGAAGAACGAAGAATGCGCTATGAAAACCGGCCTCTAAACCGTTACTGGGAACGCTTAAACTCACTTTTTTATGTGGCACATCCCTACAGAATTCCAACTATTGGATGGATGTCTGATATCGAAGCTTACACACGGGAAAAGATGGAAAATCATATCCGCAAGTTTTATACCCCGGATAATGCACTGATCGTAATGGTTGGCAATGTAGAACCCAAAAAAATAATAAGTGACATAAAGCGTTATTTTGGATCGATCCCAAGATCTAAAAATACAAAAACAGAAGTTGTCACACGCGAACCGCAGCCCGTTGGTGTAACCCGTTTCACAGTTCACGATAATGTCGCCCCGCGCATCGATCTGATGTTTCACACTCCTGGATACCCTCATGATGATCTCTACAAAATTGATATTTTAGAGGGAATCTTTTCTGGAAGAAGTGGACGTTTGTATCGTCGTCTGGTCGATAAGGAGAAACTCTGCATTGATGTAGGCGCTGGCAACAGCTTCCGGCTTCACGATGGATATTTCCAGATATGGGCCGAACTTAAATCAGATGCTGATCCTCAAAAAGTGGAACAGATTATTCTTGAGGAAATTCAAAAATTAAACTCCAATCCCCCAACAGCTAATGAAATGTTAAGAATTACCAACCAGATCAGAATGTCTTTCACCAGTGGCCTCAAAAGCCTGGAGGGGTTATCCGATCGCCTTGCCTGGTTTGAAAGACTCAATAGCTGGAAGGATCTGTTTTCTTATCCTGATAAAATATCCAAAGTAAAACCAGAAGAAGTATCTGCAATAGTTGGTAAATATATTAATCCACAGTTGATGACTGTTGGACAACTGCTGCCCGTTAAAAGCGAAAAAGCAGTTACAGATGCCCCAAATAATAGTATCAAGAAAAAGTAGTGTCCTGAGGAGGATTGTTTAATGAAATTGAGCCATTTTTTCCACTGTGCTATCTCTGTACTTGTGTGTTTGAGCATTGTTACTGCTCAGAGTACAAAAAAACAAACCAGCAGCAGTCTCATTCCTGCACATCCCTCAAAACTAAAATTCCAACCTCTTGATTGGGCTGTGCCTCTAGGAGATCCCTTTCGAACCCAATTAAAGAATGGATTGATTACTTATATCGCTGAGGATCAAACCTTACCTCTTGTGCAGCTCACTCTCTACATCCGTTCAGGTTCTTTATTGGATCCTTCAGGCAAAGAAGGCCTTGCATCTCTATTAACAAAACTCATGCGTACAGGCGGAACCAGAAAATATTCTGCTGATACATTAAATGAACTGATTGATCAATATGCAATGAAATTTGGAATCAGTGCGACTGAAACGCAAATCTCTTTTACTGCATCTTTTCTCTCCGAGTACACAGAAAAAGCTATGGATATTATGGAGCAACTCATCTTCCATCCGGTATTCAACTCCAGGGAATTTGAAAAAGAACAAAAAATAATGATACAGAACATTCGGCACCGATTTGATGATCCTGCTCCCACCCTCAGAGCCGCTTATCAAAAACAACTCTATACCGGAGAGGTTTCTTCCCGTCTGGCAACAGAAGCATCTGTTAAAAACATTTTAAGAGAAGACTTAGTGAGGCTTCACAAAAAAACCTTTGTTACTCCAAAAATGATACTGTCGGCTGCCGGGAATTTTAACCGAGACTCGATGCTCACCAGAATCGAAAAAATGTTTCCCTCTTCGGCTCAGGTCCCTAACGATTCTTTTCCACAGATTGCAATAAATTCTAAAGTCAAATGTCTTCTGGTGCAGAAGCCTTTGAGCCAGGCTTATGTCCGACTTGGCTTACCGCTGTTTAAAAGACCACACCCGGATTATTACTCCGTGTCTCTATTAAATGAGATTCTTGGCGGCGGTGGTTTCATTTCCCGACTAGCAGCAAAAATCAGGTCCGATGCCGGCCTGACTTATTCAATCTATTCTAATGCTGAGTCAAACTATACCTATCCTGGAACATTTTATATCGAATTTTTTACCAAAAACGCATCCTTTTCGCAAGCTGTGGCTCTGATAATTGAGGAGGTCCAAAAGGTTATCAGTGAAGAAGTATCTGAGCAGGAGCTGGAGAATGCCAAAGCATCTTTGACTGGAAGTTTACCTTCCATGTTTCGTTCACCTTTCGATATAGTTTCCACCTATGCCTGGAATGAGTATTACAAAAGGGATTCAGACCATTTCAAAGTCTATGAAGAAAAAGTGAGAAAAGTAAGCCGCGGGGATATCCTCAGGGTTGCAAAACAATATCTTACTCCCGTTAATTTCACCTACACAGTTGTTGGTGATACCGATGCACTATTGAAGCAGGAAACAAACGGATTCTCTCTCTCAAAGATGGCTTTCAAAACAATACCGGCCGACTCAATTGCATTTTTACCTTGAAGCTATAAGGAGACACGCTCTTATGAAAATAGGAATCATAATCCATACACAATCAGGGCATACAGCTCATTTTGCTCGGGCGATCGCTGCAAAATTTAAAAGCAATGGTCATGAAGCCGAAATAGAAATGCTTCGTACTGCAGGGCGGGTCTCACCTGGATCCAGAAAATTTACCATTAAAAATTCACCAGAAGTGGAGCAATTTGACGCGATTCTTTTTGGAGCCCCAGTGTGGGCTTTCAAAGCATCACCGGTGATAATGGCTTACCTTTCTCAACTTACCAAGATTAAAAATAAAAAGGTTCTAAGTTTTGTCACAATGATGTTTCCTTTTCCCTGGATGGGAGGGAAACAGGCTATAAAGGCTATGAACCAGGAATTAGAAACTTCAGGTGCAGAGGTACTTCCCGGAGAAATTCTTCAGTTTTTCATTAAAGCAAACCCACAAAAAATGGAACAGGCTGTAGAAAGAATTTTCCAGGCATTTGCTGACTGAGCTCGCCTGGAATAATCTTTCACACATTCCATACTTTGTTCAAAGAATCTCTCCGATTAAGGTTCAAAGAAGATTTGCAGCAAGCTCAGACAATCTGGATCTTTCACCTTTGGAGAAAGTGATATGTGCGGAGATCTCCTGGTTTTTAAACTTTTCAACCACATAAGTTAATCCATTGCTGGAAGAATCGATGTAAGGATTGTCGATCTGATATGGATCGCCTGTCACCACGATTTTTGTCCCCTCGCCTACTCTGGTAACGATGGTTTTTATTTCGTGAGGAGTCAGATTCTGAGCCTCATCGATGATCAAATATTGGCTATGAATTGAGCGCCCCCTAATGTAAGTGAGTGGTTCAATCACAAGTATTCCCATCTCCACAAGTTCCCGATATCCGCGCAAATGACGGCTGCTGCGACTATCTTTTCGCATAATCAACTCAACATTATCCACAATTGGGTACATCCATGGAGTCAACTTTTCTTCAACAGTGCCTGGTAAAAAACCGATATCTTTCCCCATTGGCAAGGTGGGACGGGAAACCAGCACCCTGCTATAGACATTTTCATCTACAGTTTTGTATAGACTTGCAGCTACAGCCAGCAATGTCTTTCCGGTACCAGCTTTACCGACAAGCGTAACCAGTTGAATGTCATCATCTAATAATGCGTCCATGGCAAAAATCTGCTCCCGGTTACGGGGACTAATCCGCCATGTTCCAGGCCGTTCTTCAATGGCTACCTTTATAATTTTATTACCGCTGGCATCATATCTACCAAGCAGAGTTTCGCTTTTGTCAGGATTTATCAAAGCAACAAACTGATGTGGATAAAGCTTCTGTTCAACTTTTAATGATCCATTCTCGCGAAATCTGGACATCATATCGTAATCTGCCACTATTTCGCAATGCCCTGAATAAAGCTCTTCGATATCCACTTTATCTGACTCATAATCCTCCACATCCAAACCCAGAGCATCTGCCTTTATTCGAAGATTGATATCTTTACTTACAAATACTGTAGAGATATCACCGGAAGATTCTTTTACCTCAAGCGCGATGGCCAGAATAAGATTATCATTATTGCGGTCCTGCAATTCTTCAGGAAGTCTTCGCATCACCGAGCCTGTACTCATTTTAACAAAAAGCAAACCGCCGTTATCCAGTTTGATTCCTGAAGAGACAGATCCCCTTTGCCTGAGATTATCCAGGTAACGGGAGGCTTGACGTGCATTACGCCCTGTTTCTGTGCCCTCTTTTTTGAAATGATCAATCTCCTCAATAACCGGTATCGGGATAATTATGTTGTTCTCGCCAAACTTGAAGAGGGCTTGTGCATCGTATAGAAGAACGTTTGTGTCAAGAATATAATTTTTCATTTAAAAAAACAGCTCCTTCAAAGTCCTCAGGTTTCTTCAATTCTCAACTGCATGTTATATAATAAAACTTGTAACAACTCATCTATCCAAACGAAAAATGCCTACCCGAAAATATCTAATAAGAAAAAATAACCAATATCAAAATACGATTCTCTCTGATTAATTTTATCTGATTAGTTTTGACTCGTTTCAGATTTTTTGCCATATTTTTTTTATTACCTGATTAGTTACAAACGTTTTTCTATAACCGGTATTTTATACCCTTCCAGATTGAGTAATTTTTTTTTAAGCTCAATCATTGCCCCTTTTTGCATCCCACTATACCCCCCAATTTTTCCGGATTTAGAAATCACTCTATGACAGGGGATAATTATCGGAAACCGGTTTCTTCTCATAACCGAACCGGCCGCTCTGGCAGCTCCGGGAAAACCAGCTCTTGACGCGAGCTCTTCATAAGAGATCGTAACCCCGCTGGGAATTGTTTTTGCTGCGGTCAGAATCCTCTGTTGAAAAGGTGTAAAACAGCTAAAATCTATAGGAAAGATGGAAAAATCCACCTTCCTTCCATCAAGATAATCAAGTATTACTTTTTTATAAGGTTCCAGCCTGCTCTCAAGGCACTGATTATCTCCACTGTTATCATTAAAGCTGAAAGCTTCAATCTGAAGCACACCATCAATCTCTAAAGCATAGAGTGTACCCTCTAAAATCTGATGATGGATCTTTGTTAAGATTTTTTTTTCCACTTTGCTTCTTTTCAAATCATTAAACCTTTTATAGAATTAATAAGGCAACTGAAAGCCCAGACAAAAAGCTGGGGTGATCTTTTCTGGAATTTAAAATTGAATACAGAAAAATAGCTTCTTTAAAAGCTGAATTCTAAAAATTTTGCAAAAAGTAAGCACGTAAGAAATCGTTGGCAACTTTTTGGAAAACAGAGTCGTATTTCATTATTTTTGTATTAACTGAAATGTGAGTCTCTCGTGATAATTTCTTTTAAACAAATAGCTGCCAATTTTCGATTTGCCGACCTGCTGGATATCCTGGTTGTTTCGGTTTTTCTCTATTTTATATTCAGTTGGTTAAGGCGCAGAGCTTCCCGGTCAGTAGTATTAGGGATCGGAAGTGTCTTATTGCTCTTTGTTACAGCCCGCATGCTAAATATGTATATGACCTCTCAGGTCTTTCAGGCAGGATTAACCGCTGCATTAGTTGCTTTGGTGATAATATTTCAGGAAGATATCCGGATGGCTATGGAGAAGCTTGCCACAATTGGTAACTTCCACTCCAAACGTCGTTTGTTAGCTTCCAACAAAACTGTTGATGCCATAGTTGATGCAGTATGTAAATTAGCAACCGACAAAATCGGAGCTCTCATAGTTATCAAGGGGGAAGAAAGCCTCGACCGCCACCTTACAGGTGGTATTCCTTTGAATGGACGAATCAGTATTCCACTTCTTTATAGTATTTTCCACCCCGAAACTCCAAATCATGACGGAGCAGTTATAATTGAAGGTGACAGGATCGATAAGTTTGGGGTTAGGCTTCCTCTTTCTCATAACCTGGCAGAAACCAGAGACACAGGTACCCGACACAGCGCTGCTGTGGGGATGGCCGAGAGATCAGATGCATTGGTGCTGGTGGTCTCGGAGGAACGTGGAACAAAAAGTGTAGCTGAAAACGGCCACTTAGAAACGGTTTCTCAAGAAATGCTTAGAAACCGACTTAATGCATATTATAACAGGCTTTTTCCACCTCCAGCCAAATTAAGCAACTTTTCCAGGATCACTAAAAATTACGGCTTAAAGATAACTTCAATAATTTGCTCTATCATTCTATATTCACTGGTTGCTTACAGAGTCGACACTGTCAACCGTACCTATACCGTTCCCATTGAATATCGCAACGTCCCTCAGGGTTTTGTTCTGGAGGACCCACAACCTCAGGAACTTAAGGTTACCCTCTCAGGCCCTGAACGCTTATTCGCTTTTAACTCAATCCTGGTAGCATCACTGGATTTAGGAAAAATCCACTTAGGAAACCAATCAATTCCTATTACCGAAAAAAATTTAAACCTCCCTAAAGGTCTTAGTGTAAACTCTGTATCGCCAAAAGAATTTTCCTTCCGTGCATCGATGACAGAATTGATTGAAGTGCCAGTAAAAGTAAAAACCAGGGGAAAACTATCCAAAACGCTGCAACTGGATGAAATTAAAATAGCACCGGCAACAATCCAACTACTAATACCTCAATCAAAAAAGGGAAGTTTTGCAGAAGTTCCAACAGAATCATTGGATCTGGATCAGATCTCGCAGAGTACCATAGTGCGCCTTCGGGTCATACCACCTTACGGAATGATTTCTCCAGATGAAAACCAAAGCAGTGTAAAGGTCACTGTTAATGTCAGCCCAAAGCAGACCGTTGAGGAGATAGCTCCCGATACCGGGGACGGAGGAACAAAGAATTCCCAATAATTTCAGACAATCTACTATTTGCCCCGATATATGCTTGTTACTCTCTTTTGGTTCTTTTTGTGAACCCAACAACAATCTATTCACCAAAAACAGATCGCCCCTCTTTGTCGTTCAAAAGATCTTTCTGCTCGAGAGACTTCGAAATTCTAATTTGGCTGTCTTAGCATTAAAAGCGCAATAAGATCCATAACAATTAAGAAAAGTGCTTTCACCCTGAAATGCGAATCTTTTTAAACTGGGATAAGTTTAAAAAAATAAACACGAAATTCGAAACAGAAATAAGAGTTTCAAGGCGGATGAAGTTTTTCAATTTGGTCCTGTTTTCATAAACTTACCTGTTTCTTTTTAAACAATTAGGCAAATCGCCAGCCCTGCGGTGATAGGCTACACATTGACAACAGGCTCCATTTCGAGAACAATCTCTCTCTGGACACGTGCAATTTTTTCTGTTTTCTTCAAGCTGACATTCGATACTCATTTTACATGCTCCTTTTTAATACAGTTTTTTGTACCTAAACTTAGATCAGAAAAACATTTTTTCTTTTCACCTATCATCCCCGCAAAACTTCAACAATATAGCTGTGAAGTTCCCCAGGTGACCTACTGAAGTCAGCAGACAGAGGATCTAATGAATAACCTAAATCGAACGATTCACGCCAAACAATCCGTCTGAATTAAGTATAAGTAGACAACAATGTTTCTAATTTGTTAATTCATTATTAAGATTCTCAGAAAATTACTGGCTGAAGTATCCTTTCACTGTTGAATTCGTTTTTTGCCAGTACTGAACTAACCATACCTACCAGAATAAGAAGTAGTGGAAGAATAAGATCCGGTACTGGATAATAGAGGCTTAGAATTGTATATACTGCAATCACACAACCTGTCAGAAATAGATTTGCAAGGTGAAGCAGCCTGGGGTTAGGCATACGTACTGACAGAAATGCACTTCCGGCTACGTTTACGAAAGCAGAAGCTGCATAAGTAATAAAATCCAGCGGTCTCAAAACAAGCATTTCATAATCATAGATTAAATACTGCCAAAGACAGGCCAGACCCATACAGGCCCCCCCAATCACCAAACTCATTCCCATGACAAAGCTCATCTTCCCAAACAAGATACTGTTTCTGGATAGTCCTGATGTTATAAGGATTTCCAGTGCACCGGATACTCTCTCCGATATAAAAACAGTATTTGAGAAGTTGGCTGCCACTACGACTGAAAAAAACACAAGCCAAATAGGACCAGTTCTCAAAGATGAATCACTACCCCCAACCAGAAAGAAACTCCAGGATAGTACAAGCACTGCATAAAGAATAAAGACTCCCCGGTCAGAACCGGTAAAACATTTCCATTCTTTATTAATTACCGTCTTTAGCCCTTTCATCTTCAGGTCGGCCCCTTATTGCTATTGCAATAAATGTCTTTTATGGCGCTGCTGAAAATATTATCGGGAGTAATTCTTTTTACCTCCCTGATGCAGCAACCAGCAGAAACCAGTTTACCTATCAGAGCGGGTATTGTCATATCTGCATTATTAATTATAAATTTCCATCCATCTTTAAAGGAAACATTATTGCCGCCGCACTGTTCGATTGCATTCTTCCATTGAATATTCTGATCAGTAACAACAATCCATTCATTTTCAGAATCTGTTCTTTTCAGCTCTGAGAGTCGTTTGTCACGTAATATACCCACTCTGTCACACAATGTATCTATCGTATCGAGTTGGTGAGAACTAATAATTATAGTGGCCCCCCGCATACGGGCTGCCTTTACCAATCCACAAAAGTGTTCATAAGCTGTCATGTCCAGTGCCAGAACAGGTTCATCAAGAAAAAAAACAGTTGACTCACCCATGAATGCCCTGCATAAGGCACATTGCATCTTCTGCCCTCTTGAGAGATGTTTAGTTTTTTTGTTTTTTTCGAATAACTCTGTACCAGACCAGTGTTTATTTAAATAATCCTGCAGATCTTTTTGAGTCAACCCTTTAGCTTCTGCATAGATACTGAGATTTTCTCTGGGGGTAAGATTTGCCCAAAAGCCATCATTCTCTAGCACCACGCCTGCTTTTTTGCAAAAATGATGCTGATGTTTCCAGGGATTCATATCCAGAACCGAAATGCTCCCGCAATCTGGCCGGAGAAGTCCCAGTAGCAGCCTCAAGAAGGTGGTTTTGCCCGCCCCATTGAGACCAACTAATCCATATACTGTTCCGCTTTCGATTTCTAAAGAAACATCTTCCAGAACAGAATATTTTCCGAAACTTTTTCTCAGGTTTTCAGCTTGTAAAATGATAGACATTTTTTAAAAATGGCTCCCGGACATTATAATTCCAAGTTTAATATTGAATTCAGATCAGTAGAAAACATGGAATCATCAACAGATATCAAAACTTATATAACAGAGAACCAAAAGAAAATTGTATTTTATCTCACATGATCATCAGATTCAGGATTAGTTTGTAACAGTCACATACTTGATAACTTGCTACGTCTGAATCTGCTTATTATTTAACTTGTGGACCATAATGAAAATCATTCAAGCTAAAACCGCCGGATTCTGCATGGGGGTTAAACGGGCAGTCGATTTAGCCCTGGAAAATGCTGCGAAAACAGAAAAAGGTATTCTCACTCTTGGCCCATTGATCCACAATAGCCAGACAGTTGAAATGCTGGGGCAGCGCGGGATCAAGACCCTTGATGACACGGAAAAACTACATCCTGATAGCACTCTTCTCATACGTGCTCACGGAATTCCACCACAAGTTCAAAAAAAACATGCCGATGAAGGGCACGTTATAATAGATGGCACTTGTCCAAAAGTAAAAACGGTTCATAAAGTCATTTCGCGGTACAGGGAAATGGGTTATTCCATTGTGATTACCGGAGATGAAGGACATGCGGAGGTAATCGGGCTCCTGGGATATGCTGGTGAATCAGGATATTTGATTCAATCAGTTGAAGATATTCAGAATCTGCCCAGTGTAGAAAAAATCTGCCTGGTCTCTCAAACCACTTTTGATAGAAATCAGTTTGACCGCATTGCTGAAAACCTCAAAAATTCATTTGCACATGCAGATATAGTCATAAAAAAGACAATCTGCTCTGCAACCGATCAGCGACAAAGCGAAACAGAACTGTTGGCCAAGCAGGTTGATGCATTGATTGTGGTAGGAGGTAAAAACAGCGCCAATACCCAAAGATTGGCCAAGATTGCTCAGGATTGCGGAACTCCTACCCAGCATATCGAAACCGAAGAGGAGATAAACTGGGATTCTATCGCCAACTGTCACACTCTTGGGATCACTGCAGGAGCTTCCACCCCTATATGGATGATAAAAAGAGTTACCGACCACATCCAGTTTACGAATCAGACCAGAAAACATACTATTCCAAATACCTTCTGGCATATCTTTGACATTCTGGCTAACCTAAACATCTTTGTTTCTGTAGGCGCAGCAGCAGCCTACTACGCTTCCTGTTATCTTCAGAGCTTGCCGTTCTCCCCTATAGGAGCCGTTCTCGTTTTTTTATACTTCCTTTCTACATACCTCTGGAATAGTCTGGCAAGTATAGAAACCACTCAACACCATTGCGTCTCCAGATATAAATTCTATTGTGATCATCGTAAACTGTTACTCAGCCTCTCTGCTGCCAGTATAATTTTCATGCTGATATTAAGTTTCTTATATAACAGAACACTCTTTTATCTGCTGTTATCTGCAAGTCTGATTGGCTCAACTTACCACATAACGATAGTTCCAAAGTGCATGCGCAAGCTCATGCGGTACAAAAGTTTAAAGGACATTCCAACATCGAGGGACCTCTTTGTTGCACTGGCCTGGGCTACAGTGATAACTTTTGTTCCACAGATACTCAACAATATCTGGCAGATTGAACCTATAAACATCGCCACATTTTGCTGGATATTTATTCTGTCATTTTTTCGTTCACTCATTTTTGACTTGCGAGATATAGAAGGAGACCGGATCATGGGAAGAGAAACGTTAATCACCATAATCGGAGAGAAACGTGCACGCAAAATGACCTTCCTGATGATTTGCTTCAGTATAGCCGCTCTGCTGCTTTTTCCACTTCTCATTAACCCTGTCAGCTATCGCTCAGAGAAAACCATCCGGTTTCTTTTCCAGATCCCATCGCTGTTCTATATCCTTTTTATCACCAAATGGAATCCGCAGTTCAATCCTAATCATGCATCAGCTTTTAATTTACTAGCCGATGGCCTGTTTTTCCTGGCTGCTTTGGGAGCTCTGGCAGCCAATGCGATTGTATAAGGTTTTGCATTATGGGTTGTATATAAGAAACTTTTTACAAGGCAAAACCTTTGCAGTTTTAAATTGAATATTTATTAAGGAGAAAACCATGCCCGAGCGCCTCCCCCAGACTGTAATTCCGAAACATTATGATCTACATTTTACTATCGATTTCGAAAGTTTTGTGTTTATCGGAAAGCAAAAACTCCTCATTGAAATTACAGATACACAATCTTTTTTTCGACTTCACTGCGAAGATCTTGTCATTTCAGAGTTAGTTTTTTCTTCTGTGGGTTCCACTATCGCCGTTACATACAGCTTATCTGATGGTGAATTACACATTAAACCTGCAAAACCGCTTTCACCCGGTAATTACCAACTGTATCTTAGTTTCACCGGTCAGCTAAATGATGATCTTGCAGGCTTCTATCGAAGTCACTACACCGATATTAAGGGAAAAGATGCTTATCTTGCCACTACCCAGTTTGAAGCTCCTTATGCGCGTAAAGCATTTCCATGCTTTGATGAACCTGCTTTCAAAGCAACATTTGCTGTAACTCTTGATATCCCGCAACAAATGACTGCTATTTCCAATATGCCTGAAAAAGAACAATCCATTTCAAACGGACGCAAAACGGTTTCATTTTCCTCCACTCCCCCCATGTCCACCTATCTTTTATATATGGGTATCGGAGATTTTGATTTTATTGAGGAAAAAAAGGACAATCGGGCAATACGTGTGTATGGTGTGAATGGTAAATCCTCTCAGGGCATGTTCGCACTTCAGTTCGCGGCTAATACTCTCCGTTTTTTTGAAGATTACACCAATTTAGAATATCCCCTGCCCAAATTGGATCTGATCGCAATTCCTGATTTCGCTGCAGGAGCTATGGAAAACTGGGGTGCCTGCACTTTCAGAGAGGTTCTATTATATGTAGACGAAACGACCACTTCTGTTTCTGTAAAAAGGAGAGTTGCAGAGGTCATAGCTCACGAATTATGGCATCAATGGTCAGGAAACCTGGTTACTATGAAATGGTGGGATGATCTGTGGCTCAATGAAGCCTTTGCCACTTACCAGGCATTTCGGGCAGTAGATCATTTCCACCCTCAATGGCAAATTTGGGATGATTTTATCGATGGTGACACTAAATCAGCCTTTGAAATGGATATGCTCTCTTCAACTCATCCAATTGCAGTGCCTGTACACACAGCCAACGAAATCGAAGAGATCTTCGATCATATCAGCTATGGCAAAGGGGGCAGCGTTTTACGTATGATCGAAGATTACATCGGAGAAGAATCTTTCAGAAAAGGTGTAAATGCCTACCTTAAAAATTTCAGCTATCGGAGCGCTGTGGCCGAAGATTTGTGGACTACACTGGAGAAATACAGTGGTCAGCCGGTAAAAGATATCCTCATTTCTTGGATAATCAAACCAGGTTTCCCGCTTCTAAAGGCATCTAAAAAAGATTCAACAATTCACCTGACACAACAAAGATTTACTGCAGGCCAAACCGGCAACAGCGCAATCTGGCCTGTGCCTCTCACATGGATATCTGCCGGACAAACGCAAGAACGCTTGTTTGATGCACCTGCTTGCGTTATACCAGCATCCAATGGCTTTATGAAATTAAATAAACAGCAAACTGGTTTTTATCGTATACTTTATGATAAACAAATGTTTGGTGATCTGAAAAAAGCAGTAAAATCGAGAGTTTTGCACAAATATGACCGTTGGGGAATATTGAATGATTACTGGGCCTGTGTCTTTGCCGGATATGCCAATCTCAATGATCTTCTTGAAATCATGTCCTGGTACGATTCTGAAGATCAGGTTTTTGTGTTGCGGGAGCTTGCCTCCCAGTGTACTGAAATAAGTCAATTACTACAGCTTAAAGATAATGGGCGGATACTTTTTCATAAATATAGATTACCCTTCTCAAGTGCACTCGATAAACTTGGGTGGGAAACAAAAGATTATGAAGATCCTCATGTAAAGCAGTTGCGTGCAATTGCAATAAGCTTTCTGATCAGCGCCGGTGATAATGAAGTAAAGCAGAAAGCATTATCTTTGGCACGATCATATCTGGAGAATGGACCTCTGGATCCCAATATCAGAAAAGCATGCCTGAGTGCGGTCTCCGCTGAAGGCTGCCGGTCTCTTTTTGATCTCTTAAAAAAAACCTATGAAAGAAAAAACAACATCGAAGAAAAAATTGCTTTATTGAGCACTCTGGCTGAATTTACCAATCCTTCACTTCTGAAAGAATATCTGGATTATGCAATGACCAGTGCTGTTCGCAGACAGGACGTGCGAACCGTTTTTTCAAGAGTCGGACATAACCCAAACTGTCCACAACTCTTTTTCCAATGGATCAAAAACAACTGGCTGGTTCTAAGTGAATTGAGAAAGTCTCACTTCGTGTATATGGGATTACTTCAGACCATGATCACTACCGCTCAAGACAGAAACGCTTTAAACAGTATCAGAGAGTTTCTTGAAAACAATGATGAAGGATTTGAAAAAACAAAAGCCAATGCATTTGAAACAGCTCAATTACATATAGCTTTCAGAGAAAAGGAAGGTGGCTTTAATGTCTGACACGTTTGATTCTTTTCAGATGATTTAATGCGCTGTTGAAATATAGAACTTATGTTGAAAAATGTTTCTCTTTCAGTCTTTTTCCTGTCGTTTTTAGTACACGCCTCATTTGCTGGCAATTTCAGAACACCATTAAATCCTTCCCTGGCCCAAAAGCTGGGACAGATGTTGTTATTGGGATTCAGAGGCACAGAAGCAACTGACCAAAGCCATGTAGTCCGGGACATACTAAGTCAGGAAATTGGCGGGGTCATCTTATTTGATACAGATAAACCATCCAAAACATCTCCAAGAAATATCGTCAGTCACCACCAAGTCAGCAGGTTAATCAGTGGGCTGCAATCTCATTCGAAGATCCCATTATTAGTGGCTATTGACCAGGAAGGAGGCTTGGTTTCCCGTCTCAAACCGGAGGCCGGTTTTCCATTTCTTCCTTCTGCTAAAGTGATGAGCAGGCTTAGCAGCGACAGCCTTACTGTGCTTGCATATAATTGTGCTCTAAATCTTAGGGATCTTGGCATAAACATTAATTTAGCACCAGTGGTGGATCTCAATATTGACCCTGCATCTAAAGCCATCGGAGCATTGGGACGATCCTTTGGCCCAGATACCTCGACCGTTATCCGATGCGCCAGCATTTTCATGGATGCTCATCATCAAAGCGGAGTCTTTTCAACATTGAAACATTTCCCGGGTCACGGAAGCGGACGGGGGGACACTCATGAAGGATTAGTGGATGTTACAAACACCTGGAGAGAAACCGAACTTATCCCTTTCCTTTCGCTTATCAATAGTGGCATGGTAAACGCGATCATGACAAATCATGTTTATAATGCCAAACTTGACCGGGTTTATCCAGCGACACTTAGCTCTGCCATCATTAACGGTATCTTGCGCCAGAAATTGGGCTGGAAGGGCCTGGTGATTACAGATGATCTTCAGATGGATGCTATCAGGAAAAGACACAAGCTCGAAGAAGCTTTAGAGTTGTCAATAGAAGCTGGAGCCGACATTCTACTGATCGGAAACAACAGCTTTGCCCCCTACGATTCATCTCTGGCAAAAAAAGCTCTGAATATACTAATGAGTCTGGTTGAAACGGGTAAAATCACCCACGCACGTGTTGATAGTTCCTGGAAAAGAATCATGGCCATTAAAAACAAACTTCCACGCCTCAACATTGAGCCAGTACCGGTGCGCTTATTAAGTATAAATTCGGATTCCACCAGTGATTTTCTCAACTTTTTTACATCTAACAACCGATTCGATATTTACAATTTATCTACCAGGAAAAACAAGCCTTACAATCAGTCACTAGCCGATAGTCTTGTTAAGAACTGGCGGCCAGATGCAATTATGGTTTCTTACCCGGTTCATCTATCACACAGATTGCCCTCTTTTATAAGTAAATTACGCAGCAGCATTCAAAACCTGCCTAATAATACTCCAAAGCCAGTAATGTACGGACTTATACAAACGACCGACACTGCGAATCAAAAATTACTTATGGGTAGGTATTATAAAAAAAACCAGATCAGCTCCACACTCAAACTGATGTCAGTTTCATTATGGAATGATAAAGCGGTTCCATTGAACAACATTGATTCAAAATCTGACTCGACATATTGGTTGATTCCTTTTGCAAACCAAAACCCCGGCAGACACTCAGATATTACCTCGGTGCTGAAGGCAAATCTTCAGAAATAGGAAAAGAAAAAGAGTGCAAGAACGAAAGGAATCTTCTGACAATAAGAGTTTAAAGCGATAGAAGTGAATCAGCCGGTTAATACTGCATTTTTACTTTAATTTAAAACGCCAATTGATTTTCTTCTCATCGAGATATTTTTCTAACTCAGTAGCATTGGTAAATAATTTTACATAACAGAGCTGCTCAGTCTGTCGTTCGCACAATTCATTTTTTCCAGGATAATCTTTACATAGTTTGGGTCTGTTCTCATAATCAGAGCAACGGTTATCACTGTCTATATTACGGCATTGAGTTCTGAATTCAAGAATCCAGTTACCACATAAATCGATGGAAATCCAGATATTTTCATGCATCAGGTACCATCTGATCTTGTCATAATCACCTTTACAACGAGGTTTATCTATTTGCATTGCTACATGCCGGCAACAATGGGCATCACATTGGCTGCAGTTTTCAACTATTGACATATTGCTCCTGGATCAGTTCAATTGTGGATATATTTGTATTTGTGAAAAAAAGACTCCGGATTGAGTACAGTGCAAAATACAAACGGCACGATTATTGCGCTAATAAAAGTTGTAACAACAGTGCACTTATTAGAGTTTGAAAATACTTTGGAAAGAGACATTGGCCAGAGCGAAAAATTTCAACTGCAGGAGTGGATGTTATGTCAGAGCAGGAGAGCTATTCACATTATTTCAATGATGCTTTAAAGATACATGCAATTTGCGTGGATATAAGTCTTTCTGAGAACGATGCCCGTATTCTAACCTACATGCATGCCAAAGCATCAGAAAGTGGAAAAGGTATCAATTATTTTCTTAATCCTGCGAATGAAGATTCAGAAGCGTTGGAGATAATGTTAGGCCAGCGCAAAGGAACTATTCAGCTCCCACCCGCTGCCAGTCTTGATTCTCAGGGTCAACAGGCTCTTGATCTGATTCTTACCATTGCAGAACGCATCTCCCACATAGATCACATGCTGGCTAAAGAATGCGGTCTGGAAAACCGCTTGAGCGGCGAGCTAAAAAACCGCCTTAGATTGTATAAGGATTCTGAGTTTTGCCTCAGCATGATCAAGCTATATAATAGAGAGATTCTTCCAAGACTCTCTCATTATGATCAGGGGAAAATCGACCAGGCATTCAGCCGCTTTAGAGCTCTGGAACAGAAAAGAGAGGAAGAGATAATGAGTATGGTAGGAAAAATTTAGCTTTTTTCAGTGTTGAAATTTTTCCAGATAACTGATAAGTTGTTTTAAGTCGACCATCAATTTAGATGTTCCATCTAATAACAACTTTTCAATATTAATATTGTACACATCCCATGCTCCGGCTGCGACTTCTGACTCCAGTTGCCCCTTTGACCACCCTGAATATCCCAGAAAAAGATGAGTCCTGCTGGGATCTGTTTCTATCATATGACCTATCCCTTCCCATTTCCCACCCAGATAAACCCTTGGTGCAATCGCAAATGCCCCTTCTACCGGATTCTCCGTAACTTGCAAAACCTGCAACTCATCTTGTGATACAGGCCCTCCGATAAAAACTTCCCTTTTTAGCTTAGAGTCTTGAAAACCATCAAATATTTCGGATAAGGGCATATGGGATGCACGGTTTAACACCAGTCCATAAGAACCTTCAATACTGTGAACACAAACCAATACCACAGAAGAATCAAAATTGGGATCTTTTAATATATCCCTGGCCAGTAGTATCGAACCTGTTGTAAGCTTTTTCAGATTACTTTGTTTTAAAGACTGCCCGGAGTCATTAGGGAAATTCTCAATCATACTAGAAAAATAGTTCAGGTGTCACTTTGCAATCAAATTTTGAGTCTGTTATGGGCATTGCAAACTAGGAACTTGGATTTGCTCTATCATTAAGAGGTAGAAAAGATCAGCCAGGCAATATAAAGTTTGACCCGATAGATTCATCTGCAACTACAGCTCTACCGGGTCTTTCTATGGCAAATAATGCGATATCACTTAAACTAATCTTCGCTTTCCTCACCTTCTTCTGCAGATGAATGAGGTTGTAAACGAAATGTTTCAGCTATATATTCTGCTGTAGCGTCATCTTTAGATTGAAGAAATTCTAAAACCTCTGTGGTCTGCTCTTCATTAAGCTGGAATCTGGTTTGACGGGTAATTTTTCCCTTGCCGCCCCATTGTTTTACGACTTTTTCAGTAATCTCAAAAGCATCCTCTACACGGACAAAACGTATCTCCTCAGCTTTCAAGGAGTGACAAACATCTTCATCGAGACAGGAATAGTCAGAAAGATATCGGATATGCTGCCTTTTTAAATCAGCAGTTTTTACAATGCGATAGTAACCAGTAAGAAAATATTTACCCTTAAAATCAGCATTTGTACCTTCGTATTTCGTCATAAATAAAAGATAACGTATTTTAGATTTTACAAAGGAATTGCGTACCTTGCTTTTAGTGCATCCAAAAAAACCATAGGTCCCTGTTTCATAATTGGGTTCAGGAAGTACGTCTGAAGGGATATCTTCCGGAATTTCCCGGATCGGAACTTCCGATACCGGATCACTGGAATAAAAGACAACCATACCGGTATTGGATGCCCTGTAATCCTGCCAAGCTGCATTTTCGACTGATAAATTCATGACATTGTCATAAGTCATGTCTTACTCCTCACCGGAAAAGGTAAATAAAAAATGAAGCCCGCATAAAATACGGGCTTCAACAAATGTTCACAAGGGTATATGTTCTAAAGATAACAAACAGTGCACGGTAGAGTCAAGTGCTATGGTCACAAAATCAGCATCGCATCTCCATAGCTATAGAACCTGTAACAATCTTTCACTGCCACTTTATAGGCATCCATTGTCTTTTTCTGGCCACCGAATGCACAAACCAGCATCAACAAAGTTGACTTGGGAAGATGAAAATTAGTAATCAATCCGTCAATTGTTTTAAAGTCATGGGGTGGAAGAATCATTAGCCTGGTCTTTCCGGTACCTGGCTGAAGTGTTCCGTTTACTGCACAGTGTTCCAGTACCCTGACCACAGTAGTTCCAACTGCAATCACTCTTCCACCATTTTTACGTGTAGTTGTAATCTGCTCAACAGTCTCAGAGGAAAGCTCATAGCGTTCCTCATGCATGAAATGTTTCCTTGGATCTGTTTCCTTTACAGGCCTGAAAGTACCCACTCCCACATGAAGAGTAAGAAAAGAGATGTCTATGCCGGCCAGAGTCAGCTTCTTAAATAACTCATCTGTAAAATGAAGGCCAGCCGTGGGCGCAGCCACTGCTCCTTTTTTTCTGGCATACACTGTCTGATAACTTTCCCGATCCCCCTGGTTATCATTGCGCTCAATATAGTGTGGAAGAGGTAAGTGACCATATTTTTCCAGCAATTCCCCGATCGATTCTGCTCCATTTCCCACAAGCTGTACAACCCGGTCACCATTTGGTAACACCTGCATTATTTTCAGAAAACAACTCGGACAGTTTTCTACCTGTACCTTCGAGCCAATCGGTAAGCGCCTGGCAGGTCCCACCAATGCAATCCAGTTAAGCTGATCAATCTTTTCCACAAATAATAATTCAATAATTAACCCATTTTCCTTATGCCCATATATACGGGCAGGAATAACTCTGGTATCATTAAAAACCAGACGATCCCCTTTTTTAAGAAGTGATGTAATGTCTTTAAAGTTGCAGTGATCAATTTTATCACACTTTTTTTTAATATGCAGCAGACGACATTCATCCCTTTTACTCATCGGAAACTGAGCTATCAATTCGGATGGCAGATCATAATCGAACTGGTCTGTATGTAAAGCTACCTTTTCGAAATCCGATCCGGCTCTGTCTTCCTGAAGAGTATTCATTTCCATTAATTGTTAATCCTGCTTTATTCCAAGATAATTTATCCTGAATTCGGTCATTACGGTTGCCACAATCATTTATTTATCAGAAAAATCGATCACCTATAAGCAAGCTGATTAAATCAGCAACTCAGCTTGCGGATGATGAACAAATATTCCTAGTGTCGAGTGCTCCGGTACCATCTGAAATCCTGATGTCAAATGTATCCCCAAACGGTCATCAATGCCCATAAACTCAAAAATCTTCTTCTGCTCCTCCAGATCCGGTAAAGCCGGATACCCAAAGCTGTATCGTCTGCCAGTGTTTGGCTCTAATCCCAATCCGCGGCGTATCTCAACAGTAACTTTTTTTGCCAACTCTTCAACAAGCATGTTCCCCAGAGCATTAAGAAAGTAACCATAGCTGTATTTGTCCTGTCCGAAATACTCCCTGCTGCGTTCACTGAACCCGGCTCCAATTGTCACAACCTGAATACCTATCAGGTCACCTTCAGCACAAAAATAATCGACAATAGATCTACCATTACTTTTTGACATCCTGGGAAACCGGAAGTTAGCCAGCTCAGAATGAAAATCATCAGGGTCAATAATTATCATTTCTTCATCAACTGTTATCACAGGAAAAAATCCGTAAAATCCGCGTGCTTCTAACAGTTCTCCCTTAAGTATCTCTTCCCTGAGAACCTCAAAAGCCACTTCAAACTGCATTTCCCTAGTATGTAAATACTCTCTTTCTTTAAGACTACCTCCACCCCATCCCGCCTTAAACAGTCGCTCCTTGTCTAATCCATCAATCAATTCAGCACTGTCCCAGACAAGAATCTCGCTTGTTCCCCAGAAAGGAGGTTCGATATGAGGTACAAATTTCAGTGTCTCATCATCTGAAATTGTATTATCTGCTTTTTCACCTATTGCACTGCATTTACTTTTCTCTTCAATTTTGTTTTCACAAACATCCTGAAGTACTCTGTTGGCTTCAAAAGCATCCTTAGCATAATAAACCCCTCCGGCATATTGACGGTTATTATCCAGGACAGCGATTCTGGATGCAAACTGTTTATTTACAGCCGCACCACCGATAAGAACCGGAACATCAATCTTCTGCTTATCCAGCTCCATAACACATTGTGCCATCTGTTTGGAAGTGGTCACCAATAGTGCAGAGAGCCCCAGAGCATCAGGCTTTTCTTTTTTAACAGCATCAATGATAACTTCAAGCGGCACCTGCTTTCCCAGATCGATCACCTCATAACCCTGATTGCGCAGAATCGATCCCACCAGATTCTTGCCAATATCATGAACATCTCCAAATACTGTTGCAATAATCAGCTTTCCTCTAATCCCGGTACTACTGCCTTTGAGATGCGGCTCAAGGATCTCCACTGCTTCTTTCATAATTTCTGCTGCCTGCAAAACAAACGGAAGAATCATCTCACCTGAAGACATCTTCTCACCAACTTCATTCATTGCAGAAAGCAAAATGTTGTTAAGAATATCATTAGCCGGCATGCTTTTTAGAAGAACTGTGATTATTCCCGACAGATCCCTTTTATCTCTATTGACAATTGCATTGCGCAATCTTAGCTCTGCTGGTAATTCAGCAGCCACTTTCTTTTTGACAGCCGGTCCGGTGACCTCACTTTCAAAGTATTGTACGAAATTGTTCAGAGCATCCGCATTTCTATTAAACAGAAGATCTTCTGCACTGTAACGTATCGCCTTGTCATAGTTCTCCGGATTATCAACATGAAGAGGATTAAAAATTGCCGCATCCAGTCCTGCATCGACAGCATTATAAAGCATCATATTATTGAGAATACGTCTGGCAGCAGGCTTAAGACCGAACGAAACATTACTCACTCCCATCACAGTCTTTACCCCAGGCATCTCTTTTTTTATCTTTCGTAATGCCTCAAGACTTAGCAGTGCCGCATCTGCACTTTCTGGATCACCGGTAGCCAAAGTAAAAACCAGCGGATCGATATAAAGGTAATGCTCTGCAATTCCGTATTCTCCACAGACCAGTTCATGGAGCCTGTGGGCAAGATCAACTTTACGTTTCACTGTTTTGGCCATTCCCTCATCATCTATTGTCAATGCAACAACCGGACAACCGAAATCCCTTGCAAGTGTAAGCACAGTTCTTGCCTTCTCTTTATTATGCTCTAGGTTAATCGAGTTGAGCATAACCGATCCAGGACTCACCTTCAAAGCAGCAGCCATCACCTCAGGTTCAGTAGAATCGATACAAAGCGGAATTGCTATTCGATCAGACAGAAAAGAAACAAGAGTCTTCATTGTCTGTGCTTCGGTATCCTGCTCACTGATTGCCACACATAGGTCCAGAAGAACGCTGCCGGATTTGCTCTGCTCGTGGGCAATATGCAGCAGCTCATCATGGTTTGATGCCAGTACAAGCTCTTTTGTTTTTTTGGACCCCTGGGTATTGAGCCTTTCACCGATGATTAACGGCTTATTGAGTTTCTCCAGATCTGTCCCTCCAATGCCGGTTGACAGCCAGCACGATTTATTTTTACGTGCAGAACGAAGAGCCACTTTTTTATCTTTGAGAATAGCGGCGAGCGCGGCTATATGATCCGGGTTGGTTCCGCAACACCCCCCTACAACCTCCAGACCACTAACAGTCACAACCGGCTCCAGCACTGCGGCAAAATCTCCTGGCTCCATGGCGTAAACCGCGTTGCCATCGACATTCTGCGGCATCCCTGCATTGGGATTCGCAGACACCGGCAAAGTAGAGACTTCCAGAAGCTGCTTCAATGAAGGCATCATCTCCATAGGACCAGTTCCGCAGTTTAGGCCCATTACCGATGGTGAAAGGGCGGTAACTGCACCCAGAAATGATTCGATCCCACTGCCCAGCAACATCCTTCCAGTCGTATCTATAGTAATCTGAACCTGAATCGGGATAAATTGGTTTTTCTTAGCCATCAACTGTTTTAAGGCGTACATTGCAGCCCTTACTTCAAGAAGATCCTGTGAGGTTTCTATCAAAAAAAGGTCAACACCTCCATCTAAAAGCCCGGTAGCCTGCTCTTGAAAAATGCTGCAAAGCTCATCAAATCCACAACCAGCCAGACTTTTATCCTTAGATGATGGAAGAAAACCAGTTGGTCCTATCGACCCGCAAACAAAAAGCGGCTTCTGTGATTTATTGTTCTCAATTGCTTTTCTGGCTGTCATTGCTGCAGCCTTGTTGATCTCATAAACCCTGTTCTCTAAACCATACTCTTTCAACTTAACCCTGGAGCCGCCAAATGTATTGGTCTCAATCACATTTGCACCAGCCCTCAGGTAATCGGTATGAATAGCAGCAACCTTATCGGGGCAGGTAATGTTTAAGATTTCATTGCATCCTGCTGCATTTTGAAAGCATTCCGCTGCAATATTGCTTTTTTGAACCTGAGTCCCAAATGCACCATCAAAAATGATGGGTATTCTTTTTTCTATAAGTTCTAAGTAAGGGTTCATCTCTCTCCTGCCATTAAATGAGATTTAACAAAGTTTTTAAAATACATCCGGGTCAGCAAGATAGTCTTAATAAGACAAGCAATATTGTGGCTATTTTCCTGGTTTAAAAAGCGGTATTGCCAGGTGCTCTGAATCGCAGTATGAGCTTGAAAACTGCGCTCTATAGCTCGAACGGTTTTTTCAACTATCGACTCAAGATTTCATCATACAGATTCACTACCGTCCCATTACAAAACCGGTGAAATTATGCTAAAAACGCAATTTTTGTATAAAAACCGTTCATCAGCCAAGTGGTTATGTCATCACAAACATCAAAAACACATAAAATCATTGCATTTTCAGTGGAATGGTAGTGCTACCGATTAATGTTAGTTCAATAAATTTTTTTGCCGCTACAATTTTGATAACTCCCCCCAAAAAAACACATCTCACCGGAAAACATACCCAACCATAACAGAAAAAAAGGAGTTCCGAAAATCCTCTCCCCCTTCTATGGTAAAAGCATTTATGGCACCAAAAGCAAATCGGAAATCCAGTACAATAGCTCCCGGCTTTGTTAGAAAGTTAAAGCTAAGGCCAGTATGGAACCCGATATCAAAATTTGAAATCTGGTTTGAAACATTGTTACAATTTTCGAGCCCCCGTAAAAACTCCCCCTGCAAAGAGATTGGAACAGCCTCAAGATTTTCCGCTCGTGAACGCAACTGAATAAAAAAAGATGGCCCCGCATACGCTGCCGGCATTATTGAAGCGTTCAGGGGAATTAGCAGCTTAAATAACACCGGTATTGAAATGTAATCGGTAAAAACACCAAATGAAACCTCTTCTCCACTCTCAAGATCAAATTCCCAGTTTTTTCCTGATCGCAGATATTGCAGTTCCCCCTGTACATTAAAGAAGCCCGGAATAAAATCATAACTGAGAAATCCAGAAATTGTCAGACTTAGTAGCATATCGGCATCAAAATCCCGAACCTCCTCAGAAATGTTTTCTTCGAAATTTTCTACTCCGTTACCCCAAAAGCTGCTTAGAACTGCACCGGTTTTTATTCCAAAATTCACTCTCTTTTGTTCCTGTGAAAAGCTGGATATTACCACTATAAGAGTTAGTATCTGCAGGTAAATCCATCTCATAGTATCCTCACTTGTGCTGAATAGTTGACAGTAAGTTATTTGAAGTTGCAATTATTGATCCTGAAACACAAAGATTCTCTAAAAAACGAACATTATTTAGTTTCGAAATCCTAAAACAGTAAACTCCAAATTCTAAACACATTCATAAAAAATGGTAAACTATTCCCCTGTTTAAGAATTATAAAAAGAAAAAGCAGGAAATTCGAAAAACGAAATCTCAAGCCAGAACAGGAAATAGAAAAAAGACTTACTGATATACTTTAGTTACTAAAGCACTCTTATCAAAGTTCTTACTCTCCTTACCCTTCTTGCCCAAATATCAAACCTCTGCCCTCGACAAAAAGCAGCGTCAGGTAGTATTTTCTTTTTTTTTCCGATTCAAACGATTCAGGTATTAATACTGTTTCTATAAACTCAAAGGCAGTTTCATGAAAAAAAAGCCAGCAGCCATCAATGTAATCTGGCTGTACCTAATCTTAATAAGTATCGTTGTTGCCGCTTACACCGGGAAAATGGATGCGATCACCAAAGCATCGTTTGATTCGGCTAAATCAGCCGTTACTCTTGCTATCAGCCTGATTGGAGCCATGGCTTTATGGCTGGGAATAATGAAAGTCGCTGAAAATGCTGGATTGATGAGGACCATAGCAAGAGTGATTCGCCCTGTTATGGTCCGGCTTTTTCCCGATGTACCGGCAGAACATCCAGCCATGAGTGCAATAATCATGAACATGGCAGCCAATATGCTGGGACTGGGAAATGCTGCAACTCCCATGGGTATAAAAGCCATGACAGAGCTGGATAAACTTAACCCCGAGAAGGGAACCGCAACCAATGCCATGTGCCTTTTTATGGCAATCAACACTTCAAGTGTAACAATCCTGCCTTTGGGAGTGATCGCAGTCAGAGCTGCAGCCGGAGCTACTGAACCAGCCTCCATTCTTATTCCTTCTATACTGGCCACCACAATTTCAACTAGCGTAGCAATAGTAGCGGCCAAATTAATGGCAAACAGAAACCCTTTACCTGCAATAGCCTCAGTTGAGAAAGGTTGCGAAAAACTTGGAGATACTCAAGAGAAAGAACCAGAACTGGTAAAACTCGGTGCTATTCCAAAATTCATGGCACTGGCCCTTATCCCCCTTTTCTTATTTGCAATACCCTGCCAGTTCATTCAATTTGATTTTAACTCTTTTCCCCACAATTTTATCACATTTAAAGAGATCTCCTTTTCTGGATTTCAATCTATCAATGAAGCAACTACCTGGCTGATCCCCATAATCATGGGAACACTGCTATTAATAGGTTATTTACGAGGAGTCAAGGTTTACGAATCAGTTACCGATGGAGCAAAAGAGGGATTTCAGGTCGCAATCCGCATAATACCTTTTATGGTAGCGATCTTTACTGCAATAGGAATGTTAAGAGCAAGCGGAGCACTTGAGCTTTTTGTCTCATTATTATCACCTTTAACCAACCTTATAGGTATGCCCGCAGAAGCGCTTCCAATGGCTCTGCTAAGACCTTTGTCAGGAAGCGGTGCCTACGGCGTAATGTCAGAAATCATCACCCGGGATCCCAACAGCTTTACAGCCAATCTGGTTTCTGTTATTCAGGGTTCTACAGAAACTACATTCTATGTTCTTGCAGTATATTTTGGCGCAATAAGTGTCAAAGTCACCCGCCATGCTCTTCCTGCAGCACTGTGTGCAGATGCCGCAGGGATATTGGGGGCAGTTCTGGTATGTCACTTATTTTTCTGAATAGGTATAAACGAAACGCTATTTTTAGCTATGAATAAAACCTTGTTTGATCAAAAGATCCGGGAATGGATCGATACTGTCAACAGTAACGGATGCACAGTGAACCGTGTCAACTCAATTGCTGATATCCGTAAAAAAAACGGTGAATTGCTTTTCTCACTGCTTGACACTGAGGTCATCTCCCCTGAAGGAGATAAACTTCCCCATATAGCATTTATCCGGGGGCATGCCTGCCTTATTGTTACTCTACTTAAAAACGACACTACAGGAGAAGAAAAGTTCCTTATGGTACGTCAGAGACGAATTGGTAACGGACAGATGAGTCTTGAATTCCCTGCAGGAATGCTCGATTACCACACCAGCGACCCTGTGGGAGTAGCAGTAAAAGAAATTTTTGAAGAAACCGGCCTGAGAGTTACCCCCGAAGAGATCTTCCCCCTCTCTGACCAAATTCTATACAGTTCAGCAGGAGCCAGTGATGAAGGTATCTACTTTTTCGGTTGCATTAAAACACTGGATAACAATACCTATAACTCATTCATAAATCGCACTGGTGGAAATCCCGAAGAAAATGAGCATATCCAGGTAGAACTAATCTCCCGTGAACAAGCCGAACCACAGATCAGTTCAGCCCAGGCGAGACTGGGCTTCTTTCTTTTTGAAAAGCCAGGATTGATAGAATAGTTAAACGACCACCTCGTAGGACATAACGAATTTCGAGTCAAGTACTACCGCTACAAGCGGTAGTACTTGATTGAGCGGCAAAGCACGAAAGCAAGAAGGCACGACAGTGCCTTTACGAGACATCTGGCTCCACTGGCTTAGCCAGTGGAGCCAGAAAGCCAGAAATGAAGAATATCGTAGTTTAAAAAAAGAACCACTAACACGACCAATTGCCTTAAAAGAAACTCCGCTTTTCGCAAAACCGGTACCGCCACCTCATCCTTTATTTCTGTTATGAATGGAAGAAGATCAGTTATCTCCATTTTGCACAAACTGGCAATTGACAAACCGTTTATTTTTACAGATAATGCCCGGCCATTAAGTCTGGAACCATTGCAGCTATCACATGTGGAGTATTGAAAATATCTCCTGTATGCATTCTTTTCATCTTCTGACACTTCATCTTCAGCCTTTCCGGTTACCGCTTTTTCCAGCTTAGCAGCAATTCCTTCGAAATTTTTGGTATATGCCAGCTTCTCTTTTGAATTCTTGATTGGAAATGGTTTTGAATAAAGCAGAGTATGAAGCTCTTCTGAAGAAAAGTCGCTGATCTTTTTATCAGCATCAAATACACCACTGCCAATCAGCTCCTTCCACATGAAACCACCCGGTTTATAATGAGGATGGGTAATAGCTCCTTCGCGAATCGATTTTTCTTTATCCAGAAAAAGCTCCAGATCAAGCTTTACTTTTTTTCCAAGTCCGTGGCATGATGAACACATTCCTTCAGGGTGGTTAAATGAAAAACAGAATGAAGGACCAATCTGCGGTTGTCCCAGCCTGGAATAAAGAAGTCGCAGATAGGTATTAACCTCTGTTGCAGTCCCTACTGTACTTCTAAGATTGTTCCCCATTCTTTTCTGATCTATGACAATTGCTGTAGACAAATTAAGTATCTCATCTACATCAGGACGGCTGAGCTTAGGCATTCGGGTTCTGGCAAATGTAGAAAAGGTTTCGATGAGCTGTCTTTGAGCTTCTGTATAAATAGTATCAAAAAGAAGCGATGATTTACCTGAACCGGAAACACCCGTGAACACTACCAGCTTATGTTTTGGAATCTCAATGTCGACATTTTTCAGGTTGTTAGCATGTGCATTGCGTACCAGTATCGGTTCTTTGGTCATAAGTTTGTCTCCTTTTTTTGCTCTTAAAAATGATATTTCTGCACCTGAGAAAAATTGTAAAAAAGAGACAAAAATAGGATAGAGTGTTTTCCGAGCTGATTAAAGCCCTGGAAATTCTTTTCGGGTATAGTTTATGATTGCTTTGAACCCAAATTTTAACCTGATTTTCTGTTATTTATCCATTATTTCGATTTTCAAAGGGGCGCTTTCCAGCGCAGGATTTATTAATCTTGCTTTTGGTCGACAAACCGCTTATATTTAACCGTGCGTTCAGTTATTTATGGAGATCATTATGTCACGAACTGGTGGCGAAAAAACCAAAAAGAAAATCCTTGTTGTGGCTGAAAAAATCTTTTCCGCCAAAGGTTATGATGCCACAAGCATTCAAGACATCTCGAAGGCTGCAGGGGTAAATAAGGCTCTTATTTACTACCACTTTAAAAACAAGCAGGATATAATCGATTCGCTTTTTTCCCAACATCTGAATGATATGTTTAAGATGCTTGGAGCTCAGAAAGAAAATATCACCGAGTCGCTTCATACCAATCAAGCAGAAGAAAAAGTTAACCAGATAGTCAGCTTTCTGGAAAAAAAGCGATCAATACTCTCCGTTATGCTTATGGAAGCTCTTAAAAATGGCAAATCCGGATACATTTCTCTATTTAAATGTGCTGATTTTATAATATCCAAAAACCTCGAAGATATTCTTGAATCGCTTAAATATAAAAAGCAGCAGATACCAAGTAGAGATGAGTTGCTGTTGCATGAGTTCTTTACCGGCTTTTTGCCTATCGTCTTTTTTGCACTCTTTAAAGATAAATGGGCTGAGTTTTTCAAATGCGATAAGAGTTTAATGGTAGATCTTTTCGAGAAGGTCTTCAAAGAAAGCCATTTAAAATATAAATAATTTTTTTTGCCTGTATTTTTAACCGGTCGTTCAATTAAAATAGGAGCTTTTATGAGTAATAATTCAACCGTATGCGGTGTCGAGCATGCCAGATTATTAGACAATGGATTGCGACGGATGTTATTTAACCCGCATAAACAATTTGCAGAATACATAAAACCAGGAGATACTGTACTGGATATAGGCTGTGGCCCCGGAACTTTCATCGCAGATTTGGCAAAACTTATTGGTTCAAATGGGAAAATTATCGCAATTGATTTGCAGGAAGAAATGCTTGAGTTGGCCAAAAAAAAGGCCCGGGCCAAAGGTGTATCAGATAAAGTCAAATTTCACAAATGCCAGTCTGATTCGCTTGCCATTGCTTTACAGGCAGATTTTATTTTGACAATGTACATGGTTCATGAAGCGCCGGAGCCTTTAACTCTTATAGATCAGGTTTGCGCATTACTGAAACCAAATGGTTATTACTACCTTTCTGAACCCAAGTTTCATGTAAAAAAAGAACCGTTTCTCGAAATTATTGAGCGATGCAAAAATAACGGTTTGAATATTGTAAAGGAGTCTGGTATATTCAGCAGAACCGCAGTTTTCCAAAAGATAATATGACTTATGATATACTGATACAAACATTACCCGTAATCACTGGAATGGTTGTAATAAATATGCCAGACTCATCAGTAATTAATTAAGAGTGTTTCGTAATTACTCAGTTACTTATGCCAGTAGTTACGAAACCTCCAAATAAATTACAGCATTCAAGCACCAAATCCTGAACAAATCCCAATAACTAATTATCACCTTCAGAATTACATTGACAATACTTCAGGAACTCTTTAGGGGTATAACCTGAAAGTGCCTTAAAATCCCTGCTAAAGTGTGCCTGATCAAAATAACCGTTGTCTAAGGCAATCTGGGTAAGACTGCTGTCAGGATTCTCTGAGAGAGAGCGGATAATCTGATGAAATCGCACGATTCTGCAATACTGCTTTGGTGCTTTACCGATTATTGAGCAGAATTTTCTTAACAGAGTTTTCTCAGTCAAAAACAGATCCCTGGATAAACCCAACATATCAAGCTGTCCCCTACTGCTTTTAATAAGTTTCAGCCCCTCTTTAATCAACTTAAGATCATCACTGGATACCGGCCTGAAATGGCTTAACAGATATTGTTCGATTATTTCAATCCGGTCATTAAGAGCCCGTGACATGCATAATTGATCTTCAAGCTGACTTACACCTGTGTTATCGATTTCATTGAGGTTTATACTTGCATTTTCAGTTTCAAATAGAGAAAACGGGAAAAAATTACATGCGCCATATGGATAAAAAGAAACTGTAATAACACCGGAATCACCGTTAGTGCCGACATCTAAAGATTGGTTTTTTATCCCACTGAGAAAAGATCTTGGTTGAGAAAACGCCGTTTCACTCTCTTTATGGCATATAAAAGAGTTTTTATAATGAAAAAACATCTCTATATTGGTGATAGGAATCACCCTTTCCCATATCCTCCCCTCGGATGCATCACTTTCTAAAAACCAGTAGTATTTAATATACTGAGCCAAAATCCCTGAAGGCCTGACATATTTGATGTTCATAAGCAAAAACGATAAAAAAAAGTTAAAGTGATGTTTATGAAAAGATACTGATTGAGTTTGGTAGAATAGAAGATAATATTTTTTTCTACCTTCCTCCATATTTGAGTTAACTGTGCAACCAACGGACCTGAGTATAGATGTAATATTCTTTTATTATTTCTACTTAACGGATACATTCTTTTTACTTCACATTAAATACCTGCTTATCATTGTGCTGTTCCACGATTAAATCGAAAATGCCGTCTACATGAGGACATCACAAAAGAATCCAAGCACTAACATTGCAGGAAAACAGAAAACCACAATTCTCACATTCCTGAAGAGGCAATATGGATTCGAAACCCGGTTGTTTTGCTTTCTGCAGTATTGAAAACGCAACAAACTTCCGTTAAATCGGGAACGCGAAGCGTTTAGAAGAGTCCCGGTTCCATTCAGTAGTGATTGATGAAACCTCATCTTGTAATGATAAGACCCCATCGTATAATCATGAAACCACATACTGTTGTCAAATCGATATCGAAATAACATAGAAAAGTTACGATAACGATAACGACAACGACTACGACAGGAAAAGTATGATTCTCAGTCAAGCGTGATCTGATTTTATCCCTGTCATCTTTTACTCTTATTCTTAATCGATATCGTTGTCGTGGTCGATATCGATATCGATATGGAATTAAAACAGAAAAGAGACGATATCGATAACGACTAAGAATTCAGAGCCTACTGTTCCCATCAGATCTGTAGTTGTAATAGAGGAAACCAGTTTGCGGTACCGGTAAGAATAAAGCAGTTCGACTGTGGATTTGGATGACCTTCGGTATGCCCGGGCAACACGGGAGAGTTAACCTCAGCCTCCCTGAAGTCACTAAGGAGATGATGGATATTTCTGACCTCACCCATACAAGCGATTTATGGGAGTATTACTATCAGGGAAAGACAGAAAAACTGGATAGTGTGGTCAGAAATCTGACTATTGAACGTTTTAATCCGAGCCGAAGGGTTAACAAGTATTTTTACGAATCGGATTCGGTTGTTGTAAGGGAAGTATCTATATCAAAAACAACTGATGACACTTTAAATTAGTAGGTATAAAAAATGAAATTTTCAGGTTTAGATATGAAAAGTTTTTTGAGCGATTCTGTCTTGATTTGAAACACTATTAATGGCTAACATCAGACTTCCATTATTCTCTTTTCTTAGTACATAAAATATATAGTGGGTTACAATAAGCATATTTTAAAAAGACAATTTATGTGATTCACTAATACTTCTTTTGCTATATGTCGCCCAGTCAGGGCTGCGCAGTGGCCATCTATTGTCCTGAAAACATTATCATTCTACTGCCTTGAGTACCAGTTTTATTGTCAATTCTTATTTAGCTCTGAAAGAGCGACTTGTAAGAGCCAGGGATCTCAGGCCTGGGTAAAATGAATCAATAAATATTTCCAAAGCCCTGTAAGGGCGGGATATTCCGGAAAATGAAGATAACCATTTCTCTTGGATTTTTTTTGTTAGGCATATTACGCTGGGCATTTGATATTAATCCTCTTGTTAACACGAATTACCGTTTTAATTAAGTCCTCAGCTGTTTGAGTAATTATATTAACATAAAGTTACTCCATTTTTGACATTGATCGATTATCTGCGAACATTATGGAGGATACCATTAAACAAAACAACAACACAGTGCTTTTTCCCCGATGTATTCAGTTTATCAGTATTATCATGTTTATCGCTTTGAGCTCAAGCCTGGCTGATAACGCCTGGAACCAGTTAGCATTCGCCAAAAAAGAGGTGAGCACCCTTACACTGGGGCCAAATATGATGGCAATCAGCGACTCGCCCTCTGTATTCGTTGCAGTGGTAGACAGCGGGGTCTTCACAATAACCCTTGTTGGAGATACTGTGCGCAGTTTTCCGAATAAAACACACAGTGGAAGTGACGACTCTGACCGCCCGGCAGGTAAGGTTCACTCAATTGGAGTTGTCATGGGCGGAGCTGTTGTCTTTGCCGGTACAGACAGCGGCCTGTATACTGTGAGCATGTTCTCCGCAACCGTGCCAGCGTGGAGACCAACTCTGATGCTTCCCGACGAACCTGTATATGACATTGCATACAACGATTCGGCCTGCTGTATAACTATGAAATCAAGAATATACAAATCTAAATACATTTTCAGTAGCTGGTCGCCCTGCTCCCTTTCAGGAGCACCTTTGTTACCGGGTAATGCGAAGGAGTTCTCCTCCATAACATCATGGCCCCTTGGAAAAGGATTCTCCGCAGGTCTGAATGGCCCCGACGGCGCCACTGTCTACTTTGCTGATCAAAAAGCCGTATCATGGAGCAATATGCCGTGCATCGAGGAGTGCACCTGCATCAAAAACAAGATCCGCTCACTCGTTGCCGATAGCGTCGGAACACTCTATGCCGGTACTTCCGAAGGAATTTTCTACAGGTCAGATTTCGATACCGGATGCTGGCACAGCATTTATCCGCAGCTTCCACTATCCGTTAACGAAATGAAAACATATGGCAAGATAATACCCGGTTCACCCGTTGACCTCTATGCTGCGACTGACAGCGGACTATACAAGAGGTCTTTACGTACTACAAGCTCTGGAATGTGGCAGAAGATTTTTGACAAAAAAACATCCTCGGTCCTGATTACCGGCGATTTTGAGCAGCCGGTAATCTATGCTGCAACAAATGACGGAGTCTGGAAATACGGCATCACAACCGGAATTGCCAGTGACCAAAAGAGAGCCACAACCAGGACTCCTGCGGCCTATGTGCGCACCACCGCGCTCTACACAATAAACGGAAAACTGATCTCAAACCGTGTCGCAGGTAAAAAAAACATGGGCGTTTACATTAAAGTGGATCGTGACCGCTCAGGTGCAGTGGTGAGAGCAAGACGTTTGGTGCAGTAAGAGAGGTTAAGAGAGGAAAAAATACCGAATATCGAATGTCGAATAATGAATTTCGAAGTAAAGTAAATAAGAACAATCACTGAAAGAGAGACATATGCAGGGAAGCTTCGGGTTCGGGGGGGGGACGGTCAGGATTTTGTTGGTAAAATATCCATCGCTCAAGAGAGTGCCTTCCGATATCAGTTTTCTGAAATTCGATATTCGTCATTCCTCATTCGTTATTCGAAATTCTTTCTTTTAATAACCCTCTCTTTGATCATAAGAGTGTTACCCCTACCTGCCGCTGATATTTATATTACTTCTCATATTGCCTGAACATACCCGTCTAACTGGTTTCCCGGGCGAGCATTTCCTAGCCCAATCAACAAATTATCTTTTAAGGTTTCCGTGATAAGGTAATTGGCAATGTAGTTTTAAATGTTTGTTAAAGAAATAGTGAACTGAATCAAAAACTCAGCCAGATTTTTGATCCAACAGTCACAATGACAGAGAAAAAGAGTAAAGTATATGCGAAAAGCAATACTCACTATCGATGACTCACCAACAAGTCTCACGCCAGATATTATAGCTTTTCTGCAAAAGAATGATCTGAAATGCATATTCTTCTGCACCGGAACCCAACTTTCACGTTTACCAGAACGGGCAGACCAGATTGTTCAATCAGGGTTTATTATTGGCAATCACAGTTTCACACACAGAGCTTTTTCGACATTGTCGCTTAAAGAATGTGTAGAGGAAATCTCGCTGACGGAAGCAGAAATTGATAAAGTTTATCAGAGAAATTCAATTGCCAGATCAAGTAGATATTTTCGTTTCCCTTACGGTGATAAGGGCGATCTATTAAGAACCGAAATTCAAGAAGAGCTTTTGAGCAAATCAATCCAGAACATCAGTGGATTAAATATCACCTATTCATGGTTCTGGGAGAATTCTCTTAATTCCGATTTTGATTCATTCTGGACATTTGATACTCTTGATTGCAAACTGTCGGACGGGACATCAGATTTCACACCACAAGAGATCCTCGACCATATCGAAGACAACAATCCGCCGATGGGTGGAAATCTTTCAGTTGGCAACAGTGATGAGATAGTCCTGATGCATGACAATCCGAAAACTAATGAGCGCTTTCCCAAATACTACGAAATTCTTATTCAAAGAATAGAGCAAAAGGGCATCAAGTTTATAAGGAGAGCATCTTAGGCCGGAGATAGAGAAAAAATAACGAATGTCGAATAATGAATTTCGAATTTAGGACCCATGTCCTGAACCTATACCACATCTTATTGCCCCATGCCTGCTAGTTAATCATCACAACTCCTCCCTTGACCTTTGCCACCCCTCCCCCATCTACCTCAACCATGGCTTTCCCCTTTATCTTAACTGAAGCATTCGCTTTCATCTCCATCACCATACCCTCAATATTAGCACTCATCGAGCCCTTGGCCTCAAACTTTGCCGTCTCTATTTTCACCCCTGAACTCCCCTTCTGGCTAATATTTGTTCCATTTAACTTCAGATCCCCCGATGCCTTCAGCGCTACATCACCCTTACTGGAATCGATTTTTATCTCTGCTCCAGATATCACTAACTCCTTTTTAGCATCAATGGTAACTTTCCCGCCAGAAATTATTATTCCATTATTTTGATCAAGGGTAATTGAATTTTTGCCCTCATTATCTGCAATAATGATCTTCTTCCCAGAATCATCCATTTCAATTTGATTCCCACCAACCGTTTTGATTGCAATATTTTTATTCTTGTCATCGATCTTTATTATGTGTCCATCACCAGATATTATCTCAATACTTTTTTCACCCTCAGCATAACTCATCGATACCGTATGAGTATTCCCTTTTATAGTAACTTTGCAATTATCATCATCAAAAAGAAGCTGATTTAAATTCGTCGATGTAAGCACAACTCTCTTCTTCTCATCATTCATCTCCAATCCATTAAGCCCTTTAGTTGTCAGCAGGATTTTCTGCTTCTCTTCAGTATCATCCATTGCCAGAATATTACCACCTGCTGTTCTTATTACATTTTCATGTTTATTAACAGCAATAACCGGACTGATTGTATTGGCATTTGGCACAGTACCAATTCCTATTGGCTTATTAGGATCACCATCAACACAGGCAAGAACCATCTCTGTTCCCTGATGAGCTGGGAAGTGAAATCCATATTGCGAACCACAGTATGGCTGAGCAAGTCTTATCTGTTTTGATCCATTGCAATCATGATTATTTGCACTCATATCAAATGGTAAACGGACCCGATATCTCCCTTTATCATCAATTGTAGCGTAAGCTTCCCCACTACCTTCGATATGCGCCTGAATTATTCCATTTACTTTTGGTTCTCTCGCACTCTTTTCTGGTGCAAAATGAGCCGCCATATCTGAGGGTATTGCCTTGAATTCATTCTGGTATGTTATACCAGTGCAGCCGCCAGTATGGATCACCTCTGTAATGATATAAGGTACAGATAGTCTGTTAATGCTATGCTCCTTTAATTCGAAAATGAATCCGGCCCGAAATGCCCGACAATCCCCCATACCCGATATTTTATGCTGCCTGGTATGCAATCTCCTGCAAATTAACTGCGCTCCTTTCTGAGCTTCTTCAACGTTTTTAAAACTTCCTCCATATTCATAAAAAGTACCATAATTGCCACTGCTGACCGGTTGTTTTCCCGCAATTGCCACCTCTGGACATCTGTAATTATACGCCTTAACCACTACTTCCGATTGGATAACACTCTTTGAGAAATGGATAGTATTTACCGATTCAGTTCTTTTGCGATCTTTTACATGCGCCATACCATCTATCGGCCGATAAATTATCTCTGATGGTTCCTCAATGTTATCGAATTTCGGATTATCGGTTATAATGAGCTGCTCATAAGATTCACCGGGCTTTATCTGATCTTCACAAATTGGCGGCTCCCGAAAATAGTACCATGCCCCTGTCCCCTCCATCAGTCTGGAGATGAAATTCAGATCGGTTTCCTGGTATTGAACAATGTATTCCTGCCTTGCCGAAGAAGTTATTGAGATGTTGAAATTACTGATATTAGCTTCGTTAAGTATGCATTGAACAATTTCAGAAATGGTTATGTTCTGAAATATTCTGCTTCGGTAATTAAGACTGGTAATCCAAAGAGAGGCAACGAGCATTGCTCGATACGATCCATTTTCAGTGTCAGAATCCATAATTTCAAATTCGACAACAATACCCGAATAAGGATAAAATTGCCCGTTACGAAAAACAAAGAGAGTCGCAGCTTGCCCCAAAACATCATCGGAGCTTATTTCCTTATTCTCTGAAATCAAAAAGACATTAAATTCATAAGGAAACGAGATCGCTTCTTTTCCGTAAAACTCAATTACATCGAAAGAAATATCTGAATTTTTAGCAGCCAAAAAATAAAATTGAGCAGTATTTGCAGCATCGGGTGACATAGCGAGCCTCCATCAGTTAGAAAATCAAAACCAATACAAAATATCGAATGACGAATGATGAATTTCCAACTAAGGAAACAGGATAAAGGATTTTGATATTTTTTCTCCTATTTCTGTATTTTCTTCCACTTCGAAATTCTTCATTCGAAATTTTTCATCTCCCATTCTCTATTTTCCTACACTTCGTCATTCTTCATAACTTGATATCTTCTGAATTGCTAAATGGTATCTTTGCTGCCCTGGTTTGTACATTCTCTGCAATTTTTTCCAGGAAATCAAAGCAAATTGCCGGTTTTCCGGGCTCGGATTTGCCCTAAACCAGTTATCATAAACAAGCGCAGCATAATAAAGCGATTCACTTCTAGCATATTGATCCGAACGAATCTCGCTTGCCCTGGTAAGAGCCAATTGGAAAATTTCAAGCGCTTTCATCTCGTTTCTACTGGCATACTCAATTCGCCCCATTATAATGCAGAAAAAAGCATCAAGACTGTTTATCGACTCCGCCACCTTCCTTGATTTCTCCAAACTGTCAGACTCCAGATATGCATACGCCAAAAGGATCAATCCATTATTATAGTCATTATCACCTGGTGATATACTCTTAAGAGCTGTTATCGCTTCATTAAATCTCATCGCTTTACATGCTGAATCACCTATTTCGTAAAGATTGCTTTTTCTGTATTTTGCCTTTAATTGAACTATCGGGTTTTGTATTGGTGGCCTGACATTGCTAACAGTTGCCTTTCTCCTTCCTGCTCCTGTCCGATTATTATTAGCATCTCTTTTACCTATATTCATTTCTTTAACCTGAGGTTTCTTCCCTACCGAATCAGTAGCGTCCGAAACTGAAACCGCAGACGAATCACCAATAAACTGAAATCCCCTTACTTTAGATTCTTTGCCGCCCAAAAACTGAAAATAAAAAAATATCACAATCCCGATTACTGTTAATAAACCTGATATAAAAAAGATCCTTTTGATAGCACTTTTGTTTTTATCGGTTATCAGTTTTTCATATTCCCGGTTACAAAGGTAATTTTGTACAATGAGTGAAGGAGATTGATCTTGGTTACTCCTTAAAAACCCCATCAGTTCATTCTTTAGCTCCAGTGATGATCTGAAACGGTCATCCTTATTCTCATTGAGACATTTTTTCACTATTTTTGAAAGAGATATCGGAATATTACAGGAGAAAGTTTCAAATTCCCTGTATTGACCGATAGATTTCATTTTCATCAGAGCCGTAATACTCTCCTGCGGGAATGTTTTTTCACCTGTAAGTGCTTCATAAAGAATAGTACCCAACGAATAAAGATCACTTCTCTGATCTATTTCCATGTTATCTATCTGCTCAGGGGACAGATACGGAAGCGTACCCACTATATTGCCCGACACTGTATGTAGTCCCACCTCGGCCGGCCTGGCAATTCCAAAATCAAGAAGCTTTACAGTGCCGCTCTCGCTTACCATAATATTGGCAGGTTTCAGATCACGATGAATAATGCCCCTGTAGGTCTTCCCGTAAAGTACTATATCCATTTTGTGGGCATAACAGAGCGCATCTGCAATCTGAATTCCAATACTGGTTACTGTCTCAAACGTTATTTTTCCACATTGACTTATCAACTTTTCCAGTGTTACCCCTTCCACCAGCTCCATTTCTATATAGGGATACCCGTTCCATTCACCTGTCGAATGGATTTGGACAATGTTAGGATGACTGAGCTTGGCAGAAATCTTGATCTCAGTCTCAAAACGTTTTCGCAGCTCTTCTCTTCCACTCAGATAATAAACCTTAACAGCCCTGTGCACCTCCATCTTTTCATTCCATACCCGGTACACCCGGGCCATCCCGCCCTGCCCTATCAATCCGCGAACTACGCCACTACCCAACTGAATTGGTTTGCTTCCATCAGGGAATGTATTGTCAAGATACCGCTTTAGTATTGAAGCAGACTCGTCAAATAATGCGGTATCTAACACAGGTAAATAAGACGTGGAAGAATCCCCGATTAATCTTTCGTCAAGTGTTCGTGTTATCCTTTTCCCACCTGGCTGCCCTGAATTTTCTGAATCATAGCTCATGATTTAAAAACTTGCCTCCTAAAAGAATGCCACTATTTCAAATGCTACAACGCAAAGTCCCCCACCAACGATACCAACATTTCTTCGAACCTTCGCAGTATGTGCTTTGTCGAAACGACCTCTGTTTTTATACCTGTGATTATTACCGTTATCCACTATAGCACAAACAAACCCGGCTACAGCGGCCGTACCCAGCCCGATTCGAATCAATGCTTTTTTATCGAAAATATTCTTTTTGTCTATACTTAAGGTGTCAAAAAGCTCCACAGTTTCTCCTTCACAAACAACAACCTGTCTCTCTGAGTGTTTATACAGGCTGTCAGGATGTCTTATTTCCACAAGATATTTTCCCGGAATTACAAACTCACTGTTAAGCGGGGTTTTCCCCAATGGAACCGTAAGAAATACATTTGCATTCTCAGGCACGCTCTTTACCTGCAGATTGCCATACCTTGGGATTATTTTTTTCTCGACAACCACAGTCCTGCCTGCATCAACAAGCACCTCTTCAGTGGCAGTGATTTTCTGAATCGGATCAACGAGTCTGATTTGGTACTTCCCTGGAGCAATTATCTTTTCTCTAATAGGAGAATTTCCGATAAAGCTGTTTCCCAACCACACCTCCACCCCTGTTGGTTCCGTTATGACCGTAATCAGACCATCCTTTGATGCCAGTATCTGGGAGTGGTTAAATAGAATGAATAAAAAGGCCATCACTAACCGAAACAGTTTCATAATATGCTCCAGTCATCATGTTAGAATTCTGCAACTGATACCCTTGCAGCCCTTGAAGGCGAAGTCAGCCTCAATTTTTAAGGATTTTTTGGGTGATCAATGGCTTTTTTCAGGTGCAAACTATATATTTCAAACTGTTAATTTAAGTACTCTCGCAAAACAGGGGAACAGGACAAAGATCTTCTTGCTCTAATCTCAAAACATCTTCTATTAGTTTTTTTCGATCGTCCTTGAAAATCCCCGAAAATACCGTTTTTTTCATATTGGACTTTGGAAATCTTCTGACTCTTTTATCCGTTCACACTTTTGGGACCAGGAAATTTTAAAACAGGAGAAAAAAAATGTTCTCAAATGATAAGGTAATCTGGAAAGAAGGAATTTTTCTTCAGCCGCAACATTTTCAGCAAATGGAGAGATTTTTTTTCAGTTCTATGCACACACACTTCTCTGCATACAACCGTTATTTTTACGGCTTGTTAAAGTTTAAAATAATTCAGGATGCTCTGGCCAACAAAACATTATCTCTCCAACATGCCCAGGGGATATTTCCAGACGGCACCTTCTTCTCCATCCCCGAAACCGGCCCAATCCCTATAGCCAGAAACTTTTCCGATCTCCTTTCCTATAAACAACAATCCCTGCTTGTTTACCTTGCTCTTCCACTGAGTTTACCCGGACAGGCATCGGTTCAGGATTCCTTAGACAGCTCTTTTTCCGCCCGTTATATAAGCAGCAGACAAAATATCACCGATGAAGTCTCCGGGGAGCAAAAAAAGGAGATAGAGCTGGCAAAAGCAAAATACTGCATATTGTTTGAAGGTGAAGCACTGGATAACTTTACCACTCTCCCTGTGGCTCGCCTGGTTCGCACAGCCACCGGTCAGATAATTTTGGACAAAGACTTTGCTCCACCACTATTAAATATCGATGTCTCAGAGACTATCTATAACCAACTAAGATCACTACTAGAATTGCTGATCGCTAAAAGCAGTTTTCTCTCTCAAAACCGCAAACTCCTTAAGTGCGGACTTGCAGAATTTCCCACTTCCGGAATGACATCCCTGGTGCTTTTAAAAACCATAAACACCCATATCCCTCTTATCAACAGCTTCTTTAACTCTTCAAATGTGCACCCCTATGAACTTTACCTGGTTTTAATCCAGCTCGCCGGTGCTCTTACCACCTTCTCCTCTGAGTTCAATGTCACCCAATTACCATCCTATGACCACAACTCTATTGAAACAGTGTTTCCGTTAATTTTTAAAGGTATCCGTGATATTCTGGAAACCGACATTTCTGCCGGATGTGTTCAGATACCCTTCTCTGAGATCAGCCCCGCCACCTACCTTTTCTCAATCAATAACCCAAAGCTTCTGGAAAGCGCCTCTTTTTTTATTGGTATCAGCGCCGAAATCCCGGAAAAAGAACTGATTGCATTTTCCCTGCCAAGAATTAAAATTGCCTCCAGAAATCAGCTCGATATACTGATTCAATCGGCCATGCCAGGACTGCCGCTTATGTATATAAATGCTCCTCCTGCAAAACTCTCATCAAAACCGGGCTATTCCTATTTTTCTCTGGCCCGCCATAATAATCACTGGGAGATGATCAAAACCACAGGAACCTTAGCCATGTATTTCCCAAATAAAATCCCTGGTTTAAAGATGGAAATGATGGCAGTAACAGAAGAAACAGGTAGTTAAATGAGTGATTTTTCAAAAACCATTCTCTCTGAGACACTGGATCTTAATTTTTCCGATAGTCACCTGAAAGAGCAGAGTCTCAGTACATTATGCACCGATCTTCTTCTTATAATAATCAAGATGCGCGATACAACTGATCTGGGAGAAACTGCAGCGCTACGGAAACTGATTAATTATTATATCGGCCAGCTTCATAAAAACTGCCTGAGAGCAGGTTTTACACCAGAGACAATTGAACTGGTAAAATATGCTCTGGTAGCGACCCTTGATGAGACTGTGCTGTCGATCCCGGGTGAGGCGCGCGATTTCTGGATCACTAATCCCATGCAACTGGAACTATTTGATGAAAATATTGCAGGTGAAGAATTTTACCGCAAACTGGATCACTTGATGCAAACCCCTGAAAAAAACAGAAGTACACTGGAGATCTATTATTTTTGCCTCTCTTTAGGGTTTCAGGGCAAATATTTCCTGAGAGATCCACAGCAAAGAGAAGTAATAATCTCCCAGCTTGCATCTCTTCTTGTAAAGTGCGGAAAGCCATTCGAAACACTCTCTCCGCATGCAATATGGAAAAATTTTTCCAGAGGCTTAGGGGTGAAACGTGATGGGCCAGTCCCTTTGTGGGCTATTGCAACTGTTATGGGAACGGTGGTTTTAGTTATTTGGGCGGTGTTAGCGTTAATGGTGGAAAATCCGGGATTTTAAATATCGAAAAACTAAACAGGAGGAAAGCACGAAATACGAAACTCCAAATAAGAAACAAGATGAGAAACTGGAAGGGAAAAAACACCCTCTCGAAGGCACCCCGATATTTACAACTACTTATTCGAATCATTAATGTTGATTGATGAATTTCCCCGCCCGAAAGGGCCCCTTAATAAGGGAGTTTGTGATGGATCTCTTCGATTTACTTACATCCGTTAGTATATTTAATTGTTTTCTGCAGCTAAAACATGGTTCACGAGTTTGTCAAAGAGTGTCAAGACTCTGACAACTCTCTTTTCAAAGCCCCCAGTGGGGCGACATCATACATAACCGCAGGCAAGCTACCGCGCAGCCTACGGATGATAACCCGCTACTCCCTACTCACAATCTCACCATAAAGGTTCTACCTTTGGGTTTCCATTTTACAGAACTTACCTGACTTTACAGCTTTTATCCTTGCCAATTAATTTCTAACCGAGTATCTTTTATCCTTTGCAGATCTCAAGATTAATAAAAATCAAAAAAGGATTAATGTTTGTTATTCTCCAGGAAACTTTTTCTTTTATTTCTTTCAGTTTTTTTTCTATCATGTATAAGTCAAAATGTCCGAATCAGCCCTGATTTTGGATCTATTCGCAACGATATTGATACGATCACTGTTTTCAGCGATGCATTATTGGCTATTAATACAAAAAATGATTTTTATAGCGCAAAAGCATCCCTTTTCCTCGATTCACTTATTTTAGAGGGGACTACTAAAGCTCTCACAAAAAAAGGATACTCTGTAAAAACAGTAGAACCATTTCTGATGGGCTCTTTCATGGATACCTTCTTAACAGTGCCCCTAAAACCACTGGACTCAAACAAGATAGATTCGACGATTCTTCCTTATGTCTTTTCGAACAAATTAACTGAAAACCAGATTAATGCTGTTAAAAGCATTAGCAGAAAGGCTTATGCCGCAGTATCTTTTTTCAAATACACGGGTGAGAGTTATCTTCCAGCATCTACCAGTACAAAATTTGATCTTAAAACCATTTCAGATTTCACGAACAGCAATTATGCCCTTTTTATTTTTCATCAGGCGGCATTAGTTAATCAAGTAGCAATGGAAATGTTGGCGCTTGGCCAAATAGTCTTAACTGGAGTACTCAGTAGTGGAACTCATTTCGGATATATTACAAAGGTCAGCTTTTTCCATACATACGTTATCCTGATCGAGCTCTCAACTGGTAAAATTATCTGGAGTAATTACCACAATTTTCGAGCATATCCAGATGATATGTCCCTGTTTGAATCGGCTAAAAACAGCAGCCAACCTTTTTCATCTCCAGAGTGTAATGATTCTATTTCAGAGGTGACTCTACAGGACTGGGCATCGCACTGTTTTTATCGTTTTCCCCAACTTGCCTCTTCCAGATATTTTAAAGGTTATACAACTGGAAGTAGATATCCGTCTCAAAACCTTTTTTTCAGACCACCAAGTTACAAGTTTCATGACATAAGCATCAAAAAAAAGACTAAAATTGATTCTCTTGTTTATTTACTTTCTTTTTCTGAAGAAGTTCCAAAATGGACCCGTCAGGATACTGTATATAACACTTTAAATGAAAAGATCCCACTTCATAAATTTGAAAACGCAACTGATTCTCTTGATAAATATTTCAAACTGGCTTACAGTGACCGGTTATTTTTCAAACCCGATTTGAAAGGGATAATGAAACTTGAATTTCTCTCTTTTCCAAACGGCCGAAATCTGAATGTCAAGTTGGTTGAATCCACACTTAACGATCCGGTTATGGAGTATGCAATACCATATATACTGAGAACAACAAAACTGCCAGATGCTTACTACAGGTCTAAAGCCTATAACATGGTTCATGAGATTACGTTCGGCAAAGTAAAGAAATTTTGACATAATAACGTCAACCAGAACACCGTCAAATTATGTCAAGCCTCCGACAACACTCTTCTCAAAGCCCCCAGTAGGATACGAACATCGTGCATAACCGCAGGCAAGCTACCACCCAGCCTACGGATGATAGCCCCGCAGCCCAGATAGCCCCGCAGCCCCGATAGCCCCGCAGCCCCGCAGCCC
>JAEYNR010000047.1 GCA_023412475.1 Fibrobacterota bacterium | reverse complement strand
ATTTGGTATCTTCATTCGCAGAAAATGGTGTCTATTTTCCAGCAAAAGTTTATCAAAATAGTTGCAGCTGGCCAATGCAAGCACTATTTTAAACTCATAAGTTAAAAAGATCAAAATACCTATCAGCCAAAGGTCTGTATAGCTCCAATCATGGCAGGTATTCCGCAAGTACCGTCAACTTCAAGTGCATACAGATCCCGTACGGTTTCCCATGCTGCACGACATAATTTTCCTAACAAACTGCGATCAAAACGGAAGAAAATCCGCAGTCGTTTTGGGATCGTAAAAACCCACTGCCGATGCGGTACTGGTGCAAACACTTCGCTATTTAATCGGTGTGCAAGAAGTAATGCCCGTTTCTGATCGCATGAGGTACAACACGCTCGCTGACGGCATGAGAATGCGACGAAAAATTCCATGTGGCAATCCGGACATCGTACCCGCGCAAACCCCTCTTTTAAATCACCGCACTTGAGGAATTTATCTATCGATGTACAGATAATCGGTCGCCAGAACCCATACTTTGCCTGAAACTTTTCAGGGTATACCCGCTCAAACTCAGCAAAGTGGTCACGTACTACTTTAAAGAACGGAGAGGCCTCATGGTCACGAGGGCGATAGAACTTTCCTGGTGGTTTACACTCTCTGGGGACGTTCGGTTTTCTGAACGGGACAAGCGGTTGTCGCGATTGTTTTTTCTTCCTGAGAATATGTGCTGATGCGGACATCTGCGATCCTTACGAGTGAAGTTACAAGCGTAAGGACGAAAACAAGATGTGTGCCGGAACGGGTGAAATATGTGTAACTCGAATAAAAACAAAGTATTAAATGTGTAATACATAGCTGAAACCACGCTAAGGTAAGTCGCAATTATGCGATTAATGGAGATGTGTAGTCGCAATAACGCGACTACTTTAAAAAACAAGAGAGGGGAGATGCTATGAAACGTTCAGTACAATAATGACAATTGTGGTGCGCCTTGCAAAGGTGCATTTCGCTCGTTGATGAAAGTTCAACCATGGTAAGAACCAGATCGCCATGTAGACCACCTCCACTGTACTGTTGTGAAATGGGATGGTGAAGCGAGGAATGTCAAAACAGCAGTCCGTAATCTCGAAAGAGGTGAAATCTGCAGCGTCGTAAACTTACCCCGTAAGGGGACAAGAGGAAGCCGAGACGGTCGCAATCGTTCGAAGGCCACGGAAGAAGCAAAGATTCTGGAATCGCAGCTTCGAAGAATCCTCCGGCGTAGGGGATGTGGAATGTTGTGAAAGTGAAGTGCGCAACAAGGGAGATCTCACAGGATTATGGTAACACAATACTGTATAAGGGCGGATATAAGTGAAAGCGAAATTACGGCTGATGTTCTGTGAGAAGTCGGATGAGGTAATAGTACCGATGATAATAAAGACAGCAAAACTTTATTTAGGTAAGGACCTCTTCTTCAGCAAAGTAAACGTAAAGAGGTAAGTGAGAGGTAAAACGCCAACAACACATTTTTAAATCACGAGAACTTCAGCGTGAGCTCTACCGGGCAGCCAAATGGAACCGGACAAGGCGCTTTCATGCGCTTTACGACCGAATATACCGGCCCGATATATTGTGGCGGGCCTGGTACGAAGTAAAAGCCAATGGGGGAGAATCCGGAATAGATAATTTATCTCTAAGGGATATTGAGACAGACGGAGTTGAACCATTTCTCAATGAACTTTCAGCGCAACTGAGAGCGAAGTCGTATCGACCGAAACCGCTTAAAAGAGATTACATTCCGAAGGCGGATGGAAAGATGCGTCCATTGGGAATGCCTACTATTGGGGACCGAATAGTACAGCAAGCATGTCGATTTGTGATGGAGCCGCTGTTCGAATCGCTTTTTGAAGACTGTTCTTATGGATATCGTCCTAAGCGCAGTGCCAAACAGGCGATAAAGGAAGTCCAGACAACACTTGTACGAGCTGGTATATACTTGATGCCGATATACAAGGATTCTTTGACAATCTGGATCATGATATATTGATGTCTCTGATAAAGAAACGTATTAGTGACAAGCGGTTTTTAAAGCTGATAAGACAATGGCTGGAACCAGGGGTAATTGAAAATGGAGAATGTAAGCCGACTGTAAAGGGAACGCCGCAAGGTGGAGTAATATCCCCGCTATTGGCGAATATTTACCTGCATGTCCTTGATAGATACTGGCAGCTGGAGTGTACACACCTGGGAATGTTAGTAGGGTACGCAGATGACTTTGTTGTAATGTGCCGTCACGAAAGTCAGGCCAAAGAATCCTTGCGAATAATTGCTGCGCTTCTTGGCAGATTAAAACTTGCGCTGCATCCTGACAAAACAAAGATTATCAGGATTGCAGAAGAAGGTTTTGACTTTCTCGGATTTCATATCCGCAAGTGGAAGAACTGGAAAAGCGGGAAGTTAGTACCCGCTTGTTATCCCAGCAAAAAGGCGATGAACAATATACGCAAGAGACTGAGGGAACTGACGTCAAGTAAACGGCTACTGGTGCCACTTGAGGTAATCGTACGAGAACTGAATGAAGTAATCATCGGGTGGCGTGGATACTTTGGGGTTGGTAACGGAACAGGCCATTTTCAGAAACTGGACAAATATGTTCGTGAACGTCTCTGGTGTTTCTTTCGCAGGAGAGCGGGGGATAGAGCAAAGCAGAGGAAACTTTGCGAGCGCTTTATAGAGTGGGTAGCCACTTGCGGAATTAAACCGTTTTACGTATCAGGTATATTTGGTTGTGGTTCGTGAATGCAGTAGGTGAATGCTTCCTGTACCAAGTACTTTATTGTACTGCACCCAAACCCAGCCAGTACAATGCTCAAATGTGCAGCCCTTGCAAAAAATTACTGTAAATCGCGTTAACCGTACCTCGCAAGGGCCTGGTAGGGTCAAGATATGGCAGGTTATCCCTTTACAGATCCCTTACCATCTCCTGCCACATCAAACCGTACGTGAAGTTTTCCTTCATACGGCTTTCCGACAACAGTCGTATTCCCCGTTTTCAGATAATCGGTCTTTTCGATATTCCATACTTTCATGCAGGGTTGAACGATACGCACATGAAAAAAATAGCACAAATACAACAGCTTGCGCTCCAATATACCAGAGAGGTGCAAAAAACGTGTAAAAAAATACACTCCAAAAAAGTACCAAAATAAGTGTTTTTGTGATCTTTATGGAATTTTGATCCATCCAATTCATTCATAAGCATTAAAAAAACAAAAATATTACTGTAACATACATTATATTTATCAATGATTCAGTGGGATGTACTTTAAATACACGCCATAAAATTAAACTTTACAGGAGGAATAACAAACAAAAAGAAAATTACAATCTGGATTGTTGCAATTGTGATTTGTTCCTTTGGACCATTAGTTTCAGTGGATTGACATTTGAAGTGTTCGGCTAAACGTTCCAAAATTCAAAAATATTTATCTCATCGTAAAGCATTGTGTATTATTTATGTTCAAGCAGACTTTACAGGTTTTACCGTAACAAATCCTTTTCCTTATAAAAATAATGGCGAATTGGTTGTTACTGTAAAGCAAATTATATATAGTCGGAGCAGATGCTGAATTTTGTATACACCTTACCGCCTTAGCGGCACGAAATCGCGAATATACTGTTTCAGTAATGGGTGATGCATTGGGATTAATGAATGAAAATAAAAGAGATAGTATCTATAAAAAAAATGAAATAAAAAAACATCTGTAAAGCACATCGAATAAGTATCACATTACAAATCAAATGTAATACTATTGTTAGATTAGAAAATGCAGAATGTATTATTCTTTTTGGTATTATAAAACAGAAGTACTACTTTACAGTAAATACTAAATCAGTGAGGATATATGAAAAAACTACTAACATTTACTGTAACAATTACAATAATTATTTTTTATGTACTAAATAGTGGGTGCATAATGAGTACCATTTTAATAAGTAGCGCTTTGACAAAACAAATATGCATTAGTAAAATGACAGTGGAAAAAGGTGCCATTCCACCTGATTTTGGTACAACAACCAGCACACTAATCTGCATAATTCGTGAAAGAAAAGGTTATGATAAATACTTGAAAAAACATGTCCGTAATGAGTATCATGGCAAGTACACTTTTGCGACCTGGGATGAGTTTGACACCTGCATCGAATATAGTGATTTGGATAAATACCAGTATGTTTTTGCCGGAGAGTTACACAACAGTGTATACACAACATTACAGAATCCAACAAACCCCTATTCGACTGGTCCTTCCGGGAATTATAGCTTTCAAGAAATGTCAACAACTTCAGAGACTTTTTATATTTTAGACAGAAAAAATAATAAAGCCTACCCGTCTCCATACAGATCAAGTATGTTTGCTAAAATGATCCAGGCTTATATGATAAATCTCGAAAAAGAACGTATAAAAAAACAAAGGTAAAAAACAAACCAAATGCATCGTATTTGTTAACTGAAATCTATTCTTAGATTTTCTATGAGTCATAGAGTCATAGGGACGGTGTCAAATTATCAAAATAAGTTACAATATTGATAGTCCTCCAACGAAGCTGGTACTGTAGTTGCACGGGAAAATAAACCTTGTTTTTTTGGCTCCATCTCCAATATGCATAGAAAAAACTATTTTATTGTCCAAACCTGTTCGAGATTGCCTTTTGAACAGATTTCTTTATATCTTCGATATTAAATAATGCAGGTTTTTGCATAGGCGGAAATTCGACAAATGTTTCACCGAGTCTGGCCACTTCTTTCTGAGCGAAAACAAAGCGCCAGAAATTATGACCAAAAAATTGCATCAGGTATGGAGGAGCGTTTTCAGAACCGGCACGTTCGAAAGGGTCGAGCCGCAGATTGAAAATCTGTGGCCAATCCAGGACCACCTTTGAACCGAACCATCCCTGAGATTGATCAAGGAAAACGTATATGTAATCATCAATCCGCACGGGTGCCCTTACCAGGTTTGTGAAATAAAGGAATAAACAGTGTGGTCTGAGCTTAAGTTCTGGTTACTAAAAATTAAGTAAAACCCAACACGCACTGGATAGTGAGTGTTAACATTCTTGCAGCCCATGGGATATCTATTCCTGCGGAGCAGGGCATGCAGTATCCGCATCCACGGCAAAACTGTCCGGACAGTTCCTTGCGATCATTTTCTATTATCTGCCACATTATGTCATTTAAACATGGTGGTTCCTTTTCATAATATAAAAATTCATCAAGCTCCGCCTCTTTTTGTATTCCCCAGACAGGTATTACATTATCAAACTGTCTTAAAAAGGCAAAAGCAGATGATGCATTTTTGATCAATCCCCCAGACATTGCTTTCATTGCAATAAGTCCGCAACCTGCATTTTTACATGTTTCAATTATTTCCAGCTCATTTTCTGAACTGAGTGTATTTAAAGGGAACTGAACAGTATCATAAAGGCAAGACCGGACAGCTTCAGTTGCCAATTGGAGTTTATGGTTAGTTAAACCCAGATAACGCACCATACCTTTTTTCCTGGCTTCCAGAAGACCAGCATATGAACTTTTCGGGTCATCAGGATCGGGCAGCGTATCCGGATTATGCAGTTGAAGAATATCTATATAGTCTGTTTTGAGCTTTTTGAGACTCACTGCCAGATCTTTAAACAGATCCTCTTTTGTTTTTGCAGCAGTTTTTGTGGCAATAATAACTTTCTGTCTCACACCTGACAATGCAGCTCCAATTTTTTCCTCGCTGTCGGAATAGCTCCTGGCTGTATCATAGAAATCGATTCCATTATCATATGCTTTCCTTAAAAGCGAGACAGCTTCTTTTTCTGAGATTCTCTGAATGGGTAATGCACCAAAACCGGTTCTGCTTACTACCAGACCGGTTTTTCCGATATAAACTTTTTCCATATTAAAATTGCTGCTCCAATTATAATATTGCGTGCACCAGCGTACTTCCAAGTGATATAAGTAATGCTGTAATTAATGTCCATCCGAAGTTTTTTATTTTAAAACCTTCTACAATTTTATCTGTTATCCAGAGAAAAAAAGCATTGATTACAAACCTAAACAGCCCCAGAGTAAGGAAAACCAGTGGAAAGGACAAAAATAGAAATAACCAGCCCAGGAAAAAATTCAAAAGGCTGTAAACTATTGCAACAATTATCGCTGTTGAAAAATTTTTTACATGTACTGCAGGAAGAAACAGATCAATCAAATAAATGATTACCGATAGAATCAGAACATTCAACAATGCTTCGGTCATTTTATGCTCCTTTCGTCTATATTTGAATTCCCTAACAGTCCAATCGCTGTACCGGAAAACCTGATTACCGTTTTGCCCAAAAAGCTTCTGCAATTAAATATATGCTGTTTTAATTAAAATTCCTATTCTGAAATTCAGCAAAAATCCATTATATAGCGATCAGTACCTTTTTTGAAACAATAGGGGTATTTTCCATAGAACAGGGTCAATACGCAAAATGAAAGTTCCTGATCGCATATTTTAAAGCGATGAAAATTAACCAGTAAAACTGATTCGTATTTATTATTTTTCTGAATATCTGATAAAAATAAACATCAATCAATATTACAGAACAAAAATCATGACATCCAAAGAGCTCTTCATATCCTTTTTAAAAGAAAATTACTCCAGAGACTATCATAAGATTCTGGAACAATTTGAATCTTATTTTGACTGGCTCATTTCCGAGAACAATAAAATCAATCTTATTTCACGTCAGACTGATCCTTCACATATCTGGTCGCATCATTTTACCGATTCTCTTTTTGCAATTAAATTTATCAACTTTTTACAAAAAAGGATTCTCGACTTTGGAACTGGTGGAGGACTTCCGGGAATACCCCTGGCAATTCTTTTTCCCGACTCCAGAATATTTCTGCTCGATTCCAGGAAGAAAAAAATCAATGCACTGAAAAAATGTGTCGAGGTTCTCAACCTGAATAACTGTAGCTTTATTGATACCAGAATAGAAGAACTTCCACAAAGTTTTTATGGCACTTTTGATATTGTTGTTTCCCGTTCTGTAAAAATTATTCCTTTGTATAAAAAAATCATCTTCAAACTTCTCCATTCAAACGGCAAACTGGTACTGTATAAAAGTAAAGTTCTTGATGACATTGCTCTTTTCAGAAATCCCGTAATTCATGATACAAGCCTGCCGCGGATCGGAGAAAGGAAGATTATTGTAATTAATGCACAGGATTTTTAAAAAAAATAGATCTGAGTTCAATATTATCGAGTTGACATTTATTAAGCAATCGAATGATTCGGGTTAAGGATATACGGGCACCAGTTTGCCGGCTTTTATTGCTTCTGCAGTTGAATACAAGGGGGCCAGAGGATCACCTATAAGACGATAGGGTTGCGCAGAATTTTTGCTGACAGGTGCACAGCGTACAAGCAGTTCACCACAATTTCTCACAGTAGCGATTTCCCGACACATACGAATTGCCCAACGGGTGTTGTCAAGATGCAGGCTTTTACGGACAGCACCGAACGATGAAGCCGACAATCCTTTTTGCACCAATGCCTCAGAGAATGAAAGAGATACCCTTCTGCGACTTGCCGTATCACAGCATAGTGAAAAAACACAACCCATTGGCGATGAAGCCTCTGGTGTAAAGTCATGCATTCGGGTACCGCAGTACCCTGCCCAACCAGAAGGACGTCCATGTCCTAAATAGATTACACATCCCGGGCCGGCTTTCAGCCCGGCCAGCATATCCTTTTTATATACCCTCTCACCTGTCCAACGAAACGCTTCTGTTTTCTTGATTCGGGACAAAACAACCTCCATGCGGTTAGCCACGTTACGGTATCGGGGATGACGCTGTGAGAGCAACACAAGAGCCGATTGTGAACTGGATCTGTTATGCACGGTCTTGACTGTATTTGCAAAGCACTCAATATGTTCACGGGTTTTCACAGGAAAGATTCCAAGTGGAATCATTTCTCCTGAAACGCGGTATACAAAAGGTGAAGAAAAAACATTTGATGGAGAACGTTTGGATTCATAAATCAACAAAGCAGCATCGGCATTCTCTGTTATCTTCTGGATTTCCTGGCTGTCGGGTGGAATACTGTTGTAAAGGCATGAAATTACATCAACTCCCGCCTGAGTATAAGCTTTATACAGATCTGATATATCCTGCCGGAATTTTTCCGGCAGGATTATAGAGATGCGTTTACCGTTTACCAGACTCACTATACAAGCACACCAGCCTGAACCACATCAATATACTGCTGCCAGGCTTCGTATTGTTCAGGGGTCTGATTATCAAGTACCCGACGTGCAAAATACTGCATGGTAATCTGAGCCTGCTGCTCCGGATTGAATTTATCAAATTTTCCATCTGCAGTATTCAGTTCATCTGTACCACCTTCGCCGAAAATGTAGCCCCGGTAATACGTTTCCGATGCGCCATCGTAATAGGCGTTATTCAGTGTTACTGTCGGGCCACCTTCGTTATACCCGTAATTATACCCTTCACTGGCCTGCGCCACAAGTGCATGGCTCAAATAAACAGGTCCTACATTCTGATTTTGCCATACATGGGTCAGCTCGTGAATAAAGGTAGGCCGGTCGAACCGCTCGTCAGTATCGAAATTAATAAGATTGCCGGTTACAAACGCCCGCGAGTCGGTTTCATCAGTTAAATTGGCGAAATTACCATTGGACAACTGGGAAAAGAAGTCCTGTACACCAAAGATTATTGAATTAAAAGCACCTTCCTTGGCAATATACACCTCATCCATATTGATACTGTCTCCAAAAACGACTCTGGCATCAGCGCGTTCCTCGTCACTCAAAGGACGATATGAGCCAAGCAATTCAAAAAGAATGGCAATCACAGTACCAATAGCTCCACCGGAAATTTCCAGTACACCTTTTAATATGTCACATGTACTCTCACCAACAGCAACAAGTGCCTGAACTACTTCATTAATAAACTGTTTGGCAGTATCAACAATGACAGCCTGGAAAATGTCGGCCATAGTCTTTCCAACCTGTTTGAATGCAGAAACAAGGTTTTCGAGAGCCTTTTCAGGATGAGCAACGGTCTCGGTAATAAGTTGGGCCAGAGTTGTACCTACAGCCAGAGCTCCATTTACCAGCTCAACCACTACCTCTACAGTTCTTTGGGTTGCCCATGAGATCAAATCAGACAACTCATAACCTGCTTCCAATAAGCCTTCCATTATTTTTGAGAGACCTGAAAGCAGATCATTTTCCATATAATTAAGCAGATATGCTACCGAGTTCTTTACACGAACAGTTGCTTTAGCCAGTTTTTTAAGTGCTTGTGCCCCTGTAGCCTGTGCCCACTCGATTACATCATACAATGCAGTACCGATATCTTCGACAACAGACAAGATGGTATCGAAAACATTTTCAGTCTGTTCCATAGCCCAGTTCAATACTTCAGTAACACTGTTTTTTACATATCTTATTGCCATGACGGTTTCACGCCACAATCCTGATGTCAAATCTTCACCACGCTCAATCAACCAGTCAAGTACATCACTAACCGGACCAAGTGTCTGAAGAATACCGTTGACAATTTTGCGAAAAACGTAATAGCCCTTTTCAACAACAGATTCAAGCATTTTTGCCACAGTTGCACCTGCTTCCAGTGCAGCTTCAATAAAACGGGCTGCTGCACTGTATGTATAATTAACCATCTCTGCTGTAAACTGGGCAACTGTTTTACCAAGTTCAAAAGCAGCTTTAATAACCTTTTTCAGCAGTTCCATACTCATCCCTGCAATATCACGCAGAAAGTGGTAAAACGACCTGCCAATTTGAAATACTGCATTTACTAATTTCTTGATTGCTGCGAAACCCTTTTCAGCTATTGAAACGATCATATCTTTAATTGCTACGCCAGCACTAAGCAGGCCATTTACAATTTTACCCGTTGTTTCTATTGCAGCTTTGGCAATATAAGACATAAAATCAGCAACAGTTTCTCCGAGTTCATACGCTACCTTGACCAGTTTGTCTATAAAATCGGCACCCGCCTTTACCAACTCGTTTAATAGAGTTGAAATGGAATATCCCAAACTTCTGAGAGCTAATACCACATCTTTAAAAGCTGAAACAGAACGTTCAACTATTGCTTCAACAATACTGATAACTGTTTTTCCGATTTCCAGCAGAGCCTGTACGGAATTCTTGATGAGCATATATCCATAATCAGCAGCCTGCGCCAATACATTACCAATAGACTTTCCAGCTTTGACAAGTGCTTCAATTCCTTTTTTGACAACATCATAACTTTTTGAAGCCATCCATTTGAGAAATTCCCATAACTGTCGCCCTAAATTATCAATTGCCTTGATAATGTCAATAAAACTTTCAAGAGTAAACGTTATTGCCTGTTCAAGTACCTCATATAATGATTTTCCGATATCTATCAGTCCCTGAACCATCTTTTTAATTGTTTGATATCCGTGGACCACAGCCGCTTCAAGCATCTCCTTTATCGTCTTACCCGCTTCAATAAGTGAACGTGCCAGACTTGCAACCTCATCAGCCACCCAGGTAACAACATCGACTATTGCATTTGCAAACTTTTCGACAGTATCCAGGGCTGCATCAACCACAGCAGTTACAGCATCGGATATGGCATCGACAACATCCTCAAAGAAACTTACAACTGCAGAATCGAACTCACCATCAGGATGAGCAACCTGTCCTTTTTCCAAGCGTCTTATTTCGCTACCAGCATCCCTGAGCCAGTATAACACCTCTTTTATAGCATCGGGGTCATCTTCACCTGAATCGGTTTTAACGAAATCTTCCATTATCGTACGGGCCTGAAAACGGGGCAACTGGCTAATGGCATGAACCACCCCGCGTCCCTGTCCGGCATTACGATATCCGCGTATAACAACCTTGCGCTCCTCTTTTTCCATTAATGCCAAAGTCTGGAACAACTCGCTATGATCCCGGCGATTTGGCAATGTAGCAGCAAACACTTCAGCCGCCTTCAATGCTTTTTCCGGATTCTTTCTATATAACGTATGAATTGCAGGTGCCAATTCAACCGGTTTGTAGTTTGAAGTTTTTATTGCTTCACACAACATTGCTTTATTACGGTAAGAAACCTTTTCAAAAGCTTTGACTATCCTGTTATCCGGATTTTCCTGCATGTGCAATACAGATCGGGCTGTTGTCGCTTTTTTACGGGAACGTACTGGAGCAGCACTTTTTCCCTCCGGCTTTTTTTCAGAAACGGAAACCGCATTGCGTTTTTCCTTCTTTACACTCTTAACTATCTTCTTCAGCTTTTTAGCCGTTAACTTTTGTTTTTTCTGTCTCATTCCATTTGTGGTGTTTTTTTTAATACCCAAAAATTTCTCCTTCTATCAGGTTGCAGGTATTTTATATCTGCTTCTTCTGCAGCTATTAAGCAAAGTTAAAAACTGATTTAAAATCTATTTTTCCGGTTTGTTATTTATGTAAATATCCGGCCAGCGGTCATTTCCGCTATGAAAAGTAAGGCGCACGAAATCCTTTTTCTTCTCGGTATTTATATTCCAGACATACACTTCATAATCATAAATATCATGTTCATGACCATACTGAGTAGCACACCAGACAAGCCACTCACCGGTCTGGTCCAGTTTTGGGAAATATTCATGTGATCTTCGCCCTGGAAGATCCATGAAACGGATTTTCTTTGGAACTTTCAAGCCTGCAATTTTATCCACTGGCTTGCCGTCTGAATCAATCTCTATTGCAAGCACCTCCGTACTTCCATTACCCTGCCCCTCATTCATCCGTAACACTCTCCTCCCATCAGGAAACCAGTCTATCTGACATCCTTTCCCGGTACTGTACCATTCACTTTTTTGGAAATTCCATATACCGGTTTCCATAACAGATCCCCGAAGAGTCATTGCAAGCAGTTTCCCGTCAGGTGAAAGCTGCGGCTGCTGAGCTATCGTACCTTTTTTGAATTTTTCTTCAGTATCAAGCAGCACCTTTTCACTGCTGTCGGAAAGATCCATAACAAACACCTTTGCACCCCGTGCAAAGACAATCGAATCACCAGATGGACGCCAGGTGCCCCAGCAACAATTTTCTGCAACTCTACTCTCGCTGCTGCCGTCAATACCGGTTACCCATAAATCCCATTTATCATAAGTATCAGCATCTTTTTCGCTGATAGGTATTTTGATCTTTTTTACTTATGAGTTTAAAATAGTGCTTGCATTGGCCGAATACAACGATTTCAATAAATTTTCCAGGAAAATTAGCTATCATTTTTAGTGTTACAGTAGCTCAATAACTGTGAAGTACCTACTTTTATAAAGTTAAGACAATAAATACCCGATGGCTTTGAAGCGAATAAAAAAACAGATTCAAACACAGTTCTGTTCGAAGAAACCATAATCCAAAGTAACTTCTTCGGCTACTAAAGCAGGTTCAGCAACTATTTGAGGTGGTGGTCTGGGAATCGGCTCTTTCCACTTACCACAGTGTTTCAATATTTTTTGTATTGTGGTGTTTAATAACCTATGATGAATCATACATTACACCATCATCCTCTGAAGATTTGGCAAAACTTACAGAAGAGGAAAGGATCAAGAACTCTCAGTCACAAAAGAGTGAGTCACTTCATAATCTTCTAAAAAG
>JAEYNR010000007.1 GCA_023412475.1 Fibrobacterota bacterium | reverse complement strand
AACCATCACAAGCGGTTTACTATTTTGATAATTCGGTTTACTCCAACCAGCAGGTTACCAGAATAGAGATTGATCTGATGATAAAGGAAAGTGAAGTAACTGCAAATCCTCCAGGTACATTCACTCTTACCTATACCGATTACTCGGTTTCCCCATCCGGGACAAACGATAGTATTCTTATTAATTTTGAACGACTTGCGGATAGCACTCTAATAGCCAGAAGCATAAATACTTTCTATGGGAGAGTAGTGGTGAATTCTGCTTCTGTTAACATTCCTTCTCCTGATAGCGTAACATATACAGTATCAAACGTTTTCGATTTGGATCAAGGACAGTCCCTGCTTATCACTAATGAAAAAACCGTCTCAGAGATGAAAGGTAATGCCAATAACCCGGACAAGCTGGTATTTTCCTATGGAGGAAATAATCTGGCTTTTGAGTACACAAGTCTCAACGGTGAAGGACAGATCCGTAAAGGTTCTGCAGGATCCTACTACTATAACTATTACCTGAAAGATCATCTAGGCTCTACCCGAATGGTTATAAACGATGCAGGCGATATTACAGATGCCATAATGTATCAGCCTTACGGGACAATGGAAGAAGTGGCGGGTATCGCTACTCCTGGTGCAGATCCGGAAAGAGAACGGTTTACCGGTAAAGAGTTTGACAGGGAAGGGGAAGATACGGTTTATGGAGTGCCGGGGCTGAATGCGTATTATTTCGGAGCGAGATTTCATGATCCGGAGATTGGAATGTGGATGAGTGTTGATCCAGAGGATGAATTTTGGAATTCCTATGTTTATTGTGGCAATGATCCACTAAATTTAATTGATCCAACTGGTAGTAAAATAGAAGGATTGAATACTGGTGATAATGGAACAATGAGTAGTATGGCTAATGCTGGTTGGTTCCAACAATTGTCTGAAAATGCTCCTTTTCTGGCGAATTTGATGTGGGATTCACCAATAAAATTTGGAAAGGGAGCCATTGTTGCAGCAACGATTACAAGCGTAATTTTTAACACTTGGGGAGAAGTATCAAACAAAAATTGGGAAGCATTAGAAAATGGTGATATAACAGGTTTGATTCCTATAGGGGGAAGCTTAAGATCTTATGCAGTTGTAAAAGCATGGAAAGCTGAAGCTAACCTAGTTAAAAATGTAGGTATTGGTACCAGAGCTTGGTCTACTACAGAAAAAGCTGAATTATTGGCTACGGGTAGAGTGAAGGGGTATGTAGGCCATCACATAAATAGTGTTAAAAAAAATCCACATTTGGCAGGTAATCAAAAGAATATTGAATTTCTTCAAAAGGGTGAACATATCAAAAGGCATTCAGGTAATTATAGAAATGCTACTAATGGCGAACTTATAGACAGGTAAAATAAAAAATATGGAAAAATATGTTAATGAAGTTTTAAAAATTCTTGAAAGATCTAAAAATTTTGGATACCACAAACTTAAAAATGGTACCAAACTTTTTGGTAATACAAAACATATTGCACCACAAGCTTGGTTTCATCAGATATTTCCACCAATAGGTGTTTTAGATTTGGAACAACTGCTAAATGAAATAGGAATTCCAGATGTTTATTGCAAATTTTTATTGTTAATGAATGGACTGAATGCTTTTTCATGCAGTATTTCTTTCTTTGGATTAAGAACAAATTACAAACGAACAATTGAGTCTGTATTGCAGCAACCATTTAATTTGATAACACCTAACACAATAGAACGCCCAATTAATGCTAATGATGATCATTTTTTTATTGGATCCTACTGTGAAGATGGATCTTTGATTTATTTAAATATTTATAATATGCATGTGTATAGATGTGCCAGAGAAGATATCGCATCTCTTAATGAGTGGCCTAACTTGGGCGAAATGCTGCTTTCAGAAATACAAAGACTATATAAATTGTTTGACAATAAAGGAATTAAAATCAATGACAAAATAACTACTCTACCCTAAACATAAATTGTGTGATTTAAAGCATTAATTAGCTTACTGCGAAATTCCTGAATTGGTATTTGGGGCAATGATTGGTTTTGGATTAATTCAAATGGTTCTTGGTCGAGCGCTCTTTATCAAAAATGGGTTACTCCTCAAGGTGAAACTTTTAATATGTTAAAAACGACTTTTGCACCAGATGGATCAGTAGTTCACATAAAACCAAAATAATGAGAAATGAAGACCAGAAGAGAATTGTTGCTGGAGTTACTTGCACTGAAAGGATCTATAAAGGATCTATTAGAAAAACTTTCGGTGTTTGGTTATGACTCCGAAGCACCAGAAATTATTGTAAAACCGTCAGACATTGAAATGGTTCTCCTAAATGTATTGATGGGTTTATTAGTACGGAAATATTGGAAGAATGGGCAAATGCTATTGAATTTAGGGATGATATAGATTTTGAAAACGAAGAAATTAAAGAATTTGTTTTCGAATTGGCGAACCCAGAAATAAATGGTGTTATTACAATCGAACGGCTTTTGGAAATAATTGACAGTTTGAGGAAGATGCCTTAGAAGGTAGTCTGGGTAATTTTGCATTTTCCTGGAAAGTACAGTTTTCAGATTTTACTATGCAATATATTTGGTGAAGGCTGCTAATGTTCCTAATTAGTCTTTTTTTCCTATTCTTCCCCATGTGCACCTTTTCCCCTGTAGTTTGGGGGTATGATTATAAGGTAAAGAAGGAGTATATTAAAATCTACCAAATTTCCCAATGCTCCCTTTCCATTTTCACAAAAAGCGTATCTAAAAAAGTCTTCTATAGCGGACATTTTCAACCTGCTAAATTCATCTCCTTTCTGACTTTCAAAACGGTATTCAGTGAAACATCGTGTATTTTTGCTGCTTTCCTGATTGATAAGCCGTTTTTCAGGTCTGCAGAAAGATTCTTATACTTTTCCATGAGTGCCTGATCATCCATTGTTTAATTCTTAGGTCTGCTTGTGTCATTTCCATAGCTTGGTTTAAGCGACTTTTGGCGCTTTGTATAAATTTCCGTGCTAATTAATAGAAAACTTAAAATCTATAACTTATATTATTATTGTTATATTCGCAATTAACTTATCAGATTCAATGCTCTTTGAAATACTTGAAAATGTGTTGTGGTTTAGCAATGCTATTTTGCATGATCACATGACTCTTACCAACTGGTAATTAAATGATGCAGGATATATTACAGATGCCATAATGTATCAGCCTTACGTGACTATGGAAGAAGTGGCAGGGATTGCTACTCCAGGTGCAGATCCAGAAAGAGAGCGGTTTACAGGCAAAGAATTTGACAGGGAAGGGGAAGATGCTGGAAATGGAGTGTCTGGGTTGAATGCGTATTATTTTGGCGCTAGGTACTTGGATGCGGATATTGGGATGTGGACTAGCTGTGACCCTGCTGATGAATTTTGGAGTCCTTACTCTTATGGTCCTAATGATCCAATAAATGGTTTTGACCATGATGGTAAAGTATGGTCAAAAGTCTTTAATTGGGTTATCAATTGGGCTGCAAAAAAGATCGCACGTTGGGAAAGTGGTAAAGCACTTAATGCTCAGAAAGAATTATCAACAATAGCTAACGTTCATTATGATCAACTTATTTTAAATGTTTACAAGAATAAGAATTTGGATGTAATACAGCAAGCTGAAGCAGTTAAAGCTCTTAATTTTGAAAGAGAACATATACTACAAAGAATAACAAACGAAATAGATTCCAAAGCAGGGTTGGGTGATTGGTCAATGCTACGTATGGCTATGGATATACAAAATACGTTGTCAAAAAGTTTTATTGATTTTGGAGGGCTAGTAATTCCAACACAACCAACTATTACGAATCCAACAACGACAGTGTATGTTGAAGGAACTGACATTATTAATACAGGCAGTGCTTATGATGGCTTTGAGTGAAAAAAGGTGTTATTATGAATAGGATTTTTATTGCAATATTAGCTATAATGTTATTTGTTTTGATTATATTAGCTGTAACAATATTAGTAAATATGATTATATTTAAAAAAAAATGGCAGGAAATTTGGAAAGACTTCTTGGACATACTCACTTCTATTTTTTAAAAAGTCTTCTATAGCGAACATTTTTCCAAATAGAAATGTCTCCTAATTGGATACATTTCAGGCTGCCAAATTCATCACTTTCCTGACTTTTAAAACGGTATTCAAAGAAACTTCATGAATTTTTGCTGCTTTCCTGATAGATATTCCGTTTTTCAGGTCTGCAGACAAATTCTTATACTTTTTCAGAAATGCCTGATCATCCATGGTTGAATTTTTAGGTCTGCCTAGCGTTTTTCCTTTTGTTTTTACATGGTTCAAGCCACTCTTTACCCTTTGAATCAGGAATTCCCTTTCCATCCTTGCTAATTGCATCAGTATGGACAACATGAATTCCACCATTGGAGATCTGTTGCCGTTTTCATCCAAGGTTTTCAGACCTAAAGATTCTATATGAATAGAAATCCCTGCTTCGGAAAGCTCTTCAATGACCTGTTGAATCTGATACGGATTTCTACCCAATCTTGACACCTCTGAAATCAAAAGCACATCGAACGCTTTTTTGGCTGCTAAATTTCTTAGCTCTTTAATTCCTGTTCTTACATCATTCTTTTTTTCTCCACTAATTTTTTCAGCAATGGTATGGACTATTTGCAGATCCTGCTTTTCACAGTATGATTTCAGATCATCGATTTGTCTTTGATAATCCTGACGGTCATTCACACTACTTACCCTCACAAAGAGACATGCCTTTTTCATACTGTACCCCTTTCAATTAATCGAGAAAAGTGTCTCATTAAAAACAGTTGATTAATGTGCGGCTGTTTCCTACAGAACTGTGTCTGTAAATTTAGCAGAATTTCGCACATTTTCATTTGAACCTTTTTTCTGCGGCACCTTTCATCTTCAGTATACTCGAAACGGAGGTATATGTCAAGCCTAATATACCTTATCGGTGACTCAGGTCATCGGCGGTATAATGACTTTCATATATGTGGTGTTAGCGGCTTTTCAGCATTAATAACCCCTTCACGCAGCAGCCCCCATCGTTTTTTTTATTTTCAATATCGTGCACAGTGACACCGAATGAATCCTTGCAATCTTTCTCATTGAGATATCATGCTCAAGATCTTTCACCACACCCCTGTATTTTTTGAGCAGCATATCATTACTAATCACACTTCCTTTCTTTCTTCCTAATGTGACACCGTTCTTTTTTGCCTTTTCAAGCCCTGATTTTATACGGGTGATAAGTGTTTCCCGTTCAAGCCGTGCAAATTCAGCCAATATGGAGACAAGCACCGAAACAATGGGCGATTTGTTACCGTTGACGTTGGATTCGATAGTCTGCAGGTTCATGGTCTGAATATGGATACTGATACCAAGACTGAACCGTACAATATATCAATTATGATTTAATTAAAGTGTTGCTGCTTTTTGGCAACAGATATTTCAAATAAGTTGGTAAAAAAATTGATCAATCCAATTGTCTGATATATTTTATAAATATATGTACGATAATAGTAAATTACTATTAGATATTAAAAGCTGGTTGTAAATAAAAAAATTACTAATTGGCAGATATTTGGAACCGCTTTACAATACTCTGAATAGTGGAGAATCCATCTCTGTGGCAATACCTTTACCCGATAACACTATCCCTGGTGCATCATACAAAGTAGCCATTTACAGGAGTGGAGCCTGGGAGGAACTGGATGGCACTATTGGTGAGCAGGCGGTATATGCAAGAGTTACCGGAGATCTGGGGCCAATGATTCTGATTCAGAAACCATCACAGGCGGTTTACTATTTTGATAATTCGGTTTACTCGAATCAACAGGTAACCAGAATAGAGATTGATCTTATGATAAAGGGAAGTGAAGTAACTGCAAATCCTCCAGGCACATTCACGCTCAACTATACCTGATGATCCTGATATTCAGATTGATTTCATATATGACAAATATAAGCTTGAGGCTAATGTTAAAAGAGTAATTGAGGGTATTGTAGGTAAATGACTTAAGAATTGGAAGTTTATTTATATAATAAAGGAGAATTATCTTGAAAACTACTTATCAAATTTTGTTAACTATAATTGCTTCAAGTATTATGATACTTCTATTCCAATTGCTTTTTCCAAAACCCAAAATAGCCTATATCGATTCGGGCAAACTATTGATTGCATTTTCAGAATCTGCAAAAATACAGAATGAGCTTAAAACTGAGGATGAAAAATGGCAGGCTGATCTGAAAAAATTACAGGATTCTCTAAAAGTGTCAATTGATGACATGTCTAAAGAATACGATAATGCAACTCCAGCCAGAAAAAAAGAGTTGCAGGATAATCTTTCAGCAAGAAATCAGCAGATAAATAACTTCCGTCAGGCCAATATCCGCAAAATGGACGAGATGCGGCAGAAAAAGATGTCTGGTGTGGTTGAAAAAATCAATATTTTTGTTGCAGAGTATGGCAAGAAAAATCATTACAGCGTAATTCTGGGCACTGGTCCTGGTGGAAACATAATCTTTGGTAATCAAGCTTATGATATTACAAATGAAGTTGCTGCAGGATTAAATGAAAGATACAAATGAGTATGTGGCAAAAAGGAGATCTTGTTCACATTAAAAGGTGTTTCTTTTTTGTAATGTTATTTCTGACTGTAAATTGTGAAAAAACACTCAACAGTAATCAATATGTTGAATATTTCAGTAAAAACAGGATGAAGTTTTCTAAGGTCATCGAAAGAAACGGAGTATCGTCAATCTTTACCTGTCATCCTCCAGAATTATCTGCTGCGCAAACAATGAATTTCGATACCACATTGGATGCTAATCAAATAATAACAAAATATTCCAGATCTCTTGTACTGGTGTTAACGATTAAACCTGTTTCTGGATATGTATTGGACAGCCAGACAGGAAAAGGGAAAAATGCATTTCTTGTTGACGAAAAAGATACGATCTATCCGGTTGACTTCAAATATGAACCAAACTGGAATCCAAATGATGAAATCTCTTTCATATTCGCCTTCAACAGAGAAAATATCGATATGAAAAGAGAGTATAATTTTGTAATTCGAAATATTCTTTCTGAAATAGGTACTGTCGAAGTTCCATTAAAAAAGTTAAACCGGTGGAAAATAAGATTAAGGGGATAGAATGAAGTTCCATATAAGCATAATTGCTTTTAGCATATTTATGATATGTCTTATGTCTGTGACAGAAGCAGCTCTCACCAACGGTCCAACACAACAGGAATACAATTTTTTTGAATCTGCTGATGCAACCGATATGGTGCAATTGCAAACAGGAGATTTTGCACAGGTAATAAATCTTGGCACAGTCGGTAGCCCCAGTGGTTTGGGATATCCCATTACTTTGAGTTACCATGCTGGAATACACAATAACGAGGAAGCTACTTGGGTAGGTTTAGGATGGGCTTTGAATGTGGGGGCTATAAACCGATTGATGCAGGGGTTTCCTGATGATTTGAATGGTGAACAGGTAATGAACTATGTTCACCATGAGGGTGAAACCGGACATGATAATTATGTGGGTTTTAATTTATCAGTATATGGTTGCGGATTTGGATTAACATTTGGTGCAAGACATGTGGCTGGAAAGGGACGCGAAAGTCTTGGTTTAATATCAAGTTCTATGAGCGCGGGGCCGTTTTCTGTAACATCAAATAGTGATCTTTCTGAAAACGTATTTACAGCAAACTTTGGACTGTTTACAATAAGCAGCAACAAATCTTACTCTGTTTTAGGGATAACATTAGGAGAGAATGGATCAATAAGCGTCTCTGGCGGAGGCCCTGTAGGTAATTATGTGTCAATTGGTGGAGGTGTTGGTTTTTCTCCGAAAAATACGACTTATAATAATGGATTAACACAATGGTCAGAAAGCTGGGGATTTAGTCTGGGTTTAGGTTTTTATGGTATAGGCGTTGGGTTCAGTTTTACACATGTTGAATGGGGTTGGTGCTATGAACACATGGAATCTGGTGGATCATATGGCTTTCTTTACCAATCACCATATAATCCTACAGAAGTAGTTACTAAAAATAAAGTTATATATGATGCAATGAAAAATTACAATGGGGTTTGGAAATATTCATTAAACACTTCAGATACCAGTGTATCTGCAATTTATCGTAATCGAAGCAATGATGATAAAATGGAATTTTCTCAAGGTAATAATTTTGGTTTCCCAACACAAGATTTATATGCGGTAAGTGCTCAGGGAATAAGTGGCGTATTTAAACCATTTGCTTATGAAGTACCTGAATATTACACCAACGGCTCAGATGATTTAGATGATGGATTGTTTGGCATTCCGGGCGAGGATGAAGGTAATTGGGATGAATTGTTTAATACAGAGCAGACCAGAATTACACCGGATTTCAGAAATGGATTCGTTTTTAAAATGTTAGGTGAACCGGCTAAGAACCTAGTTGATAATCTCAGCGGTCTGACTTATTCTGGTTATGACTCATTCCAAAATATTGATCAGATCAATTATCTGGTTAGCGGAACACGCATAGAACCTATATTTGGGTTGCTTAGTGAGTTTAAGGATAAATTGAACGGTTTCGTGGTAACCAAAAATGATGGTACTACATACTGGTATCTTGTACCGCTTTATTCGCTTCAAAATGCCAATTACCTGAATCAGGTAAAGGATACTCCTAAAGAACTGAATAAAGATAATTTGAGTTATGGAGAGAATTTTGGCCCGCATGCCACCTCATGGCTCTTGTCTGCTATTACCGGACCGGATTATGTAAAACTGGTTAATCCGGGATTAGAAGATCCTTTGGTTAGTCCGTTGGAAAAAATGCTTCCTCATGATGGAGACCTCGGATATTGGGTTGCTTTTCATTATGAATATGGGTTTCCTGTTGTTGAAGATAGAAGGGGAAACCCGCAGTTAAAAACTGATACTGTAAAAATAGACCGTACAACTTATGCATGGAGAGATCCTTATTTTAACAATTATATGGAAAAAAACCATTTTACCGATCCTTGTGCTTCAACTGGAGGACCTTTTGATTTCCCATATATGTCAACATTTGGATTAAAGGAGATAACCTATTTAAAGGCTATTGAGACTGCCAGTGAAATTGCATATTTCAAGACAAGCGAGAGATTGGATGGCTTTGGTTTGGATTACCGTTTGGGTAATGATTCCAAAAATGAATATCCCAAATTTCAGGACAGATTTCCTATACCTGCAAGTAATATAACTGGCAATCTTCAAAACAATTTTATGACTGCATTTATTACTACAGGTTGTAATCGTACAAGCGCTATTATTCCGCCAAGCGTTGTACCATTACCCTCACAAATTAATAGTCTTGATGATTGTATCTGCATTGAAGTAGATGACCCGAAATATGGAAAAGACTGGTTTGATGGTCTTGAAGAAGGAACTAATATTGCACAGTTGAACTTTTCAGTAAAGAAGGTATATTCATCAATATGTCGTAGAAAGCAAAAAGTATTTAATGATATTTCAAAAGGAGAGCTTTTTATACTTAAAGATATGAACGGGTGGACTGTTAATGGGCGTGCTGTAAATAAACATTCTGCAGTATGGGAGCCACAGGTTGAGATTATTATAGAAGATTATAACAGGATAGACGTTGGAGATTTTGGATGGGTCTTATACTCAATTCTTAATCCTCTCAGTTTGCTTAGTGGAACTAGTGAACAAGATAACGATTATGTAGAATCGACTGTTCCGTATGCACGTTGTTTTCATGTAGAGGAGATTGAAGAGGAAGGTGGAAAAAAGAAATGGAAGTATTACATTGCTGGTTATCAGGATGGGGATGGAGATAATGATTTTAAAGGTATGAGAACTGGTGTGCAATTTAAACCTCCTGAAGAGACAAGGAAAAGAGAAAAATTTAGAATATATGAATTATTCAGCTTTGAAAATCTGCAGATTGATCAGAGTAACCCCGGGCATTTTGCTGGACATGTTTGGGAAAGGTATATTAATAAAAACCCGTTAAGTCATTATCTTAAAAAACTGGATGAAATTGCCTTTTATTCTAAATCAGACTATCCATATATAGACAGGTTTTCAGATCCAGGAGAGCCTGGTGCAAAACAGGAATTCCCATGGGATGATCTTCCGTATCCACAATCTTACAGAAGAATTAAGTTTAGATATAATTATGAACTTGCCAAAGGAACACCTAATTCCAAATCGGATACAATAGATTCTAAAGGTTTTAGTGGTGGAAGATTGACTCTAAAAGAGGTTCGCACAGAAGCGGGTCCTGAAAATGCATCTGTTTCTTTACCGCCATATCTTTTCTCATATAATGGTACGGATGAACGATATGAAGGATTTGATAAAGTTGATGCGTGGGGTATGAGATACCAGGGTGACACTATTGATTTGAATCAAAGTGACAGGGGTGTTAATTGGAATCTTAATAAAGTGCTACTGCCTTCATGTGGTTCATTAGAAATAGAATACGAGAGGGACAGACTCGAATCACACCTCTCCACCATTCATAAAATGAAACAAAGAAATAGATGTGTTAATTACGTTGGTACTATTTATGAAGAAAATACAACAAATCCGGGGGAATATTATATGCCGATAGGTGTAAATGAGAATCCCGCTACTTTTATGGGTGGAAATGAAATAACACTTGATAATGTTGATAGTCTTAAAGTTGGCATGTACTTTCTTATTAGATTCTTTGACAATGGAGGCAGGCCAACGAGGACTGATTATACCTATAAAGTAATGAATATCAATAGAGCTTTAAACAAAGTTACAACCGATGCCATTATAGAAGTACCAAAAATGTATGATTCAGCCACTTGTTTGTTTATCAGATCGTCCAGTATCTATTGTGACGGTGTTCGAGTAAAATCTATTACATCCAATTCGATTTCTGGTATCCAGAGAACAGAATATGTATACGAACCAGGTATTATTGAGATTCTGCCTGATGCATCCTATAGAGATCTGTTTAATATTGAAAAAAGCAGACAAATATTTGACGATACATTCGGTGATATAACTATTGAAGCTGAAGATGTAAATTACAGCAATTTAATCACTGGGCAAATGAGCTTTAAGGGTGAAACAGAAATAAGAACTGTTCTGTATAAACCAGATACCATCGGCACTGGAGTTATAGAATTTGAGTTTCTTATCAGAGATACTGGTAATTACGATTTCGAATTGATTTGTAATTCCCCGGATAAAACGGTAAACAAATTCGCAATTCAAAAAGACAGTGATGCCGACACTGTTATAGTTAGTGTTGATGACTGGATTACAACTAAAGAGATCATACACGTGGCCAGTAATGTAAAATGGTCCTTAAGATTTCCTAATACAAGTGATCTAGGAATCCACAAAATCAGGGTTGAAGCCGAGCTAAAGTATAATGTTAACTTGGAAGATAGATTGAAAGTAGATAAATTGGTAATTAAAAACAAAGTTACAAGAGAGGTAACAAAAATTGTTTCCAGACCATTTACATCTGATATTGCTTATAATTATAATTCAGGGAATGCAAGGGTTATTTATCCTACAGTAGATATCATAAATAAAGATGAAATAAATAATAATAACAATGGATATACAAGAATCCATTTCTACACATGGAAGGATATGCTTCCAGGTGGAATTAGTTTGATAAAAGATACAATTTTAAAGACTGCAGATTTTAATATCCGGTATATTGAAGATCGGTCATCCATAGTTTTTGCTTTGAAGAAATTGGAAAGATATAACAAAGACAGTATTCTTGTGTACGAAAGGATACCGGAATACGCTTTTTCTGACATGCTTTCAGATAATAATAGTAAACACGAGAAACCGGGAGTATTATTTAATTCACTGGATTCAAGGGTTGCCTCAAATAAAGCACTTGGGTTGATACGTGAGCGATCAAAGCTCAGGAAGGGATCTGAATATCAAATAACAAGTGTAACCGATGTGATAAGGTATACACCATTTCTGGTGGGTATGACTGAAAAAATAAATGGCAGCACTGTTACTGTAAGAAATGGATTATTTGATGCTTTTACAGGTGAACCAATGGTAACTGTCACCAGTAATGCTTCAAAGCCGGACAGTGACCTTGTGCAAATGAAGATTCCTGCATTATATGTTTACAAAGAAACTGGGGAATCTATATATGAAGATCTGATTAATGCAAACAATTTCCGTCGTGAGGGCGTTAACTTAAGTATCAGAAAATGTGGTTTGAATCCATCATATCTTAATTCCGATGGGTTACCAATGAATCTGAGGCGACCAATCGACGAGCATAATTCAGATCCTGATAGAAATATTATACTTCAGGCAAGTGCAGAAACGCATAAAAACTTCGGTACCACTTTTCAGATATTGCCAAAACACTCGTTAATCTGGAAAGGTGGGCGATTTTCTTTCCCTGATGGGAAAAATCCAGATTTATCGGTTTGGCAGAATGGTGGTGAGATCATCAAAGCTGATGTTTATAGTCGAATTTTAACCACTGAAGATGAGTTGGGAATCTACCATACCAGTGTTTGGAATCCTCGAGCCAATGTTGTAATAGGAAATGTAGCCAATTCGAGTTTTGATGAGTGTGGCATTTTCACATGTGATTACATGTATTCTATGCCTTATCAGAAAGATTCAACTACCGAGATGGAAATCGATGAAAAATGGTATGATGTTATTAATGGATGGGAAAGAGGTAAGGGAAATTCAAATGGTGGAACCGGTGCCATAAGTGAAATAGATGATATTGATAATCCTTTTGGTCTTAAATGTGTTTATGTAAAGAACGCATACGGGCCAACAAAGAATTTTAAAGTGTATAAAGGTAAAACCTACATTTTAAGTGCATGGGTTAAAATAAATTATAATGGTTCAAGTCTGGATACCTTAAAAATGGTTGCAGAGCACCGGAAACTTGCTAAAACAAAACCTGGATGGCCAATAGTAAAGGACTCCTTATCAGCTCCGATAAATTATTCAGTAAAAACAGTTTTAGAATCCGACCATAAGTGGCAATTTGTTGAGATGGAAATACCACCATTTTCAACAGACGAATGGTTTGTACGTGTATGGATAGGAAATGATAAAAGCCCAATTGACTGTAACATTACTGATATAAGATTTTATCCGAAAGATGCCATGGTTTCTACCCATTATTATGATTATAAAACCGGAGTTAAAATTGTTGCTGTTGATCAGAATAATAACGCTACATATTCAAAATATGATCAGTTTGGAAGAATTACTGAAAGCGGAATAGTAAAGAAAACAAACTGACAAATAAATAAGATAGCCATTACAGGAGAAATAATGAGAATATCTCATAATTACATCATAGTTTTTTATCTGTTATTTGCATTTATCCAGATTAGTGCAGATGAGCTTTCAAAAATTCCGAAAGTTCAAAAAGAATATGATTTTATGTGTGGGTGCAAGCACATTTTTTATAAAAATCAGTTCGAACCATCAGAAAACCAATTCTTTGTTTCTACGCAAAGCACTACTGTAGCGTATAATGGCCAAAGCAATAAAGTAGAAACAAATCGATGGTCGGAATTCTCAGACCTTATCATTCCGGATGAGGTTGTGGAATGTTTCATGGCTGGTAAATACAGTAGACTTACTGGTTACTTTCTGACAGAACCTAAAAAATATTTTAAAATTACTGCTGAATACCAACTTGATGGCTCTGGCGTTTGGAAAACTTTAGAGATTAAAAAATTCCCAGGAGCACCTTTTTGGAAAAAGTTTGATTATTATTTTGATTTAGTAAATATGCCAACTACCAAAAAAGTAAAAATTAAAGTTCAATCACCAATTGATCTTGGAGAAAATGAAACTGAGGATCAAATTTATTCGCTTTATCTGGATGAGTTCAGAATATGCAAATATTGTGATGGAGTGGTAAGTGTTCCTCTTCCTGCATTAAAAAAACTGGAGGCAAATACTGGAGAATTAGTAACTCTTTCTGAAAATAACTTTAAGCTTTCTGTTTCAACTGGAACAAGCAATCTTAAAATTAAACCAGTTCTTGAGCCATCTTTTGCTGGAAGTACAATTAAGGTAAATGGATCAACTGTCAGCTCTGGAAGCTTTTCACAAGATATATACCTTGATCCAGACCCAGATAAGTCTACTTTTATATATGTAGAAGTATCACAGTCAGTATGTGAAAGAAATCTTTATGTAGTCGAAGTTAAAAAGCCGGAAGGTCCGGATGCTACTCTTTCTAATCTTAAAACATCAGAGGGTTCTATTTCGCCATCCTTTTACCGTTTTCAAAATAATTATACCATATTGATTCCTAAAGAGATATCAACATTGAAGTTGATTCCATTTGCTAACGACTCTAAAGCAACGATTAAGGTTGATTCGAATAAAGTAGAAACTGGAACCGAAACAGGATCAATTAATGTGAGCAATAACCGGGTAATTACAATTGAAGTTACAGCCAGAGATGGCATTACAAAAAGAAACTACACCGTAACAGTTTTGCATGAAGGACCAAGGATAACGTTTGTTACTGCATCAAGCTCGGGAATAGAATCAAATGCTAATCCTGTAATTAGTGTATCAATAACACCTCCTCCTGATTCAGGGCAAACCATGACTGTACAGGTAATTACAACAGGTGGCATGGCTGAAGAAGGTGAAGATTTCACTCTATCGCCAATAGTATTAACTTTCACTAATACAAATTTGATTCAAAGTTTTAATTTAAACATTATTGATGATACTATAGGAGAACCTGAAGAAACAATTACACTCAGTCTTGCAAATGTCACAGGTGGTGCAATAATAGGGAAAAAGAGAACGCACGAATATACCATAATAGATAACGAAACTGCAATTTGGGTGAGAAGTGATATAGTAACTCCCGGAAATGGAGCTACATGGAATACAGCTTTTAAATATTTGCAGGATGCATTAAATGCAGCAAAGCTTGATAGATCAATAAAAACAATACGTATTGCAAAAGGATATTACTATCCAGATCAATACCATGATAGCCTGAATAACTTTGTTGATAGTAATAATGAATGCATTTCTTTTGAGTTAAGAGATAATATTGCTCTAGTAGGTGGATATATAACAGAGAGTAAAAGGGATAGTAAGGCATTAAACAATCAGACATATCTGGATGGTAATTTAGAGCCAAATAGTGAACTTTATACATCTAATCATATAATAAAGTTTAATTCTTCTGGCTCCAAATCTTACTTATATAGCTTAACACTGCAAAATGGATTTCAGAAAGGTCCAGGTTGTGGGCGACCAGAAGGGGCTGGCGCAATTTATTTAAAAGCTGATAAATTAAAACTAGTTGATTGTAATTTACGGAATAATAAAGGTAGAGATATGGGTGCGATTTATGTCGAAAATGGAACATTAATGGCTAAAAATTGTATATTTGAGTCAAATACTTCAAATAATGGTGGAGCTATATTGGCAAGGGGGCCGATGCATTTAGAAAATTGTCTTTTTTATGACAATATTGCGACAACTGGTGGTGCTATCTTAATCCAAAATGATAGTAGAGCTTTACATAAGATGGTTGGTTGTAAATTTTACAATCAAAAAATGTCTTCAAAAGGAGCTGCGATAAGTTATAATGGAAATGGTAGCTTAGAAATAAATAGTTGTATTTTTAATGATAATAAATCTGACTTGGGTGGGGCTATTTATATAGGATCTAATCCTGTTAATTTTATTGTTGAAAATAGTATGTTCGAAAATAATGCAGCTACAAATGGTAGTGCTATATACATTGAAAATGGAGCAAGTAATATTTCTCAGACATATTTTTCAAATAACTATTGTAATAATCCTGATGGTGCTGCAATAAACTATTTTGTTTGTGGACCAAACCATATCCTCTCAGGATGTATATTCCTAAACAATCAATCTATGAATCATAACTGCCCATAAGAAATAAGGCAGCTGCAAAATATCTGTTTCGGGAGAGTTTAGGGGTTGGCGCGTCTATTGCTATCGGTTAGTTCCTTTCTGGGATTCGTTTTAGAACTTGTCTGGATTCGCAAATTTTCACTGATATTTGGAAATCTGTATATTTCTACATCGACAGTTTTTGCAGCACTCTTTATAGGGTTTGCAGCAGGTTCTTACTACAGCTTAAAAAATACCCAAACAGTTGAATGCGCCTACCGAAAATTTGGCTTTTTTAACATAATCGCTTTTTTAGCCACAATCTCAGGTTATCTCCTCATTAGTAACCAGCAAATTGTCTCTCTTTTCTACAATTTATTAGCTTCGAGACCTTTTGTTCTACGCCTTTTTCAATTCATTATTATAAGTATCATTCTCTTTCCATGGGCCTTTTGTTATGGCAGTATATTGCCATTGTTATCTGAAGTTGCCTCTTTCAAAAGAAAAAATAATGTTGCAACTTATTTCATTTTTTCGGTAAGTGGACTTGCAGGTCTGGTCTTAGGTGGATTCTTTCTGCTTCCATCATTTGGTCTTCTCAAGACATTTTATATTGCCAGTGCTGGATATCTTCTTATAGGGATTATTTCTTTTTACTGTTCAAGGTTATTTGCCGGTAGATTGGAAACAGAAACTAAATACGGTTATGGCAATTATAGCAGGCAAGACCGGATATTATTTACTACAATTAGTTTTATCTTGGGATTCTGCAGTATCGGTTATGAATTGTTATTGCTGAAACTATTCAGCCTAATTGATAATAACTCTTTTTACTCATTCAATATTATCCTGGTTTTTGTGCTGCTTTCATCCTTAACAGGAACAATATCAGTACTGTTTTTTTCAAGGTTTAGTTTTGTCAAAAACACCTATACCTTTCCAATTCTTTTGTTCTTTTCAACTATCATCACTTCTATAATGCCATTTGTTTTTTTGAATGTTACCGAAGGAATACTTCCTTTACCATATAGTAAAACATGGTATCAATATTTTCTCAATTTATGCAAGGTTTCATTATGGACTGTAATTATTCCATGTATCATAATGGGTTCGCTTTTTCCGTTATTAATTAAAAGAGCCGAAAAATCAGGTTTTTCGATAGATAAAATTCTGTTTTTTAATACATCAGGAACAATCATTTCAATTTTGTCCATTGGGTTATTGAATTTTCATATTTGGAAATGGGTATCGTTTTTAGGTCTATTGTACGGTGTATCTTCACTTGTTTATGGTTTGTTATTTTTGTCAAAACAAATAAATGCTTTTTTAGTATCATCTGTGATTATAACTCTGATAACAGTTATAAAAATGGAACTGCCGGTTGTTTGGAAAAATGCATCGTTAAGAGGAATGCAAGTAGTTGAAAAGGTGGAAAATGGAGGTGATATTTCAACACTGGTTGCTAACGGGAGTACTGCTCACATTTTGGTAAACAACCAATACTCAGTTGGAAGTAATCGGAATATACAGGAAAAGAGCATACAATCGCTATTACCCATAATCATACATGGAGACCCCAGGAATATTTTCTTTGTTGGCATGGGAACAGGTGTAACAGCCGGTGCTGCACTTTTATCTGATCCAGAGTCAGTAACGGTTTGTGAGATATCTTCCGGTGTTGAAAAACTGGCCAGGAAATATTTCCAAAATTATGTGCATGGATTGTTTAATGATAAACGGGTCAGGATAATCAATGAAGATGGGAGGATCTTTTTATCCTACTCGAAATCGAAATATGATCTGATCATCAGTGATCTGTTTATTCCATGGCAAAGTGGAACCGCGCACTTATATACCAAAGATTTTTATCTTTCGGTAAGGGAGCATCTTAATGCAAACGGGGTGTTTACCCAATGGCTTCCTTTGTATCAATTAACCATGAATGATTTTGGAATCATTGCGAATACGTTATCCGAAGTATTTGGACAGATAACAATGTGGAAAGCTGGCTTTAATTCAAATGAACCGTCAGTTGCGCTGGTTTGCTCAGTCGAAAAAACAGGATATAATCCGGACATAATTGTAAAAAGTTCAGTAAAAAATTTGTTCAAGGTACCTTATTCCTCTGGTTTTGATCTTGAAAATGTAATGTCAGGCAATCTGTTACAGTTTTATTGCGGTAATATAACAGAAAACAAAAGTTTGTTTGAGAAATATTTAATTAACACTTATGATAAACTTCCGATTGAGTATATAACTCCAAAATCATTTATAATCTATGATGGATATAAAAACGTAATGAATAATTCCAACTACTTTAACTTATGCAGTACATTGATTAAAAACACAACACCTGAAGATGACCCATATTTGAAAAATGTCCCTGGCAATTATAAACAGTTGGTCCATTATGGTATGACTCAGTTTCAATAAGGGAGTGTCCGCACCGAGAAATTATTTATTAAATGTGATTGTTTTAATTATCGTCATACAAATTCCCAAATTATTCATCATTCACCTTTGCTGTAAGCTACGGTGAACAGGTAAGATTTCCAGCCTACCATCATATTTTCCCACGCAAAAACTGTCCATTGGAGATCTTTTTTCATCATAATCTTTTTCCCAAAATACTATCATAACCAGAGAAACATAAAAGTAAGCACTCGGTAATGACCGTTGCTCACAATCACAAAGTGATATTCCAGGGAAGATACTGCTCCAAGTTGTTTGATTTGTATGCTAACGGTTAACGGCGTATTTTTATCCCCACTCCGCATGACCGATTTTCATAATGAACTCAACCAGGAGCATCATTATGAAAGAAGCAGAACGCAAAAAAAAGTTTAATGAATTTCTACGCCTCTCACAAGAGGGCATTTTGGGATCCACAGAAATAGCCGGCAAATTAGGCATTTTCTATCAACACACTCTATAACTGGCGTAAACGCCTGCGTACTGAAACTCATCCATTACAACAGCAGAAGCCAGTACCACAATCACCTCTGCCTTCATTTTCCAGGGTTATTCTTGAACAAAAAAATAATAAAGCTGCATCACCATTTATTGAAATCAATGTTGGAAACAGCGCTGTAATACGAATTCCGGAACATGTTTCACCAGATATTTTACGCACAATACTTGAGTACAGTATATGTGATTGTTTTAATTATCATCATACAAATTCCCGAATTATTCATCATTACATTCCCAGCCTGTCATTATATTTTCCCACACAAAACCTGTTCATTGGAGAACTTTCCCCATCATAACATTTTTCCCTTTTTATTATCATAAGCTACGATAATGAAAAAAGGACTGAGGTATCTTCTACCGCAATCCTTTGGGGAAAAACTACGATGCCACCGGTATTCTACTCAAATGGCAGTTTCTCAGAGGTCACCTTATTTAGATCAATATCTCTTATACAGAAGGTTAAAAACTGGTCCTGATATGATTCCCAAAGCAGATCAGCCATATCGGTAAGCCTTAACCATAGTTTCCAGGCGCTTTCTGCTGGTAAATCGGATGATGTGCCCGGTTTATGCAAAACAGTTTCCGATCTATTAACTGTCATTTTACCTCCACAGCCTTGTTTTCAGTAAACATATCATACTCATTTCGCCAGTGTGGCTGGATAAGTACTTTGTTAACAATTTCAATACCGATAGATTTGGTTCTGGCCCTTACCGCTTCGAGCATCGTGGAAAGCGCCAGGTTTCTGATGCGCCTGAGAATGCCGTCAGATGACCGTGTTATAAGAGCAATTGCATCTTCAGTAAATACATTATGCCCTAATCCGCATTTATCCAGTTGTGCGAGAATGAATGCTTCGATATCATCGGAAACCAGCTTGAGCATGACTGTAGAATAGGTAACACGCGATTTGATATCCTCATTGACTTTTAAAGACATTTTGCTGAGCAGTTCAGTCTGCCCGAAAAGAATCAGGTTGTGGTTTTTTGGGAACTCCTCAAACATAAGACGCAGCTTACGCAACACCTCTATGTCCAGTAAATGAGCCTCATCTATAATAGTTATAACCGATTTTCCCTCCCTGTTGAGTGCATAAGCCTGCTCTATCAGCCTTTTTTCACAACTGACGTGCAGTCCTTCCTCACCGATGGAGAATGCACTGCAGAGGATTTTAAGTGTATTGGAATAGGTGTGCATGGTTCTGCTAACTGAAACAACTACCATACGTTTGTCTGCTTTCTGTCGTAATGCCTCTTTTACAACCGATTTACCGGTTCCCGGCTCTCCCATAACCAGACACAATCCACCCTGGTTGCAATGGACTTTGAGGGCATCATAGACATCCTGCTGCTGTCTTAACAGGACAATATTTTCCAGAGAGAACGGATCGCATTCTGTACCAAACCATGCACGAATCATACTGTACCTTCTTTCTGTTTACGTGAACATCTCTTGAGCTGTCCATTGGCTATTAAGTCCAGGACTCTGGCCTGCCCGACCCTCTGTCCCTTGTAGTAAACGATTATTCTGTCTGAAACAGTCCGGTCGAATCGAACAGTAATAGTTCTCTCCCGCAAATCAGCCGGAGCCTCATATCTTATATTTCTAAAGGTGAAGGTGTTGTCTTTTTTCACCTTTCTATCATCCTGGGCAAAGAAGAGCTCATCATTGAGCTGGTCGGGTGAGAGATAACGGATCTGCTTTAAATCCAGTCCGAAACGGTCTATCGGGCGCATTCCGACAGCACTGTGCTCACGGGCATTGTAGTGGTCTTCAACCCATGAGGTAAACTGACGGTTGAGAGCCTCAAGTGAGGACAGATCAAGCTCTCTTGAGAGGAATGAATCCCTTACAGTTCTGAAGAACCTCTCCACCTTGCCTTTTGCAGCTCCGTCCCTTACAGGGGCATGTCGCAGAATACATCCGACTCTGGCACATATAAGAGTTATTTCCTGAGAAGTGTAAATAGAGCCGTTATCAACATAGAGCTGCTGAGGGATGCCTCTTTTATAGAAAGCACTTCTTATGGCACTGACAAAAGATTCTATGTTTTCTGACAAATAGAACTGACCATGACAGCAGACCCTGCTTGCATCATCAATAAAAGCTATCAGATAGCACTGAGCCGTTTTGCCGTCGTTAACACTTACATGTGGCCCGTACATAGTATCTGCCTGCCATAGCTCATTGGCGTACTGCATGGCGAATGCCAGTCTTTTTTTGTTATTATCACCGGGGTCATCCTTGAGCAGGTCATACTCTTTAATAAAGCGGTAGAAGGTGGTCCAGGCTAGCTGGTCTTTTCTTATGATCCCCAGCTCGATGCATTTTCTGTAAATATCAGACTTGTTGTATCGCCTTCTGGTATTGAAAAATGGTTTTACCTGGTTTATTGCTTCTAGAAGCTGTTCGGGTGATATTTTTCTGGTTTTTCCCTTATCAGATCTTATGCAGGTGTTAATACCTGTAATACCACTTACTTTATAGCGGTAAAGCCAGGTGGAAATGGTTCTCCAGGTGAATTTACAGGCAACTCCTTCTTCATCGGTAAAAGTGGTTTTACTGACTTCTTTTATCCGCTCACGGATGGATTTTCCGGGTGCAAGATCAATTGCACCAAGAACCCGCATTCGCAGGTATGCAGATGGATGTTTCACAGGTATCTCCTTATTAAGTGAAATAATTGATACCTGAAAAATGGTGTAATGAACCGGTGTAAAGACATTGTCAACTTCTATTGTTGAAAATAATCTCTATGGGATGTTTTTTTTAGTATGACAGTAGTCTGGAACGGCTAAGAGATGTAGCCGTTTGTATTGAAGGGGCTGTTTTGGGGCAGTAAATTGGATTTCAGATACCGTCAGCGATTGTTTTTTTCTGTTTTTCATTAACAAAATACAGTTGTTTTACAGTTCTGTTATCAGAAGAACCTTTCATTAAATCTTATTTGAAATAGGGCTATGGGGTCATCTGTGCCCCTAAATGCTGCCTTGAGATGTGCTATGGTCTGAAGGAGGGGGGAAGCTGTTAAGCTGTGCGGTGCAGAGCATATGGTAAGTAGCCTGGTTCTTATTTTTGCCTGAATGTTATTAAATCTTGCTCGCAAACGATGTATTGTACTATCGCTAAAAGAGCTGTTTAAAACACCTCTGAATGCAGCAACAGTACTATCTTCCGTCAAACATGTTTTGAAGAAACTTCCAGAAACTTTTAGTAGATATGCTGAGATGTTTCAATGTTTCAGCTAAAAAAACGGAAAAAGATTTTCCGCAGCCCCTTCTACCTTCTTTACGTCGTTTATTGCAAATTAAATAATGACCGCGAATAGCTGTTTCTGAAGATGATTCAGAATAACCTCTGATAAGACCGTTTAAAATCAGAGTGCCGACTCTTTTGCAATGAGGACAAATAAAAAGCTTCAGTAGCCGGTGAATCTGCAGCTCAAAGTCGTCCTCGGTCTGGTAGTAGTACTGAAATGCTGCCAAAAGTATTTTCCCCAATTACGGCTGTATAGGAGATGTCGGTGTACTACATTATTATAGGAAAAAATAAGGGCAAAGTGTGATGAGAAGGCGGGAAAGGACATGTTGCGTTATAATTTGCAACGCATCATTTGGGGCTGTATCAGTTCAGGTTTTTTCTTACGAAGAAGCATGCAATCAGACAAACATGTCCAAACCCCGTATCTACATAAGTAATAATGGCAGTGAGCCTATAACCAATTGTTCCTACAGATATTATTTCTACACTGAAAATGGCAAAACACCGGTTTTGGATGATTATTATACTCCTGATGAAAATGTTACTGTTGAGAATATCGAAGGTGATCTTTATCGGCTTGTATATACTGTAAACAAGACAATCTTGCCTGGTGACAATGTACCTTTTCCACCGGGTAATTCCATAGGGTTGCATTATAATGACTGGTCACTCTGGGATAAGACAAACGATTATTCCAACAATCATTCTGCCATATCAATTATTAATGATAAAATTGCAGTTTATTCTAATGGTATCTGTATTTATGGCTCTGAGCCAGTTAATAGAGATAGCACAACAGTTGGTTTATCGGATAGTGATCTTCGGTTACTTAGTTTTGCCTTGTACTCAAGTGAAAAAAGTATAGTGAAAGACAGGACCGTTTTTTCCGGGGGTGGAGCAGTCGGATCAAATGGATATGTAGAAATTAAAGAGAGTGCGGTAATAAACGGGAATGTCGTTTCAGGTGGGGTAGCTCAGTTAAAAGCTGGAGCACATATTTATGGGGATGTAATTGTTGCAGATACAGTTGATATTCATCCTCAAGCTGTTGTAAATGGGAAAATTGAAGAAAAGACTTCGGTTGCCATACTTCAGATACCTCAAAAGGACGTTACTCCTGGCGACAGCGATATCACAGTATATCAGGGACAAACTCTTTCCCTTGCTCCAGGCATCTACAAGGATCTGTTGGTAATGACAGGCGGTACGCTTCAGTTGAGTCCAGGAAACTATGTTTTCAGTGATTTTTTATTGCAGACAGATGTGGAAGTTATTTTCAATGTCACTCCAGTCGAATTTATTGAGATTGATATTCAGAGAAACATGGATATCTCTGATCGTGCGAAATTAAGATTTTCCGGTTTTTCATATTCACCTGCGGTCAGGATATATACTAATGATCCAGATACACTTCGTATTGGTTGCGATGCAGTGATTTCAGGAATTTTGAGTGCTCCAAACTCAGTGGTAAATATTTTCTCCAGAGCAAAATGTGATGGTGCTATTTATTCAAAGGAGATTATTATTGAACCCGATGTCGGTGTGTCCAGTAGTCTGGTTAATCCTGATGGAGATGACGATGGGGATGGAATAAGTAATTACACTGAAATTTTTGTCACAAAAACAGATCCTCTTGATTCCAATAGTTATAAAAAAATACTGATACCTTTTCCGTCTAAAATTACCAGTAAGGATACAGTAACGGTTTGTTATGATACCAAATTCTACTCGGATTATAAACATGGTAAAATCACTGTTACATATAACGATAGCTCCCTTGTTAATCCCGATATCTCTCCTGTCCTGTATATAACTAATACACCTGCTATACCTCAGGATAGTTCATCATCTGTCCATATTCCCAATTTGTCTGGCTATGACATAACAGGAAGATATCTGGTGATGCCGGAAAGTACAATGTGCTCAACCGGTACAGCGAGAGTTGGATTTTTGATTACTAAAGATGAAATTATGTCAAAAAATAACTTTATCATTGCTGTAGCGGATCAGAATGGCAATTGGAGTTATCATGATCCAGTAATAATCAAAAATGAATTAGGTGAAGAAACAGAGGAAGAACCGTATAAGATTTATGTAGATGTTGAAAACTTTTCTGCATTGGTATTAATGCGAAAGAATGTATCAGCAACTGCATATTTGGATCGTGGAATGATCTTTTCCAACAGGCAGAGTGGTGCCAGGATAAAAGCAGAGATAATGATGGCAGATTGTCCCTATGGTGTAACATCAGGTCATCTCAGAATTCATTATAGAAATAGTGATAATACTGAAGATATGGTTGAGATGCAGTTGGAGGCTAAGGCGATAGTGGTTTTCTGGCTTTTTAATTCAAAAGTTTTCAGTTTTCCTAATCCGGTCACTGTAACCAGGATAGAGTTGAAAGTTGATAACACTCCAATTGATTATTCTTACGATGTTAACTATGCAGTCTCAGGTGAATGTCTGACTTTAACTGCCAAAAAGTATTTTAATGAATACTTAACCCCTGATGATCACATTTCTGTGACTAACTCCATAGCTTATGATCTGGAGTCTGTGGATATAGATGGTGAGGGGAGAATATACCAGAATGGCACGAATTATCAATACGACTATTATCTGAAAGATCACCTGGGATCAACCAGAATGGTGATAAATGACCAGAATCAGATTACAGAAGCCATTGCGTACCAGCCTTACGGAACTATTGTTCCATTGGATGATATAGTATCATCACCCCAGACACCGACCCGTCAGCAGTTTACCGGCAAGGAGTACGACCAAGAGGGGGAGGATTTAGCGAACGGGGTTTCGGGTATCGATGCCTATCATTTCGGTGCTCGAATGTACGATCCTGAAGTAGGGGTTTGGATGAGCACCGACCCGAAAGATCAGTTTTTCAACCCTTATGCGTATTCTTCTAATCCGATCAATACGGTTGATCCTGACGGGCAATGGGTACAAGCAGTTATGGCAGCAGCCCAATGGTATATCGGGAATTCTATCTCATACGGGTCTATGAATCCAGGAGATTGGGATTGGTCTGATCTAGGACTTTGGAAGAGCACATTTAGTGCAGCAATGACAATGGGAACTGACATAGCAAGTGATATTGCAGTTGCAAGGTTCAATAGAGGACATTTGCCTAAGACAGCTTTTGGTGCAAGGGCTGTTATTGAGCACTATCAACAAATGCTTGCAGCAAGAAATATCGGTTATGGACAGGATGGGGTTGCCGCAGGAGACCAAGGCGGAAAAGTTACCCCTCAAGATGGTGTTCCCTCTATTGATGACAATATGAGCAAGCTAGAAATGGGAAGGAGAGGTGCTGAAATAACAACAAAAAATCAGTGCCAATTGCCGCAGTCCTATGAAGGGTGTTGCCTAACGAGTGCTGTTACTGTATTATCAGGCAAAGAGGTCTCCTATTCTCAAGCAATTTCCGTTATGACTGCTGAGAATTCGATTGCAGGTGCAAATGTGAAAGCTGATGGCATTTATCTTATAGCAAGGGAGCCATACAAGTACCAAGGGCGTAGCTATCGAGGGCATGCAGGCGTTTTGTTCAAGGGCGAAATTTGGGCACAAAGAAAGGCAAGTGACGGAACATTCTTTTGGGGGTTTGAACAAGCCTCTTCATGGAGAACTGCACAGCTTCGTGGTGGTGCTATTAACATTTTTCATTGGTAGCATATGATAAGAAAAGCAATAGTTTTTATAATCCTTCTCTTGAATTGGCAGCAAAGCTATTCTGATGGAATAGATTTAAATCCTTTGTTTCATGCAAATGGACTGCCCATAAGCACACAAATAGATACTCTCCTTACTTTAGAAATAAATAGGTTTAAAGGTGAATGCGAAGATTTGGAGTTCGTGGCTGACAATCAAGAATCCATATATATTTATGATCAGAGTAATGGAAAGATTTTTAAATACTTTGCTACGAAGTTAGTTGATAGTGTCACTTATAGAGAACCTCTGATAGTGTTCGAGCTTTTCAAAGATAGGTTAGTACTATTTAATGGAAAAGATATTTACAAGATAGATGCGAATTCATTCCAATTTGTGGATACGATTCAAATAGAGCGATATCAACAAAAACCAGTAAAGTATGCGGGGCTTTCTCGGTGTGTAGATAGATTTCTGCTCATTGGACAATTATCGGCAAGCGTTGAAGGGAGAGTAGTTACGGATTATAAAAAGTGGGTGGAAACCATATATGATTTAGAAACAAACAAAATTTCGAATGCGATCTCTAAGGATATTCAAATTGTACCTTTTCCTAACTGCAAAAATTGTTATGCTAATCAGTTAATCAATTATTTGATTGCTGATAATTCAAAAGAAACTAAACCGTTCGTAATGGAATACCTTTCAGAGACAGTAGAAATGATTTTGCTTGAAAAAAGACCTAACAATATTAGTATATTAACAAACAAAGTAATCGCTGCTTCCAACTATTACCTGTATAACAAGAAGAACGATATACTATCAGAACTAAAAGGGTTAAGTGAAAGTTCGCTCTGCAGCCGAAATGTATTGACAAAAATAAAACTGATAAATGATAATAAGATGATTGCCATTAAGTTCTCCGAAGAAAAGAACAGCTTTCTCTTTTTACGTATTAAGACTATGCAATAAGATTGAAAAGTCAGGTACACCACAACATTCCCTTCTCCCCAAACCCCACGCCTTCCTTCCCTTCGGTTTTGAGAAGAGAACCCTTCAAAAAGTACTGGGCTTAACCCCTCCACCAAATGTATAATCTGTCCTGACAGACTAAAGAAGGGCAGATTATGAAATTTCACCCCATTGCAGAGTAAGCGCTCATCCATGGTGTAAATAATACACAATACCAGAAGATAAATTATTCATGAAACCACATAAAGGGAGATTTCATGAATAAAAAAGCTTTCCAAACAAACCAGATCCCATCAAAAATACG
>JAEYNR010000091.1 GCA_023412475.1 Fibrobacterota bacterium | reverse complement strand
TTTCAGCCCGTTTTTTTGTCGAGAACATGGCACATAAGCGGTATTTAAACTAGTGTGTGGTAAGATTTATATTTCATGTAAACATGTTTTTTAAAAACCGGCATATTTTGAACAGAAACTAATTAAGATCCCGCCTTAAGGCGGGATTTTTTCCGCCCCCTTCTCTCATCTCCCGCAGTCCCTTCAGTCTTACACGTATAATCAGCACCACCAAAAAATGCGATATTCTATACCGTGCAAGTAATCCCCAGTGCAGTGCCTTTCCGATAGCAGGTGACCAGGAGCTCACTGCCGGAAATCCCAGGAATTTTCCACTGGACCGCAAGCGTAAGATGCGATGTTGTAGCTCAAAATGTCCGGAAAATCTGCAATCCGGCATGATGGGTACTTTTTTAAAGAACAAAACAGCTCTTTCTGGGGTAGGTATGATTTAATAGCCCAAGAATGAGAGCCCGGGCTATAAAAAAAAGAAACTCCTTCAGAGTAGAATAAGAATTGATAAAGGTTTTATATAAACCAGCCCAAAGCATAAAAAGAATAAAAACTTCAGGACATAGAAGATTAACACGTATGTACAAGCCCTGAAGGGGCGGGATATACCAGCCAAGGCTGAAGGCCTGGGCTTCTTGCGTTTCCGATAATCAAAAGAATCAATTAACAGACATTCAAGAACGATATATCAACAACTCAGAATTTCTATTCAATAAAGAATCACTGCCATTCTATAAATTAAAAGAGTCGGAATCTACAAATAATAGATCCGACCAATTTTTAAATAACTTTCTACAGAATAATTATTACCTCTGAATAAAGAGTATCCTGTTTTTAAAGATTTTTTGTTCTGTTTTTAGAACATACAGATATGAACCTGAGGTAAATTTACTTCTATTAATTAATATACTATGTTTACCAGACCTCAGAGCATGCTTATTGATGGAGCAGATTTCCTTTCCCTGCAAATTATAAACTTTTAAAGAGACATTCTGTCTGGTTGGAAGAGACAGTAGAAATGTAACATTATTTGTGTTAGGGTTTAAAAATTGTCTTAGATTAACCATGTTGGCATTAGAGTTCCTGCCGAATTTTACCGGTGATACTGTTTTTACAGAAGTTGCGAATTTTATATCAAGAATATTGCTGGAAACAAAGCCATAGTCGTTATCATAACCGGTAATCGCTCTATTTGCATTAGTTTTGGTATGACGCCATTTTGCATCATCATTGTAATCTTCCTGATCTGTTGCATGTTGGATTAGAACACTTATGTTTTGATTATTGGTTCTAACAAATGGTTTTGATAATGGTATCCAAACCCATCCATTTATTTCCGGAACACTTATCGTACCTTCAAAACAAAGTTCACCAGATGTGTCTCGGGTTCCCATTGATGAAGAGGCATCGGTAATGGTTATAGTATCATTTGCTGTGTTTTTCATTTTAATTTTACATTTAAGATAATTCAAAGCTTTTCCGGAACCTTCAAAACCTGTGTTAACTTTAAAAATGGCTAAAGAATATATGGTATCAGCAACACTCATTTGATCACTGGTGTAAATGTATTGCCCATATGTTTGATTATTCCACATATTTAACGGTTTTAAATCTATGGTATCTCCAGAGCCTATAGTAATTATTGTATCTCCCTCAATATTAAACTCATTATTGACTTTAATGTAGTCAGTTAATTTGAGGGTGTCAATACCAGAATTGTTTGATACTATGAGAGTAACAGAATAAGAACCAGCTGTAACATACTCGAACACCGGATTTTCTGTTGAATCATCGCAAATTCCATCTCCATTTAAGTCCCATTTCCATGATGTTGGCTCACCAATTGAGCTGTCAGAAAAAGAAACTAATAGAGGTGCTGTTCCTGAATTTGGTGTTGCTCCAAATTTAGCAACAGGAGGTATACTTTTTTCTGTATCATCATAAACTAAAAACCAGTTTGCATTATTATCGCTGGCGATTCCCTTTCCTTTACTGTTAAAGGTAATCACGTTGAAATTAGAGGCATCTGTAATATCGGGATTTTCAATAGCAGTCCAGTTACGTCCTCCGTCGTTTGTTTTGTAGAGAAGACGTGCTTCACCTACTAAATATCCTGATGATTCAGATGCAAAAACCATTTCTTTTGGATAACCTACAGAAGAAAAAGGTTTTCCACACTTAATCCAGCTATCGTCTTCTTCCTTATAATATTGCAATGCTCCGATACCATATACTAATATGAGTCCCTCTGTGGTTATATAAATATCTCTTGCAGCGTAGTGAGGGTCTGCGATTTTTTTTATGGTACCGTTGGATAGATTCTTGACGTACATCTTTTGATTTCCATCTAAAACAGCAAGAGTATTTCCTCTGGTAAATGCGCTTTGGATATAGTCGATAGAATCGATTAGTTTTTCTAAATTCCAATTCTGACCGCCATCGATTGTTTTCATTATTGCCCCAGAGTCAAAAACAGCAACCATTATTGTATCATCATAAGAATTGCAAAAAAGTGATTGAGGTAGATACTTATCATCAATTTGAGGTAAACTACATAAAGGATTCCAAGTTTCACCTGAATCATCAGAACTTAAAATACGGCCAAATTTCCCATCCCTGCTCATAAATACGAAAATTTTCCCTGTTGGTGATACTGTGATCTTTTCTGCATGATGAGTAGTGTCAGAATAAATGATACTCCATGTAGATCCACAGTCAGTGCTTCGAAGGAAGTGTGACGAATGAGCTGGAGTTGCATGTCTAGTATATGCTGAAACTGCAATTACAACCGAATCACTAACAAACATCATATCATTAATGGTTAAACTTGCCGGCAAATTGCTTATTTGCTCTCTTACAGGTGGCTGTAAAAGTGTTACTCCGGCTTGTGCAGAAAATAAAGCCGTACTAAGTGCAAATGCACCAAATATTGATGCAAATGGAGGATTATTCATGCGTTCTCCTTTGGAAATTGATGAAAACGGTACGTTTCTTTTCTTTTTAATTAAATTAGCATGTCGGCAATTATTCCATGTAATTTCGATTAAAAAAAATGTACCAGTTGCACCATTATTATAACCAGCCTTTAAAGCTGTAACAATATGAAAAACTCATGGAAATAGTATTCTGTTAAACAGTATGAATTAAATCAATGGTTTGGAGTGATATTTTTTTTTAAAATTGACATTTAAAACAATTTGCCTTCGTTTAAATATCTTTATTTTAGCATAATATTATCGATATTCAACTAAGTCAGACTCTGTCGACTCAAAAAGGCTTGAATATCCTTTAAATATCCTTTATAATAAGCGAAAGCATTTTGTAAAAAGTAATAAGATCAGGGCAAGTATTGACATTTGAATAAAACAGAGTGTGTCAAATGAACAAAGCAGTAAACAGTCTCATAATCATAATTGTTTTTATTTTAAACACTTACACAGACACTTTACATGTTAGGCACGATGCTGCCGGCCTCAATAACGGAACTGACTGGCAAAATGCCTGGTCTTCACTTCACGATGCAATTATTAATTCAAAAGACGGTGATCAGATATGGGTTGCAGCAGGCATTTACACTCCCTGCAGTACATTCAGCTTTTCTTCTTCTTCATCGCGACTAAAGCATTTTAAACTCAAAAAAAATGTTGCAATATATGGTGGATTCACCGGTAACGAAACTGATTTTAACAGTCGTAACTGGATTAATAACAAAACCATACTCAGTGGTGATCTAAATAATGACGATGGTGATAATTTTTTAAATACTCAAGACAACTGCTATCATGTTTTTTACCATGAAAAAGCATTGAAGCTTGATTCAACCTCAATTATTGATGGTTTCTTTATAATGGGTGGAAATGCGAATTCTCAATCCGGGGAACATGGTTATGGTGGTGGTATTCTTAATTATGGGGCAGATATAAGTATCAATAATGTTATTTTTGCAGCAAATCAGGCACAACGTGGAGCAGCCATTTATAATAGCGAAAGCAGTCCTTCAATTACTGATGCCTTTTTCATGATGAACAAGTCAACTACTTATGGTGGCGCGATCTTTAACCATAATTCTTATGGCAACTATTTCAATGTTTCATTCAATGGTAATAGTGCCAAAGATGGAGGTGCATTGGCAAATTTTGTGGGAGGACCGCTAATAGTAAACGGATTATTTACTGGAAATGAGGCAACCGGTTATGGTGGCGCTATTTACAATAATGAAGCCTACTGTTACTTTTATAACATAACAGTCAGTGGAAACGAAGCTGCTGTTGGAGGAGGTATTGCAAATCTATGGCAAACAAGAATTTATCTGGAAAATACAATTGTCTGGAAAAATTTTGCTTCATCTCAAGCCCATGCAATCGCAACTTTAGATAATTCATTAGGACAGCCTTCATGGACACATGCCATTCATTGTATTGTCGAGGGAATAGATGATAAAAACCATGTTTTTACATCATCTTCCAGCATGTTCTATGACAGCATAAATAATATTTCCAACGATCCACTGTTTATCGATCCTGTAGAACCAAATGAAGCACCTTCAATAGAAGGAAACTACCGGCTCAGTACCGGCTCGCCAGCTATTGATGCTGGAACAAACGAATTTCTTAAATCAAAAAGCAACAAATATACAATCGACATTTCAGGCAACTCTCGATATATCAATGATAAGGTTGATATTGGCACATATGAATATGTCAACTTAAACACAACAGTCAGACAACCTTCTAAACATGTCACAAGTTTTATCCACCACAGAAATAAAATACTCCGGGTAGATAGCAAAAATGCTGATTCATTCAGAGGTCAAGCCTTTGATCTTAGGGGACGATCTCTTTGGGTTGGTTATTCTCGTAATAAGAATTTAAAACATGCTAGTGGCCTGTATTTGATGGACAAAAGAATAATTAACCCATAATATCCTTTAATTTTCATCATTTTGCAGCATCACGTAAAAACAGGTTCGGCCGGTACGCTAGTAAGATTTAGCCTTGATCGTTCTTACCGTATTTACAATACAGGAAAGCAGAAGCCATGAAAGCATGGCAATTCAAAATTTGTATTTTTAGGTACAATATTTGTTTTATGTTGCAGGTGCAAAAACTGACATCAGAGGATATCTTACTCCATGAAAATACTTCCCATTCATCGCAATTTTATTATTATCAACCAATCAATGCCTTATGATTTGTTCTTCTGGTAAAAAGTAATCTTTGAAGAAGCTCTTTCGTTCATTGTTTCTCTGCCGGATCGGGGGGGGGGGCTATCAATTTTAAATTTCAGCCGAAAAAGAAAGCTTATTCGAAAAATGGCTGGAATAGATTACTGAAAGCGTTTCATTTAGGCACAATTTAGACCAAACGAAAATCTTCCGGGCCGATAAACAGAAGGATTGAAGAACTGGCTGGGCAATTTACTCTGTTCGTTTTAATTGTTATGCGGAAATTGCCGTTTTAGAATTAAGAATTACGGCTTCTCCAACTGCTTAAAAATCGACTTTTACTGTCTCTATTTATTATAGTAATATACCGACAGGTCCTGAAGTAAATAAAATTACCGGTAATGCATCAACTTCTGATAAGCATTACCGGTCGATTTAAAATTTAATCTGTTGATTTATTGAAATATGGTTACATTGGCAGATTTGGTCATTCTGCCATTTTCAACTATTGATACCAGATAACACCCTCTGGATAGAGTCTTAACCTTTGTTTTATCAATTGTTATACGAGTACTTCCAGG
>JAEYNR010000073.1 GCA_023412475.1 Fibrobacterota bacterium | reverse complement strand
CTAACACTTCACGTCTACGCATCACCGGTATACGCCTGGGATTAATTTTTATAGTATCAGCGACCTGTGAATAAATAAGTGGCAGTGGGCAACATGCTCCGCTGTTGTGGTGTGCATGTCCGTCCATAATCCCATGAGCAACAATGATTTTTTAAATTTGATCCTTACCGCATCATTGGCATATATCGTTCCCATTTATCGTTTATCCTTTCCTCCTAATATCGCATGTATCGCCATCAACAGTAATTTCGAGTTTTCGCGGAATCTAGTATCAGTAGTTCCGGTATTTCCATGTAGGCAAACCGCACATTATAGAGGGGCACAACAGTTCGCCTTCTTCTACACAAACCTGATTCATGTATTGGACAGTGGCCCTATAGATTGTCATCATTAAGGCCCGATTTCGAAAATATCCGCACCCTATTAATGTTACTTTTTAGAAGGTTTGAAACTTTAAAAACACATTTGAAGAGCCTCTATCACATCCTGCCGTGACTAATCATATAACCCATTCGGGCTATCGGTGTTACTCCATGTATTGTTTCTCTTAACGCGGAAGCTTCCCCCTTTATAAAAAGGGGGATTTTTGCATATAAATACAAAGTCAATTAAATGTCAGCCCAGAGAGCTGTTTGCTATAAGGTAAACACCAGGAATCCTAAAAACAAATTTACCCGGCAACCGTTTCATTTTCTGTCGGCTCATCTTCACTATCATTAAAAGAGTCTGGGCGGCCGGCTGCCAGATTCGCTTCACCAATGATCTGGTTCAATCCAAAAGTAAGCTCGGTATATGGGCTGACTTCTTCTACTATGTTGTACCTGATATGATCCATTAATGCTGAAAATTGAAAGGATAAGTTACGGTGCGAATCAATACTCTTTTTTCCGTCCAAAGCACTAAGTTCGTCAACTTTCTTTGCAACTATCTCTTCGAAATCTTTCTGGCTTTTTTTTAACAGCTCAACTTCGGCTTTGATTCCAAGGGTATTTATGGCCGATGCTGCCTCAGCACCTTCAAATTCCTTAAACAGTGCAAGAAGCAAAACATTTTCTCTGGAATAACTCAAGTTAGGTACATTTTTTCCCAGTTTTTTAAAGACATTCAAAAGCATATCTGAGGAGCGAATAATAAGGGGATCTTCAGAGAGAAGCTTTTTGCTTTTTATCAGATGAAGAACTCCTGCGTACACTTTGTCTCTTTTTTTATCCATTTCCAGAATGACTTTTGTGTAGCTGCTGGATTTTCCCCGTGTAGTTGCCATTTTGATATTTTCCAGTTCAGCCCTGATTTTGTCGATAATTGACGTTACATACACGTTAGATGACAAAACAGGAAAAACAACATCGATTATACGCGTAACATAATTACTCTTCAGTCTGGTTGGCAGACCACTGTAGTTGAGAGACAATAAAGATTCAGCCATAAGAAGGGCTCCTTTAATTTAATTTGAGAATAGAATTGAACCGGCCTGAACAAAGGAAAGAGAAAAAATCGGCAAAACTATGGCCGGAATGGTAAGCTAATTTGTATATATATTATGTAGAATCTTAATGCAAGAGATGTAGTTGTAAAAGGGAAATAAAAGCCCCATTTCCGCTACTGCATCAAAGGCTTCGGAGACGAAGGAAAAACTGCAACTCACAATTTAAGTTTTCCCGGTCAACACAACAGTACGGATCTCTTCTCCTCTCGAATTTTATTATTTTTATTTTTCAGTGATACTCATCCAACTTACGCCATCAAATATGAAAAACACTGCAGTTAGACTGGTCATACTACCTCTGTTTAAGCTGATTTTTTCTTGTAAATTGACAAAAAAGCCGCCTGATATGTACTATCTCTCCCAAGAGTAAGCTACACAAATATTTGTTCACCATTTCGTTTACAAAAGGGCTGTTATTAAAATTTCTGGTATGTATCTCAATGATTGGAAGTAAGACAATTTCTTGCATGAAAGCCCCGACACTGATTAATAGCCAGTTAGCATTAAGCCCACACCCCTTCGAACTGGTAACCACCAAGTCATGAAAATTTCAGGTATGCTTTTGACTGCCTGAAAGGGAGCTAATGTCTTGTTTGGTAACTCTAAAGCAGCATAGGGCTTATCATGCGACTTGTTGTCTTACCCTCAGTTTCGAAAATAGGGTACATGCAACTTGGCAGTTTATCCGTAGTTTTAAAAACAGGGTATATCCAACTTGGCAGCTTACCCACAGTTTTAAAAGCAGGGTGCATCCTACTTGTCTGCTTGCCCGCAGTTTTAAAAACAGGGTGTATCTACTTGGCAGCTTGCCCGCAGTTTTAAAAGCAGGGTGTATCCTACTTGGCAGCTTACCTGCTGTTTTAAAAACTGGGTGTATCCTATTTGGCAGCTTACTATCCAACTGAAAACTTCATAGGTTGCAAGTTTCCAGAATCAATAACCCAACATCCTCTTTGAATTTCTTTTTCTGATGTTGCTCATTATCCGGTGATGCATCCTATTATACTGGTAATGAATAATGATGAAGTTTTAGGAATAGGGAATAGGAATAGAGATCAGATCATATAAGAGCAAAAAGGTAGGTCTCATGGCCTCCACACTCCCCAGAGGTAACTTTTCAATTCGTTAACCTGTTACCTCTGGGGAGGGGTTTTCGCTCACAAAAACAGCTCATTAGCTCATCAATATTTCTCCGCCTGGAACCGGCCCACGGAATAAGGACGAAAAAGGGGGAATCTATTGATCTACTTAAAACTTCTTATATCTATCTACAATGGTATTAAAAAAAATAACGAATATCGAATGACGAATAACGAATGATGAAGTTTTAGGAGTAGGAAAAGAGATCAGATTATATAGGAGCAAAAAGG
>JAEYNR010000023.1 GCA_023412475.1 Fibrobacterota bacterium | reverse complement strand
ACTCCGCATGACCGATTTTCATAATGAACTCAATCAGGAGCATCATTATGAAAGAAGCAGAACGCAAAAAAAAGTTTAATGAATTTCTACGCCTCTCACAAGAGGGCATTTTGGGATCCACAGAAATAGCCGGTAAAATAGGTATTTCTATCAACACACTCTATATCTGGCGTAAACGTCTGCGTACTGAAACCCATCCATTACAACATCAGAAACCCGTACCACAATTACCTCTGCCTTCATTTTCCTGTCCGCACCGAGAATTAATTTCTTAAAAACACCGAAAAAAGATTTCCCAATTAAAGTTACTTGGCACTCAATATTATGTTAACAATGCAGTCTCAGGTGAATGTCTTACTTTAACTGCCAAAAAGTATTTTAATGAATACTTAACCCCTGATGAACACATTTCTGCCAGTAGCTCCATAGCTTATGATCTGGAGTCTGTGGATATAGATGGTGAGGGGAGAATATACCAGAATGGCACGAATTATCAATACGACTACTATCTGAAAGATCATCTGGGATCAACCCGCATGGTGATAAATGACCAGAATCAGATTACAGAAGCCATTGCGTATCAACCTTATGGAACCATTGTGCCAATGGAAGATATTGCGACATCAACACAGACTTCGACTCGTCAGCAGTTTACCGGCAAGGAGTTTGACCGGGAAGGTAGTGGTGTTGGAATTAGTGGAATGGAGCTGTATTACTTTGGAAAACGTTACTATTACCCTGAGGTGGGGGTTTGGATTTCCACAGACCCGAAAGGGCAATTCTTTAATCCCTATGGCTATTCAGTTAATCCTATAATTTATGTCGATCCTAATGGAGAGACATTTTTTACGGTTGGTTTTTTAATTAGCACGGCAGTTTCTGTTGCAGGGAATGCTGTTACAGGAGCAATTCAGGCAGGTGCAGCAGGAAAAGATCCCGTCCAAGGAGCCTTAATCGGTGCAGGTATTGGTTTAGTCAGTTCTTTTGCAGGTAGAGCTGCAGGATTTGGAATTAATTCTAACATTCTATCAAGCATGGCATCAGGTGCAGCAAGCGGGTTCACTTCAGGATTCTTGAATTCATGGGCGTATGGCGGAGAAGGAAAAGGCTTTTTTAACGGAGATATTGGAAAATCTGCACTTATTGGTACCTATTCGGGTGCAATAGGCGGGGCAATCGGTCTTGCAAGTGGTATTGCGACTGAAGCAATGTATGATAAAGTAGCTTATTCTGCACCGAGTGGTTCAAATAGCGACAGAAGTATTTTGGGACATGAGTATAATCTAAAAGTGAGTGAAAATGTAACACCTTCAGGATATAAAATGGGTGCAAATATTAGTCGAAACGTAACATGGGGGCAGGTATTCACTGAAGGTATAACAGGCGGGATTGTAAATTCAATACCAGGACTATTTACACCAACAATAAATGCAATGCATGCACTGCAGGTTGAGCCTGCAAAAGGGAACATTCCAATAAAGGGTAAGATTGGCGGCGTCAATGTCTCTGCAACCTATAAAGGTGCAACAGTCTTTGACCAGGATTGGTTCTCGTTTTTATATTACTAATGGGTTTGAAAAATGAAAAAAAAGCTATTGATTTTCCTCTCATTATTATTGATAAGCGGCAATAGTTTTGCTCAAGATACACCAATAAATGGCACTGAAATAAAGAAACATTTAGGTCTTTTGATAGGAATTGGTGCTTCTGTGCCGATAGGAATAGTCGGAATCAAAGCATTAAATAATGATAGAATAGATGCACCCAAAGATTCTGTGCTTTATTACAAAACAGACAAAAAGCACTATACGGTTGAAGACCATAATAGCGATATTACTGTAAAAATGGGTGCATTTCTATTGGTTGATGTAATTGCTTGTGCAGCAATTGGTCAAGCAATCGACATATTGGTTGAAAAACGTAAGTCAAAAAAAGAAAACGTCAAATTGAATTTTTCAACCAATATATTTGCAAAGCAAATTGATATGAAAGTGATCTTTAGCATTCCAAAGCTATAACTCTCCCCAAACCCCACGTCTTCCTTCCTTCGGTTTTGAGAAGGGATGGAATCTGAAATACCTGAATTGTCAAAGAACATTGCAATTTTATCAAGATTTTTTAAACCGTAATCTTCCTTCCCCACTTCTCAAATCCCTTTCTTTGCTTTCTTGCAAAAAGCTCAAAAAAGTCTGCTATAGCGGACAAAATTCCACCATTACTGATCAAGCCCGAAAATGTCTCCTGTTGGTATACATTTACAGGCAGTTAAATTAAGTGCCTTCCGGACCTTCAAAACGGTATTCAAAGAAACTTCATGAATTTTAGCTGCTTTCCTTACAGATAAACCGTTCATCAAATCTGCAGACAAACTCTTATACTTCTTCAGGAAAACTTGCTGATCAATCGTAGAATTTTTAGGTCTGCCCAGAACCTTTCCTTTTACTAATTTTGCATGGTTTAAACCACTCTTTACTCTTTGAATCAAGAATTCCCTTTCCATTCTTGCTAATTGCATCAAAATAGACAACATGAATTCCACCATTGGAGATCTGTTTCCGTTATCATCAATGGTTTTTAATCCAAGACTTTCAATATGGATGGAAATCCCTAATTCCGATAATTCTTCAATGACCTGCTGAATTTGATAAGGATTTCTACCTAAACGGGAGACTTCCGACACTACTAATACTTCGAAAGCCTTTTTCACTGCTAATTTTCGTAATTCAATTATTCCTGACCTGTCTTCATTCTTTTTTGCTCCACTTATTTTTTCAGATATGGTATGGACGATCTGCAGATCTTGTCTTTCACAGTAAGCTTTCAAATCTTCAATCTGTCTGTTATAATCCTGACGCTCATTAGTGCTACTGACCCGAACAAAGATACAAGCTTTCTTACTCATAACAGACTCCTTTTTTATATTATAAATGCCTCAGATTAAACGAATGTTTATTCCCAGACATCAATTTACTCACCAGAGATTAGAAATTTTCAAAATTAAGCATGATTTTAAAAGAACCTTTATTTCCAGACACCTTCTTTGTCCAGTATACCCGAAACAGTCATCTATGTCAATAATTAAAGTATCACTCTTCTTCAGATTCCTGCTTACTCAAATATTTGGCAGTTCTCTGCAGTCTCTCTTTCCGTTTCTCTTCCTTTGTTTTTGAGAATATGGGATTCGATGCATATAGTGCCCGTGCATTGAGAATATGTGTTTTATCTTCGCAATAGGTCTTGTCTTCTCTCTGTTTCCAAAATTCCAGGACTCGATAAGCGTTTTTTCTTTTTGTTTGCTGTATAAGTATAAATCCTTTTTCAGCAAGCCCTACAATTCCTTCCTTTACAAGTTTCTCAGATAGTTTGGTTGCTCTGATCAGGTCATCATAGGACATTTGAAAATAACTGCTTTTAATCTGCTGTGGAGCCATTACCAAATAAAGAGTGGCTTCCACTTTATCCAATTCTCTCCACAGGTCATAATACAGGTAATTTTTCGGTACTAACATATATATTCACTTCCTATTGTTAAACATGGTTAAACCTGATAGGTAAAAAAAACAGGCTTCAGTCTGCCTTTATTTCTTTACCTTTTTTATTCAGATAATCTTCAATGAACAGTAATAAGGTGCTGCTTACGGTCCTGTGTTCTTTCCTGCATTCATTTTCAAACGCCTTTTTAATTTCCTTATCCAATTTGCATCCAACTATAGAATTCCGATTCATATTCATCTCCCTGAAATAATGTGACTTTCCATCGGGCTTTATATAGAGTGTAAAAGTCATCTGCTGAGAAGTTGAAGAAAAAATGAAGAAAATTTCAGGAGCTTTGAATCAGGGTATATGTTACCTGAAACTTGGGAGTATATGTTACCCTGCTGTAAAGGCTGTATCGGGGTATCTGTTACCCTTTCCATATATAATATTCTTCTTCTTAATACTAGAGAATCTTCAAAATCTTGGGGTTTTCCACCCCATACCCCGATTTAGGGCTATCACCCTAAAGACCGATATCACTTCACACTTCAAATTTTCGCCAAGGCTCAATTTTCACTGCTACGATGGCCGGTTATTCCTTCTTTTCGGGCGGACAGAACCCGATACGGAAGTTTTTCTTTGGTGGGTCTGGTGGGGTAAGAATCGACTGAATGGCTTTGATGGCCAGTTGAATATCCCGTTCATTCTTGCCGACCCTGCGTTCAAGGCCTTCGATAGCGAGTCTAAGTGCTTCGTGGTCAATTAGCATACGGCGCAAGCGAATGAACGCCCGAACGATTTGCACATTTATCAGCGCAGCCTGTTCCGAGTTGAGCACGCTTGAAAGCATGGCGACACCGCTTTCGGTGAAAACGTGCGGCATTACCGACGAGTGCTTCAATTTTGTCAACCGGTCACATTTTGTGACCAGTTCATTCCGTTCGGCAGCGGTGAGCTGGAACATGAAATCTTCGGGGAATCGGGCGGGGTTGCGCTTAACGGCCTGGTTGAATGCCTTCGTGGGAACCTCATACAGCGCTGCCAAATCAGCATCAACCATGACCTTCTGGCTGCGAATCTCGAAAATCCGCTCGGCGATCACTTCAACCGGGACGATATTGCTCATTCTTCCTCCGTAACGTGTTTCACGTTATCGTTGTTACCGTACTGTGCCAGAAGACCGGTGACATGCTTCAATACTGCTCGCTGTCCGGCAGGATTAAGCTTGTCGAATAACTCCTGGATTTTAGCCGCTCTGCTGCTGCCGTGCACGTGGTTACCATTGTCATCAGCTTGGGATGTTGGCTTCTCCGCTCCGAGAAGATCATCGATACTCGTTCCCAGAATGGTCGCTAATGCCGGTAAACGGGTACTTGAGGGGGTAGCATATCCCTTCTCATAATCGCAGATCACTTTTTGAGAAGTCCCCAGTTTGTGGGCCAAATCCACTTGTGTCAGACCACGGCTTTTTCGTAATGAACGAATTCTCATTGCTATATCCATGCATAAAATATACGAGGCATATTTTAAAATAATTTGCGTTTATTTGTGATTGTTTTAATTATCGTCATACAAATTCCCAAATTATTCATCATTCACCTTTGCTGTAAGCTACGGTGAACAGGTAAGATTTCCAGCCTGCCATCATATTTTCCCACGCAAAAACTGTCCATTGGAGATCTTTTTCCATCATAATCTTTTTCCCGAAATACTATCATAATCTGAGAGAAACATAAAAGGACTGTAATGATTAACCACAGTCCTTTTATTTAAAAAGTTATGATGTTGCTGGTATTCTACTCAAAGGGCAGTTTCTCAGCATTAACCTTTTTGAGATCAATATCCCTTATGCAAAACGATAAAAACTGGTCCTGATATGATTCCCATGTCCGCATTGACCTTTAAAGACATCTTGCTGAGCAGTTCGGTTTGCCCGAAAAGTTGTCCGCACCGCGAAATAATTTCTTAAAAACACCGAAAAAAGATTTCCCAATTAAAGTTACTTGGCACTCAATATTATGTTAACTATGCAGTTTCTGGTGAATGTCTGACTTTAACTGCCAAAAAGTATTTTAATGAATACTTAACCCCTGATGATCACATTTCTGCCACTAGCTCCATAGCCTATGATCTGGAGTCTGTAGATATAGATGGTGAGGGGAGGATATACCAGAATGGCACGAATTATCAATACGATTATTATCTGAAAGATCACCTGGGATCTACCAGGATGGTGATAAACGATCAGGGTAGTATTACAGAGAAAGTAGCTTACCAGTCCTATGGAACGATAAACCCACTTGACTCTTCTTCACCTTCATTGCCATCACGGGAGAAATTTACCGGCAAGGAGTTTGACACCCAGGGAGCGGATTTTGCACGGGTGGAGTTTGATATTGCGGTAACTGACTATGATATGAGTACTGGATCGGGATTTATTCGGGCAAGCTATAACGATGTGGCTACGGGTAATAATTTTTCTAAGATATACAAAACCCGGTACGACAGTAGAGAGAGGTCTTTGAGATTTACCGGAAGTGAGAGCTTTACTGGTGAGGTAGAGATTGAACAGATGTTTCTGATGGCCTCAGGTTCTACTGGTAGTATTTTTAATACAGTAACAGTAGATTCATTTATGGTAAGTCCTGGCAAGACCAGAAAGATACAGTTGGATGTAGTTTCGAGTGAAATAATAGGGACACCTATAGATACCAATTTATACAGTGTTCATGCAGCAGTAAATAACAGTAGCTATTTCAGCGGAACGAGGCTGTTTTATTTCGGGGCTAGATACTACGATCCGGAGCTGGGAGTGTGGATCCTGTGGATTGCTATTATAATGCATACCTTTATGCATCTTCTAACCCTGTGATGAGAACTGATCTGGATGGTCGCCTCGATGTCTTGTCACATTGGATTATTGGGGGATGGCATGAATTGGCAGGAGACTTTTGGAGAAGTAGTAATCCACTTGTGAAACACCGATGGATAAATCATAAAGGTATGGAAAAGCTTGCTAAAGATATACATGCAGGAAATTATAGCTCTGCAAAAGAAATTAATGAATTCTTTAATAATAACAAACCTTCTGATTATAATATGACAAGAGTACAATGGGAGGGTTTCAGGCAGCATGCAATCAATGATGCTTTTCATGAATATGGGAGACAAGCCCAATTACCATATTCTCCCATAGAAATGGGATTATATTTTGCAGGGAAAGACAGCACAGGTTCTTCAAGGATATTGGCGAAATATCAGGATGCTGCAGGTGGTATTGCACTCGCGAGTCTATTTGTACCTGGAGTAGGATCAAGTTTATTGCAGTATGACTATATGGTGTCAATGGTTACCCATTTAATACAAAATGCCGTTATTGAAGTTTAAAATGAAGGTTTTGGGAAAGCAGTTGGACAGGCAGTGGCTGCAGATTTGTGGCAAATAGGAAATGAGACACTTATTGGAGGACCAGCGCTTTCAACAATTGCACCAATTATGCCGATTACCACAGCAGTGATAACTGTGAGGAGCGTTCTTAAACATATTCGACACTGGTTTCTACAGGATTAAGAAAATGAAAAAATTATTAAAAGTAGTTATTGCTTTCTGTTTAATGTTGTTCAGTTGCTCTTTTTTTGATAAAGATGTTAGCTGCAAAGCGAAATTATCTTTAACAATTATAAATGCATCGAATTTTGATAAAAAGATTGAATTTTACAATTATAAAGAAAGATATAATCCAGATTATGTAACTATTACATACAAAGATTCATTAATTAAACTTTTACCTAAAGAAAAAGAGTCGTTTATTTTTAATTATTCATGGATTGGTAATAATGAATGCTTTTTTATTGATGTCTCTTTTGAAGATTACCGTATTGATGTTATAGTAAAATCAGAAGATTATTCTTCAGAACAATTTCAGGTTTATCCTTTTGATACAACAATAAATATGCAAGATATATGCATTAATTGCGTGCACGAATATTCAGATACATTGATTATTGAATAGGGTAAGAAAATAATCCAACAACTAACAGAGAAAGAGAGTTTGATTTTAGTTCCCTGTAAGTGGGAAAGTTGGAAAAGTAGAGAGTATAGAAAGTATTCAGTAAGCCTGAAAATGCCTGCTGTAACGAATAAAACATAATATCTGCTGATTATACCTGAAAAATGTCTCCTATCGTAATACATTTTCAGGCTGCCAAATTCAGAGCTTTTCGGACTTTCAGCACGGTATTAAGTGAAACTTCATGAATTTTTGCTGCTTTCCTGATTGATAATCCATTTCTGCAGATCTGCAGAAAGATTCTTGTAGCCTTTTTATACAACCTGATGCCGACATAGTGCTGAATGTGGCTTTTTCCGATATGATAGATATTGAAATAGGGGGGGGCCTTGAATTCAGCGATCGTTCTAAAGTGACATTCGCAGATAAAGGGTATATACCATTAATACGTTTTTACACAAATGATTCAAATACTGTCCGTATCGGTTGTGATGTTCAATTTAACGGTATCCTTATCGCTCCTCATGGTAATGTAGCCATGTATTCCCGTGCCCAGTGCAGTGGCGCCATTTACGCAAAGACGATAACCATTGAACCTGATGCAGTGATTATGAGCGAGATGACTGATCCAGAAAAAGATAGTGATGGAGATCATATCGCAGATATCCTTGAGGTTGTGATGAATACCGATCCATTCGATCCAACAAGTTACCATCCTATCGCAATTCCTTCAAAAGCAAAAATAGATAATTCAAGTGATGTAACTATCACTTATGATTTCAGTGTTTTTTTTCCTGATTACCCATCAGCAACAGAGCTACAGGTAACTTTTCCTGCTGGGGCACTGACTCTTCCGTATATACCTTTACTAATATATCTTAGTAATAGTCCTGCTGCAGGAGATACTTTTTCGGTAAATGGACATGATCGTATTGGTAGGTTTATAAACTTTCGCTCTGAAAATAACCTCAATTCCGGAATGGACTTTGAGATGCAAATTCCTGTGGCTCAATCTCTGACTTCACTGAAAAAAAAGGCATACCAGTTTACTGGTGTCGATTGGCAGTTAGTGGCTACTACGGTAAGTGATGAAGACAAAAGTATAGGGATAATTATCAATAAGCTGGAACCTCTTGTGGTAGGGAGTGAATCGAGGATTAATAATGCTACTATCTATTTTGATAATGGTTGTGTATTCAGAAGCAGTTCACAGACACAGTTGCAGTATCTGATCAATATCATTGATGAAACGTCAATTGCTCAAAGTATTACGCTAAAAGTTGAATACACCGATCTTTCAACGAGTATAGCCAATATAAAAACAGATGATTTGATCATAGGTGCAACAGGAAATTATCAGAGTTTTTCAAAAACGGGAAAATTTATATTTCCCAATCCGGTACAGATCGATAAAATTGTACTTGTTACAACCTGCACTGATGCTACCGTTAAAAATTATGAACAGATATGTGGCACCAATTTTACTATTGGCACCGGGAAAACAATGCAGATTCAGGCAAGAACCAATGTGGCAAATATAACTTCATCCAGTTCTTCGGTTGGCAAAGAACTGATTGCTGTGTATTACCCGAAAGATAATGATTTGCAGGTTGAAAGTATAGAAGAAAAATTAAAAGGCGGTCAGTACCTGACTGCAGAAGATTCTGTACTTGGTTTCAACATGTGGTTTAATGGTGCAGGTGTAAATGGTGTGAAAGGGGCTCAGGGGTGCGGTTCAGGAGTGGATTATGAGCTTCCTTCCCAAAAGCTTAATTAGGTCACTGCAGTTCTGCCGGTAAGAAAGAGTAAGATTAATGGAAATTTCAGAGTGGTTGCCCGTAACAACATCCTGGAATTGACCGGCCTTTCAATTACAAATAATAGTACAGGATTGCGCATAACCGACATGAGTGGAAGAACCATTGCAGTGATAAATGTGACGCCTGGAAGTACTCGTATAACAATTGATAAAACAAAGGTTAAGACTCTATCCAGAGGGTGTTATCTGGTATCAATAGTTGAAAATGGCAGAATGACCAAATCTGCCAATGTAACCATATTTCAATA
>JAEYNR010000006.1 GCA_023412475.1 Fibrobacterota bacterium | reverse complement strand
CTTCATCTTATCACCTTTTGAGTGTTGATTTAATTCCAGCTATTATAAGTTATGTCACCTATAATTTACTGTATTAAACGCCTCAAAGGGTGTTTTTTTATGTCAATATATCGTCCAATTTAGGTAACAATAATTTAAAAGCAGACAGTATGTTACTGAGTGTTTACAAGTTTTCCCAAAATCGATATAGGCACCTTTTTCCAGCCTTCTTCCCCGTATCGTAAATCCCGTTCAACGAACTGCCAGATCACAAGTTTTTTACCTTTAAGCAATGAAGCTTTTTTCGAAAGCGTCTGACGAACGATAGTAGATGCACCGCCATCGTTGACGATTGATGCCATCGGCTCCGAGAGTTCGTAAGCCAGATGAGAGATCCATCCTGCGCTTCGAGGTTCATCGGTCTGGTATATTCTGGAAAAACTATCACCCAAAATAAGAATACGCGCTTTCCTGTGCTCATCTCTATATAAGTTTCTGGAGATGATTTCGCCTGAATCATCCCTTGTAACAGAAAATACCTGATAACAGTTGGTTTTTTCCAGAGGTAGTTTATGCTGCCATCTGCCAATTTTAAAATCAGACAGCCTGGTCATCACCCCGATATCTCCGTTTCGAAAGACCTCCACAGTATCAATTGTATATTCGGTTTTAGGGAAGTTGTCCTGGAACCAGGGCATCTGCCTGACTACAGAGGCAACCGATGAGGCTGCCAGCAGTGGGCCGCGGTTTTTCCAATGAGTGTCTGTGCGAAGATAGAGTGAGTCACCAATAAGCGAATCCCTTTGTTTTTCCTGTAAAAATGGTTTAAACAGGTCAATTACCTTTACTCCATTTTCTTCTAAAAGCCTGAGGATATGTTGAGAATGGGAAATATCCCGGTTTGATGAGCCTTTCAGGACTGGGTTTATAAGATCGGGATATATACTGGGTTTACCTGGCACTATTATCACAAGAAGCTCTACGCCCAGTTCTGATAATTGATTTTTAAAATCTACAATCACACTTACCGGATCATCCTGAACCGGCTTACTGTTATAATCAACTACTTTTGATCGGGGATCTGTAACAGATGGCTTGTAGAGGTATTCTACATCCGGTTTATAAAACATCCATCCGTTTTTCCCCAGTATAGCCTTTTCTCCTGGATCTTGAAACAGCTTGAAATTTACGAATTGAACAAGCGGACGAATTGAATTAGCAAATATTGAACTGTTCTCTATCTCTTTTTCATACTTTCTGAGGTAATGATGATTGAAAGCTGTGTATTTGAAAAAGTGTTCAAATATTTGACCTATATAATGGAAGGAGTTACTATTTAGTTTGCCTGAAATGAAGTTTGTTCTGTTGTCAATGGCAGATAAGCTTGCTTTAATTGAAATCGGATCGGAAACTGATGATTCTTCCAATACTGATATTTCCTCAGTTAGAGAATCGATAAAGCTGATTAATACATTTGCAGGATCATCGATATATCTGTTAATCGAAACACATTTATTTCGCATGGCTTCAGAAATCGTTCTTGTTTCCTCCAGATGCAGTTGAAATTTTTCAGATTCTGAAATGTTCTTATAATCATGTGTTGTCAAAATTGAGTCTGCAGCCCTGAGTTCATGCTTCAATTCTTGTATCATTTGAGAAACATTTCTGGCAGTTTTTTTGGGAGTGATGAAAGTGTCTTCAAAAATATTAAAAACTTGAATGCCTCTTTTTTCTTTTAATTCGGATATCGCTTGTATTACAGGTAATGATGCAATGATTAGTACGAAGAACCAGGAATACACTTTAGCTGCATTGGTTTTCATTATGGTTTCCGTTAAAATTGAAAGTAAAGAAATGGATTGAATGTCTGAGAAAACATTACTGCAATTGCCAAAATGAATGCAGCACTGGTCAGTGCATATTTATATCCCCGAAGATTTCTTACCCAGTCGTAAGCCTGAACTGGTTGCCAGACCACAATTGCACAAAGCAGCATGGGAAAAAGATGCGGAAGGCTCATGATTTGCGTTTGAAGTATTATCGAGGCATCATTTTGTTTGGAAATACCCAGCATGGCTTTCCAGTAAGCAAAAGCCTGATTGATATCCGGTGCCCGGAATAGCACCCATCCAAAAAGAATGATAATATTGGTCAGTATTACCTTGGGAAAATGTGGCAGATTATTATAGATGCTTTTTTTACCCATCATGCGTTCGGTAATAAGGAAAAAAGCCTGAAATAAACCCCAGGCTATAAAGGTCAGCTTAGCCCCGTGCCACAATCCACTCAGAAAGAAAGCAATCAGCAAATTGACATAGGTTCTACCTTTCCCTTTGCGGTTTCCTCCCAGAGGAATATAGAGATAATCCATTATCCAGGTGGAAAGTGAGATGTGCCATCGTCGCCAGAAATCGGTTATACTGATTGAATGATATGGTGCATTGAAATTTTTGATGAACTCGAATCCAAACATTCTTCCCAGTCCTACCGCCATATCCGAATAACCACAAAAGTCAAAGTAAATTTGAAAATGATAAGCCAGCACTCCCCACCATGCCGTAATCTGTGTAGGTGAATCGGCTCCAAATGCGGCATCGGCAATAATACCGGCAGGATTTGCCAGCAGTATCTTTTTCGATAAACCGGTTATAAAAATTGCCGCTCCTGATGCAAACTTGTTATATGTGTGCTTTCTCTCCGATAGCTGCTCGGCAACATCGATGTATCGGATTATCGGACCAGCAATAAGCTGAGGAAATAAAGCAACAAAACAGGAGAAAGTGGAGAGGCTTTTTGCAGCAGTCACTTTACCCCGCCACACATCGATGGTGTAACTCATTGTCTGAAATGTATAGAATGATATACCTATAGGAAGGGTGACGTTCATGACATAAAATGTGCCTGGGCCACCACCGAAAAAATCGATGATCGAGTTTAGACCACCCATAAAGAACATGTAATATTTGAAAAAACCAAGCATCGACAAGTTACCGACACAGGAGATCCACAAACCAAGATTTTTTTGTCTCTGAGTTGCTCCGGGGCGGGATATAAGTTTACCGGCACCAAAATCCAGAGCTGTAGAAATCCACATCAGGATCACAAACCATGGTTCGGTCCATCCGTAAAAGGCATAGCTGGCAAGGGTTAGAAAAGAGTTTCTCAGGTAAATCCCTTTCCAGGTAAATGGAAGAAGGTAGTAGAAAAGTAATACCAGGGGAAGGAAATAGAATATGAAGATATGGGATGAGAATACCATGAATGCCTGCTAAAAAGCTGTTTACTTCAGTTCATCAGCAACAAGTGCAAAATATCTGGGTTGTTCAATTTCTATATAATTATCCTCCACAGCATCTTTCCAAACCTTTTCTATGGGAGAGATAAGCGTTAGCAGGTGTTTAGAACCTGTTGTAAATTTCTCGATATTACCGTTCACCAGAGAATCCATTTTGCCTCTTACCAGCCTGCGGGGTATCAATGGATTGTAATGACCTACATAGATCTCTTTTTCGGAGTAATTTCCTTTGCTTACGGTTAATACACGGTATTTCATGATGAAAACATAGTTATAGAGATCATTGGAAGGCATCGTTCCAGAAATTTCAATCAGGCGGGCACTCAGAACCAGTGTGTCATTTTCTTTTGCAATCTCTTTGGCAGTTGCTTCACATTTTTTACTCGCTGCTGAAACATTATCCGGTTTTATAGAACTCCCGTTATCTTTGGCAAAAGCAACAAAGATCAGTGACAGGGCAATCAGAATCGTCTTAAAATTGTATGTAGACATAATCTTTTACTCCTGAGAGTAGTTTATTTAAGCAGTTTTTCTTGGAAAGCATTTCCTGAGCTGATTAACCAGGTCAGAAGGCTCATATCCAAGGTCATTTATTGTTTCGGATGGGTCCAGATCTGCATTCTGAACTACTCCGGCAATCATATTCCACTTCAAAGGCGGATTCTTCATATACTTTTTCATCAGACGGGCAGCGAGAATGCAAAGCCATTCCGGGATATGAACAAAGAGTTTATTCTCAGATCCGGACAACAGAAGGCACATTCTGGCAAAATCGATCATTGAAATTGCGTTTTTCCCGCTGAAATTATAGGTTTTGCCGGTTCCGTCCGCAATCGCCACCAACCTTACGAATGCATCAATCAGATCCCCTACATACACTGGACGCTTTAGCGCCTGCCCATCTCCGATAAAAGGGATAACAGGAAATTTTATCAGATAGTCCAGAAACATATTAAATTCCAGACTGCCACTTTCACTGTATACCAGTGTGGGCCTGACAATTGTCCATGGAACACCTGATTCTCTTACCAGCCGTTCGCCCACTCTCTTGGAAAGAGAGTATGGAGTGGTTCTGCGGTATACGACAGAAGCCGAAGAAACATGGATAAAATGTTTCACACTGTTTTGTCTGGCATCATGCAAAATATTCTGAGTTCCTTCGATATTAACTCTATCAAACACCGAGTCATCATCGGAAAGTAAAACCGCTGCCAGGTGCAGGACAGTATCGATACCTGTGCAAACTCCATTGAGACTTTCTTTGTTAGCAATATCTCCATGAAAAAAATCCACACCTGTGTTTTCCAGGCGATACACAAATGGATCGTCAGGAAGAGCAAGCACCCTGACCCTGTATCCGGAATCAATGAGACGTTTAACCAGGGCAGAACCGATATTTCCGGTTCCACCTGTCACAAGTATGTTTCTTGAGGTAGTCATGATTTATTTCAGAATATCTATTTTTTAACTTTGACCACAACTGTTTCGGAAGCATCACCATCGTAGTCACTTATAATTAATAGAAGTGTTGTGTCCTTATCAATTATCTGAGAATTATCGTTCAGTTTACCAATTTCCCAGTATGCATTCATGCATTCGATCTCATTATTATCAGGAACCAGCATTGTTGTAAGAATGTCATTGAGGGTGTATCCGTCATCGACAGAAACAGACAGGTTCACCTTGGATATTTTTCGTGAATTTACTTTCCATTGTATGTTAATTGTTTCACCGGCTTTGAATTGATCATCGCCCGAAGGATAAAGAATCTCCAACTCACTTGCCGGGTCTGAAAGAGGACCACATTTGGGCGCTTCTGGTTCGGTACCTTTATCGCAATACATCATAAAAAGTGAGAAAACAATGATCGGTAAAGTTAATAGTCTCATTTAGAAATCCTTTATTAAAAGAGTGATACTTTAACTCCTGCAGCAATGGTCCATTGATTCAGAAAATCTTTCCAGTCAGGGCCATCCCATTTTTTCATGGGAGATGAATCGTAAGGGTCGCTTATATTTTGAGATGTTTTGTCGTGTATCGGTTTGGATATGGCAAAATATAGTGGATATTTCCGATTGGTGCTTTCAATTCCATATACTATAGCTGCACTCCAGGCTTTGTGATCAGGATCGGGTTTAGGATCATATAGTCCTGCTTTCTCAGAGTGGATCCAGGCAACTCCAAGCGGCACAAAAAAGGCCGCTCCCCAGGAGTGCATGAGTCTTGGTTTTCCTTTATAACCGTAGAATGCACTAAGAGAAAGGCTGGCAGGGGTAAAACCACCCAGATCATTTTCGCCATACATCTTGTAATGATAATAAAAACGTTTGTTATTTTTTCTGGATGCATAATCCTGAAAATACTCATCAAGGAAACGGTTCTCTCCAGAAACACTCAAATTAAATGGATAGTTGCAGGACAAATCCATAAGCAGAATGCCATTTTCAAAATCTCTGCTTCCGCTGAATGTCAAACCAGCAGTATATAATCCACTGCCCATCTGAAGACTTACAGGCAGGAGATTCTGGGTTTTGTCGGTTCCCCTGGCTATATCATATTGTCCGGTAGGTATTGAGAACGAGAGCATAAGCGAAAATTGACCAATCGCTCCGAATGATTTACTTGCATCAAATCTTATATCTCCAAAACCGCCGGTTTTCCGGTCTTCTGGTTCACGGTTAGTCTGATATTGCACTTCTGCAGCCTTGAAATTAATTGCAGGAATCGTGATTGCAGCAGTGATATTCTGAAAAGGCTTTCCACTTATTCTCAGCTGTGTAGAGTAATTGATAAAATTCTCTCCGCCTCTGAGTTTCATCATCGTTTCTACATCTATCAAGCCACCGCCAACATGGTTTCCAATCCATTTAATGCCATCACCTGATCCACCACCCGATCCACCGGCACCACATCCCCCGATACTGGCCCATGGAGTCAGATGTGGAAGCCGTATTTCAGGGATTGCAACATTTTGAGCTGATCTGTGGTTTAAATTCGAAAATAGCCTGACAGTATCAAATGTTTTATTGATCAGAATCCAAAGCAGAGGTAAACAGCAGATTACAACAAAAGCAGAAACCGCTATAAATGGCAGACATCCGGAAATTCTCTTTTTAGAAAAAAACTTCATTTAATAATTCCTTATAAGTAGATTCGGGCCTGCCGCAGGCAGGAATCCATCATTTGTTTTCTGCCTTGCCAAAAAAGACGCTTTCTACAATCCAACCAGATAAGCCCTGTCATATCCGGTGCAAAGGTAAGCTCCATCTGGTGACCATCCCCCCTTAAGGGGCAATCTAACAATAACCTCAGGATTACCTTTACGGCTGAAAGATGTTATTCCAGAATAACCGGGATACAGACTGACTGCCTGCCGATAAGTTACTCCTGCACTTCCGGAAAGAAAATCCGGATCCGACAAATCCTGCGAAACAATATAACCGCCCGGTATCTCTGTGTAAATCACATAAACTTCAGATTTATTGGCAGGATGACACCACCAGTGAGGATCCATGGCATTGCTTTGTAATAGCATCGGTTTGGATCCAGCACGAAGCTCCTGAATGTAACAATGATAATCGGTGTTGGAGTAGTAGGAATTGAATACAATCCATTTTCCGTCTGGAGAGATCAATGCACTTTCCAGATCATATTCTGCTTTATCTGCGGGACGCTGCAGTTGTATAGGTGAACTGCTGCTGTTGAAATCAACGTAATACAAGGAAAGTATTTTCCCGTTTTTTCTGGAAAAGACAAGTTTTACATCCGATGTTCCGAAAAAGGATTGGACCGATTCTTTGCTGACAAACCCGCTTGAATCGAAACTGATTACAGATGTATCCCCGTTAAAAACAGAATTTTCATTTATCCAGATGTGCGGTGTGGATGTCTCATTGAGGTTTTCGTTGCTCATTCTTAAGTATTTTTTGCTTAAGGTATGAATTGCAATGCAGCTCCAGTTTTTGCGCACCTGTGAACTTAGAAGACAAGTAATGTAATGCTGGTGAGTTGTCCATTCCGGGTCCTGCAACTCTTCAGAAATCGGGGCACCGAACTGCTCCCGGCTCATAAACCATCTTACTGTGTTTGATGTGTCTGAAATCGTCAAACGGTCATGCTGTCTGGCATAGAGGTCAAATCCGCTCATATCTGATGGCACATTCACCGCTAATTCACCACTGAAATTCAGCCAGAGCATACATCCCTTGAAATGAACAGTGTCGATGGAGATCGATGGATTGCAGATCTGTCTGGTTCCGTTAACCGGAAATATCCGTGTAGAATTGGACTGTATAGTCGTGTCTGATGGAAAAAAGGGTAACGGTTCAGGGGAAGGTGAGGTGACTATATCACAGGATTGGAAAATGAGTATCAATACTGGGGTAATTAACCGCATAAAAAATTTCATATCTGCTTTTTTCTGCCAGAATGAGAAGTTATTTCAGGCCTGTATTGGAAAAATATACACAAATTCTTGAGAGAAGTTCAATCCTTCGCGAGGACGCTACGGATTGCAGGCACTTATTGCAGGGCTGGAGTTTTTTTTGCTGACTTATGGATTGCAGGCATTGTTACTGGTGCTGCTGGCGCATTCAAATATTTTCGATATTCTCAATTTCTTTTCCACAATCCCTTTTGTAAGGGAGCGCTCTCCTGCGGGGGATTTCATCACTCAACGTGTTGGCCGTCTCATTTTTAGTTATGCAAAAAAGAAACTGGGGCAGAAATGTTTCTTCCTGAGTTGAGAGCGATATCACAAAGAACTAGTTTCCCGGAAAGGGCCTTTAAAGGCAAATGAACTAAATTCTGAGCTTTTGAGTACTTTTGGGACCACAACAACCGCCCATCATGAGAGAAAAGACGGATTTGTTTGATTTGATCACCATCAACCTGTAAAAGATTGTTTTTAATGTTGAGTTTCGCAGACAGATTTTTACTATAAGTTCTTTTTTTAACGCTGCTTGACGGGGCAAGCCAGTTTGGATCCTCAATCTCTGAGAAGTTTGCAGGGGTTTCTATCCAGACCCATGGCCATTTAAATGTTTCCGTGGAAGTGAATGAAGTATCTGTAACCTCCACCAGTTTAAGATAAGCAGAGTCCTTTAGGTTAATGACGTAAAGTCCTTCATTATGATAGGTCCGCTCATACATTGTTTTTTTCCAGAGTCGGGTTACATAAGTTAATGCTGTAGCATAGTAGGGGTGATTAGACCATTCAGGGTGGTTCCAGTTTACGCTGGACGCCTCACCTTTCCCCATTTCACTGTCTGGTATTTCATTAATCAAATCCTGGGGGGCATCATAATGTCTGAGAATGGCCCCATCATTACGTCCTATAAAAATTCTCTGGTGAATATCCCAGTATCCCAGTACAGGATGATAACAACCGGCATTTTCTATGGCCGAACTGGAAAAATCAAAATACATCATGACGTTAGTAAACTTGCGGCTGGAAGATATGGAAGGGTTGCAGGTTTGGAGATCTAAACGCTCATCGTTATTTGTCTCTAAATTTTTTACCAGCATTGAATGCAGAATCGCAGGCCCTTGTTGAGGGTTCTTTAGATCCAGCAAAAATGCATTCGGTGTAGATTCTGCCGATGCCAGAAATCTGCCATCAAAAGACAGGCCGCCATAGTAGGAGCCATCTTCAAATAGCGTGGTAGTCTCTCCACTGCTAAGATCCTTTTTTATAACTTTTCCGCAACCATCCCAGGCGTTTACTTTATTTGAAGCTGGTCTTCCACATGTTGAATATAAGAGAACTGGATCATTTTCAGCGTATACAAATCGTGGCACAAATCCACCTTGAATTTCCATAGTGGGTTGTGCATTTTCGTTTATTGGACAAACAAAAATGTTGGCAGTACCATTTGCCGGAGGATCTTCGGATATTCCTGTGTTATAGGCAACTATCGCTCCATCTGGAGAAATAACTGGCATAACCGCACCACTGGTAGCAGCTATCGCAGTGATTGTAGGGTTATCTTCAGAAAAGTCGATAAAATGAATCTTGTTATTGAAAATGAAGACAACCTTAACTTTGCGGGTATTACAAAATGACTGTATCTGCTCGTTTGTAGCGCAGATACGGACTTCGCCAAATGAAGTTATTGGATATATGAGAAATGAAAGAAAAACAATAAATCGCATGAATATGTGCACGTCTATTCTCCTTAATATTAGCTGAGCCATGATTTACTCTTATTCGGAAAAATAATCAGTAATAAATAATCTATCAAATATTACTGATGCCTTTTTATAGAAGACAAAATCAGACTTCCCTCATGAAGCGGGCTGATACGCAGCAGCTCCCTGAGAATATCTTCGGTTTGATCTATCTGATCTGAATAATAATAGGAGATTGCCAGTCCATACAATGATTCTGTATCTGAAGGTGCACAGGATAGAGCTGCTTTGTACTCATTAATCGCCTCGGGGTAATTCTTCCTTTTTAAATAAAGCGCGCCCAGATTCTTATTCAGGTTAGCCGCTTGCGGATAGTCTATCTTTAATCGAAGAAGAACCTTTAAAGCTGCATCCGGATCTCCTGCTGCATCCAAAGCGATTGCATGGTTTCCATGGGCTTCTATAAATGATGGATTAAGTTCAATCGACAGATTAAACTGTTTGACTGCCAGATCTGGCCAGTTGTTTTTCAGATAAAAGATCCCCAGATTGTATCGAATGGAAGCCTCTACTGCTCCAACGCTCAAGTTCGCCAAATCATAAAGAGTTGTATCTGTAATCATGTAACGTTTTCTGTACCAGGAATCGTCCATGAATTCCCCTTTTCTCAACGTCTCAATATTAACCCTGACATTGCCATTATCGTATCTGATAAAAAAGTGGCCTGGGGCGAGAACCCCATAAAACGGCAGGTCCACTTTTTCTGCCAGAAGCAGAAAAATCAATGAAATGCTGAGACAGGAGCCCTTCCTGTTGTTAAATGCCTGATGAGGGAAAACACTCTGAAGCTCACCTGGTGCCTCCCGGAATCCTATTTTCCATTCATTAAAGACTATCCGTTTAAGTTTTTCAAGTCTTCTGAGCGGATCTCCCCTATACTCTTTCCCTGAAAGTATCGCGTTCGCGGCACTGTCAAGCTGCTCAAGAAAAAGTTTACTCGAACCAATAAGGGAATCTGGCAGGATTGCTGCTTCTTCCTGTAAAATCCTGTTGATTACACCTGATAAGCGGTTCTCAGGCGTAATGGCCGGGGATTCCGGTTTATTGCCTGAACCACATCCGATCAGGATAAGTAGAACAATTGTTAGTAATCTGGAACCAAAGTTCTTTAAAGAATTTCTTATAAAGAAATTCAGCACCTGTATGCTCCGGAGATATATTTGAAAAGCACTTTCAAGACTCTCAGTCCGTAAGTTACCGGATTTAAATAGGAGGTTTCCTGGGCATATCTGGTTGGAATTGGGTATTCTGCAACTTTTAGTTTGCTGGCACGAGCAGAAGCTATTACCTCCAGGTCAAAATCAAAACTCTTGCTCAGCTTATCAAATGACAGAGTATCAAGAGTCTTGCGATTATAGATCAAAAAACCACTGTGATAATCGGTTAGCTTCATCCTGAATACACAGTTTTCCAGTTTTACCAGACATATTCCGGCAATAAATTTATATAAAGGCATTCCACCGCTCAGTGCAGTTCCTGAACTGATCCTGGATCCCTGCATAAGGTCAACATCCTTCTCGTGCATGAGATCAATCATCTGTACAATGTATTCGGGTGGATACTGCTCATCGGCATGTAAACAAACTGAAAAATCACATCCGTCATTTATACAAAGACCAAGACCTGTTTTTACAACCGTTCCATAACCACGGTTTTCGCTGAAATGAATCGGGGTGACATTGGGATAATCACAGCAGAGCTCTTCGATCACCTGTCTGCTGGAATCGATCGATCCGTCATTAATAATATAAACCTGATGAATGTTTTCCCAAAGCTGCGCTGGAAACCGGTTTATTACATTTTTAATATGTGCTGCTGCATTATATGCAGGGATAAATATGGAAATTTTTTTTGTCATGCTTTTAAATATATGCACTCTTCCAGTGTGGCTGCTTAAATTTTGATCAGATTGTTTCGGATAGCAAATTTAATCAGATCTACAGTCGTATGCATACCCAATTTCTGCATGATGTTGTTTTTATGTGTTTCTACGGTGCGGATGCTTATGAATAGTCTTGCCGCAATTTCGCTGTTTTGAAGTCCCTCTCCCCACAAAGAGAGTATTTCCAGCTCTCTTTTAGATAACTTGTCGACATTTTTAATTTTTGGGCTCTGCTCATTTCTGATCAGATCGGTGTAATTGCTCACTAGCAGACTGGTGATTGCTGCAGAATAGAAATCGTGGCCATTACGAACCGTGAAGATCGCCTCCCGGACCTCCTGTGGTGATGCATCGGCGGAGATAAATCCATGCGCACCGCACCTGATCCCCTTAAAAACAGACTCTCTGGTGCTTTGCATGGAAATAATCAGAATGCTAAGAGGTGGAGAGCTTTTATTAAGGCTGATTATCTGTTCGTAATGGGAATCATCAAGATCTTTCACCACAAAAAAAATGATTTTCAAAGCCTCTTTTTTGATGATTTTGTGCAACAATGGGTCCTGAAAGTCGATATCACATAATTTAACTTCATTAATTTGTAGAAGCGCGGAGTTGAGACCCTCGGATATCAGCGTTTTATGTTCGGCAAAAATGGCTACTTCAATTGGCCCCATATTAACTCTCTGGTGATTAAAAGCCGATAGTGGCTTTGAAACAAGATCAATTATCACTGCTGATAAAAATATAATACTCCGTCATTTCTAACTTTTGCCACTTTTTTTAAATTGAGAAACTGCCCGGCAAATTTGAGATTCAAAACCAGCGTTATCTGATTTTTTCTGAGGAACCTTGGAATGGTTCGCTTTTTGTTAGTAATACCTTCCCCTCAAATAAGGAGGTCTTTATGAACGCGGCTATTTTCAATACTACTTTTGATAGTTACAACATCATGCATGTCATTTATGCAGGTGCTGTTCAGGAAATCCCGCAAGAAAAAAGAAAAAATGAGATGTCCCATTTTTTCAGGATACTAACTAGGCAGGGTGCTGCATTTTGTTATTTCAAAGCGGGTGAGTCAGCCAGAAAAGCACGGATACTCCTGGAGACTATGATGGAATCAGCCAAGCCCAACCAGTTATTTCGCTATGGCTCAGAAATAATAGATGTAGAGTCGGTGATCTCCTATGGAAGAATTATCAAATTGAGAAACAGTGAAGATGGAAAATCACATTCCTTTACAGTGATTCTTAATACGGTGAGTGAGAGAAACAATCAGCTTTGTTTTTCCTTTAAAAGTGAAGAAAGCGCAAAAAAGGCCAGAGCTGTTCTTTGGAGTATTATGGAAACTCTCTATGGCAGTAAAAGTATTAACAACTCTAGGGAAAAAAAAGAGAGTGCAGAAGCTGATGTGACGATTTCCTCGCCATGACAATAGCTCTTCTTTTGGGAGAAGGGACTAAGAAGCGGGTCTATTTCTGGAACGGAAGCTGTAGCGGAAATGAGTGGATTCTAAGTCACTATTCTCAATTTGCTCATATATAACTCCGGTTCGTTCACCTTAAGATCACCAAAAACTGCCTAAATTATCTAAATCAAACGATTCTTTGAGAGCGATTTCCCTCGCCTCATTACTTTTTGGATCCACAGCTTTCGATCACATCGTCTCTGGCATGCGCCGGTCTCAGTGGGCAGCTTTGGCTTGCCTACGGTCATGCATGACATCGCCTATAGTGAGGTTAGAAAACTCTTGGTGACGACTTCTTTTGGTACGAGCATCTACTTTTAGTAATTTGAATGCCCCGGCAATATATAAATTTAAAACTTATCAACAAGAGTATGATAAAAGTTGCTTTTCAACTTAAAAATATTATGATGTAAATAGCTTTGGGCATGTGAAGCGTGTGAGTCTGCTTCTGTCAGCTATAATCGGCTTCTGCTTTCAACTCTCAATAGACGTAAACCTGAGAGCATGATATTTTTCTGGCATGTATCAATGAGTTGTTGACAAGTGGCCAAGAGGTGAATAAATGAATTCAGATTAATTAATCAGCTAAATTACCGTTTTATAAAATTAACAGATCTCAAAATATGGAGTAGGGTAATGGTTCGTAATGTTTTTTCTGTATTGTTATTGATGTCAGCCATGTCTTTTGGGGCACAAGGTTCGGGGATCTATTTTCAAGCCCACTTAAGCCAGGGTAAAATGAAAGGTGATAGTCTTGTCCATTTTGAGGGGCAGAGTTTCGGTTATACTCCTGGTGATACAATCCGGTATTTTATTGAAAATGGTGAAGAGCATGTTGGCACATACACATATACACCTTTCAGCACTTATCCGGTTGATTTTCAATATGCTGTGCGTTATTCGTTTCTGGCTGGTTACGAAAAATCCTTTAACAAGGTATTGTCATTAAGGGGGGCAGTCGGATATCAGTATGCGTTGATGGAGGCATTTCTTGAAAGAAAAATGTTATTTTTTGAAGATCTTTCAGACGATAATAATGGATGGGTTTCGAACGTCGATGCGCAAATAGATCGTCACTGGCTCACAATACCCCATCGACTTTAAAGTTACCTTGCCGATTCGAAGAGGTGGTCTCTTTGTTGCCACTGGCCCGAAAGCCTCAATTCTGCTCTCCTCAAAATATTTCGACAAAATTACTAATTCAACTCAGGATCTTGGAGATTTTACGCCCAGGTTTAATTTGGGTGTAGGATTTCGTGTTGGTGCAGAACTGCCGATCGCAAGGGCTGGTTTTCTTCTGATCGAATCGGGGTATAACTGGGGGCTGCTTAATACTGCCATAATATCATCTGCAAAACAAAGGGAAGGCGAATTGTCTTTATTATCATTAGGATTCAGAATTAATTTCCCTAAAAAATGATTAATGGAAAAAAAGTTACAGGTTTGTAATGCATGATTATTAAAAGTGTTTTGACTATTATAATTGCTGCCTTTACGACACAGGCAGCTCTGGGAAGTGGACCCTTTGTACGGGCAAGTTTTGGTTTTACAGGTCTTTCTGGCGATGAACTTTACATGGTTCCATCAGAAAATCACTACCGCCATATTTCGGATGATTCCCTTATTTTGCATTATAAGAATTATGCTAAAACCAGTTTGTTTCTGCGCCCTTCAGTGGTTATCGGATGGGAACAGTCATTTAACAGGGTATTATCAGTAAATGGCGGTATTGGGCTTGCTTTCTGTGGAGCCAGATGGGAAACTACACCTGTCAAAACCTCTTCAGGCCATCCGGTATCGACTTCCAAAATCGATGCTTCATTACACATGATTTATATATATAAATATCCCTGTTGATGCCAAGCTGATGCTGCCGCTCAACAGTGGAGGTTTTACAATTTCAGGTGGACCCCGTTTTGCATTTCTAGGCAGTGCCAGATTTAAAAACAATGGGTTGTCAAAAGAAATTGATGATCGTTCCTTTTACCGTCCCTTGAGTATTGGGATAGGCGGAGCATTCGGAGGCGAGATTCAATTGCGCAAACTGGATCTTTTAATGGCTTTAAAAATCGATGCTGGATTAACTAATGAGTCAAAGGATCAGTCGATGTCTATTCGCAATTTCAGTGTTGGTATCGAAACCGGGCTTCGCTGGACAACAAAAAGACTGAAGAAATCTTCAAAGTGGCCGCTATAGGGAAGATTCAATGTGGCTGATGGCAACTGGTGCTTGTGAGATTACCTTATTTGAAAAGTGTTGAACTGGAAGATTTATAATTTACAAACACTATATTGACTCACTGTTAACTTCAGAGTATGATAGTAAAAACTACTTGCGAATTCTATATTAGATTTATGTTGTTCTATGTTTGACTCTTTTAGGCATGAATTAATAAGACCTTACTATTTTTCAATGGAGTTAACATGACATATCGAATATATTTTCTATTGTTTATCATAATAACTAACACTTGTATTCGAGCTACACCGCAACAGGATACTCAGCTTCTTTTCAGCCAAACATGGGGAAAGGATTTCCAGCTTAAAATAACTGAATCCGGTGAAGTACTTACGATTACTGCAATAGCATCGGACAGCACATTTTTATATCTTTATGACCTCTCAGAGCTGTCACTTGTAAAAATTGATACAAGTGGAAGCGTTGTTTTAAAAATTAATCTCGAAAGTATTGGACGTTCCACCTACACTGGTGATGATTTTATTGTTCGTGATGGAGAGGCGATATTTCTCAATGCTGTTGATTCACGCCTTGAATTTTTCAGTTGCGAAAACGGAGCGCATCTTAAAAGCGTCTCTTTTCCCAGGAATGTTTTAAATGAAACAAAACGAAGCAGAAGAATCATAAACCGGATTTATCTTGATGGAAGTTCTGTACTGATAGGAAACAGTCACAAACTGGTATATTTCCAGGAAAATTCGCTTTCGAAACAACAGAAGGGTTTCAAAGCGATACAATTTCCAGATGATAGTCAGATGATTTTCTACAATCATCATAATTCAATCAAAAAAACATCAGGAAAAGCACTTTATTCTGACAGAACCGTGCCGATACGCAAATCAATGTATGGTTTTTCAGGGAAAAACTTGGTGCTGTTGAACGGAAAACCAGTTCAATGCGTAATAAGCAATGAAGGGATAAAGGTCTACCGGGAATAATAAAAACTTTACTAAAAGTTATTTGTATTATTTTGCCTGCTCTTTATGGAATTAATATTCAAGCTATTACATTAGATAACTCAATCGTAAGGTCTGACAGTTGTGTTAATATTCAATGGGTTGCAGATAGTAGTAATACCGATCCACTCTGGTATTTGACTAATGGTGCAAAATGTACCGGTTTAGACAGCATATACCGTCAATGTGATTTTCAACCAGGTCAGACTTACTTTGGTGTAGCCTATTCGTATGGAGGAGAAGATCCGTGGTATCTTTTTCGTACCCGTTTGTTGGAGGGATATCTAGTTGGTTCTCATCTGTGTCACTATAACTATTATGGTGATCCTTCAAATAGGGTCACAGGAACCGATTGCTCAGGATTTTTAAGCTTTTTATGGGATTATCCTCGCGTGAATACTCGAATTTTTGCCACTAGCGCTGATTTTTTATCAATAAATTACTCCGAAATTCGTGCCGGAGATGCTCTTGTCAAATCAGGAAGTCACATCGTTTTTATACTTGAAGCTGATACCATAACTGAAGTGGTCATTTCAGAGGCATCATCCACAGTTCGGGGATGCAGAGAACGCGTTGTCGATCTCACTGATCCTGAATGGATAGGGTATAAGGCGATAAGGTATCCGGGATTAAAAACTAGTCATGTAAGCACGAAATCTAAAGAAATTGAAAAAAACCTTTTAGTTTTGGTTACAACTAAAGGACATCAGGCTATCAGGTTCCATAAACCATTCTCTGGAGTACTGAGAGTAATATCTATTGATGGTAAACAACTCATTAACTCATCAGTTCGAAATCGTAAAACATTGCCCATTAAAATCTGTGGAAAGTCTGTTGCTGTTATATATACGAAAGATGAACTGGGAAATATTGAGGTGAATAAAATACCTCTATGTAGATAAAATTACTTTCGATTCGAAACGTAAGTCTTTCCTTGATTTGTGTTCAGAACTCAATAATATCGTAACTAAAATATTCGTTATTGTAGAAATGAAATGGTTCGACCGGTCTATGACCGTCAGGCTCATAGAAAATCATTCTAATGTATTTAGTGAAGATCGTATAGAGGGAAAATCAATGAGGATTCTGGTGTCAGGAGACCTGCTCACTGATGTCTGTACTACCCGGACCAACAGCAGGTATTAAACTTATCAATGGAATTCAGTTCGATTTATTGTATAATAATATAGTTATATATAATCAGTTTGACGGTTTAATAATACAATGTTACTATTAAAGTTGATATCTTTATATCGGCAATCTTACGATATATTTACCTGCAAGTTTATGGAAGTGCAATTTGATTGACTCAGATAAGTTAAGAGATAAAGCCTTTATATACCCACAATTCAGTGGATTATGGCAGAAATGTCTTGCACAGTCAAATTACTACCGCCAAAAGCCCTTGTCTGGAATAAATACAATGACCCATTTTATGTAATGGATGATTTTAAAATATTACGAAAGGATAGTAAGTGAAGACCAATCAACGCAAAAGCGAACGGATCAGCAAAAAAATAACTGCCATAACAACTGATAAAAAGACGCTGGTTATTGATAACATCTCATTTAACGGTGGATATCTGAAAACAGAAGAGAATAAAACAGGGCAATTTTCCTTAAAACTGCTGATAAATAATTACAAGGAAATCGAATTGGAATGTGTTTCCAGGTGGAATAATGAGCAGGGGCTTGGCTTTGAGATAGTTTCAATTCAAAAAAACAAGGAAAAATATTTTAATGAGTTTGTGGACAGGCAGATTCAACTGGTAAAACAGCTTGGAGATGACCGGGTATTCCGCAAAGATATTTTCATCACCCTAGGCGAAACCAATGCTACCGGAAATGTTTATTTTGCAAACTATGTCAAGTATCAGGGGGTAATTCGTGAAAGCTGTATGGTTCATCACATCCCAAACATAAATGAAATTATGGTTCAAACCGGAATTAAACTGGTTACTGTTGACGTATATCAAAAGTTCAGAAAAAATTCATATTTCGGCGATACTATTACAGGTGAATTAACTGTCGGTCAGATAAAAGGCAGTCAGGCAAAGTTAAATTTCAAATTTCGCAACAAGGCTGATGGAAAACTGATTGGTGAGGGGTATCAAAGCTTTTGTTGTGTTGGTAAAACTGGAAAAATATTAAAAATGCCAAAACTGTTTGAATTCCTGGAACATTATCTGGAAGTATAAAATGGCGGGAAATAAATGAACATCCATTCGCTGTTGCCATTTATCAGTTCATCGTTGTTTTTGACAGCAGGTCTGGTGATCTATATCCTCGATAGAGAGAATATCAGAAAACCATTTTTAAGATTTTGTTACTTCACGTTCCATTGGCAGTTTACATGGTTTTTCCTGTTTTCAATAGGAAATGAAAACAATGCCATGCTGATAACGCGCATAGGATATTCGGGCATTATTTTTATTCCTGCAGCATTTTATGAATCGGTTTGTTCATATCTGGACTTAAAGTCAATTGCTATAAAAATTATCTATCTATTATGTGGTGTGTTTCTAATAACGCTATGGACTACAGATAAATTTGTTGTTGAATTGTATTCAACGGCTTTCGGGTATTACCCAAAAGCTGGTTTTTTACACCTGTTTTACATGGTACTTGTGGGTTATGTTCTTGTAAAAATCATAGCAATTTTTACCAACAATATTAGAACCCAGGAAAACAGTGCAAAAAGATCCCATTTAATGCTTTATTATTTTGGGATAATAATCTACTCAGGTGCCGCAATTGATTATGTGCTGAATTACCCTGATATATTGAAGATGTTTGGTATTCAGTTATATCCTTTTGGGGTATTATTTATAATTTTATCGATAGTTCTTTTTCTTCTGGCTCATAAAAGTCGTACAAATCTGTACCTTGAACATACAATCAAAGAAAGAACTGTTGAGCTCAGAAACAATCTTGTTTTGTTAAAAGAGGCCCAAGAAGCCAAGAAAAAATTTATTGCCAGTATAAGTCACGATTTAAAAAATCCGCTTTCAGTAATTTCCGGTTATGCCCTGATACTCAAAGGCAAAATGAACGTTGACACCAAGGAATATAAAGCCGTTAACAACATCACTATATCAGTAAGTCAGATTGACAGGCTCCTTGATTCCCTGATTCAGGTGTCATTACTGGAATCTAAGGAATTGAAACCAGACCTACACATATATAATTACTCATTGTTTGTCTGTGATTATCTTAAACGATTTGAAGAAACGGCAGTTTCAAACAATGTCAAATTAAGCGGGCATAACGAAAAAGAAAGAATAATTGTTAAGACCGACATGCTCTGGTTGGAAAGAATCCTGGGCAATCTGATCCAGAATGCATTTAAGTATGTCGGCAAAAACGGAAACATTGATGTTAAAGTGTATACAGATCAGGAGTTTGTTTATACAGAAGTAATTGACACTGGAATCGGAATTCCTGAAGATAAACTGGAGTTTGTTTTCCTTAGCAAATATCAGGCTCATAAAGAATTGAAAAAAGGTGGTTATGGCCTTGGATTAAGTATCGTTAAGGAGATGCTTGAAATAATCGGAGGAGCAATCTGGGTCGAATCGCGGGTAGATGTGGGAACAAGGTTTACCTATACTATTCCTCTTTATACAGACCAGGATATAACAGCCAAAAACGATCCCGGTTGCACTGCAATCAGAATCGAAAGAAGAAACGGTTTTGACAGAAGAAGGGAAAACAGGGTCAAGGAATTTGTAACCAGAATAGACGAATGCATCAGACTGGATTCACTTAAAAAGGAACTGGTCCGATATGAAAATCAGAAAAAGAATTGTAAATGCATACTGATCTGTGACGACAATCCTTCTCATTTGCAACTGCTTGCAGAAAAATTGAATGACAATTACAATCTTATCCTTGCAGAAAATGGTGAGGTCGGTCTGGAAAAAATTACTCCATATAATACTGCAATTGATGTGATATTGACTGATGTTGAAATGCCGGTGATGAATGGCATCGCTCTATGCAGTAAAGTCAAAAATACTGAAGAATTTAAAAGTATCCCCGTTATAATTATGAGTGCATTCTACAATGGAGCCGACAAAAACCATGCACTGAAAGCTGGAGCGCACTGCTACATTGAAAAAAACAAGACTAAAGAAGAAATGGTTGATATTATAGAAAGTGCTATTGAGCAGATGTATTCAATTGGTTCATAATCATATTCGCGGTTGTCCTCAGAATTTTAGCCGTGTGCATCTGAAACCCAGGCGTGATAAGTATTGCGTAGTTGCACTTCTGCACTTTTGAGTTTCAACTCATTACACTTTCAATCTGATTTGCATAACTGATATTTATAAAATTAATTAAAATGAATTTTCCAATAAAAGCATCATATATCAGATAAACACCACTTCCAACACCTAAGTTTGTTAGTGCCATCATATCTGCTGCTACAGAAAATTCTCAGAGTAATTTACCATTAACAGAATAAAACTCAGCTTGTTAACAAAGTTTGTTGCTTGTGATAGCTTTAAGCTGGAACTGGTTTCACATTCAGCAGTACATGCCAAATCTGATGTGACATTACAATAAATGCGAGGATTATCAGTTCTGCACTCAGTACAACTATCAAAGGCGTATTCGTTATTGGGTTGTGCACCTGCAGGATGCCCGTTCATTCAAATAGCTACTGATTGCTGGTTGTTATCCTTTATAACCCCTCCATTGCCAGCATGGTAGGTGAGTGTAATTGAGTTCAGTATGTAGAAGCTGAGAAATGGGTAGCCGTTTGCGAGGCTCCAGATGTCATCAGTTTCGTTTGCCGATTAACCCGTAAAATCCCATCATGCATTGTAAATACCAAACTGTCTTTAAATTTTCGGAGCTTTCTCCTATAACTGATTGTTCATTTAAGTTCAATTCGATTCCTGTATATATTTGGCTCATTGCCGTATCCCAGAAGCAACCTGTCAAAGATAACTTAGAGGCGTTAGCGCCTGAAATGCAGAAAAGTGTAGATTAGTTACTTATTTTTAACGTGGCGTAGCAATTGATAATTTCGGGGTCTCTGAAGAAATGTGGTTGACCAGCAATTCCTGCGAAATATTGTTTACCACCGACGGGACCAGTTGAATAGTAGTCCCACTCCTGATAATGCTCCGGGTATATCCGTCAAATTATCAAAGTTGTCTCGGTTTACCTTGAAAAAAGGGTGGTCGGTAGTGTAGAACGTGTCGGGTTTACTGCATGAGCGGGATTACTGTAAGTAGCCGGTATAAGCAGTTAAATGCGTTGTACAAACTAAGAATTTATGTGTTGAGGATTGCCAAAATAATTAAAGATAGCCGCCAGTGAGAACACCGAAACGCTTCGGAATGCATTTGGGTTATTTGAGGCGGCGTTTAAAACTTCAAACTGCCCGACTGAAGAGAAAAAGATGCACGTCATCTTTCTGATTGCGGTTATATTTGGGACTTGGTGATTTTTCAAAAAAAACTACTATGTAGTTTTAATAATCTTCACAACTCAAGAAATGCCGAAATGCGCAAAAATCCAAAAATAGTGCATTCATCATCTAAAAATGGGCAGACAAGGGCAAATATCTCTGGGTTTGAAAACGAGCGAACCGATCTGTTATGAGGAATGATCACCAGTGGAAACTATACTGGTGATGTTTCTCAATTGAAACGACACGGTCGTTTATGGACGCACACATCCAACAGGTCCCACGATTTGAGGACGATGTTTGCCTAAGATGAAAACAAGATACTATTTTGTTCTCCATCTAAATAATTAATCACAATAATGAGCGATGGACTTTGGTTTGTGTGAAAAGTTATGCTCCTAGCAAACAAGTGCTGGGAACTGATATTCTTGGATTACCTGAAATCTTTATTCCAGGTGAAACCGGAAACTTATTATATGGAAATGGTGAAGCATGAACGATGATGTTTATGACAGATATAAAGGTTACGATAAGGTGTTTACTAAAAGACATCTGAAGTATCCGTTTGTGAATTCAATCAAAAAACTGCTTTACCGGTGTGTAAAAGGCAACGTACTGGATATTGGTACTGGTGACGGATATAAGCTTCACCACATTTTGTCAGATAATCAGGTAGCACAAAGAGTTACTTCAGTTACTGTTACTGAACCGTCACAACTGCTCAATTCTGCCAGGCGGCAACTGTCTGATAAGAATGTTACTTTTTTCCCACTTGGTTACAAAGATTTTTTTTCACGAAATAAGACCAGATTTGATACTATAATCGCCTTTGAAATAATCGAACATATTGAAGACCAGGAGGAGTTTTTGGAAAATATCAAAAACAGTCTCACTTCAGATGGCGTGTTTATCTGTTCTACACCAAACCATGTTATATACCAGTTGCTTTGTAAGATATCGAAAGAAAAACCGGATCCAACTCATGTGAGCGAACTGACTGCAGGAGAATTAAAACGGAAGATAAGGATGTATTTCAGGCATACCGCTTTCAAAGGTTTTTTTCCATTTATGGGATTGTTCCAGAAAATTCCCCAATTCGATATTATAAATTATTTGTATCCATTGTCCCTGTCGCGTACAATTTACTGCTTAGCATCAGAGAGCTCCCTGCGTTTGCGGGCGACCACAGAATGACCTGGTTGTAAAATTTTGATCTCGGCTCAGCGGTTCAAGTAGAATTGCTGCAATATAGCTGAATCAGAGAGACCAGTGAGAGAACCAGTATCTTGATATACTTAGAGATGCCCCTGTTTTTTTTGTCCCTATCATATCTTTATCATTTTTAATGTTTTTCAATGTCGATGTCAGTTTCGCTGAAGCTTTGTACAGGGTCCATCAAAACTATGAGGACACTGTCCGCATAGCGATCATCTGGAACAATGCCCCCGGGGTAAGTTCGTGCGATTTTACAACACTGCCTATCGGACAGAAAACCCTTGACTTTGTGAAGAGAGCGTTAAATCCTGAGAAAGTTCCCAATATCAAGGAACTTCAGAACACTACATCATACCATACCACATGGGAGGATGTAAGGAGCTTATGGGGCGCAGACACAGTCCCTCATGTGATTGTGCATGTAAATGCAGGATGGAGTTCAGGGTGGAATGGTCCTGACCTTGATATGATTTTTTCCAATGCAAGCAACCTCAAAATCGGCATAATCTCTGTCGGGGATGACGCAGCCGATCTGTCGTCAAGAACCTTCGGGTTCGGAGCCGTTGTATGATGCTATGAATATCGATTCCCTTTGGATCGGGCTCATGCGTGCCAACGATGAATGCCTCAAGACAATTGAGAATGGGGAGGCAGCTGAATTCATTGACCTTTCCGGAGAAAAAGCAAGAGATGGCATAGGACCGGTGCTTAAAAAAACAGTTCTACACCCAAGCAGAATGAGATATTCCGATACGCTCCTTATAACTCTCAGCGAACCAGTGAAAAGAGGTAATCTTGTCTCTGTATCTCCGGAAATCGCTTGAAATCACACCCTATAAGGACAAAATGCAGTTTGTCACCGGAAGTTCCGATTATGCGGGCAATGTGCCGCCTGGAACCTCTGTTTCAAGGAAGGTCCCGGTTGAGATTGCCGGAATAAACGATATAAGAATTACTGTTTATCAAAATCCACTCACCCGAGGCTCACTTGCATCGCTTTCGCCTCAGGTCCGGGAACGCTTTGCAAATATAATAGGAACTAGCCAGATTGGAATGCTTGTGGCTGTCTACTCGATAAAGTCACTGGCGCAGCAGACAGATGGCTCTTACGGCATAGCAGCTATCTACGATGCAATCGGCAACCGGATGATCAGTGTTGCAAAACTCAAGAGAGCCACCACATCGACTAACTACGGATTTATCTGGGATGGGAAAAACCAGAACGGAAGGAATGTTGGGACAGGTACTTACCTGGCTGTTGTAAAATGTAAAGACATGGACAATAACAATTACATAGAAAAGGTAAAACTGGGAGTAAAATGGTAGAGGATTTTTAGGCCTTTGAAACACGGTTCGGCCCACACTGATTGTGCAATGAGCCACTTTTAACTTGCGCAATGCTCGAAAATTCGCTCAATCACGGGCAACCGTCTTCAGGTATTTATTTAACCGACAAGTCAGTAGGGGCACGACCAAGCATCATGAGCAGATTTATAGTGTCTTCAATCTGTTGTGGGATTGTCTCAAAGTCATGTGCGCGGTTGGGATAGAGCGAATATAATTTGCGATATGACAGAGGAGTCGCATTGAGCATAACCGAACTTGCCCCGGCCTTAAGACCTTTGATGCGCGCATTAGCACTGATAGTTTCGAATGCGGTTGTGACAAGAACCTTTGCATCATGATGAGCAATAATTCTGGCAATTGAAATGACTTTGAGCATTGTTTCTTCATCAACTGACGGGATCTGCCGTAGTGGCGTTTCCGGATGAGAGATGAAAGGCCCGAAGCTCATCATTTCCGTATGCAGCTCAGATGCAAGTTTAATATCGTTGAGGATATCTTCAGCGCTCTGTCCTGGAATACCGATAAGGCTGCCGGTTGTCACAAGATACCCAAGCCTGTATGCTTCACGAAGTTCGCTGATCCTTTTTTCGAGACTTCTACCGGGGCAGACTTTTTTATAAAGTTCAGGATTGGAGGTCTCGAAACGCATCAGGATAGCGCGGGCTCCGGCATCGTATAATGCTTTCAACCCTTGAGGGCCAACCTCACCGAAGCTTATACAGATAAGAGACGGATAATGTTCTTTAATTGTTTTTACGATCTCGACAAGTTCTTCAATAGAATAAGCACCTTCACCGCTTTGCAGTACCAGAGATTTGAACCCGTAATCGACAGCCGTCTGCTTTACAGCGGCCATGATTTCTTCCATATTCATGCGATACCGTGTGACCGAGTTGTTGTGTGTCGAAATTCCGCAATAAGAACAACTGTTTTTGCAAATATTCGAGAGTTCAATTATTCCATGTACACAACAGGAGTTGTCATGATATCTCTGACGAAGGTGGTTTGCGGTCTGATAGAGCAGTTCCACATTATGGTCACCTGACATATTCAGTAGTTCGAGGATTTCGGAGTCGGCGAGCGCAGTACCTTCAAGAGCAGACTGAAGAATCGATTTTTTGTGTGAGTCGGGAAATTCGCTGAAGTTGATCGAAGCAGTGGATGCATCAATTTCTTTCAGTTCAAAAAACAGATCTTTCCACGTCTCAAGGATATTGTTAGCTTCAACCGGTGTGATTTTCTCGATGACATAGCCACCCTGTGCATAAACGAAATCACCAATTTCGAGATTTCTGAGTTCATTTATTGCTTTTTTCTCTTCACCATAGTATTCGACAATGACATGCTTGCCTTCGATAGATTTAATTCTGCCAGGGAGAGCATAACACATGGTGGAACCTTACATCTCTGAACAAAAACTGTTCAATTATTCCGTCTCAATACTTTCGAGAAAAAACTCTTTGCCACTCTGAAGAGTTAGTGATGTACTTGTGCAGGCGGGACAGATGAATTTTCGATCAGGATCTTCAAAGACAACAGAACAATCTTTGCATTGAAGTTTCGGCAGGTAATGCTTAATTTCAATTTCAGCACCTTCAAGCAGGGTACCTGATGTCATCTGTTCGAAATAGAGGCTGATAGATTCATCATCAAATCCTACCAGTTCACCAAGACCGAAACAGACTTTAGTGACTCTTTTTGTACCTGCTTTTTCAATAGCCTGATTAACAAGGTTTTGAACCGCATGATTCTCATGCATTGTAGGTGTCCTCTCTTTTAGTTACATCCGGGGTGTAATATTTTGTGTCGAGCTTAAGTGAATCTTTCGGACAGGCATCAACACAGGCCCCACAACTGATACATTGCATCCTTTTTATGGACCAGTTTTTTTCAGCTCGTACCACTGTTATTGCGGCTGTAGGGCATTTGCGCTGGCAAAGGCCGCAGAAAATACATGTTGAAGTGTCAATTGCGATCTGACCACGCGAACCCGCTGGATACTCACGTGGTTCGAAAGGAAACTTTACTGTGGCAGGTTTTGAAAAAAGATTTTTGAATAGCGTCTTTAACATTACAAAAAAATGCATGATTATCTCTCTGTACAACTGATACAAGGATCGATAGTTAAGACCAACACTGGTACATCGGCCAGGCTTGCCCCTGGGATTATTTTAAGAAGTGGTGCAATGTTTGCAAAGGTTGGTGTACGAACACGAACACGATCGAGAAATTTAGTCCCATTAGCTTTTATATAATAGACGGCCTCACCGCGCGGTTGCTCGGAACGAGCGAAATATTCCCCGTTGGGAGTCCCGGTTACTTTAATGTCAATTGGCCCATCAACCATCTTTTCCGTAGCCTGCGCAATAATATCGATCGATTGAAAGATCTCCTTCATTCGAACCAGGCAACGTGCATAACTATCTCCGGCACTTTCGACAATAGGTTCAAAATCGATCTCTTTATATGCAGCATAACCAAGCTTTCTCATATCAGAAACGACTCCACTGCCACGCGCTGTTGGACCTACAGCTCCTAATGCATAAGCATCCTCTTTTGAAACGATACCAACGCCGCAGAGGCGGTGCTTAACTGAGGCATCTCTGATAAATACATTTGTAAGTTCTTTAATCTCTTTCTCATACGCTTTAAGCCGCCGTACGATTCCCTGCATTTTCTCTCTGGAAATATCTCGTCTGACTCCACCTACTTTTGAAGAACCGAAAATTACGCGGCCACCGGTTGTTTCTTCTATGATATCAAGGATTCTTTCGCGAATGCGCCAGCTTTGCATGAATAAAGATTCAAATCCGAAGGCATCTGCCATCAGGCCAAGCCATAGCAGGTGACTGTGTATCCGTGACAGTTCACTCCATATAACTCTTAAAAAGTGGGCTCGTTGAGGAACATCAAGCTTCATTATCTCTTCAACGGCAATACAGTATGTCATGCCATGAATAAAGCTGCAGATTCCGCAGATTCTTTCAGCAACGTAAACATATTCTATAAAATCTTTTTTCTCAACAAGCTTTTCCAATCCGCGGTGAATGAATCCGATTGATGGAATAGCTTCAACAACCTTTTCATCTTCTAAAACAAGGTCAAGATGTATCGGTTCCGGGAGTACCGGATGTTGAGGACCAAAGGGAATAATTGTACGCTTTTTAACTTCCATATTACGCCTTGTCAGTCGGTGGATTAAAAGGAGTCTTGATTGAAGTACGGTAAAACGTACCTTTGTAATCGATAGCCATATTTTTCACCTCGACCCCAAAGAGATCGTGCATTTCGTTCTCATAAAGGAGCGCCTGAAGATAAACTGCGCTGACACTGTCAATGCGAGGCCCGCTTGATGGTAATATGACACGTAGATTTGAGAATGAGTAGTTAATATCAAAAGAGTAGTTAACCTCAATGATATCTGCGATCTTTGCACAGCAAATCTGTATCAGGCGATGACCGGAATTTTTAAGTTTCTCTACTTGTGATACTAATTCATCGGCATTGATCGTGATCAGATTATGTTGGTTAATCATAAATCAATCCTTCATATTTTTCTTTTGAAAGTATATACGTTCCCTGCGTTCCGAGACCCTCTCCTTTTTGAACCAGGTGTATCCCTGGCGTTCAAAAATATAGATATTACGTTTGCTCCGATGACTGGTGTACACCTGGAACAAGTCGGCAGTGTTGAAGTGGTATTCTACTGCCTGGAGAAGTTTTTTTCCGATTCCCATGTTTTGATACACCGGGTTAACTGCGAGACGACCGATATAGCAGACATTTCCTTCCATCCGGGAACGCGCAATGCCTACAATTGTATAATTCATTACAGCTTTAAAGAATGTTCGGTTTTTGAAATCTTCTTTAATTTCATCCATTGTTTGACGCAGCGGTGAGAGGGAAAAATCATTGTAGATTTCAGCTTCACTTTGAAATGCAAGATGTTGCACATATAGAATTTCAGCTACTTCAGAGGGATCTGCTTGAGTGATGGTCAATTCTTCAAGTCCCTTTGACATACAGTGAAGTTTCTTTCTCTTCTCTTCAAGGATTTCCAATCCTTTGGCAACACCTTCAATAATAGCTTCGGGGCGTGCAGCACAACCGGGAACATACACATCTACAGGCAAAATATTATCTACTCCACCCGAGACATTGTAACATTCTGCAAAGATACCTCCGGTACAGGCACATATACCTATGGCGACAACGACTTTGGGGTCTGGCATTTGATTGTATATGTTTTGAATAATCTCTTTATTAGCTTCGTTTACCGAACCGGTAACCAGAAATATGTCTGCATGCTTGGGATTTCCAACGTTGATTATTCCAAGCCGCTCTACATCAAAGGTAGGCATAAGACAGGCTAACACTTCAATATCGCAGCCATTACAGCTGGAGGCGTCGTAATGAATTACCCATGGTGATTTCTTTAACATAATTATTTCGACAAACAGGATAAGATGATAATGTTTCCAACTCCAAGAATCAAGGCGACAAGCCAGGAACTTGAAAATGCTTTCTGCCATTTAACACGAGCGAAAGAGTTATCAACAATGATCATCAGAAAATAAACCACTGCTGCAGCAAGCACACCCGTAAGGATGTTTGGTGAAAAAAACAGAAAAACGATTCCAAGTGCGATTGTACTCTCATACCAGTGAGTAATTTCGATCAGGGCGAGTGCCCTGCCTGAGAATTCTGTGGTGATTCCTTTTACAAGCTCCTGGTGTGCGTGATGAGAAGTGGAGAGATCAAAGGGAGATTTGCGTAATTTAATGGGTAGAATAAACAGGTATGACAGTACAATTCCGGCAAGTGGTATGTACAAGGGCTTATTGTAGATAAAAATTGTCATGATGTTGAAACTGTCCGTCACCATATACATGCCAATAGCCGACAGCAGTACCGCTGGTTCATAGGAAGCGATCTGTATAAGCTCCCGTTGCGAACCGATAAAACTGTATGGTGAACTGGCTTTAAAGCCACCGAGAACAAAAAAGATGCTCGAAAGAGTAAGTGCAAAAATGACAAGAAGAATATTTGCCCCCCAGGCAAATAACCCAGTTGTAAAAATGACAAGGATGAGAGAAAAAAGAACATAAAAATTTTGTGACCGACGTACAACCATGGTCTCTTTTTTAAAGAGTTTCAGTACATCATAAAACGGCTGGAAAACCGGTGGGCCAACTCGCCCCTGCAGGCGTGATGTTATTTTCCGATCGATCCCGGCCATAAGGCCACCAAGAAGTGGAGCGATGATTACATATAGAATGACAAATAAAATTTTCAGCATATTGGCGACACCACTGAAATAAGAATTAATACGGTACTTACAGCAATTCCTATAAGCAATAATTTCTTTTCATTAAAAAATTCATGCATATAGTAACTTTTCATATACATCTGCTGTGATGCGTTGAACGAATTATAAAAATCTATTCCTTGCGGAGTGTTTGTACCACCAAGATATGCGTCAACAACTTTTACGCTTTTTCCATACCTAAAAAAGCTTAATGGGAATAAAGCAACCATCGCCAGCATTATTAGCATGATCGTTATATTGCCATGTCCCATATCAACGGTGCAGTGATAAATTTCTTCAATATATGGTTCTACAAATGAATGTGCTACAAGAGGGAAAAAGCCGCAAACGCCAATAGTCAAAAATGCCAGAGCGCCCATAGAAAACCATTCAGTCCGGTGGACAGTTCCCTCGAGCTCATCCTGTTTACCCACAACAGTCAGCAAACGTCCCATCCACTTAACCCAGTATAATAAGGTAGCTGAAGATCCGAAGATGACAAATACTGCTAATAGTGGATTGAAATCCACAAGCGCCTGCAAAACAGCCCATTTACTGATAAGCATTCCGAATGGTGCCAGAAACATCCCTGCCATTCCGATCTGCATCATAATGGATAATTTTGGCATGGTAATGATGAGTCCTGCCATGTCTTCAATATCACGGCTATGGATTTTATGCTCAGCAACACCGACACACAAAAACAGCAGGCATTTGGCAACTGCATGAAAAATTATAAGTAAAATAGCAGCCCACACAGCTTCATAGGTACCAAGACCGGCACAGAGAACTATCAGGCCGAGATTGGCAATTGTCGAATAAGCAAGAACCTTTTTTGCATCGCTCTGGCTGACTGCGATACATGAGCAGATAAGAAATGTGATTCCACCAACAAGTGCAATCATGAATCCAGCAAAGGTTCCTTCCAGAACTCCGGCAAATCGTAAAATCAGATAAACGCCGGCTTTTACCATCGTGCTTGAATGCAATAAAGCCGAAACTGGAGACGGCGCAACCATGGCCCCAAGCAGCCATTTGGAAAAAGGTAACTGTGCAGATTTCGCCAAACCGGCAAAGCACATCAGAGCAACTGGCAGCAGAACGGTTGCTTTTGTTGAAAACATAACTTTGTCAAGTTCGAGAATGCCGACGCGGGTTTGCAGATAAATGATTGCGGCTGCAAAACCGACTCCGCCAAGGAGGTTGAGCCGTAACGCTAAAAATGCATTTTTTATCGATTCCGTTGTACCTTTATAACCGATTAGTAGAAAAGAGCTTACCGAGGTTATTTCCCAGAAGAAATAGAGCCAGCGAAGATTGTTTGAAAAAATAATTCCGTACATCGCTCCCAGAAATGCGAAAACGACAAAAAAGAAAAAGCAGCGTTTATCCCGGTATTCTTTGTGGTGTTGTTCATGAAATTCCCGCATGTATCCAAGCGAATAGATGCTGATAATTCCACCTACAATACCAATTATCAATGCCATTACTACAGACAAACGATCAACAACAAGCGTTTTTTCTATTTCTATATGAGGACCTTTAAGTTCAAACCACAAGAGCGGTAATAACTGGATTACAACAAACAACGAAACAAGCTTTTGTTTATTGCGTATTCCGATGGATAACACATATAAAGAGAGTAAAACCTCAACTGCAAGTATGGCATGATCTGCAAAGTCCCAGGGTACTGTCAGGAATTGCATATCACTTTTAAAATAATCAACTGCAAGTTGTATTGATGCCGCCAAAAGAACTAAAAAGGAAGTGAACACTACCGCAAATCGTGCAGTGTTGTTTTTAAGAAATAAAAGGATAACAGAAATAAATAATGGAAATGCAATTAAAAATAAAGGTGTGGACATAGCTTGTATCTATTGGAAAAATTTTAACAGGGTTGGCCTAAAGTGGGGTATCTAAAATGCGTGCTCTTGTAAAGAAGCGATTTTCTCTGTTTATTCATCAGAAAACGATCTCTGGCACTAAACAATTCGATGGCATTTTCTTTGTAATAATCCAAGAAATTATGTATCGAAATGTTATGCATTTGAAAGCCTTTGAATAAACTGGCATCAAATATAACCAAAATCGGTCCGAAAAGCAATTGAATTGTGTAACTCACTGGTGAAGTAGTACAAGGGATGGATGGTGAACGAGTAATTAGCCTCCATCCACTTGCCACAATTTTTTGAGAATTCGCTCAATCACGACATTGACTTCTATAGTATTAAATCTCAATGGTTACTCAGCACTACATAGTGCACTGCAGTGGGGCGAATTCATATTCGGTCTTTATCAGCGGCCACCCAGTTCATTTGGCATTTTGGGCCGGTACTGGGTGTCCCGATACGGCATGTCGGGAACTAATTTTTTGTCTTCGATATTATTCATTCAATTAAATAAACATACCTCTCTTTCTTTTTTTATCTTCTCGAACTCTACTATCTACATTTTTGGATTTATATTCATAACCGGATTGCAGGCCTTCAGTATATTGACTATCTTTTGATTTTAACAGTTCTGCATTAACTCTATAACATGTACTCAAAACATCTGCTCTTTTTTCAGCGACTATATTGATAATATCAGCCCCCACAGCACACGCTTCCCGTCTGAGATTTTTCAGTACATCAGATTCTTCACAATTTTTAGAAAGACCGGTATCCTTTATTTTTACTCTTCCCAGCAATTCTACACAGCCCGATCCTCATCTTGCCATCATCTACGATAATAAGCTTATAAGAAAACATATTATACAAGTAAAATTAAAATAGGATATTAAATATTCGGGAGCAAGAAATCTGAGTGTGTTGTTATGTGCCTGTAGCTCAATGTTGAGCATTTATTAATCCCAAAAACACTCATCTCCAATAAGTATTTAATCGAATTTGGTAATAGTGGAGCCAAGACTTGTATATTAAGCTAAAGTAGCAGTGGCAGGAATTACACGCAGTTATGATCAAAGAAACTGTAATCCAGTAATGGTTCTTCGGCAACCCTCACCAGTGGGTAGTCACCAGGGATGTGCAGTGAACGTTCAATGAGCAGCCTTCCACTTGCCGCAATGTTTGAGAATTCGCTCAATTATGCCATCGCATTCTTTAAAATTTATGAGCTTAATGGTACGCAGTATTTAGTGTACTACAATTTGGCGACTTCATATATGCCTTTAGCAGCGACTCCCAGGCCATTTTGCATTTTTGGCTGGTATGTCTGGGGTGTCCCGATACGGCATGTCGAGAACTGACTGGTTGCGCAGGATTATTTTTTACTTACAGATGATTCAGGCATCTTGTCTGCAACCTTGGGTTAACGACAAGAATGCACTGGATAGAGCCCACAAAAACAAGAATTACCGCACCTCTGGGGGTAGTAATTTGACTGAGTTTATTTTGAAATGAGGTAGAGTTTATGCATATTTCAAATGCAAAATGTCTTAACTTTCTTATTTTCTTAATAGTTATCTGTTTTTGCAATACATCGGATAATTTAAAAATTGTTGAAGTACCGAATCCTCTTACAAATCCTGTAAACGGGCCAGCCGCCGGTAACCAGTCAGGAAACTACCCCATACCCGAACCAGCCGGGCTGGAAGATGTTTTAGATCCCGATATTATAGTTGGAACAGGTACACCTGAAAGTGTAACATCTGATAATTTTATAGATGCAGTTGCCAGGGGTGGAGTAATTACCTTTAATTCTGGTGGATCGCCAGTTACTATTATGCTTGAAAAAACAGCGAAAGTGTTTAATGATGCATCAGACTATATAGTCATCGATGGTGGGGGAATGGTAACTCTCAGTGGTTGCGGTGCAAGGCGAATTCTTTACATGAACACATGTGATTCAATACAGCATTGGACCACTTCTCACTGTAATAATCAGGAAACGCCCAGATTAACTGTCCAGAACCTGACCTTTGTTGATGGAAATTCAACATCAGAAACTAAATTCGATGGTGGAGGGGCAATATGGATTCGAGGAGGACGTTTCAAGGCAGTAAATTGCAGGTTTTTTAATAATGGATGTAAACGAAATGGTCCCGATGTAGGTGGAGCTGCTATAAGAGTATTTGACCAGTATAATGATTTGCCTGTGTATCTTGTTAATTGTACATTCGGTGGTGCAGAAGGATACGGAAACAAGGGAGCCAATGGTGGGGCTATCAGCAGTATCGGTGTATCATGGGCTATATACAATTGTTTGTTTTCATACAATAAAGCACTTGGAAGTGGTGGAAATCCGGCAAAAGAAAATACTCCCGGAGGTGGTAGTGGCGGAGCAATTTACAATGATGGTAACTTTATGACACTTTCAATTTATGGGTCAAGAATAGAATATAATAGTGTAAATACCCATGGATCTGCCATATTCTTTGTTTCAAACGATCATAGCGGCAGTATTCATATAGAAAATTCTGTTATTCAGAACAATATCGGTGGCTCATGGTATACCCTGCCGGCTATTTCCATGCATACGGATACTAAAAAAACTGTGGTTAATTCGACAATTAAATAAAACCAGTCAAAAATAGTATATTCTGGTTACCAGAGTTTTATGGTGAGTAAAACCGAAGTTTTTTTGGGGGGTTATCAACTCCTCAAAAGAATGTGAAAGTAATGGTCTTAAATCCGATTCTTTAAACCTGATGATCTGAAAAAAAATGGCTAAAATCTTGCGATTGTGCACAATTGTTTGATTTTTATTGTTGAAATGAGATGGTAGTGTATTAAAGTTTTAAATGGCACACCATCGTTAATCAGAAAGAAAAAAACAGTATGGATGGTCAAAATAGAAATAAAATTGTTCCTGGACTCGAAGTGATGATTGTTTTAAAAAAGGACCAGAAGAGTGGTGCGTTAACAAGAGGTGTAGTGAAAGATATTCTGACTAACTCCCCAACTCATCCTCACGGAATAAAGGTAAGATTAGAGGATGGCAGTGTAGGAAGAGTAAGGCAGATACTTTCATAAAAACAGTTGATGGGTTTTGATTGCAAATTAACTTTCAATAGAATAAATAACAAATAAGAGGAATAATGAAATTTTCAGACTATAATATTTCAAGTGATATTAAGAATAATCTGAACAAACTTGGTTTTATTCGTCCAACCGATATCCAATATAAAGCGATACCTCCAATATTACGGGGAGAAGATGTTCTTGCTGTTGCTCAGACAGGTACCGGAAAGACAGCCGCATTTGCCATTCCAATAATAAATAAGATACATCAGTATAAGTCAAGCAAGAGATCAACCGGTATAAAATGTATAGTAATGGTACCGACCCGCGAACTCGCACTGCAGATAGGCGAGGTGTTTTCAGCTCTGTCCCGTCACACCAAAGTTGTTTCTTTTACACTTCATGGAGGAGTGGAGCAGGATTCACAGATTAAAAAACTTCAGGACGGAATTGACATTTTGATTGCCACACCTGGAAGAATGTTTGATTTGATTAACCAGAATGCGCTGAAGCTGGAAAAGGTGAGTACCTTAGTACTTGACGAAGCTGATCACATGCTGGATCTTGGATTTATTGAAGATATAAAATATGTCAAAAAGATGCTTCCACCTAAACATCAGACTCTATTCTTTTCTGCAACTATCAACCCTGATATTAAAAAACTCGCGTTCTCTCAGGTAAAAACTAGTGCCATCCGCATTCAGGTTTCTCCTGATGATCCGGTATCAAGAAATGTCAGTCATTATGTGATGTTCGTGGAGATGGATGACAAGCGGTTCTATCTGGAAAAGTTCATCAATGATCATCCGGAAAGTAATATAATGGTATTTGTACGGACAAAAGTTCGTGCAGAGCGGGTGGCAAAAGCGATGGCGCGGGTATCGATCTGCGCACTTACCATTCATAGTGAGAAGGATCAGAGTGAGCGGACTGCTGTGATGAAACAATTTAAAAGCAATAAGGTGAGGGTTCTGATTGCTACTGATATCAGCGCACGAGGTATAGATATTCCCAATGTGCACTTTGTGGTCAATTACGACTTACCCGAAAAGGCCGAAAACTATGTACATCGCGTTGGGCGAACCGGACGGGGTGTAAGTAAAGGAAGCGCCATTTCCTTTTGCAGTAAAGAGGAAAAGAGTATTCTTGATGAAATAGAGCAGTTTGTTACTAAAAAAGTACAAGTGATAAAAACCGACAGAAGTGATGTGCTCCCGGAGACCGCCGATCAGTCAAAAAAACAGAGTATTGAAGAACTTATCGCTGAACATGAACAGTGGCTGAAACGGAAAAAGAAAAAACGGTAAACATAAAGTTAATAATAAATAACAAGAAGATTAATACAATGAGTGAAGGTTCTGGAAATTATAATAAAGACCCTCTTCATGGGGTAACCCTCCAGGCAATGTTAAAAAAGCTTGTGGAGCTTATTGGCTGGGAACAAATGGCAGACGCTGTTAATATACGCTGTTTTTACAGTGATCCCAGTATACAGTCAAGTCTGAAGTTTCTTAGAAAAACTCCCTGGGCCAGAAGAAAAGTGGAGTCGTTGTACATTTATTATAAGTGGGAGTGTAGTGAGAGGGAAAAAGAAGAAGGAAAGTAGATTGTCCGGTATTTGAAGTCCACCATTACAACCGAGAATGATAAACATGAGACAAGAGAAAAAAATTCTTTTGAAAAGAATATTGCTATGCCATTTTCATTAAATGATGAAAGAGACAGTGTATTTCCATTGTTATTCAATTCCTGCGGAAAAAAATGGGAACTTATGCCTGATAAGTTCTCATCCTATAGCAGTTTCTTGAATCTTTTCGACACCCGGAATGATATCTGATCAGATACATTCATTTAATGACGATCTGCCTTTGCTGCACACCGTACGGACTGGATGCTCTAACGATATAGAGACCTCTCGTCAGATTATCTAAAGCAAATGAATTCATGCCACTGGTAATCGAACTCTTATTGAACCTTTTTACCAGATTTCCCTGAAGGTTGAATATGCTGAGATCTATTGTTACGTTTTTTTCAACAGCAATCTGAAGTTTTCTACCCTTTAATGTGATTTGCGCCAGAGAGAGGACAGCAGTTCCTTTTTTATCTTTTATGTTGTTGCTCTTGCCACCACCGATGAGCGAAAGGTCTGTGACAAATTTTTCCGCACCATCACCATCTTTTTTAAACAGGTCTGAAGGTGCATCAAAAGTTGCAACTGTTCCCCTGTCTGTTATGAAGTTATCGAAGTAAAGAGTTCCGGAATAGTCCGGTGTTGATATCATGATATAGAATTTAGCAATATTATCCATACTCATCTTGCTGACATCGAAGCTACATTTTACCGAATCGCCCGCATTGAGCCATTTTCCTTCAGGCGGCATTTCCCAGTCCCATGTTTCATTTGTTAAAATAGCAACGCTTATCCATACTCCGGAAAGACTTGTGTTATAAGCTGTAAACGAAGCTGTTTTTGCTCCGCTAAAATCGTTTGATGGCTCAATGTAGACATTGGCACCAGCATACAGAGTCGTATCACCACCATCATTGATTTCATGCTGCATATTGTTAACAGTAATTTTAAGCCAGCCGTTTCCGTTACTTGTATCCAGTTGTACGGCCTGCAGTTCGACTGCAGTATCAAGATCACCGAGCTTATAATCTACATTACAAACAGTAACCTTGGTTGTGTTGATTGTAAATTCATCCCAGCCAGGCATTTTGTCGAGAGTGTAAATGCATGATGATTAAAGATTGGCTTTCCATACGGTATTTTTGGTTCTGCTCACAAATTTGCCGTCCCAGGACTCATACCAGGGCATATACCACGACCAGATAGCGCTGTCGGCCTGCATCAGTGATGCATCGGGGATCGGACCGTTTTCTGAAAGTGCTAAAATTTTGTTGGTCCCAAATCTGGTTTTCATACTTTTGAATGCATCTGAGTTGCTTTTGTAATTGTAGGCTGCATTGTATATGTCAACACCAATAACATCGTAGTACGTAGGACCGGGATTCCAGGCCGTTTCATCGAAAACTGCCTCTTGTGGATTCCATACCCAGACTAAATTCTTTATCTCGCTGGTTTCTGTCATGCGGGTATAAACAAGACGATAGAGAGCTGCATACTGTGCTGGAGTTTTTGTACTCCACCAGAACCAGTTTCCACCGCATTCATGCAGCGGACGAAAAATAGCCCCAACACCAGAATCCTGCAGTGTTTTAAAAAGAGCTGCAATTTCATCAATGTCGCTCACCAGTTGTTTGTAGGTCCCGGATGATGTCTCCCAATCGGTCGTGCCTGTTATAAACGCTTTTGAAAAATCAAAGGTTGTATATGGATCTCCGGCTCCTTTTACATAAAATGCATCAACAGAATCACTTGGATCTTTCCAATGCCATGAAAAAGCGGGAATACCACCATTTTTCCAGAGTTCGATTGCAAGAGAGATCGTTTTGTTAGTGTACTCTTTGTACCAGGAGTCAGAGGCAGTTTTTCCAGTTGCGAACAAAAAATCAAATCCTACAAGCGCCGGATACTTACCACAGACACCATTCACCGCTTTTGAGATCCGGCTGACTTTTAAGCCCCACCGAATTTATAAGTTCACCAGTCTGTATGCCTGAGACTGTTTTTCTTTCAAAATTGGTCGCAAGAAAGTTATAAAGCTTTTTTGCGGATTCGGTGGCTCCTGATGTAATGGGCTCGTAACTGATATCCGCTTGAGCAGCTATTGTGGCAAGAGTAATACCTGCAAATATCTGGCGAAAATTCATTATTGATCTCTCCTTTAGCAGTTCCGGTTAGCCTGATAAACCTAATTTAATTAAAAAGTTTAAGTTTATCCAGATAAAGAGATTTTTTGAAGAGAACTATGGAATAAATAAAAACTGTAGTGTCACAGCGGATGCAAATAGATAAATAAAACACAAACATTTATTCGGGCAATTAATTATTACTCAATTATTTAATCGGAAAAAACAATGAACTTTTAGTCTAATAATATCCAAATAGAACAAATTCCCAAATTCAAATTTCTCAGTCGCGACAAAAACAGGAATTACCGCCTCTCGGTGAAAGTAATTTGATTTGCTATTACGATTTATTCCGAGGTCTCATTTATTTCTTATTGGATGTTAGTGTTTTCTTTTAATTATAATTTAGTGATATTCAGTTTTTGTTCCAGATAATCAGCAACCTTATCAACCAGATTTTTTTCTGCAATCTGAAGTCCATGAAAAACCATCCATAAAACAGGGTCATTATCATACCAGCGTCTTCTGGTTTCATCTAATGGGAATTTCCAGACATTTTTATCGATAAGCTCACTATCATCATTTTTAATTATTTCAAGTATATGTGTTATAATTGGGTCACGATCTTTTTTTTGCATCGTTTTAAAACTGTCCAAATATTTGCCTATTCTGTGACTATCATACCATCTTTTCATTGCAATTCCTTTCTTAAAAACAAAAAGTGCATGAAGATATTATACTCTTTTTAACAACAATCATCAACATAGACAAAAATGCAGTATTCAGTAGTGTCTGTCTAATTTAACAAAAGATTGCTGTAATAATAAAATGCTTTTTAAACGCGAGGCGTTACCTTTTGCCTGCCTCCAACACCTCCCGCAGCAGACTACTGCAAAGGTCGAACAGAGCACCCAAAGTGCGCTGGTTTAAAACGCTTTGTGTTTTTGGAGAAAGTGCCTTTTTTAATTCTTAAGGTATAAATTGCTCTTTACACAAGAAGATAGCCAAATAAAAATTTCGAAGTCTTTTCCAAAGTACTGTATTACAATCTCTATAAAAAATATTAAGTGTATCTATACAAGAGGCTTTTTATTTTACGGTTAACCTATAGTAATTTTTAATCGGACACCACTGATGTTTAAAGTCACTAGAGTTTGATATTATAGAGTACCTATTTTTACCGATTTGAAATTATTATAGTATTTTTTGCTACTCATATACCTGAGTAGTTACAATTGTTCTTTAAATGGAAAACATTTAATTGTCGGAGTAATTATTAGTGACTGTTAATTATACCTTGAACTGAGATAACAGAATTTTAAGGTTTTCCGAGAGCTTCGCCAGCTCTTCTGAGCTGTTTTTTATCTGTTCAATTCCATCAGTAGCATCTGAGACTTCACTGCTAACGCTGCCTATGGATTGAGTAACTTCAGCTAAATTCTTAGCTGATTCTGAAACATTTATGGCTACCTCTCTGACACCTGCATTTAACCCGCCTACATTTTTAGAGATTTCGTTAATTATTGAACTCTGTTCTTCAACTGCACTTACAATAATTCCTGATATTGTATTTACTTCCTCAATGACCTTTGTAACTTCATCTATGGCTCTAACAGCAGAAGTGGTGTTATTCTGCATGTCATTAACCTGCTGAACTATATCTCGTGTAGCCTGAGTAGTCTGTTTGGCAAGTTCTTTCACCTCGTTTGCTACAACTGCAAACCCCTTACCAGCCTCACCTGCCGATGCGGCTTCGATAGTTGCGTTAAGGGCAAGAAGATTGGTCTGCTCGGCAATACCATTAATGGCCTCTACTACATTACTAATAGATTTAGCTGCGGCACTGAGTGTTGCCATCACCTCTTTACCATTTTGAGCGTGCTTATTAGCATCAGATGCGATCTTAAGTTCTTTTTGGCAATTTCTGGCGACTTCATTTAATGAAGCACTTACCTCTTCGATTGCAGTTGCTATAGAATCGGATGATGTTGACATTTGATCTGCGGCTGCGGATATGTTGTTAACATTTGAAGTAGCCAGTTCTGTTACAGAAGACGATGATGTAGCCAGTTTAGCAAGTCCTTTGGCATTATTATCGATTTCTGTTGATATAGAAGAGAGTTGGTTTGCAGCAGAAGCAACTGTTTCTGCATTTTTGGTAATACTGGAGACTGTTACCTGTATTTTTTTAATGAATTCATTAAAATATTGAGCCATCTCTCCGATTTCGTCTGAAGTTTTAACTTCCAGCCGTTTAGTCAGGTCGCCTTCCCCTTCAGATATATCCTTAAGCATCAGAGTTGTTTTCTTTATTGGAGAAACGATACTTTTAGACATCAGAAGTGCGAAAATTATTCCGATACTGACCAGAATCAAAGAAAAAAGCACAAGCATATTACGCATAGTAAAGATGTGTTTAAAGGCTATTTTTTTATAGGCTCCCACCGCAATAGCCCAGGAAGATCCTTTTATTGGTGTAAAACCGAAAAAGTTATCTTTATCAATGAACTTGTATTCCGTATATCCGGTTTCACCACTGATCATTCTTTTAAGCATCGTAGCAGCTTCCTTAAGCTCTGGATTTGTTTTTGATTCATCTATAAAATTACGCTGATTAATCACGAATTCATCTTTTGCATGTGCAATCATAGTTCCTTTATTATCAACTACATAACAATACCCGCCTTCACCAAATTCGATCTGGTTTGTTTCATTACTCAGCCAGGTGGCATTCAATCTTCCAATTAAAACACCTGTTATATTATTTTGATCTCCTTTAATTGGCACAGCAACCATCATGACCGCTGAATTTGTGACTTTGGATATAAGTACATCAGAAATAACAGACTTACCATTTAGTGCATCTTTGAAATAATCCCTTTCACCCAGTTGCGCAGTCGTTCCGTCTGGATATTTTGCATTCCCATCTCTATCCAGAATTGCCATAGCCATTAAACCTAGTTTCCTTGTTTCATCTTTCAATGCGACTTTTTGTTCTTCCCAGTTCATGGAACGAATCACATTTCTGTTTGCAACTCCTTCCATTGTAAGAATATATGTATTCAATTTTTCCTGAATAATCCTTGAACCATACTGAGCTGCCTGAACAATGGTTTCCTGCTGCTGTATTTTAAGTGCTTTGTAAGCCAGAGTGTATGATATTAAGCCAATTCCTAATGTAACAAATAGAAGAAAACTGATTATTCCACCAGTTAATTTAGTGCTTATCTTCATTTTTGTAAATAATTCCATGCATCCTCCATAATAATCAGGAATGTTGATTATCTTCAAATAAGTAGTATCTTATAATGTTTTAATCAGTTTTTCTATTAAATAAATAATAAACCTATAATCTTATTCTGGTTAGTTTATGTACGGTGTGTTATTTGTGTTAGTATGCTCGAAGAAACTGTAATCCAGTGTTGGTTTTTCTGCAGTTGTCGCAAGTGAGGTAGAACTTGGGATGGGTGGTGGTCGTTCAATGAGCCGCCTTCCACTTGTCGGAAATGTTTGAGAATTCGCCCAATAACGGCATCATTTCCTATAAACTTATGTTTATTATGGTGTCGCCTGCCCGATCTTACCAGGAATGACCAGATTCGTGCCCAAAAAATGACCAACTAATTCAGACGTGTTTTCGCTTGAGATCAGGAGTCCTGAATTTAAGTTTATTTGTATGCATTCGACCATTTTTAACAATGGAAATAAAGTAGCCTTTAAAAAACTCAAATTTAATGCGTACGACAATTTTATTAATACCTGATCAGTCTGATTTTCACTGATTGATGTGGTAGCAATAAATGGGGGAGTGGTTATAAGCACAGTAGGGCACACTATTGACTCAAAAAGTATAATAACTAAGTCGGACGATTGTCACTTTTGCAGCTGAACTGTTAAAGGATGCGATATCTTGGGAAAAATGCAAGATCGCTAAAACTATCAATTCCTCTCAAAGTATGTTATTGCTTTTGAATGAAAAATATCTAACAGCTATTTCTAACTCCTTTGATCCACACACAGAATTTCACTCTATACAACAAAGAATGCATCGTCGGGATGAGCTCTCAAAAACTTCGGGTATGTTTGGGTTTGTGGTTGATCAGAATTTTTTGGGAGAGATCGAAATAAAAGAGATAATACCCGGTAGTCCAGCCTGGAACAGTAATCAGATAAACGAAGGTGATATTATACTTTCGATGAAAAAGAGTGATGGCGCATTGATGGAACTCAGGTGCAACTCACTTTATGAAGTTGAAGAATTTTTATCCGGGATCGATCACAAACAGGCTGTGTTTAAAATTCGTAAGAAAACCGGGTCGATCGTAGATATACCACTGAAAAAAGCACTTGTTGATGTCAAAGAAAATATCATCCGTAGTTATGTTCTTGAAGGGAAACGGAAAATCGGTTACATCTACCTGCCCTCATTTTACACTGAGTTCTATTATGGAAGCTATTTTTCACAGGGGTGTGCAAGCGATTTATCAAAAGAGCTGCTTAAACTGAAAAAAGATTCAATAAATGGATTAATACTTGATTTGAGAGGGAATGGTGGAGGTCTTATTGCCGAAGCGCTTCGGATTGCAGGGTTGTTTATTGATTATGGCGCCTTAAGTATTACTCATGAACGAGGTAGAAAACCGGTAGTGCATAAGGATGATGCGCGCGGAACGGTATATGATGGTCCAATGGTGGTCCTTGTAAATTCGGCATCAGCATCTGCATCAGAACTTCTTGCTGCAACTCTTCAGGATCATAACAGAGCAATTATCGCGGGAGCTATTACTTATGGTAAAGGAGTGATGCAAACGGTTCTTCCCTGTGATGCCGGTAAATTTGACTCTTTATCTATGTATAAAGGGAATCCACCTGCATTTCTATCGGTAACCACTGGTGCGATCTACGGGGTGAAAGGATGGAGCAGTCAGTGCAGAGGGGTCATTCCGGAAATCGCACTGCCTGATATTTTACAAAAGACACTTTTTGGAGAGTCTACCGAAAAAACGGCCCTGCGGCTGGACACAATTAAAAAGAAGATATATTACTTTCCCTCTGATCCATTACCAATAGAGAAGTTGAAAAACAGTTCATCAGAACGAATCAAAATATCATCACAGTTTCAATATGTACAGAAAAAGCAACTAATGCTTCCCAATTTTAATTCGCGCTACCCAATACCTCTGAAGGTAGAAGAATATGTAAAGTTTATGGAATGTTTTAAAGAGATAAAAGATGCTGTTTCACTTAAAAAAACAATTTATTCCGCAAATCCGCCTCAATATGAAAAAGATTCAAAAAAGCTTTCAAAAGAAGATATTGATGAGGTTATAAAAACAAGCAACGATATTCAGAATAACATTTATATTGCTGAAGCATATATGATACTCAATGACCTGCTCTCTATATCCGGAAAGGTTCCCGAAAATGATAAAAAATAATAATGGCCCCAAGTTACTGATTTTAATAGCAATTCTGATATTCTCTGTGTCGCAACTTCTGCATGCAGACAGCTCAGGGAATGGCAATAGTTCTCTTAGTGCTGTCAGTCCGCAGATAACATCTGAAGCGATCAAGTATTATAAAAGTATTACTTTACTGCTGCCAGAGTTTAAAGTCGCCAATTATAATTATACGAAAGCAATTACAAGGTCCCGCAGGATCCGTAGTGTCGAAAAAAAACGTCAGGAATTATTGAAAATCATAAAGAAAAATCAGGCTCATGTACAAACCAGTCCTCTGTTCCTTAATGATTCAACTCTTAAAACAGAGCTTGTCCGCTATCTGGATCTTCTTTACGTTGTTCTAAAAAAAGATTTTGACAAAATTCTGGATATGGAGGATATCGAAGCACAGACATTTGATCAAGATGAGGCTCATCAGCTTGCGCTGGACCTGGCTTTTGATAAACTGGACACATGCAGGATGGTGCTGGTACAGGCAGACAGTACATTTTACAAAACATACAATATCAAGATTGACACCACAATGGATAAAATAGACCATAAAATGAGCAGGGCCAGTAGTGCTGTCAAATATTACAATCCGATCTATAAAATCTTTTACAAGTCCAATAAACAATATTCATATGCGACACAGGCGCTGGCCGAAAAAGACCTTGCAGCTATGCAACAGCACACAGCCACATTGCAGAAATTTGTCGACGAAGGGATTGAAAACCTCAAGCCATTCAAAGGGTATAAAAATGATGAAGACCTTATCGGAATTGTGCGCAAGGTGCTCAGTTTTTACAAGAAGGAAAGCGTTGGGCGACTACCTGAAAATATCGATTTTTATCTTCTGGTCGAAGCGTTTCAAAACAGTACCAGAAAACTTGAAGCCATTAAACCAGAAAAGCGAACCCAAAAAGATGTTAATGAATATAACAGGGAAGTTAAAGCTTATAATGATGCAGTAAAAAAGATAAACCAGATCAATAAAGCTTCTTACAAGAATCACGATGATCTTATAAAAGAATGGCATAAAGTCGTAGATAATTTTTTCGAAATACATTCGTGAAATGTGCATGTCAGGTGTACTGCGTGCGGCGTGGTTATCGGTAAACAGCTGCTGTTATGCATGTGTAACTGTGCGCTTTCACTCTGCGGTTTGGCTGCTGTGAACACCTTCGGCAGAATACCTCAGCAGCTAATACGGAATACCAGTTGATAATATTAAACTCCATAATAGCTGTTTATAATAGATATGAAATTCTTTTGAATAAGCAGACTTCTTAACTGATTAATATTATATTTTTCAAGTTCATGGTTGCCTGCTGTGTTTTTATTGCTGCAAAAATTAATAAACAGGTCCTGGCGATCTTGATTTTAAGTTTAAATTAACCGGACACTTCTTATTTCCATATCACTAAAGTTTTTGAGGTACACCCATGATTTCATTAGGCAACTTTTCAATCTCTAAAGAGATATTAAATCTGCTTATTCTTGTTGCAGTTGCACTGGTTGTTCATCAGGTCGCTATCAGGCTTTTTATCCCGCTGTTTGTCAGAATGATTAAGAAGACGAAATTTGTCTGGGATGATATACTACTGAAAAGACAGGTGATTCGAAGAGCATTTCATCTATTGCCTGCTACTGTATTAAGTGTCGGACTGCCGTTTGTCCTGCATGACAGAGAAAGTGGTCTGTATGATGCATTGCAAAAAATGATCGTGCTTTACTATACATTTACCGGTTTTTTGATATATTTAGCACTGCTTGATACTGTACAGGATCTGTTTGAATTTAGAGCCTTGTCAAAAAAGGTCAGCATTCGCGGTATTCTTCAGGCGTTGAAAATAGTTGGTTTCCTCTCGGTAATCATACTTGTAATAAGCCAGTTAGCTGGAAAAAGTCCGGTTTATTATTTGTCGGGTCTGGGTGCGTTTACAGCGATTCTTCTGCTGGTTTTCAAGGATTCGATACTTGGGTTTGTCGCCGGAGTTCAGCTTTTCTCCATGGATCTTGTCAGAAAAGGGGACTGGATAGAAATGCCCAAACATGGTGCTGACGGTGATGTGATTGATATCTCTTTAACCACAGTGAGAATACAGAACTGGGACAAGACGATTACATCGATTCCCGCATACGATCTTGTTTCCTCGTCTTTTAAAAATTGGCGGGGAATGAGTGATAGTGGTGGTCGTAGAATAAAACGCTCTATTAACATTGATTTAAACACAATCAGTTTTTTGAGTCCTGAGGATATCCAGAGGCTCAAAAAAATTAAATTGATCCGCTCATACCTGGATGAAAAGCTCAGGGATATCACTGATAGTAATACAACACAATACGATCCCAATGAGCTGCAATTCTCCGGAAACGGGAGGAAATTAACAAACGTTGGTACATTTAGGGCATATTGTACAGCATATTTGAAAAACAGTCCTAAAATTCATCAGAAATTAACTTTTCTTATCAGACAGCTCGCTCCTGGTGACAATGGCTTACCGATAGAAATTTACGTGTTCACCAATATTACAAAATGGGCGGTATATGAAGATATTCAGTCGGATATTTTTGATCACCTGCTGGCTATTCTCCCCGAATTCAATCTCAGAGCATATCAGGCATTGAGTGGCTCGGATATAATAAGAGCTACCGAAGTGTTAACTCATCAACAGAAATAAAAAAAGTAATTTATCAGCCTATGGCAATCATAAATTTAAGCAATATAAGCATCGCTTTTGGCGGCCCCTGCATTCTTGATTCCATCTCCCTTGATGTACAGAAAGGACAGCGAATCTGTATTCTGGGACGCAATGGCACCGGGAAATCGACACTTTTAAAGGTGATTGCTGGTGAACTGACTCCCGATTGCGGCTCAGTGATTAAAGAACCCGGACTACGAGTTGCATACCTTTCCCAGGATGTTCCTGATGATTTCAGCGGTACAGTTGCTGATATTATCATTGCCGGAGCAGGCAGAAGTGGTGAGATGCTTGTGCGATGGAATTTGCTTCATGACGCGGGCTCAGAATCGGAGGAGCTTCACAACCTTCAGCACGGACTTGATATCTCTGATGGATGGCTGATCCAGACAACTGCAGAGCGTCTTCTCACTCAGATGCAGCTTGATGGATCACAGGATTTTTCAACTCTTTCAGGAGGTATGCGAAGGCGGGTTATGCTTGCTCGCACGCTGGTGAGAGAACCAGATGTACTGCTGCTTGATGAACCGACAAACCATCTTGATATCACATCGATTCAGTGGATTGAATCTTTCATACTCAATACAAATTTAACACTGCTGTTTGTCACCCATGACCGGAAACTGCTTAAACGGCTCGCAACAAGAATTGTTGAAATTGACAGAGGAACGCTTTACGACTGGTCCTGTGATTATGAGACATTTCTTGAGCGCAAAAAGGCGGTACTGGATGCAGAAGAACGGGAGTGGGAAAGGTTCGATAAGAAACTGGCACAGGAAGAGGTGTGGATCCGTAAAGGGGTGAAAGCCCGGCGAACTCGTAATGAGGGGCGTGTAAGAGCTCTTATCAGTATGCGTAATGAACGGCTTAAACGAAGAGAACGGATCGGTACGGTTTCAATGTCGATTTCGGAGTCCGGGCGCTCTGGAGACCGGGTAATCGAGACTAAGAATATTTCCTATACGTGGGGGAAAACCCCGGTCATTCACTCTTTGACATTAACAGTGATACGTGGTGATAAAATCGGGATCATGGGGCCCAATGGATGTGGAAAAACAACGCTGCTGAAACTGCTTCTGGGAAAACTCCAGCCCACAGAAGGATCTATACAGTTTGGAACCAATCTCGAACCGGTGTATTTTGATCAACACCGTGCAGTACTCGATACCGAGAAAACGATATGGGAAAATGTCGCACCAGGTGGTGATACTGTATTTGTTAATGGTAAACAGCAACACATTATCTCATACCTTCAGGATTTTCTTTTTACAGCAGAGCGGGCAAAAACACCTGTAAAGTATCTCTCGGGCGGGGAACGTAACCGTCTGGTGCTTGCCCGTATGTTCACACAGGCATCGAATGTGCTGGTCATGGATGAGCCCACAAATGATCTGGACATTGAAACACTTGAGCTGCTCGAAGAACTGCTGGGAAGTTACAATGGAACTGTGCTTGTTGTCAGCCATGACCGTGAGTTTCTCAATAACCTTGTTACCTCGGTACTTGTTTTTGAGGGAAATGCATCTGTTAAAGAGTACGTTGGCGGATATGATGACTGGGAAAGACAGAAACTCGAACTTGAAAGCAAAGTAGAAAAACCCAGAGAGAATGCGCTTACCGTAAAAGAAGAAAAAACTGAAAAAGGGAGTTCGAAAAAACTAAGCTATAAAGAGAAAAAGCTCCTCGAATCTCTTCCATTGAAAATTGAACAACTGGAGCTGGAACAGTCTGAACTTAACGAAAAGCTTGCAGACCCTGCATATTTTCAAAAAGCAGGATTTGTTTCGGAAACAAAGGTGCTGCTTACGTCAATTGAAGATGAACTTGAAAAAGCCTATCAGCTCTGGCAGGAGCTGGAGTCTCGAAGCTGATTATGATTTTGACTTTCCTTCTGACTATTTGTCTGCAATCATCAGTTTCGCGTTTCGATAATTATCCTCTACGGTTTTATACAAATAGAGCCCTGGCCCAATTTTCTGGTGCAGCGCTTGGTGTCCTGGCTGGATTTTTCTTGAAGCAATCAGTTGACCTTTTAAATTGTAAATCTCTACAATGGTACTCGACTTGAAATGCTCCATTTGTCTGTATTTAGGACGAATTGATGCAGAGCTGCTTTGATTCTTTGAGCACTGCCCGTTTCGCAGGTTGTTTCCTCTGCCGGTAGGCCATGGAAGACAGTTGTCAGTTGATGAGGCAATATCCCAGATCTGTACTCCTCCGGCTTTGCCGCCCAGTACATCTTTGAGAGAAAGGACAATCTCAACCTTGTGGTCTCCATCGATATCTGCAAGGCAGGGCGGACTCATGCTTCCCCTTTTGGCAATTGGTACTTTGTGGAGCAAAGCCCCTTTGTTATCAAGTATTATCAAGTTGGAGAGATCCTGCCCGACAGAATGCGTTGTAAAGATGATTTACGGTATGGAATCACTGTTCAGATCACCGATCACCGCGCCGCTCGCACCGATGAACGTACTCTTTCCATTATCAAAATTATACTCCCACAGGATTTTCCCATCAGGAGAGAAGCACCGCATATATCCATCGTATGATGGAACTACAATCTCGGGCCGTTTGTCATCAGTAATATTGGCGAGAGCTGGTGCAGGTGCAACCTGGACGATGTTGTTTTCATATCCTGTATAAAGTGGCATTGCTGAACACAGAGGCGTTTCGAACCCTTTTATACGTGTCATATCCGGATTCAATACTTAGAGGCAATTCCCTAAATTATTATATTCGCCGGCTTTTTCATGATCTGAATACATGACAAGTTCCAGCAGTCCGTCACCATCGATATCACCAAAAACTGGTGGTGAATCGGTAAATTCATCCCGATCATTGCCATCGCCACCCCATCCCTGTTTTGCAAGTTCGGTTTTGTGAAACATCGGAACACTTGACGCCCATGATCCGCTGAACATCGGATCGGCCTTAAAGGGTGTCCCATCGGCATGCATTATTCCGATATGGCAGATGTCATAGGTGCTGATCACTTCAGGAATCGAGTCACCGTCAAGATCCGCAGCTCCGATATTTTGATTGTATCCGCCATAATCATTGCATTTTTCGCACCCTTTAACTTGTGGCCATCCGGAGAGAACCTTGCCACTTATATCCCACGCAACGGTAACAGGACCTTTTGATGTTTTAGCCGCAAGAATCTCAATCGTACCGTTACGATCGAGATCAACACCTGCTATCGATCGAAACTCTCCATCGGAACCGGGAAATGTCTGTGGCCACCCGGGCAATATTTTTCCAGTGTGATCATAAAGGGCTACTTTGTTGGAGTAAGCGATGGTGATTTCACCGTTACCATCATTGTCAAGATCGCCTACTACCGGGGCCGCATACTGGCGCGATGAGCCATGATCGTTGGCTGATGAGGAATTTTCCCCAACAGGTGCCCGCCAGAGCATCTTCCCTTTATTGTCCCAGACATACAAAACACTGTGCCTGCCGGCTATTATCTCCATAGTGCCGTCATTATCAAGATCATACACAGCAGCAGAACCAAACCAGTTTTCATCCCAGCTTGCCGGAAAAGTCATTCTGAGTACCGGAATGGAAACCGGTACGGAAAATGATAAGGAAAAAAGGAATGCAACCCAACAACACACAGTAGCAACTGAATTTGTTAATCTCATATACAGCTCAATTCATTAATTATCTGATAAGGTGATGCTCTAATTATACATTATTCTTAATACTAATTATAAGAATCACTGTTTGGGCACACCCTGAAATTGATTGTTATAAGTTTATTCAGTTGTACATGACAGAAGCTACTTTGCACATTTTAAACTGCTTCTAAGAAGAACTATTTTTAATCGGGAATTTCAGGTTCAACCAACAGTGCCAGAAGCGATAATGATTCCTGCCAGCCCATATAACAGTATTCAAGAGGAATTGTGGCAGGGACACCTTCCTGAGTGATTGAAAGCTCTGTTGCGCCCATGACATCTTTGAGCTTTACTGTCGTCTGGATTTCACCAGGCATTCCGGGATCATCAAAACGGTCTGTATACCGTATTAGCTCATTTTCTCTGAGCTCCCGGTAAACCCCACTGAAAGATTCTGTTTTTCCTGTACTGAAATTAGTAAATGACATCCGGTAGACACCATCAACGCGTACATTGCTTTGATGCACCTTGCCGGTGAATCCATTAGGAGGCAGCCACTTAACCATCGCTTCAGGGTCTATGAATGCACGATAAACCCGTTCAGGTTTTGCTCTGAGAACTCGGTGGAGTGTTACTGTGTTACCCGAAGCCATAAGATTATCCTTGTTAAGATTTTCTAGATCAAATCTTATTTGTACTTATAATCACAATTCAACAATTATGCCTGCTTTTTTTTTATCGTAAAGTAATGATTGGAACAGTGGGTGCTTTTTGTGTTTTTGTATCCATTCCGGAAGGTGAGATTCGAAATTATTATCAGCATGGACGCTCATTCCTGGTGGGACTGGTAAGATGGGAAAAGATTTATTCCGTTCCTACAGGATGAGGAGGTTTTATTGTCATTATGCGTGCTATAAATATTTTATCCCTAACTGGATAAGGACTCTAAAAATTGAAAGTCGAAGAGGGCAGTTGAAAGCGAAAAGTGTAAGTTTCCGCAGTTCCCATGCAGCCTAACTTTGAGCAAATAAGTTTTTTTTGGCTAGTCCGGTAGGAAGATTGAGCCGATTCAAGCGCGGCTTAAGATTAACAGTTGCCAGATTGCGGCCACTTGATATCAAACAGGTTAGCGACATCTCACCACTATACTGATATTTCTATTTCTTATATTTATCCATCGGTTTAATATTCTCTTCTAACAGATGCAATAACTCCAACAACCTCTTTTCTTTAGTTTCTTCTCTTTTTGGTTCATTATACAAACCGACAAATTGTTTCTTTATTGACTGAGGCATATTTACATAATTATGATACGCTTTAATATTGGCACTTATTTTTGATTCAAACAGCACATACTTATCATCACCCATGTTTCTGCGGTCTTCAATATCCCACGATCCATCCTCTTTTGCCCTTTGAATCGCTAATAAACCATTTTCTGCCATTTCCCCTTTTTTTATGAGCTCTTCAATGATTTTCTTATTTTTGTCAGACCATCTGCTTCCCTTTTTCCTGGGAGAAAAATACTTTTTATAGGATTTGTCATTGATTTTCTTTATTAAACCATCGATCCATCCAAATGACAGCGCCTCTTCCAATGCATCATATGCAGTAAATTTACTCTCCTTATCCTTTGAAAAAACAATCCACACACCTCTGGATTCAAGATTCTTAGTAGATAACCATTTCCTAAATTCATGCCGGCTTTTAAAGCTTATTTCTTCATTCATATCTCCCTCATTTGTAATGAGATAAGAGGGCATTTAATTTTAATAAGTGAAATTATGAATTGACTGTTCCATATTCATCCGTTACCAGCCAAGTAACCTTCTTCGGAAACACATCCTACTTTCCAAGCCTAATTTTTACAAATAAATTCGATAAACATTGTGTATCTTCTCGTGGAACATTGATTGTTTCTCAAGTTTTAATCCGTTCTTCTCAGCTACACGTATCGATTGACTGTTCTCCGGAAGAATCAGGCTTATAACTGAAGTTAACTTCAGTTTGTCTTTTGCATATTGAAGGCATCCTTTAGCTGCTTCGGTACCGTATCCTTTTCCCCAAAAAATATCATTGATTCTGTATCCAACTTCAATTTCGACCGTATTATCTACGTTTTGTTTAAACAGTCCACAAATACCAAGAAATTTTAAATCTTCTTTTTGTATCACAGCCCAAAATGACATCCCGTCTTCGTTTTGTCTTTTTCTAACTTCTTCAAAGAATTCATAAGATTCTTTTCGATCTAAAGTCTTAGGAAAAAACCTGTGAACTTTTTCGTTTGCTAATAAATCTGCTAACTCATCAAATCTATCATCTTCAATTACTTCAAGAATCAATCGAGGTGTTTCCAGTATCTTCATATCTATCCACTCTTATTTCTTCAGTTTTCCGCTTATACTTCGTATATCAATACATGTAACAGTTGTTCTTTTTAACATTTCATCATCAATATTCCCAATTGGTATATTGATTTAATATAAGATTCAAACCAGTAATTTTATCATTCATATAATCTAAGATCCGGATTCTTTAATAACCAATTATAATGCGAATATCAGATCAGTATATGATTTTCGGAAACCGAGAGATACGCTGAAATGGAGAAAGGAAAAAAAGCCCTTCCTGATGGTCGGGCCTTTAAAATGAAATAAATAATGGAGTACACCGCTCTCCGGGCAAACATCTCCCTGCAATGTCATTTCGACAAAAGGAATCGGGTGCTTTCGTCATAATTTGTGCCTGTAACAGACAAAACATATATACCCGATTTGAGAGCTGTGACAGGAATGTTGCAGACAGATCCCGATTTTAAGGAAACACTAAATGAACCGTCTTATTCCGAAACGGTGCATGTCAAATCCACCATTCCAAGGTGTCCAGTGCATACGCGGGCATTTGGAATTGGTTGGAGAGTGCGGATGTCACGGACCGTGCCGAACCATATTTGAGCGTAAATGGATACTGAGACAAGGGGGATGACAGCCATTGTAAAGGTGCTGTTTCTCTTCATTCTTTCTCCGCTTTTTTGAAATAGTTAAAAGGAGCTCTGGCAACTAATTTGATATTATACATAGAGACCACTTAAATTCAGTTTGAAATTTTGAATCTCAAGGCAGGAATTTTAAGCAATTAAGGGTAAAAAGTGAGACAGGTCTGGGTATCCGTTAGGTTAAAGTGAGTAAAGGCAGTTTGTTATCGCAAAATGGACTCATACACCTGTCCAGTTGCAGAAGTAATTTCTCCAGCGTACTTCTTGTTTTTCACCAGCAAGGGAAAATTCTACAAATACTGCTCTAAAGCAGTTGTTGTTGCGAGTATTGCAAGCTCATCATACTCAGTTTAAGCCTGTTAACTTCTTGTTCAATTTGACATCGCTGATTCTGTATTTATATTATTAACAATAAACTTTATTATTAAATCATTCTTCGACAAATTTTTCTTAAATTAAGTAGTATGTTTCAGCAACAGGGAGCAATTTATGCGTTTAACAAGACTGTTTCTTACAGCAGTACTGGCCATCGCAATATATGCGCAGGCAGCACCGACAATCAACATAACCGGAACGGTCAAAACCAGCAAGGGTACACCAGTTCCCCAAGCAACGGTATCGCTTCTTTCCGATCCGGCCATAACCGATTCCACCGATGCAAACGGTGCTTTCACACTCAGCAGCACTTCTATCAGGGTGAATCAGACACGCAGGACTGCACAGGGTATCAACAATATTGGCATTCAGGGAAATAGACTCCGTTTTTTCATCCCTGCACCAGCTACCAATGGTTCAATCGCACTTTTTTCTGGCAATGGCAAAAGAGTTGTTGCGATTCAATTACCTGCTATGAGCACAGGTCTACAAACACTCACTCTTCCGGAACTGGCACCTGGATTCTACGTATTACATATAACGATTGATCAATCTGCTGCAAGCTGCAAACTAATTGCATCTGCCGGAAACAAAATTTTCGTGAGCGGCAATAGAGCACAGACAGTGGCTTCTTCACGGAGCTACAGCATTGCAGCAGTAACTGCAAGTGTCGATACACTTGTTGTTATGAAATCCGGCTATGATACTGTAAAAAAACCGCTTGATTCTTATAGTCAGGCAGATGTTGCGATCGTAATGGATTCTGCTAAAAGCAATGCAGAATGCCTGTTTATAAGAGAACTTGGCAAGACAAAGGAAGAATGCGATGCCAAGATCGAAAATATGGTTAACATCTACTTTAAAAACTCAATTAATAAACCAAACGGCAGCAAGCTCTACAATGATCTTGGCTCTGAGGCGTATATCGAAGACGTAGAATTTGACGATGTGCGATCAGAAGGTCAGTCCTACGGTATGATGATCGCCGTGCAACTGGATATGCAGGATGTTTTTGATAAGATATGGGCCTGGACAAAGAGGAATATGAAAAGATCTGATGGGATGTTTAACTGGCAACGCAACACAAATGGTTCTGCCAAGGGAAATGATTATGCGCCCGATGGTGAAGAGTATTTTCTGATGGATCTGCTTTTTGCTGCCAAAAGATGGGGTGACTCCAAATATCAGCAAGATGCCGATGCGCTTTCAAATGCCATGTTCAGTAATGGTGTATTTAACCGCAACTTACCAGTGTTCGTACGTGGGAATGCCACTGTCGATCCATCCTATATAATGCCGGGTTTCTATACATTGATTTCGAAATTCTGTGGCAACCACAATTCCGACTGGGCCAACATTGCCAATGCAGGTCGAAAGCATCTGGCCGGTTGCGTTTCAACAACAACAGGACTGATGGTAGGAAGCCCAACTACAAACATTCCTTTCGATTGGGATGCATGGAGAACTGTGCAGAATGTAGAACTGGATCTGTGGATCTCTGACCTTTATTTCGATGGTAAAGCCAGTGAGGATTATGGAGACTGGCGTGGAACAACAAGTTCAACAGACAAATCCTTTGCTACAAACTGGTACAATACTTACCTTGGCTTTTTCGATTCCAAACGGGAAGGAAAAGGGTACTGGCCTCTATGGTCAATCGATGGCAATTCAAAGTTTGGTGATAATACGCAAAACAAAACCGGCCTGCGTCCAGGTCTGGCAGCTATGAATGCGTATGCTGCCAACAGGGCTACAGCCAAGGCCTCGGATGGGACACTACTGAGCGTTAAGTTTGCTAAGGATCTCTGGGATATGGAACCACCGACAGACGATCAGTACATCTATTATGATGGATTACTTTATATGCTAGGTATGCTCCATGCCACCGGAAACTTTCAGGTCTTTGGCCATGAGGATCTTTGAGTTATAAGTCTGTTCTATTATTAACTTCACGGTGTTAATGCACAGCCTTTTTGGCTGTGTATTAATACCGCTTCGGTTAGAGCAGGTATTATCATGTATTTTTATTTCGATTTGATAGCTCAATAGTTACTGATGGTATCCTTTAACAATTCTTTAACAAGGAACAGAAATATGAAATCTACTCAATTAAGTCGAAGTATTAAGGCTGGTTTGGCACTGTTTGTTGTCTCACTGCTTGCCTCTAATAGCTTTTCTCAAGATCCCAATTTTTTCATATTTCTGGCATTCGGACAGTCGAATATGGAAGGGAATGCAAGGGTTGAGCAGCAGGACATAAATGGTGTGAATGAGCGTTTTCAGATGTTACCAGCTGTGGATTGGAACGATAGGAGCCGGACCAAAGGAAATTGGACTACCGCTGTTCCGCCGCTGTGCCGAAGCAATACCGGGTTAACACCCTGCGATTATTTTGGCCGTACCCTTGTTGACAGTCTGCCTGATCATATCAAGATCGGTATTATTAACGTTTCTGTTGCTGGAACTGCAATCGATATATTCGACAAGGCTAAATATCAAAACTACATCAATGGTGCAGAAAATTGGCTCAAGGATATTGCTAGACTATATGATGGAAATCCTTATGGACGGCTTGTGGAAATGGCCAAGATTGCACAAAATGATGGTGTGATTAAAGGCTTTCTGCTGCACCAGGGTGAAACTGATGCCCACAATAACAGTTGGCCTTCAAAGGTCAAGGCTGTCTACGACAATCTGATTACGGATCTGAGCCTAGATGCATCAAAGGTTCCTTTGCTTGCCGGTGACCTGCTCAGTCAAAATAACTTTGTTCAGAGTCTGCCTCAAACTTTACAAAATTCACATGTAATTTCGTCTGCAGGGCTCAGGGGTGCTGATGTTTACCATTTTACCGCTGACAGTTATCGTGAGTTCGGTAAACGCTATGCCGCTAAAATGCTGGAAATTATTAGAGATCAGGGTATTCCTACTAATGTGAACAGGGACTGTAAAAAAAATCATAACAATTCCGGTTTTGCACTTAATAACAGTGTAGAATTCAGAAATGGAAAGGCATCAGTTTCATTCGAAATACCTCACCGTTCATTTGTCTCTGTAAAGGCTTATACTCTTAGTGGAAAAATAATCGCTGACCTTGCAGAAGAGAATTATTCTCAAGGAAAACATGTGCTTCAATTTGGCCCAGAACTGAAACAGGCCGGTGTGTTTATTATTAAGATGAAATCGGGCTCTTTTTCTACCGCCCGGACTGTCATGCTTGCTCAGTAAACTGCACTTAAAACAATAGTACCTGACAGAAGATAACCTCGTGAACAGCTTTTTGTCAGGTACTTATTATGCGTCAAAGCAATCGGGATCTTTTCTGTATTTGCTGACTAATTGTGTCCAGATAGGTTTGATAGTACTTTTGCGCCATCGCTGAAACTGAAAAGCAGGTAGCAATTTTCTCTCGTGCGCTATCTGCCAGCCTTTGATAAACATCTGGTGTGCTGGATAAGAAAAGACATTTATCTGCAAATTTGTGTGGCTCTCTACCATCTATTAAAAATCCTTCAACACCATCTTCGATTATTTCGGGAATACCTCCGACACGGGGGGCGATAACCGGTTTTCCATAACTCATGGCTTCAAGAATGCTCATCGGAACTCCTTCGTGCAAAGAAGTGTTCAAAAAAAGATCCACTTTAGAGTAAAATGAGTTCATATCATCTACATTACCTGAAAAAGTGAAGTTATTCAAACCTGACTCCGATATCTTCCTGGATAGTTCTGAATACAGAGGTCCGTCTCCGGCCAGCAGGAATTTTATTTGATCATAGTTACGCAAGAGATCAGAAATTGCAATAAAAAGCCCGAAATCTTTTACTTTTACAAGCCGGCCAGCGCTACCAATGGTGAACGGTTGTGCGCCAGTGTTTCTATTTGTACTTAAGAAAGTTGTGTCTGGTATTCCATTGTGGATTGCAACTGTTTTCTGCTCATGAAATCCCCTTTGAAAAATCAGGAGTTTACGGATTTCATTTGAAACGACTACATTGCGATGAAAAAAAAGAGAGAGTAGTTTGAAGTTAATTCCGGAGATAATTGAGCTTAAGTTTAATCTGTTGGCTGGTGAAGATTCAGGCATACCATGCTGAGTGTGAATAAGCTTAACACCGCGAAGAAAAATTGCAACTACCAGCGCGATAAAATTTTCTTTGCGACGATGAGAATGAAGAATAGAGACATTTTTTGTGCGAAGCACCTGGTATGATTTATATACCAGAACCGGAAATGAATATCTGCTCTCCTCAATGACTGTTAGCTCGATACCTGCATTTTTCAGCTCTGAAGCAAGTCTGCCGTCATTAAAAACTATGGCAGAAACTGAAAGTGTATTTATATTTGAAAGTGCCTTCAAAAGATGGAACACCATAACTTCTGCGCCAGCCCACAAATCCCCTGAAACAAGATGACAAACCGCATGTTTTGGGCTTTCTGACTTCATTATTAAACTCCGGGTAGAGTGAAAGACTTGTCATAATAAATGATAAGCACGAAAACGAAATATGAAACAAGAGCAGGAACAAGAAATGGCAACTAGGCCAAATTAAAAACCGTTAGTTACTTGAAACACTTTTGTACTCTGTTTAGAATTTTGGAATTTGTTTAGGATTTAAGATTTGGAAATTCCGATTTGTTTGGATGCTATTAACAGAGATTAATTAGAACTTCGCCAGGTTTTTATAGCATGCAAAAAAGGTCCCAGGTCGTAGTACCGTAACTCCTCAATCGCGCTTCCTTTTGCAAATTCAAGAAAAAACAGTAGAACCGCCTTCAATCTATCCCGCAGGCGTTGTGGATATAATGGATGATTTGCAGTGGTTTTCAGACATATTAACAGATGATCCAGATCACCAAGTAACCATCTGCTTTTTGAGGCTTTAAAACTGTTGATGCTGCGCAGGGGAGCCTTCTGTAATTGATGGTACAGATAAAGCGGGAAATCCACACCTGCATTTATGGCAAGCTGTAGCGAACCCCAGAAACGGGCATTAATTTCCATGAGCACCGGAATACTGTTTCTGGCATTGTCCCGTTTGAATTCTACCATCGCAATTCCACTCCAATTGAGAGCTTTTAACAGTTTATTTGCCGATTCTAAGGCAAGCGGGTCCGCAGGTGTACTTTCACATAGAACACTTATTCCACCCCATGGTGGTTTTTCGCGGATACGGCGGTGACTGAAAGCACAAATGATCTCTCCCTCATTACAGAAAGCAAAAATTCCAATTCCATCCCCGCTTACCACCTCCTGAAGCATATATGGCATTGTAAATGATTTATCTGTGGATATAATACGTATCAATTCATTTTGGCTTTTAGCAAATCTGACACCTGTTTTTCTAATTCTATTTCCATAAGGCTGTATGGAGGCCTGGGGCTTAATAATCACAGGGAACTTTATTTTTGAGAGATTCTGCTGGAGGGATTGTCCGGAGGTGTTATCGATGAAAACAGTTGATGGAAATGGTATGTCAAGTTGTGCAGCTCTTTTAAGAAGTGCGATTTTATTGGAAGCCGCCCAGTACCTCTCGAAGGAGTTTATTGGGATGGCAGCCTTATTGGCGAAAAGATGCTGATATTTTAAAACAGCATAGGTGGAGGCATCTGTAACTGGAATAAGAACACCTGCATTTTCTCTATTTATTAGATCTATAATGTTTTTTGCAAATAATCCCAGTTCATCAAAAGGTGAATGGCAGCGAACATTGTGATCACAAAACCGTGAGGAACCGGCAAGAGAACAAACTGATTCACTTGCCACAATCACCCTAAGCCCGGCCCGGCCAAGCGAACGCACTACAGCAAGAGCAGCTCTGGCTTCACCATCAAGTACAAGTACAGTTCTATTTTTGAGCATTTCCAAATTACCCGCAATTGCAAAAATATCCGTCTGTTGTTATCTTGTTGTATTGAGAATTACCATCTTAGTTTTTCTTTTCTATATTCAATTTATAGGCAAGTGAGCTTCCAATTTTCGCAAATACACCCCATGCGGCCTTTGTAGTGCCCATTGTTAAAGAAAAATGTAAGCCGCTAACTTACTTCCAAGCGAAATGAGGATTTTTTTAGTTAACACTTTTTGCACCCCTTCTTTTCAAGGATTCTTTAAAAGAAGATTTGGCCATAGTAATTTGACTTTTGGCTACTAAAAGCCCATACTTTGAAAAGATCTTAAGAATTTCCTTATTTGCAAGGAGAGGACCAGATGTTTGTTCCTGAAAAATCAGATCTGTACTGGCATTTACTTCAATTAATACAGGAATTCCATCTTTTGCGATGGCAATATCCATACCTATAAGGCGGTAAAACGGGAATGCATTCTGAACCTTCCTGGCAGTAACAAGGATCTTTTCCCATTCCGGAATTTGAAAACCTTCAAACAAAATTCCAGAAACAGGATGATGTGTGTAACGGTTTCCTACTTTATCAAAGGCGAATTTCATTAAATAACCAGTTTGACAATTCACCCCAACCGCAACCCCACCTGCACTCCAATTATCTATATAAGCTTCACTATTTGCGCTGAACCTTGCAGTTGCGCTTACGATAACAGAATCGTTTGTTTCTGTCATTATAGTGAGGACTCGGATTGTATTTACAGAAGTATCAGAAATCTGAGCCATGCGACTATCCTGAACAATCAGCTCCTGTACAATTGCTGCTTCTTTTAAGACATATTTATCAAAAGGTATAGTCTGATTTTCACGCTGAATTATTACTATCCCATCTCCTGTTTTTTCGGCTAATACTATGCCCATTCCGGCACGCCCAGTGATTGGCTTTATAATTAACTTTCTTTGAGACGTTTTGGCAAAAATTCTTTCAAGCACTCCTCTGCTATCATTGCTTTGCCAAATAAATCCAACTGTTACTGGCAAGGCAACTCCAATTCCTTTGCATAGTTGCTCGCAGACCACTTTATCGTTAAACAGAATCCGGTACTCATGACGTTGCACTTTTTTCCGTAGTCGTTGTCGTTGGTATGGATGATATCCAGACCCATAATAGAACTTCCAGTTCTCTCGACTTATTTCCCATAATCTGCACGACCCATAGTTATCTGGATAGGTTTTCAAGACAAAAAACAGATATAAAAAATCAAAGAGAACCACAAACGGATTTCGCCTGCACTCTTTCCAATTCAGTTTATAATAACAATATGGAAGCATTAAAAAGCGTATCATACGCCTAAACACAGGGTGGGATTCTGAAAACATAATAGACAGAACCTTTCTTTTGTGTCCTCCAAATTAGACCGATACAAAATAACAGCTTTATTGCAATGTCAGAAACAATCTGCAAAAGAAAAGACGCAAAATTACTTAAAGAATTGAAACTGTCGGGACTATAATAAAAAGAGAAATATTTCTGTGATTCAGTTGCATATTTAAACTCTGCGGTTAAAAAAGCATAGTGATTGTAATTTATACTTAACAGAACATATTATCCGGTTTGCATGTACTGGGCAAAAAATGATCCCCATTTATATATGAAGCAAGAAACATGCTAAAAAGCAATTAGAATCTATTTAAATGAAAAAAGCATTAAAACCAAAAGGCTTGTGCCCGATTTGATGACAATTGCAGATCTGGTATGCGGACGTGGAACCGCTCTCTAATAGTCGGGGGCAGGAATGAGAAAAGAGTCTTGTAGTGGATAAGACGGGCATCTGGACTGTGATTTAAAACGTAATCCCAATCAAACCTATCTTATCACATTAATCACCATAATCATAGTATATTTATGAATAAGACATTATGAAAACAATCGTGCATGGTCAGATATTTGACTTTTTAAAAAATCCTGTTGATTGCAGTAATCCCGGCGACAGTTATCGTTTCTTTGATGATGGCGGCTTAGTCATTGAAAATGGTTTAATTAAAGATACCGGTGATTTTAATTCAATGAAATCGGTCTATCCTGACCACAAGATCATCGACTATTCCGGTTACCTTGTGATGCCTGGTTTTATTGATACCCACATCCATTACCCTCAGACCGAAATAATCGGCTCTTACGGAAGACAGCTTATCGATTGGCTTAATGATTACACATTTGCAGTTGAAAACCATTTCAATGACAAAAATTATGCTTCGAACATCGCCAGGCTCTTTGTAAAGGAACTGCTCAAAAACGGCACTACTACTTCTATGACATACGCTACTCAGAGTGCTGCTTCTGTAGATTCAATATTTGAAGCTGCATCCGAATACAACATGCGTTTTATTGCCGGAAAAGTATTGATGAATCGAAATGCTCCTTCTGCTATTTGTGATACTGTTGAAAGTGCCAGAGAAGAAATTAAAGATCTGATCAATAGATGGCATCATAATGGAAGAAATCTCTATGCTATCACACCTAGATTTGCAATTACCTCTGATATGGAACAATTGAAATTGGCAGGGGAGCTGCACAAAAAATACCCCGATACCTTCATACAAACTCATCTTTCAGAAAACCCGGCAGAAGTAAAATCAGTGAAGGAGCTCTTTGCTGATTGTCGCGATTATCTTGATGTCTATGAGAAGGCAGGTCTTGTCGATGATTATTCATTCTTTGCACATTGTATTCATCTGTCTCAATCGGAGCGTAATCGACTGAAATCAGCAGGTTCGGTTGTTGTACATTGCCCCACATCCAACCTGTTTCTGGGAAGTGGTCTTTTCCCAATGAAAAAAACAATCGATTCCGGAATTCAGACTTGTATAGCCACAGATGTAGGAGCAGGGACATCATTTTCGATACTGCGCACTCTTGGTGATGCTTATAAGGTTGCTTCAGTACTGGGTTATGCCATGAATTCTCTGGAAAGCTTTTACAGAGTGACTTATGGTGCTGCAAAGGCTCTGAAACTGGATGATAAAATCGGTAGTTTCAGAGTTGGAAATGAGGCAGATTTTATCGTTCTGGATTACAGAACCCCTGACATTCAGAAGCACCGGATGAACTATCTGGAAAAACAAAACAAATGGAATGTGGAGAATATGCTCTTTGGCCTGCAAACGATCGGGGATGACAGAAACATATTGGCAACCTATGTAATGGGAGAGCCCTGCTCGTAGAGACCTCCGCCAGAGGTCTGTAGGGGCGGAGGTCTTATACGGCGTATCGATTGAATCGGAAGGTCGGATGTCGGGGTGGAGACCTCCGGCTGGACGGGAGGTCTCTACAGGATTCCCCATAATTTATCTCTAAGACCGGATTGGCGGACTGTGCGCGAGAGGACCGCTTTCTCAAGAATCGAACCGCTGCTCCATATCTCTACGCTTTTTCGTGCTCTGGTTAATGCTGTGTAAACGAGCTCTCGGCTCAGTATCGGAATTGGGACTGGAGGAAGAATAAGAATAATGTGGTCAAATTCGGATCCCTGAGATTTATGAACTGTCAAAGCGTAGGCTACTTCCCACGAGTGTAACTGAGCCACTTGAAAACTTTTTATTGCTGATTGCGAACTTTTAAACGCAGCCCGATAAACTCTATTGTTTTTCTGTTCGGGGATAATGATACCGCTGTCGCCATTGTAGAGGTCCAGTGCATAATCATTTGCATTAATCAATAAGGGAAGTCCATGGAAAAGGTCGGTTTCGCGCGGTATCAGGCCGGAACTTTTGAGAATGCTGATTATCATACTGTTAATGGAATTAACACCATAGGGGCCCTGGCGGGTTGCGCAAAGAATTTTGAACCGGTCCAACTGATTCAATGCATTGAGCGGATCTTTTTCTGTACACAGTGGTCGGAAGAATTCCAGGACACTACTTTTAAGAGAGTTTTTCAGGTTGTGTTCGGATGGCAAGGGTTTTCTGGTGCAGTCACCATGTTTGTGTGAATCAAGTATCTCGGAGATCCCGTTTACATCGCCTCGGTTTACTGCACGGCTGAGCATGCCGATGCCTGAATTTTCATTGAATCTGTAGCTCTTTCTTAATGATACAATGCTGTTGGCTATGGGAGGCTCCAGCGGGTTTCCTGATTCGTTGAAACCGGGCAGCAATCGTTTCAAGTATTCCGCCTGTTTCACGGTAAATTGATGGCTATTACCTGTGTCGCAGATATCCCCTAATACTGCTCCAGCCTCTACCGATGAGAGCTGGTCACGGTCACCCAGCATAATAAGACGGCTTTTTTTCGGTACAGCACCAACCAGCTTACTCATCAGGGCCAGATCAATCATCGATGCTTCATCGACAAGGATAATATCATAAGGCAAGGGTGATAAAGAGTTGTGCCTGAAACCTGGAGAGAGGGAAATAGTTCCCAGAAGCCTGTGGATTGTGTGTGTCTGGCAGGGGATTGCTTTTTTCAGTTCATCAGATATGTTTAAAGTTGATAAGACTGATTGAATCGAATCGTTCAGACGTGCTGCTGCTTTACCGGTTGGGGCTGCAAGTGCTATTCGCAAACTCTTTTTCAGGCACATGTTCAGTAAGAGCAGAACCTTTGCGGCAGTAGTTGTTTTACCGGTTCCCGGACCTCCGCTGATAACTGTAAAGTGGTTTAAAAGTGATGCTATGGCCGATACGATCTGCCAGTCGGTTTCGCTGCTGTGAGTGTCTTGAGACAATGATTGGATATATGCAGCGTTTTCATCATTGATGAACTCATCTTTTTGACTGGTGCATGAGAGGATTGACTGGGCCAGGTTTTGTTCGTAATTCCAGTATCGATAAAGGTAAACCCTGGTATTTTCAAGAATCAGGGGGCAGTATTGTCCAGGTGTTCCGATTGCCGGAAAATGGCTTATCTCTTCAATCAGTTTGCTAATGTTTGGAAGGGTGATCGGGCCGGCTACGGTCTGAAACTGCTCTCCTTCATGTTCCTCAAGATTACAGCAGACATGTCCATCACACAATGCCCGGGTAGTGAGTGCTGCAGACAAAAACAGGTTTGGATTTTCAGTTTTGCACAACTTGCAGATAAAGCGGGCAAAGTGCAAATCAAAACTGGAGAACATGGAAACTTCTGATAAAAGATTTTTCATAGCTAAATCTTACGATTCTTTGATCAAAAAGATACCTCTTGTGATCAATTTACTTCCTTATTTCTTTCTATAGCTTCTTTATTCATAATTCGATATTCGATATTCGATATTTCCATCCCCTCTCCTCACTGGGCGTTGCCCAGTGAGGAGCTAGTACGCTCTTTCAGGGCTGGCAGAGCTTATCCAGACCAAATCTTTTCCCCATCTCTCCAAGCAATTTCAGATCATCTGCTGTTTTGAGGACACCGAACATTTGCGGTTCTATGGCTAGAATGATGGGGTCGTTTGCCAATGGAAGAAGATCTGTGGCAGCATAACCGATTTTTGGTGAACGTTCGAAGCCTGGCAGCATCTCTTTAGGAGGTGTTGCAAAATCAGGAAGATCATTATTTGTAAGCAGCTCGTTTTTAAATGCGTAGAAACCGGTATTGAAAGGGAGGTGATATTTTCCTGAATGATCTTTCAGGGATCGGGTGGCATCGTTTCTCACATTCTGTTCCAGTATCAGGAGTTTTTTCTGATTTTCTTTGGTGATAGTAACAAAAGTGCCGAAAGGGTCTTTTGGGGGGAAATCTTCACGCAGGATTCCGATCCCCAGACAGTCATGGTTTCCCAGAGCGTTTGCGATTATGGGGAGTAATCGCTGATCGTAGAGTGCGGTGGCCTGAACTACTATCAGTTTACTGCAGTCGTGTTTATATAGCCAGTCCAGAGTTGATTCACCGCAATTATTCTTTTGTTTGAGCATCATAAGAGGCCCGCCTGTTTCATCTGGCTGGGTAAGAGGGGACAGTTGTCCGTAAATTTCGAAGCAGAGAATTTTTTCATCAATTGTAAAATGAAGCCGTTCATCCTGTGGTATGACTCTTATATTTGGGAGGCCGAAGTAGTTTTTATCCTTTAATATTTCAGGAATTACCTTAGCAGTAATGCTGCCTTGTGGACCGGTGGTTACGATTACCGGTATATCGATTTTTGATGTTTTGCAAAAAGAGGAAACCATTACCAGATTGGTTTGGAGAGTGCCAAAGTCTTGGAAAAAATCGGGTAGGGGAAAGGTTGCTTTGGTGAAATTATTCAGTGCTGATGGATCGTAGCCTTTGTTTATCAAGCTCAGCCGCAGTCTTTCGCCCTCGCCGCCTGCTGTGAAAACCAGAGCAAATCCTTTGAGAGCTTGCGGGTTGTCCTCAATGTCAGTCCATTTGACAAATGGAGGGAAAAGTTGTGTTGCATTATTAAGGGTATTACGGGAAGTGTTGATCATTTTCAGAGCTTTCCGGCGTTTTTGCAGGTGAAGTCTGTAGGTTTGGGGAGGGTATTTTGAATTCATCAGTGCAAGGAATTGGTTTTGTTGCTGATTAGTGAAAAGATGCATGTTGGTGGTGACTTGCTGCAATGCATCGATAGTCCATAAGTCCATAAAGCAGTACCTTTTAAATAAAAACTGGGATGAACTGGTTAGTATTTTGAAAAAAGTGAATTGAAGAATAATCGAAATTCGAAATATTAAACAGGAGTAAGAAAATCATGGTTTTTTACCATTTGAAATTAAGTATTGAGGTCTATTCTTTTGTATTTATTTCGAATTTCGGATTTTTCCTTCGGCCGTTAGTTTAAATATCAGTTGCCTTTCAAAAGCTCTCTGGCATGTTTCATAGTAATCTCCGAACTGCCTCCCAGCATTCGCGCAATCTCCTCTACTTTTTCATCGTTGTTCAAAGACTTTACAATCGTGATCGTGCGATCACTGGCAGTCTCCTTATGTACCAGGAAATGGTGATCAGCCATGGAGGCTATCTGGTGAAGATGTGAGATACAGAGCAACTGATGAGTCCGGCTAAGCTGACAGATGGCTCGCCCTATTTCAGATGCCATAACTCCACCAACTCCAGTATCAATCTCATCGAAAATAAGCACAGGTATGTGGTCATGCTCTGCAAGAACGCTCTTTATAGCCAGCATCAGTCGGGAGATCTCTCCACCGGATGCAGAGCGGGAAAGTGGAAGAAATGGTTCTCCAGGGTTGGTTTTTACTAAAAATCTGCACAGTTCCATTCCTTCGGGGGCAGGCTTTGAAAGCGGTTCAAAAGAAGTCACTAATTGACCACCTTTAAACCCCAGTTTCTCCATCAGTGCAGTGATTCTCTGGTCAAAACTGTCACTGGATTTTTTTCTGGCCTCGTGCAGCTTCTTTGCTGCATCTGTACAATCTCTGAGAGCCGCTTCTGCTTTCTTTTCCATGAAAACCCGATCTGCATCAAAGTTCTCGATGGAGGCCAGATCCTGTTGCAGCATATTTTGTTTCTCGATAAGTTTATCAACATCACAGGAGTATTTTTTTTTCAGTCTCTGGATTTTTGAAAGACGAGAATTTATATGTTCGATCCTAGCTGGATCAGCATTATCTGCTATTCCCGATAAATAGGAGCTGCAGAACGTTTCCAGTTCACTGAAGAGGTCTATGGCGTTTTCAACATCCGAAAACCATTGGGAAAAAGAGGGATCATATTTTTGCATAAAATCAAGTCTTTTGCGAATCGAAGATATGCGTTTTTGTATCGAATCCCCAGATGAACCTAATTGTGTCAGAATTTCTTCTGTATGTTTAGTGCGTTCAGTTGAAGATGATAGAAGCGATAGTTCCGATTCCAGCTCATCTTCCTCGCCACTGCGAAGTTCCAGAATCTTGAGCTCCTTAAACTGATATTCCAGAAAATCGCGTTTTTCCGATAATGCACGGGTTTTCTGCTGAAGCTCCAGGAGGGCTGATTGACTTTTCTGCCACGACTCAAAAAGAAGAGAATATGATTCTTTTACCTCTTTGACTCCAGGAAGATTATCTATGATTAAAAGATGGTTTTCTTCATTAAAAAGGGACTGATGTTCATGTTGGCCATGAAAATCGATAAGAAGATCTCCGATTTTTTTGAGAGCATTGAGTGGAACCGGTATCTGGTTTATGTGAGTCCGATTACGATCATTTCTAGTGATTTTTCTTCTGATGATCAATTCTCTTTCTTCATAATCGATATTGAGCTGCCCCAGAAGATCAGTCAAAGGTTTTGTTGGAGAATTCAGCTCAAAAACGCCACTCACTTCGGCTTCATCGAAACCGTTGCGTATCAGATCGGTTGATGCCCTTTCTCCCAGTAATAGGCCGATGGCTCCAATCAGTATAGATTTACCTGCACCGGTTTCACCAGTAAAAACACTGAATCCGGATTTCAGTTCCAGATGCAGTTCTTCAATAAGCGCCAGGTTTTTTATATGGAGTTCGCGAATCATAATTGGTTTTTATATAATGGTTGAATTTGAAAAATAAATAATTTTCGGGAAGGTGGACAGTACTGTCAGAAAATAACGATTCCAAAACAATGTTTTCTAATTGAGTCCAATAAGAGAGCTGAACCGGTAAAAGTATACTTTCAAAGTCGGATATTTCCATTTAGACCTTTAAAAAAGCAATCATTGATCCTGGTTTATGTCCTCTCAGATCTTCTTCCATCCCTTCCCCCAGTTCAGTTTCCTTCTAAGTAGCCCGAAATAGGAAACATCTGTTAGCTGAATCAGATTGGTTCTGGCTCCGCCATAACTAACCACGATCTGGTCTCCGCTCTGAAGTCGAATCGATTCCAGACCATCTGCACTGAAAAGCAGATCTGGATTCTTTTCGTTGACCACTAATCGTATATTCTTATCGGAAGGCAATATAATGGGTCGCTCGGTCAGAGAGTGAGGGCAGATGGGAGTTAAGAGAAAGGCTTTGACATTTGGTTCTACTATAGGCCCACCTGCAGAAAGTGAATAGGCTGTCGAGCCATTGGGGGTAGCTACAATTATTCCATCAGCGTAAAAATCGGTGATAAAATCATTTCCATACCAGACAGAGATAGAAGTCAGTTTGGGAGTATTAATTCTGTTTATGAAGACATCGTTAAGAGCATGAAACTTGCACATCGGCTTATTTTCTCTGTAAAGTATAGCTTCCAATACCATACGGCTGATAGTATTGAATTGTCCTGATTTGATCTTATCTAAAGTGGTTTCTATTTCATCAGGGCTGATATCGGTAAGAAATCCCAGACCACCAAGATTGACTCCTACGATAGGTTTTTCTGTAAATCGGCACATGTGTGCAACAGAGAGAAAAGTGCCATCACCGCCAACCGATACAATCGCATCACTGCTTTGCAGAAATTCACATTCTGAAGGTGAAACCAGGGCATCGGACCCAATCTGATTACTGACAAAAGGATGGAAAAAAACCGGTACAGAGCTCTGCTCTGCCCAACTCTTGATTCTGAGTAACACATCTTTTATCAGGGATGATTCCTTGAATGCAATTACACCGAATGAAGAGAGTTGTTTCATAGCAGAATTTTTACCCTTAACAAAACCTAATATTAAAGATGAACAATACAGAATCAGGTACAATCAGAAATTAATTCTAAACAATATCAAATCAGAAATTAATACCTAAACAATGGCAAATCTGTTTAAATCAGAGAAAAAATTTCAAGACAAAGAAAACTAATGTGACTTTAGAGTTAATTATTATCCATTTTATAGCTTAAATCCGATTTGATATTTCTCTCCTATTACGGACAGATTTCCCTAAGATCGTGCTTCACATAACTTCGACAAGAAACTTTCGAAATCCGGCCAACGCATCTTTAAGGCTTGATCTTCGATTGTAGTGGTACCTATACACTTTAAAGCTGCAATAGCGAAGCTTGCAGCGATATGTGCAGGAATATTACCGGTCAGGTCGAAACCATCAAAATCCTTCCCGCCATCCATAACAATACCATCTGGCATTTCCCCGTGTCTGGCGCCAAGTGTGCGGATACAGGTTTCAAGCTGCTCTATTCCGTCTGGATCATCATTGCGTAAGTCCTGAAGATTGCGGAAGACCGACTGCCCCTTTGCAAATGCTGCCAGCACAGTCATCGCAGGCAAGTGAGCACTGTATAGTGAGGAGGGGTTGCATTCTACTTTCCTTCCTACAAGCTCACATTTTTGAATGCTGAACATTCCTGCAGATCCAAAAGAAGTGCGATGGGTCTCCTGAACTGATACTTTACAGCCCATTTTACGGATAAAGCTCAGTGCCGGCGCAGCCCAGGTCTCAAGGGGCATATTACTTATTACAAAAGATCCTTTTGGGAAAAGACTTTTTGCACTCAGCATCACTGTGCCGAGCACTTCATCGCCGGGAAGTGAAATTTCAATCGGTTTTTCAGAAGCCTTGGGTTTAGAAAAGTCACATGTGAGGGTAAATTTCTGACCCTGATTTTTGCTCGTTGCAGACTGTAGCATTTTTATGCGTCTTGAAAAAGGATCAATTTCTCTTGGAACCGCACTTTTAAAGCTGATTTCGTGTCCGAAAACCGGTGCCAGATGGCGTAATGGATTAGCAAATGGGAAAGTAGTCTGCAATGTAAATGATGACCTGATACCAATGTATAAACCCATCAGCGGAGAGAGATCTTTTTCCTCCACTTTGAATTTTTCACTGATTGATGGATGTTTGCTTAAGGTGATACCTGGTTGGCCATCAAAGGTCTTAACTTCGCAGTCTGCTCCGTATCTACGTATTGTTTCACAAATAACATCTATTCTCTTTTGGGAAATAGAACGGAAAGCAACCGTTTTCCCTATACCAAGAAGAAGAAAGACTATCAGATCCCTATAAGGCAGGTAATCATAATTAAGCATCAGAAAGGAGGTAGCCTCTTCACCGACGAATGGCTTGACAGTACATGAGTTTGAATCAAACTGAAATGATGCCAGGCTGCTGAATTCATTACACCAGTGGTTTAATAATGGAGATTCTTTTATTGGTGAAATTACTACTGGTTGGTTGGAAGCTACAGCAGTCACAACTGCAAGAAGAAACAGATCCTGACTCGATGGAAGATCGAACTTGCCCTGAAGTGATTTTACCGGATTAACAGTAAGCATTACTGTTTATAACCTTTCCCTTGCCGAAAATCCGTTCTGGATAAGAATTGAAATCGCACTTCTGGCAATATCCTGATTCTCAAAAGCCAGACGTATTGTGCCACCATCTCCTTCACGGACCTTCAGTACCTCTATATCTTTAATATTAAATTTATTCTTAGCAAGTATAGATGAAAGTTCGGCAATAAAACCAGGTTGATCCTTGGCAAGTACCAGCACTTCGCTAAGTTTTTTCAGGAATCCTTTGCTGTTGGAAGGTATCCCTGCACGAATTGTCCCAGCCTGTTCAAAACAGCTTCGCAGCGAATCATCTATAAGACTTTCTTTAATCTGCTGCAAAGTATCAATATAGGAATCCAGTATGTTCTGAACTGCGCTTCTATTAGTAAATAGAATATCATGCCACATGTCATAAGGTGCGGATGCGATTCTGGTCATATCTCTAAATCCGCCCGCTGCCAGTGTCAATGTACCAGGTATTGTAGCTTCCATCTTTTGAGCAAGGCAAACCAGTGCAACAGCCAGCAGGTGAGGAACATGGCTTACAGTGGCTGCAATTTTGTCGTGAGTGTCAGGGGCGAGAAAAAGAGTTCGGCAACCCAGAAAAGTTTCCAGAAAATCGGCCAAAGAGTGTTCTTTTTCAGAAGGGCTTCCATTGGCAGGTGTAAGTACATAGATAGCATTCTGGAAAAGGTAGGGATCAGAAGCATCAGGACCACTTTTTTCAGAGCCGGCCATAGGATGACCACCGATAAACTGCACATGAGGTGGAAGATTCTTTGCAGTTGTCATTATCTGATGTTTTGTGCTTCCCACGTCGGTTACTATCAGACCCTCAGGGAGTTTTATTCTGCTCAAATTGTCAATGGTTTTAATGATTGCATTTATAGGAGAACAAAGAATAAGCAGATCAGTGTTGGTAATAACCTTTTCCAGATCGCTGTATGGATGACCCTCATCAATACATCCTAGTTCCAGGGCAGCCTTGATATTTTTTCCAGAGGAGAGCCCGACAATTTTACCTGTAAACCCGGAATTTTTCAGGGCCAATCCCAGCGATCCTCCCAGAAGCCCGACACTGTAAATGGTAATCATTGAGGGTGCGAATGTCATCAGTCTTTCCATCTGTTTAGAATATACAGAATTTCACCTTTTTTGGTGAGTGGTATGATTGTATGCTGATAAAAATTGACAATGATCTCGGGATCAACAAAATGCCTGATCAGGCGGTTTATGGAAGCTTGCGTAGAATAAGTTTTCTCTCTGATTCTGGCAATGATCAGATCTTCCACCGATTTTCGGGTGATACGTTCAAGAATACCCTGGGTGTCATTTTGTTCAACCAGTTTGCGAAAAATATCCGGATTTTCTCTGTATTTTCTTTCAGAAATATACATAGAGCCAAAATGGATGCGACGGGAGATGGCCTGAACAGCAGAGACATCATATTCAACGGTAGAACCATACTGACCATCATCGCCAGGTCTGCAGAGTGTGGGGATCAGCTCAAAGTAGTTATTTTTAATAGTATCTGTAAGGTTTACTTTTTCGTAATTATCAATGGCGACATCCATTTTGGAGAACAACACCTGGCGATGAGTAACCGGAAGGTCCTTGTTAAAAGGACGTTCTTCAGGCACACAGAAACGACCAAATCGGCTGTCGATTTCTTCCTGGTATCTCAGACGAATATCAAAGAGACACCGATTCGATTCACCGGTAAAGCCGCTTTGCCCAGGTTGATAAACCCGCAGATTTTCACAGAATTGTGCCCGTTCAAGTAACCTGGAGATAATCGTCTCCTCCAGTGCTTCAAGATGTGCTGCAATACTTTCAAGGCTGCTGAGTTCATTCATATTATAACTTTTACCTTCAGTTAGTAATTCTCAAGCTTTTGTACAAATAATGATATTCTGGAACAGTATTTTTTCCTTTGGGCATCAGTCCTTAAGCCGGGTTGCGGCTTTGTAAGAGATAATTTTCTTTTTAAGAACGGATGACAGTCCATTAGTCCTAGTAAGATTGGTTTCGATAAGTGACACGAGTGCACTTCCGATAATAACCCCGTCTGCTCCCGTTTTTACCACCTCCGCTACATGTTCCGGAGTGGAGATACCAAAACCCACAGCCAGAGGTTTGTCTGTAATACTTCTGATTCTTGAGATGGTCTGAGGAACTGAACTGCTAAGATCTTTTCCTGCGCCTGTTGCTCCCAGGCGACTGACCACATAAACAAAGGAATCCACATTGTCGCATATATATTTGATTCTTTGAGCGGAAGTCAGCTCAGAAACGATATACACTCTTCCTATCCCGCAGGATTTTGTGGCTTTGGCGAACTCTGAAGATTCTTCGGGTGGTAAATCAGCAACCAGCAGGCTATCAATGCCCGCATCAGCAGCTTTCTTGCAGAACTGTTCATATCCCAGGTGATAGATGGAATTTGTATAAAGGAGAATCCCGACAGGGATTTCAGAATAGATTCTGATTTTTTTTATCAGAGAGAAAAACCTGGCATGGTTAAGGCCGGAAGTAATAGCTCTCTGTGAAGCCCGCTGATTGACAGGCCCATCTGCAACAGGATCAGAAAAAGGGTATCCTATCTCCAGAATGTCCGCACCGCCATCTATGTAGGCTTTAAAAACTTCCAGACTTTTGTCAATATCGGGATCACCTGCGACTGCAAAAGGTATGCAGGCGGCTTCATTTTTCTTTTTAAGAAGTTCAAAGGTCTTCTGGTATCTGTTCATATCGTTTTTCCAAGGTAATCAGCAACCGTGAATATATCCTTGTCACCCCGTCCGGACAAATTGATAATCATAATGGCATCTTTGGAAAGCTGTGGTGCCTGTTTTATACAATAGGCAACCGCATGTGATGACTCCAGGGCAGGAATTATGCCTTCGCATTCACAAAGAACGGTAAATGCCTGCACAGCTTCCTTGTCGGTGGCAAAGGTATAATGTGCTTTTTTTGACTCACAGAGCCATGAATGCTCCGGACCTACTCCGCTATAATCAAGACCTGCCGAAACAGAATGGGTGTCGAGTATCTGACCGTTTTTGTCTTGAAGAACAAAAGAAAAGGAGCCGTGAAGTATTCCAGGTCGAGAGTAGCTGCTAGGAGTTAATCGGGCTGCATGCTTTTTCCCTTTTATCCCCATTCCACCAGCTTCTACACCGATTAACTTTACTGAATCATCTCCGATGAAACCGCTAAAAATGCCAATAGAATTCGAACCGCCCCCTACACAGGCAACAACTTCATCCGGCAATCGTTTCTCAATTTGAAGTATCTGTTTACGGGCTTCCTTACCGATAACAGACTGAAATTCTCTTACTATGGAAGGAAAAGGGTGAGGCCCAAGAGCACTGCCAAACACATAATGAGTGTTTCTGACAGTTTTCGACCAGTCACGGTAAGCTTCATTTACAGCATCCTTGAGTGTTTTGCCACCACTGTCAACCGGAACTACTCTGGTACCCAGCATATTCATACGGAAAACATTGGGGCGCTGGCGAGCCATGTCAATAGTTCCCATGTAAATTTCACAATCTAGTCCTAAAAGTGCTGCTGCCGTTGCCGTAGCAACTCCATGCTGTCCGGCCCCGGTTTCTGCAATGATACGGGTTTTACCCATATAGCGGGCAAGAAGTGCCTGGCCGAGAGCATTATTAATCTTGTGGGCACCTGTATGATTAAGATCTTCACGTTTGAGATAGATTCGCGCTCCACCCAGTTTCTCTGTGAGTCTTGATGCATAATAGAGAGGCGTTTCACGGCCTACATATTTACAGAGCAGTTCATCAAGCTCTTCCATTGCTTTACTGTCATTACTAAAAGATAAAAAAGCCTCTTCCACCTCTTTTAGTGCAGGCATCAGTACTTCAGGAGCGAATTGACCTCCAAACTGCCCAAAGTACCCCTGCAAAGATCTTTTCTGTTTTTTCATGATATAATTTTACCAAGCCTGTTAAGTCTTAATTGACCTTTTTTGCCGGGCTCCCTTTCGTAGGACCAGAGTACCGAGAATACTCTTCCTATTATATTAGATGATTTTACCGGACCGAAATACCTGGAGTCCAACCCGGAATTCCAGTTATCAGCCAGTAAAAACACATAATCATTCTTTACAATATAGTGATGAATCCGGGTTTGGTCAAATTTTACTGCAAATGATAGAGAAACTGTTCTTTGAGTATTCACCTGCTTCAGATAATTTTCCAGCCTGACCCAGAAAAACCAGTCAGTGCTTAATTCAGAAGGAATCGAATCGATTGAACCAGTATAAAGAGTGAATCCTGATATCTGATAATTATTGGCCAGTGAATCGTCTATAAACAATAATGGCTTTACTGCGATAGATTTTTCAGGTTTTTCCTGTTTGATCACAGAAACTGCAAAAAAAAGATCACGCGAGCAAAGACTGTCCAGTAGAATCGTATCCCCAGTTGCGGGAACACGGTAGGGCTTGAAATAATCGCGGGGAGAGTAATCTTCGGGATGAATCTGGTCGTCTTTTCCGATGAATGGAAATGTAAGCGCCGGGTTAGCGAGGTTGATAAACATACCATTGTCAATACTGACGGTATCGGTTGAGAGGGCTGCAATTCTCAGACATCCCAGTTTGTTCTTGCCTGATGACATCCTGAAAAGTACCGGTTTTTTATAACCGGGCTTTATCATTTTTTTAAACATGGGAAGATAGGGAGAGCGGAAAACCAGAAGTCTATCTCCGGAGAGAACCGTAGGATGCATCTGGTTGCCTGACATTCTAATCACATCTACAAATGATATTTTCACCAGAATTCCTACCCCAAGTATAACAGATATCTGAATAATGGAACGGTAAAGAAATGCCTGAGTGTCAAAATGTCTGTTTGTGTGTCCGCGTTTATCCATGCATTGCTACTCCCGGCTCAGTACAGCTAAAAATGCTTCTTGAGGAATTTCGACATTCCCAATCTGCTTCATCCGCTTCTTACCTTCCTTCTGTTTCTCAAGAAGCTTGCGTTTTCTGGAAATATCCCCTCCGTAACATTTCGATGTGACATCTTTACGATATGCTTTGACTGTTGTTCTGGCAATGACTTTTGCCCCTATTGCTGCCTGTATGGCAACTTCATATTGCTGACGGGGTATAAGCTCCTTCAGCTTTGAGGTGATGGCAATTCCAAAATGGTGAGAGTTATCTCTGTGAACAATCGTAGAGAATGCATCTACAGGAGAGCCATTGATCAGAATGTCAAGCTTGACCAGTGAATCCTGAACATATCCCTCCAGCTCATAATCCATAGATGCATATCCTTTGGATATACTCTTGAGTCTGTCAAAAAAATCAATGATCATCTCTGAAAGTGGAACTCTATAGTGAATGCAGACCCTGGTAGTTTCCAGATATTCCATGGTTATCAACTTGCCCCGCTTCTCCTCACAAAGCTTCATAATCGCTCCCACAAATTCGGAAGGAGTGATAATCTGGATTTTGGAAATCGGTTCTTTAATACTGTCGATTTCCTGAACAGAAGGCATTTTTGCAGGGCTTTCCACTATTACTTCTTCACCGGTTTTGAGAGTGACCACATATCTTACATTGGGTACGGTGGTAATAATGTTTACATTAAACTCTCTGAACAAACGTTCCTGTATGATTTCCATATGTAAAAGACCCAGAAACCCGGCTCTGAATCCAAAGCCAAGTGCTGCGGATGTCTCCGGTTCATAACTAAGAGAAGAATCATTGAGTTGCAGCTTTTCCAGTGCAGACCGGAGATCCTCGTAATCTGCCTTGTCGACCGGATAGATACCACTGAACACCATTGGCTTGACTTCCTTAAAACCTGCAATCGCTTCGGTTGTGCCATTAAGGCGGGTGGTGATAGTATCACCGGTTTTAATATCAGAAGTGGTGCGTATGTTTGCAATTACATAACCTACTTCACCTGGACAAAGAACACCTACTGAAACACGTCCCATGCGAAAAAAACCAATCTCATCCACTTCATAATCTCTTCCTGTTGAAAGAAACTGTATCTTATCACCTTTTTTCAGTATTCCATCAACAACTCTCACATAAGCGATTGCTCCCCGGAATGCATCAAATTTTGAATCAAAAACCAGTGCCTTCAATGGCTTTGACTCACTACCAGAAGGTGGGGGTACATCGGTAATAACCCGCTCAAGAATGGGAGCGACTCCTTCACCGGTTTTCGCGCTGCAAGTCAGAATGGTTGAAGGATCTACACCCAAAAGTTCTGACACTTGCTTTCTTATCTCTTCGGGGTGTGCAGAAGGGAGGTCTACTTTGTTGAGTACCGGAATGATGGACAGGTCATTGTCAAGTGCAAGAAAAATATTGGTAAGGGTCTGTGCCTCAATTCCCTGAGTGGCATCTACAACCAGAATCGCTCCCTCGCAAGAAGCCAGTGAACGGGATACTTCGTAGGAAAAGTCAACGTGTCCAGGTGTATCGATAAGATTAAACTGATAAGTTTCACTATCAGAAGCAGTATACATCATCCTGACAGGATGAGATTTAATGGTAATACCACGCTCTCGCTCCAGATCCATATCATCCAGAACCTGCGCCTGCATCTTCAATTTGCTTACTGTACCAGTGATTTCCAGAAAACGATCTGCCAGAGTTGATTTACCATGATCAATATGTGCTATTATACAAAAATTGCGAATTTTATCAGTTACCACAGAAATACCTGTAATTTGTTGTTGGGAAAATCGACCCGGTAAAAACACTGTTTTTAGGCAATTTGTGTATTCATCGGGAATAAACGTGCTAATATACTTCATGCGTTGGACTAAATTATAATGTATTACGGCCAGGGTTAGGGCAAAATTGGTAAATAAGGCCCTTGAAATCCAAATGTTTAAATCAGCCATTTCTGTTAAATAATGGTAAGTTTTTACCACGATTTGGAGAAGTGTAAGCGGCGAACCTCTCACTTCCTATCACGGATTTCAGTTTTATTTTTTATAGTCGCACTACAAAAACAAGGGAACAAAACTTCTGTAGCTTCTGGCACTGGATATCGGACTTGTTCCATGAGACGTGAAAATCAGGATTTTAATGTTATTTTATTTAAGAATTGATCACTTCAGGGTGGATGCTACAAGAAAGGGCTATTACCCCCCACCAATAGTATTAGATCCAAACACTCCACAATTTATAGATTTTCGTTCATTTTAAGTTACTGCCATTTTCTCAAAATCCTGAAAAAATGCTTGACTGGCTGTTATTAATAAAGTATTCTAAGGGGTAATTGTAGGTAAAAGTGGGAGATTGTGGGAGGAAATATGAATTGGTTCCATGGAAGATTCGATTACTCCATTGATGCTAAAGGGAGGGTGAATTTTCCTGCTAAGTTTCGTAAGGCACTCAATCCCCAGGCCATTGAGACATTTATCATCTGCAGAGGACCAAATAAGTGCCTTCGTGCATATCCTCAGGATATGTGGAATCAATACGAGACCGAATTAGCCTCCCGACCCGAAACACCCGAAACACTGCGTCACAAACGATTGCTTTATAACACCCTGTCAGACACCACTTTCGATGCACAGGGAAGAATCACCCTGACATCTGCTCAAATGGCAATTGCGGAGATCACCAAAGAGGTTTCCATAATCGGACAGGCTAATTATGTGGAAATCTGGAGCACTGAGCAGTATGAGAGGTATTTAAATCAGGCAGACGATTTTGACCAGGTTTTCTTTCAGTCTGTAGAAACCGGATTGCCTAAAAGATGAAAACAGAAAACTTTTATCATCAACCGGTACTAAAAGAAGAAGTTTGTGATCTTTTAATTACCGATAAATCAGGATGTTATATAGACTGTACCTTGGGTGGAGGCGGACATTTCAGGTCATTGGCTGAAAAATTGTCTTCAAATGCAGTGCTGATTGGAATCGATAGAGATATGGATGCCATAAAATGGAATAAAATGACAATGATTTCTGATGGACCTTCAATAATTATAGAACAGAGCCGGTTTTCCCAATTCGATGACGTGCTGGAAAAACACAATATCAGTGGCCTCAATGGAGCGCTTCTTGATCTGGGTGTTTCCTCATTTCAGATTGATACCGAATCGCGTGGTTTCACTTATATGAAAGGTAGTGCTCTGGATATGAGAATGAACACTTCAGAGGGAATATCTGCTTCGGAGTTGCTTGAGCAGTCTTCAGAAGAGCAATTGAGCTCAATTTTATCAGAGTATGGGGAAGTGCATAATGCGGTCCGGATGGCCAGGGCTATTAAATCCTGTAAAAATATAAAGACCTCTTCAGACCTTCGAAGCTGTTTAACTCAAGAGTATGGACCGAATTTGCAGATAAAGGTGGTAGCAAAAGTATTTCAGGCATTGCGTATTGCAGTTAACGACGAATTGGGGGAGTTAAAGAGGTTTTTGGAGAAAATTACAGGGTATCTGCTCAGTAGTGGAAGGCTTGCTGTAATTGCGTATCACTCACTGGAAGATCGGATGGTGAAGGATTTTATCCGTGAACAGGAGCAGGGGTGCGTATGTCCTATCGATTTGCCGTATTGTATCTGTGAAAAGCAGGTAATGCTTAAACGAATAACCAGAAAGGCTACCCGTGCTTCAGTTGCTGAGATAAAAAGTAATCCACGCTCCAGAAGTGCCCGTCTGAGGGTCGCAGAAAGAACCGAGGCTATAAATGAGAAAAAAAAATGAAAAAACAGTCTCCAGCCCTATCGTTCGTGTCAGGATCATGATCATCGGAGTGGCTGCTATTATTGCACTAATCTCAGGACCACTTCTGGCTGTATGGAAACAGGTCGATATCAATAATACCTCTATTCAACTTAGTAAAATGACTGACACACTCTCAATACTTCGTAAAGAGATAGCCACGCTTCAGTTTACCTATGAGCGCTATGCATCAACCGAAAGAATCGAAAAAATTGCCCATGAAAAATTAAATCTCGAATATCCGGTTTCCAGCCAGATCATTATTATCCAGTTGGAAAAAAAGAACAGCCCGAAGCTCTCCAATGCACCAAAAGAGTTTCTGGTATACCTGAAAAAGACTATCGCTGGAGATAGAGGGTAATGAATCAGTATAGAGCCCGGTTATTTTTCATTGTTGCGCTGCTGATGGCTGGTGCTGCAGCCATCATTATCAGGCTCTTTACAATTCAAATAATGGACAATCAGCGTTATGCAACCAGAAGCCGTGATCAGACTCAGCAGCGACGGATCCTTCCTGCAAAAAGGGGCAATATTTATGATCGTAAAGGCACTCATTTGGCTTCCAGCATGGGTGCGATATCAGTCAGAGCAGATGCTTCTCCATCTAGCAGTTCCAAATCTACCGTGATAGGCCGGGTTTATCCCTTTGGAGAAACCGGTGGACCTCTTCTGGGTTATGTAGGTAAGGATGGTTACGGGCTGGGAGGAGTTGAATTCTCCTTCGACAGGTATTTGCGTGGTGAGGATGGATGGATCATATTGCAAAAAGATGGACGAAACGAGCGGTATCGAAAAATTGGATTACCCTATAAGGAGCCACACAGTGGTCATGATGTCTATCTTACCATCGATAATAACATTCAGAAAATTGCTCAGACAGTCATCCGCCAGACAGTTCATGCTTTGAAAGCCAAAGGCGGAATGTGTATAGTAATGGATCCCTCGGATGGTAAAATTCTTGCTATGGTCAATGAGCCATCATTTAATCCTAATTTCCCTTCCAATTACTCCATGATTAGTAGGCAAAACAAATGTATCAGTAATGTCTATGAGCCTGGCTCCACTTTTAAAATAGTAACCGCTGCCGCTGCTTTACAAGATGATATCATGAAGGAACTGGACATAATATATGGAAATAAAGGGGTATTTGAAATTTACCATCAGACAATAACTGATCATAGCCCTTACGGATATCTGACATTTGAAAATGCGCTTGCCTATTCCAGCAATGTCTGTTTCGCAAAAATCTCCAATGATGTCGGTAATGAGCGTTTATATCGTTTTACCAGGGATTTTGGTTTTGGAACCAAATGTGGAATCGAACTGCCGGGGGAGGAAGCCGGAATTCTTCACCCGGTAAAGTCCTGGTCTGGACGCACAAGGGTGACAATGGCTATGGGGCAGGAAATTTCGGTTACTTTGCTGCAAATGATTCTGCCCTTTGCTGCAGTGGCCAATGGCGGGGTGTTGGTGAGTCCCGAAATAGTTGAGAAAATTGTTAACGCTGATGACGAGGTTGTTAAAAGTTTTAAATACAGACCGGTAAGGCGGGTATTATCTGAAGATGTTGCACAGCGACTTAGAGCCATGATGAAAAAAGTAGTGGATAATGGTACCGGGAAAAATGCTGCCATCGAAGGGGTTTCGGTTGCCGGAAAGACAGGCACTAGTCAGAAACCTGACAGCGGCACTTATTCAAAGACCAGATCCTGGTCTTCTTTCATAGGATTTGTTCCCGCAGAGGAGCCGGCTTTGGTTTGTGCAGTTATGATCGATGAGCCCTTACATGGAGAGATGGGAGGAGTAGCTGCAGCTCCTGCATTTAAAAAAATCATGACTCAGATTATTAGTCATCCGGAACTGGAGTATACCGAAAAAGTACTTCGTAAAAACACTGCTCCTTCACAGAAAAGCGGTACGATGAAAATACCGCAAATGTGTGGCTTGCCAAAAGATAGTGCTGCCCGGGTTCTTAACTCCTGTAAAATAAACCATCGTTTTTTTGGAAACGGAAAAACAATAACATATCAATCCTTGCTATTCGGAGATACAGGAAAAGCTCCTGTATTGGCCCTTTATCTTGATAACAGTGAGCAGGGATTATTAAAAAAAGAGATACCTTACTGTGTCGGAAGAGATTTACGTGATGCTATTAACATGATAAATCTTAACGGAATCAAACCTTATGCGGTAGGGGCTGGATTGGTTCGCAGACAGAGCCCACCTGCTGGAGCAGCAATAGAGCCGGTGAAAGCTTGTACTTTGTACTGTTCATTTGATGGATGATTCTCAAAGAAAATTGCTCAGGGGGTGGAATAAGTTTCAATCTGCAACGAACTCATTTCATTTCAGGATGTGAAAATTATGCTGAACAGAATTATTGAAAAAGCAGGTCTTGAGATACTGGCAAGTGGGGGCAGTGGTGATCCTGGTATCACTGATATTTGTTACGATTCCCGGAAAGTAAGTAAAGGATCTCTATATATTGCTATACCTGGAACTAAAGTTCATGGTGACAACTTTATCAATGAAGCTCTTGCCAAAGGGGCATTGGCAGTAATCTCCCAAAACGCACAAACAAAACTCTCAGTACCCTGGTTTCAGGTGAAAAATCCAAGGCTTGCTCCTGGAAAGCTGGGTGCGGCTCTATGGAATGTTGATCTTAAAAAAAGCAGTGTTGTTGCAATAACAGGAACAAATGGTAAAACCACAACAGCCCATCTTTTTGAAAAGCTGCTTCAGCAACGTTTTCAGAGTAATAAAGTCTGGATGTTTGGAACTATTGACTACCACATTGATGGTCAGTGCCATCCTGCAGATCACACTACACCAGAATCTCTCGATATATTCCGCTTTATTGGCAATTCTTCCTGTAAACCCGATGGTGTAGTGATGGAGGTATCATCACACTCTCTGGCCTTGGACAGAATCGCCGGTCTTTGCTATGATTGTACTGTGTGGACTAATCTTACCCAGGACCATCTTGATTTCCATATCGATATGGAATCTTATTATCTGGCCAAGAAACGACTTTTTACAGAATATATGAAACCGGATGGCTGTTCGGTGATAAATATTGATGATCCTTTTGGCAAACGGCTGGCAACTGAAATAACATGTGGGAGAATCATAACCTTCGGACAATCTGAAAAAGCACAGGTCAGAATCAACTCCTGGCATTGTGACTGGAATGGTTCCAGGGTGGAGATTTCCTCTAATGGCTGGGTTCGGACTTTTGAATCATGTCTGAGAGGATTTTTCAATGTTCATAACATGTCTGCTATGATCGCCGGGGGGATTGGACTTGGTTATACACCGGCACAGATTTCCGATGCGCTTCTTGGAATAGCGACAGTGCCAGGAAGAATGGAAAGAGTGTGTATAGATGCACCATTTACAGTAATTGTTGATTATGCTCATACTCCGGATGCACTGGTAAATATTTTAAACACAGCCCGTCCTCTTACTGAAGGCAGTCTGATTTGTGTTTTTGGATGCGGTGGAGATCGTGACAAAAGTAAACGGCCGATTATGGGAAGTGCTGTAGCAAAGTATGCAGATCAAGCCATAGTTACATCAGATAACCCGCGTTCGGAAAGGCCCAGAAAAATAATCGATGACATAATTACCGGTATTCCTCTGGACTTTCCTCATATTTGCATAGAAGACCGCCGTGAAGCCATAGAAGCAGCTCTGAAACGGGCTGAAAATGGCGACAGTATAGTAATCGCAGGTAAAGGGCATGAGGATTATCAAGAAGTTAACGGGGTAAGACATCATTTTAATGATAAAGAAGTAGTTATAGAAGTATTTAACAGCATGAGGAACAATTGATGAAACATATTCACTCCGAATCTTGCTCATGTAATAAACCTGTCAAATTGACTCTTGGCTCTCTGATCGAGTGGTGCAGAGGGGAGAGTGAGTTATCCGAGTTTCAGCGGAAAAAAAACATTCAGGGGCTCTGGCATGATTCCAGAAAAGTGCAGCCTGGAAGTGTGTTTGTAGCAATGGGTTCAGATCGGGATGATGGCCATGCTTATGTAGAAGCTGCATTTAAAGCTGGTGCAATAGCAGCTATTGTAAAAAAGAAAAAGGATGTGGTCTGTTCTGCGGTTAACAGTAAAAAACTGGTCAGGGTAAGTGATCCTCTGAAAGCAGTACAAAAGGCTGCCGCTCGTTATCGTAAAGAAATGGGAATTCTATTTGTGGGCATCACCGGATCAAATGGAAAAACTACTACCAGAACCTTTATCTCTTCAGTGCTTAAACAGGAGTTTGATATAGGCGAGACTTATGGAAATTTTAATAACCATATAGGTGTTCCACTGAGCATTCTCAGATTTAAAGGGGATGAGTGGGCTGGTATTATAGAGATGGGAGCGAATCATGAGCATGAAATTCATGAACTCTCAAGAATTGTCAGACCCGACATCGCTGTAATTACAAATATCGGATATGGTCATGTAGGCTTATTTGGATCACTTGCCAACACGACCAGGGCAAAATTCGAGATAGCTGACAGGCTTTCTCCAGATGGTTTCATGTTGCTTAATGGAGATGATTCTCGTTTGGTGAAAACAGCCGGAGAACGGGGTTTGAAAGCCATTTTTTATGGAATGTCATCAAAATGTCAGATAAGGCCGGAGTCTGTTGGTATAGATAATGAAAAAAATGTTTGTTTTAAGCTCGATGGTACTTTATTTAGGCTTTCTATGCCTGGTAAGCACTTTATTTACAGTGCGCTTCCGGCAATCTGTATCGGGCGACGTTGTGGTATTTCTGATGATGCTATTGCAGAAGCCCTGGCCTCTCAGAAGCCGATCTCTATGAGAGGAACTGTGGAGATGAAAAACGGCGTTTCTTTTATTGTCGATTGTTATAACGCGAATCCTTCTTCGATGAAAAGCGCTATAGCCTATCTGGTTGATATGTCAGAGGCATCAAAGCGGGTGGCAATTGTCGGAGATATGCTGGAACTTGGAGGTTACTCCAAACGGTTGCATCGGGAGCTGGGAAAGGATCTGGTAAAAGCTGGTGTAAAGAAGCTAATAGCTGTGGGAGAATTTGCGGTTGATGTGGCAGGTGCTGCCATGGAGGCGGGTATCTCTGGTAAGAGGGTTTTTACAGCAGAAAATTCAGAGCAGGCTGTGCAAATAGTAAAAAATGAGATTTTGGAAGGAGACATGGTCTTGCTGAAAGGTTCAAGAGGAATACATCTGGAGATTCTCTTTGAGAAATTTTAGACACGTGAAAACGGATAGGTAATAATAAATAAAAATGTTATTTGATATGAATAATAATTTCCCACCGAGAGTATCCATAATTGGTGCAGCCCGAAGTGGACTGGCTGCAGCCTCGTTTTTTGTGGAAATGGGCAGCAATGTATTTGTAAGTGATAGCTGTACTGAGCAGAAACTTATGGTTTCACTTGATTCAAAGGGCCTTTCCGGACTCTCGCATGAATCAGGTGTTCATACTGACCGGGTCCTTGATTGTGATTTGATAATACTTTCTCCCGGAATTCCTTCCGGACTCCCGATCTTAAAGCGGGCGCAGAGCGCAGGTATTCCCGTGTGGTCTGAGATGGAGCTTGGATATCAGATGTCAAAAGCAACATTTCTGGCAGCTACCGGGTCGACAGGAAAGAGTACGACGGTTTCACTTGCAGGTGAGGCGTTAAAGGCGGCAGGGATAGAGTCGGCTGTTGCTGGTAATATCGGAATTCCTGTGATTGGTGTTGTGCCATCTTTATCTGCCGATGGGTTTGTAGTGGCAGAGGTGTCAAGTTTTCAATTGGAGAATATTGACTGTTTCAGGCCTAAAGCTGCAGTGGTGCTCAATTTTATGAAAAATCATCTTGATAGATATCTATCCGAAGATGACTATTACAATGCAAAAAAGCAGATAGCCCGCAATTTTAATAAAGACAATTATTTAGTCTTGAATGCAAGGGATCCGAAGCTGATGGCCTGGTCAAAGGAGATGGAGCATAAAACGAACATCATATACTTTGGGGAAAATGTTAACGGATGTGATTCATTCTGGTGTGAACAGGATAAGTTGTGTTACAGGTTTGAAGGCAGTACTGGGGTTATTCTTAATTTGGGCGATATGTTTATTAGAGGTAGGCATAATCATGAAAATGCCTGTGCTGCGTCGGCTCTGGCAAAAGTCGCAGGAATCGACGATAAATGCATAAAGAAAGGAATTTGTTCATTTAAAGGCTTACCTCACCGGCTTGAGTTTATAGGGCGTATAAAGGGAGTAAGCTGGTACAATGATTCAAAATCAACCACTGCGGAGTCGGTAGCTGTTGCTGTTTCAGCCTTTCCAAAAGGAGTTCATCTGATTGCCGGAGGAAAGGACAAGGGGTGCAATTTTGCTGCTATAAAGGACATTATCGCTGTCAGTGTAAAGGATATAATCCTTATAGGTGAAGCTGCAGGTCGGATAGAGAAACTGTGGAGAGGGTTGGCTCCCATTTATAGATGTAAAACACTCAAGGATGCAGTGGATATGGCAGCTTCAAAAAGTGAACCAGAGGAATATGTGGTGTTCTCACCGGGATGTTCCAGTTTTGATATGTTCTCGAGCTATGAAGAGCGTGGGGCCATTTTCAGGCATTTGGTGACAGAACTGGACAATGAGGGGGCCGAATTATGAGCACCAGAATGGCTCGAATGGATTTTGGACTTTTTTGCATTGTTTTACTGATGCTGGGATTTGGTATCGTCATAGTTTACAGTTCATCTTTTGCTCTTGCTCAATGGCGTTTTGGAGGTTCTGACTTTTTTCTTTCCAGACAGACAGTAAGGGCTCTTCTTGCTTTGGCTAGCTTTATGTTTTTTATTAATGTTGATTATCATATCTGGGGTAAACTTGGCAATGTTATCTACCTTTCTTCGGTTATGCTGCTAATTGCTGTACTGGTACACCCAGCAAGTGAAGAAATAAACGGTGCCAGACGTTGGATTTCGATTGGACCGGTTAACTTTCAGGTTTCTGAACTGGCCAGAATGGCTCTTATTATGGTCCTTGCCAGAAATTGTGAAAAGGCTGGTCCGGAGATAAAGAAATGGTCCGTGTTAATGAGGTGTTTGGTGTTGACTGGGACCATGTGTGTTCTGATTCTGGTCGAACCAAATTATTCAACCTCATTTTTACTGGGAATAACAGCGATGGCCATGCTTTTTCTTTCGGGAGCCAACATCTTACATCTTGCTGGAGTTGTAGCTTCGATGATCCCGGTTGCTATTCTTCTGGTTTTAAAGACACCCTATCGTTTTGCACGCATACAAGGTTTTATGAATATGTCAAGTGAACAGGATGGCTTGAGCTACCAGGCTACTCAATCGGTGATAGGATTAGGCAACGGAGGGCTTTTCGGAGTAGGTATAGGTAAAGGGGCACAGAAGTTTTTCTATCTGCCAGAACCGCATACCGATTTTGCCATTTCCATAATCGGTGAGGAGATCGGATTTATAGGGCTAATGATTCTTCTGGTCATGTTTGTATTTATAGTGTATCGGGGAATGAGAATTTCATTGCATGCTCCTGACAAGCTGGGGCAACTGATGGCTTTTGGATTTACTTTTGTTGTGGCATCTTACACTCTAACTCACATCTTTGTGGGAACAGCAATGATGCCTACAACCGGTATCCCTTTGCCTTTTCTAAGTTATGGAGGGATGAGCCTGATATTTATGATGAGCAGCATGGGGATACTCCTTAATATATCAAGTCAGGCAAGGTATGGCTTGAGCACACAGAAAAGCAGAAGGTTTACAGGATTGGTTGAGGTTTGAATAATAGTTTATGAAACAGTTTGCAAAAAAAATCCACATGGTCGGTATTGGCGGGGCAGGTATGTGTCCGCTGGCTGAAGTTTTACAGACACATGGTCATATTATAACTGGAAGTGACAGGCTCAGTTCACCTGCCACTTCCAGACTGGAATCCCTGGGTATCAGAATTCAACTGAATCACACGCCTGATCTTATCAAAGATGCAGATTTACTGGTTTATTCAAGCGCAGTAAAAGAGGATAATCCGGAGCGGGTACATGCCAGAGATCATGGGATTCATGAAATGAGACGTGCAGAGGCGCTTGGTGAACTGATGAGGGCTCATTTTACTATTTGTATATCCGGAACTCACGGAAAAACCACAACCACATCTTTGGTTGGTGATGTTTTTAATAATGCCGGACTTGAGCCAACTGTTTTGGTGGGAGGAATGATACGAAGCGCTCATTCTCATGCGGTTGTTGGCAAAGGCAATATTATGATTGCTGAAGCAGACGAATATGACCGCTCTTTTCTGGCCATGTATCCTTCAATGGCTATTATCACAAATGTTCAGGCTGACCATCTCGATTGCTACGGGTCTTTGCAGAGTATCAAAGAGGCCTTTATTCGCTTTACCGAAAGAATTCCATTTTACGGTGCTGTAATCGCTTGCAGTGATGACAGCGGAGTGAGAGAAATTATTCCTTTCCTGCATAGAACAGTCATTACGTATGGATTAAACAGTCCTGCAGATTATACCGCCGAAAGTATCAGTTTCAACCGGGGCGGTTCATCTTTTACAGTAAAGCGGAAAGATGAGATCTGCGGTGTGGTTAATCTTAGCCTTCCGGGCATTCATAATGTGCTTAATTCACTGGCTGTGATCGCTGCAGCCACAGAGATGGGAATTGGATTTGGCACAATTGTCTCCACACTGTCTGCTTTTCAGGGGGTACGAAGGAGGTTTGAGGTTGTTGCTGAGGCTGGTGGAATAACTGTCATAGATGATTATGCGCATCATCCTGCAGAAATAAGCGCGACCATCGATGCTGCCAGAAGAAGTGGTTATAAAAGGCTGGTAGTAGTATTTCAACCACATCTTTACAGCAGAACCAGAGATATGATGGATCAATTTGTTAAAAGTCTGCTGGAAGCTGATGTGGTGTATGTTACAGATATTTATAAAGCCAGAGAGGAGCCAATTGTTGGGGTTAATTCCGAAACCATCGTTGAGAAGATGATAGAGAGCGGACACTGTAAAGCCTGTCACATTGCTAGTCAAAAGGATGTGATCACTGCTTTGAAAGGCTCGGTTAAAAAAGGTGATGCAGTCATTATGATGGGGGCTGGAGATATCAATGACTGTGCTGTAAAGTTTGCCGGGGAGCTGACAGATGTCTAAAAGGGTTGGTGCAAACAGCCTCAAGAAAAAGGCAACCCGAAGGTGTAAAAGGAAGCATACTATCCGTAAAATGATGGTAAAGATCTTATTGTTGGCCCTGGTAGCCGGGCTGGGCTATGTTATGATTTATTTTGGGCACGGAAAAATTATAAAGGTAAAAAAGAACTTTGAAGAATCAGCACTGTTGAGTGTAAAGGAAATTATGGTCAGTGGTGCGAAAAATATTCCAAAAGATAATGTGTTGTCTTTGAGCGGAATCAAACCGGGAATGAAGATTTATCGAATTAACAGAAAGGAAGTTGATACACTGTTAAGCAGTAATCCTTGGGTGGAAAGTGTTAAACTGGTTAAGAATCTGAGCGGATTCATAAGTCTGGAGATAATTGAAAGGAAACCGATTGCTCTGGTCAATCTGGGTAATATTTACCAGATTGATATGCACGGGATGGTGCTTCCTTTAACAAACGGTGTGCATTTACCGCTTCCGCTGGTGAGTGGTATAAAAGATACTGTAGATTATCTGGGAAGACAGGTAATAAAGACAGATCATTTGAAACGGTTAAAAAAATTTTTTCGGCAGGTAACAGATGTGGAAGACAATATGATAAGCAGGATATCGCAGGTGGATTTGTCGGATAAGGAAAAAGTAAGAATTACTTTTCAGTCCAGTCCTACATTGTTTGAGCTGGACACCAGGTCTCTTGCCGTGCGTCTAAGTCACCTAAAAAGACTTCAGGAGGTGATTGTTGATATGGCTCAACTGCCTGCCAGAATCAATCTCTGTTATCAAAATCTTGCTTTTGTAACTCAGCCGGTTTCTGTCAAAACCGAAGTTAAGCAGGCAGTTACAGATTAATTTTTTTGTGCAGTTCAGAGGAGGTTTACATGGAAGATAATGTTTTTGTGGGACTGGATATAGGAACGACTAAAATCGCCTGCATCATTTCGGAACTTGATTCCAATGGTGAATTGAAGATTGTGGGAGTTGGAGTAAGTCCTTCCGATGGTCTCCGAAAAGGGGTAGTAGTCAATATTGATAAAACAGTCAGATCGATTCAGAAGGCAGTTGAGGAAGCAGAGCTTATGGCTGGAGTGGATGTTGATTCGGTCTATGTGGGTATTGCAGGTGACCACATCAGAGCCATAAACAGCAGAGGAGTAGTGGCTATTTCACGTGAAGATAATGAAATAACCGATCTGGATGTGCTTAGGGCTATCGATGCGGCCAAAGCGGTTTCTATTCCAATGGACAGAGAAATTCTGCATGTGATACCACAGGAGTATGTCGTTGACGATCAGAATGGTATCAAAGATCCGATAGGGATGTGTGGTGTGCGTCTGGAAACTCAGGTACATATAGTTACCGGTGCAGTAACCAGTGCACAGAATATTTATAGAAGCGTTGATAAGGCCGGACTTAAAGTAATCGATCTGGTTCTGGAGCCGTTGGCATCCTGTTATGCTGTCTTGGAAAAGGATGAAAAGGAGCTTGGAGTTGCTTTGATTGATATGGGAGGGGGGACAACCGATATATCAATTTACTTTGACGAAAGCATCCGTCATACTGCAGTTGTCGGACTTGGTGGAAAAAATGTAACAAGCGATATAGCTATAGGAATAAGTACACCTATTGATAGAGCTGAAGAGATAAAAAAGCAGTTCGGGTGTGCCTATTCTTCTATAGTCAAAGGGAATGAGTATCTCAGTGTACCGGGAGTTGGTGGGCGGGAGCAGAGGGAAGTGTCAAAGGCTGTTCTTTCATCCATAATCGAACCAAGGCTGGAGGAGATTCTATCACTTGCCTTAAGGGAAATAAAGAGAACAGAGTATGCTGATATGCTGGGTGCTGGTGTAGTTCTTACCGGAGGTGGATCGCTTATGGATGGAATTCAGGAACTTGCTGAAAAAGTCTTTGAAATGCCTGTTAAACTAGGGATTCCATATGGGTTTGGAGGCCTGACCGAGGCTGCGAAATCACCAGTGCATGCAACCGGTGTCGGGTTGTGTATGTACGGATTGGAACAGAAGAAAAACCGGCGTAACAGGAAGTCTTTCGGGGGTGAGGATAGCTTCAAAAAAATATTTGATAGAATGAAATCCTGGATAAAGGAATTTTTCTGAGACAGAAGAGCAGTAAAAAAAACATGAATTTAATTAACAGGGAAATAAAATCACAAGTCGAGGAGGAGCATTATGGAAATCATATTAGATGAGACATTTGATGCTGTTGCAAAAATGAAGGTGATAGGTGTTGGTGGGGCTGGTGGAAATGCTGTCAACAGAATGATCGCTGCCGGCCTTACAGGCGTTGAATTTATAGCAGTTAACACTGATGCTATGGCTCTGGCTAATAATAAGGCACCTCATAAAGTTCAGATTGGTTCCAAGGTAACCAAAGGTTTGGGGGCAGGTGCAAACCCGGAAGTAGGGCGTCTGGCTATGGAGGAAGACAGAGATCAGATTGCTGCGCTTCTGGAAGGTGCGGATATGGTTTTCATTACTGCCGGTATGGGTGGTGGAACTGGAACTGGTGGTGCACCGGTCGTAGCTGAAATTGCTCAGGAAATGGGAATTCTTACTGTAGCTGTGGTTACCCGTCCCTTTCTTTTTGAAGGAAAAGTACGTGACAGAAACGCCCGCAAGGGAATAGATGGTTTGCGTCAATCGATAGATACTATTATCTGTATACCAAATCAGAAGCTTCTTTCAATAGTAGAGCGTAATACCTCGTTGATCGACGCTTTTAAAACTGCAGACGATGTTCTTTTTCAGGCTACAAAAGGCATTTCCGATCTCATATCAGTGCATGGACTTGTAAACCTGGATTTCGCTGATGTAAAAACGATCATGAAGGGTATGGGCGATGCCCTGATGGGTACCGGATATGCAGAAGGTGAAAACCGCGCGGCAATTGCAGCGGATAATGCTATTCACAGTCCATTGCTCGATGATGTCTCTATTGTGGGAGCTAAAGGAATACTGATTAACATTACCGGTGGCGAAGACATGACTCTATATGATGTCAGTGATGCAACTCAGACTGTCTATGATGCGGTCGGTGAAGACAATGAAACCAATATTATTTTCGGTGCAGTTACTGATTCTGGCATGAACGGAAAAATCAGAGTTACTGTTATTGCTACCGGCTTTAACGAGGAGTCAATCGAGAAGAAACGCGATTCGGCTGCGCAGAGAATGATGGTAAAGCTTCCCGGGCAGAAAAAAGATTCTGTTGAGCAGATGTCAATTTCACTAAGTGTGCCTCCAAAGCAGAACAACTCTGAAATCGAGCCTGAAAATCAGGAAGTGTCAAAGGCCATTCAGGATAACTCTTCGGATCAAAAGGGAAATCAGGATGTCCAGGTTGTAAATAATGCCGGCTCCATTGAGTATCTCCCTTTCTTAAAAAAAGATGCAATACGAAAGGAACGGGTTTATGTCTCCAAAGGAAGTGTAATTACCCAGTATGAGGATGATATGGATGTACCTACGTTTTTGAGAAAGCAAATGCAGTAGATATGTTTTGATTTAACCTTTCCGGAGGTATTTTTTCCTCCGGAAGAATTTCATTTTTTTAAAAGGGCCAGTAGAATTTATGAATGACTTGGAGCGGCAAATGATACGTAAAGCTGCAAAGAAGCATGATAAGATCTATCCATGTGCTCATAAGCAGCAATTAAGTGACTGTTTTACCAGACACGAAAATCAGGTTTTTTTCTGGTATAACACCGAAGACCAGAGTACACATGTAATTACAGCTACCGAACATGAGAAATAAAAGTGTAGAAGAAGCTGATGCAGGCTGGTGAAACATTCTCATTGCAGATAAATCAGAAGTGTATGTGTCTAAAACTGAAATCGGACGGTTGTCACTGTAGTTGTTTTAAGCGTATGGTGTCCAGTGCAAAACCACCGCTTCCCTTGACGCGATTCACTTTGCAGCCTTGTAAATGTCACTTTATTGGCGTTGTCTTTTACATGTCCAGTTCCTCAGTCTTCTAATAGACTGCCAAACGTTTTATTGTCAATTAATTGTGCGAATAAGCTACAATTTTGAATGATTTACAGGCAAAGCCAATAGTAGCTCTTAAATCAGTGATTATCCAGGAGGCCACTGAAGCTCTCTTCCACTTAATATATGCACATGTATATGGTCAACGGTCTGGCCGGCTTTTTCTCCATAATTAATCACTAATCTATAGCCTTTTTCATTTAGCTTCTCTCTTTTAACCGTCTCTGAGATTGCCCTGAACAAGGTTTCAAAAAGTGTTCCCTCTTCGCCTGGAACCTCATGAACACCGGCAAAGTGTTTGCGAGGTAATGCCAGAAAATGTTGAGGTGCCTGCGGGTTGAGGTCAGAAATTACAACCGTAGATTCATCCTCATAAATTTTTCTTGAGGGGATCTCATTGTGAATTATTTTGCAAAATATGCAGTTATTCATAAACACCGCCAAGGGGAAGGAGGATTTGAGATATTCGATTTAGGATTTCACATTTCGAAGTTCTTATTTAGTTTTTGTGTGTAAGCGTTCAGTTTTCTGATTTAGGATTTTGCTTTCAAATTTTTGATTTCTTTCAAAATAATTATAACCAGGTTGAAAATAAACTTTAAATGCAGCATTAATTGCCAGATGATCAAGAAAGTAACTATTTTTGGAAACGATGAAGAGTATAGCACAAAACCGAAAAGCATATCATAATTATGAAGTTTTGGAAAAGGTTGAAGCAGGTATTGCTTTAACAGGTTCTGAGGTTAAATCTATTCGTGCGGGTAGAGTTAATTTATCCGACAGTTATGCTCAGTGTACTGGGGGGGAGATCTTTGTCAGCAGTCTTCATATCAGCGCTTATGAGCGGGGAGGGTTCTATTCGCCTGATCCTTATCGTAAAAGGAAGCTTCTGCTGCAAAAAAATCAGATAATTCGTCTATGTAATGAAGTGGAAAGAAAGCATCTGACTTTGATTCCTCTATCGATATATTTTAAAAAACAATGGGTTAAAGTGGAAATAGGTCTTTGCAGGGGCCGCAAAAATTATGATAAACGCCACAAAATAGCGGAAGAGGAATCAAAGAGGCGAATCTCTCAGCTTTTTGGAAGGCGTCGTTAGTTATGTTTCCTCTAAGAGTTTTGCCGGATCATTACAGAAATGGTTACTCTACTTGCCAAAACATTTTTAAGCGCTTATGCTCTACCTTCAGTTGTCTTTTATCGATCTCTTTTCTTTTAATTTTCCATATCAGTTCAAGTGCTCAGATTTCCTTGCAGTTCAAGCCCTCAGGGAAAAAAGTCAGCGTAGAGACTTTGGCTCATGATGGCCATGACCTGATGTCCATCACCTCTTTTGCTGAAGCATTAAACTATTGCTGTCAATGGGACCGTTTTTCACAGCGACTGACTTGCAAGATAAATGGAGATTCTATCTCCTTTGTTCAGGATAACACTTTTTTTGTACGTAACGGCGGAACGGCGAAATTATCCCTTGCTCCCATGCGCTTTGGGGCGCAGCTTTTTATTACTATAACAGATCTGATCGAGGCCTTTAAACCTGAAGATGGTGAATTGCGATGGGATGCTTCATCCCGCCAGATTATGTTGATTGAATCCGGGTATTCCATAAAGTCGGTTTTCTGTGAAAAAAAACAAAACGGAACTCTTCTAACAATCGATCTTGGTGATTCGCTTTTATTTGATATCACCTATTTTTATCCAAATCTTACAGTCAATTTTCTTAAAGGGACAGTTGATACCCAGAAAATTCGCAGTAAAGAGCCCTGCGGAGTCATAAAATCAGTTTCTACTGTTCAGTTTAAGGAATCAGCCCAGGTTTCAGTGCTCTTGAATAGCAAAATCGAAGAACCAGTTTATGATTATGTTCAGGATTCTAGAAGACTGATGTTGAGCTTGCGGCCCGAAAAAAAGGTAACTACAGGTGCGGTTTTTAAACCTTCAAATACCTTGCAGGTTGAGTCGCTGAAAACAGTAGTTATTGATCCTGGGCACGGTGGAAAGGATCCTGGGGCAATCGGGGTGGGAGGGGTAAAAGAGAAGGATGTGGTTCTCAGTATTGCTCTAAAAGTAAGAGACATGCTAAAAAAAACCGACGGAATAACAGTTCATCTCACCAGGGGAAAGGATATTTTCATTCCCTTACAGAATCGCACAAAGTTCGCCAACGACAAAAAGGCTGATCTTTTTATCAGCATTCATGCAGATGCTGTCTCCGGAAGTGCTCAACGCAAGAAAATTACCAGGGGTTACAAAACCTATTTTCTCTCACATGCTAAAAACGAAGAGGATAAGCTGGTTGCCATGCGTGAGAATGCGGTAATTGAGCTTGAAGATCGGCCTCAGAACTATAACAATCTTCAGAACCTGCTTATTGATCTGGCCGGTAATGAATATCTTAAAGAAAGTCAGGAGCTTTGTATTCTTATTGACCAGAAGTTCGATTCTGGTTTGAAAAAGAAGATCCCAAAGTTGCATCTGGGAGTAGGGCAGGCTAATTTCTGGGTTCTTAATGGAGCCTATATGCCCTCTGTGCTTATTGAAGTGGGTTTTTTATCGAATGCTACTGAGGAGAAGCTTCTTGCAGACCAATCTTTTCAGAAATATATAGCATCATCCATTTATGATGCCATCATTAAATTCAAAAAGGGTTACGAGGGCGGATTATGAGTGATTGCAGACCGATAGGAATATTCGATTCCGGGCTTGGAGGGTTAACTGTTGTCCGGGAAATTCTCAGATTAATGCCTCATGAGCGAATTATCTATCTTGGTGATACCGCAAGAAGTCCCTATGGTGGACGATCTGAGGAGACGATTGAGTCATTTGGGCAACAATGTGCAAATCACTTCTTAAAGTATGACATTAAAATGCTGGTTGTTGCCTGTAACACTGTTTCTTCTGTAGCACTGGAGATGATCGAAAAAAAAATCAAAGACATTCCGGTAATTGGAGTCGTCTTGCCGGGGGCACGTGCGGCTGTTTTAAGAACTGCAGAGTATAAAATCGGAGTAATAGGAACGCCGGCAACGGTTAATGCTCAGGCTTATTTCAGGGCTATAAATAATCTCGATCCTAATATCAGAGTATATGGAAGAGCTTGTCCGCTTTTTGTGCCTCTTGTGGAGGCAGGATTGTTTGACCATGATATCTGCCGTCTTACCGCTCAGCATTATCTTTATGAGATGATTGATCTGGGGGTGGACTGTATTATTCTTGGTTGTACACATTATCCTTTGCTTCTGGAGGTAATCCAGGGGACTGTGGGCACCAGGATTCAACTGCTTGATAGTGCTTTATGGACTGCAAAAGAGGTTCAGGACATATTAACCGCTCTTAATTGTGTTACTTCACAAAAAGGTGATGGTTTCGAGAACAGCAGTTTTCTGCTTACTGATATTACTGTGGATACTGGGATACAGGCAGAACTGTTTTTGGGGCGAAAATTGACATCGCTGCAAAAAGTCACCCTGGATTCCTGAAAGAAGTCTTTTGCCCGGGTTTAAAAAAATAACATAACAGAAATAAAGGAGAGAATTATGTCAGGTCATTCCAAATGGGCCACTATTAAGCGACAGAAAGGAAAGGCAGATGCTGCCAGAGGTAAACTGTTCAATCGGCTTATCCGTGAATTAACCATTGCAGCCAAAATCGGAGGTGCTGACCCGGAATCCAACCCCAGACTCAGGACTGCTGTTTCTACAGCACGAGCTGCAAACATGCCCAATAAAAACATAGAAACTGCAGTTCAAAAAGGTAGCGGACAGTTGGAAGGTGTCACTTATGAGGAGATTACATTTGAGGGGTATGGACCAGGAGGAATAGCTGTTATGATTGAATGCATGACCGATAATCGCAATCGCACCGTTGCAGAGGTCAGGCATGTGCTCACTAAGTATGGCGGGAATCTGGGGCAGACTAATTCTGTGGCCTGGATGTTCAAATCTAAAGGAATAATCAGGGTTGCTAAAGACAGTATGGCTGAGGATGAACTGATGGAGGTGGTGCTTGAGGCTGGCGCTGAAGATATGAGCCTTGATGGGGAAGAGTTTGAAATCCTGACTCCACCCGAGACTTTTGATCCGGTGCGTGAGGCTCTCGAAAAGTTCAACATCAAACCGGTTTCTGCTGAATTAACCAAAATTCCCGAAAATAGTGTAAAAGTTGAAGGGGATAATTCATCCAGAATACTAAAACTTATGGAAGCTATCGATGATCTGGATGACACTCAGCATGTGTATGCAAATTTCGATATCTCCGATGAAGACATGGAGAAGCTAAACTCATGATTATCTTCGGGATCGACCCTGGGACTGCTGTTACCGGCTATGGTGTGATTAAAACCGTTAACAACTCGGTTAGCTGGGTCGATTCTGGTGTCATTATTACAGATGCCAGCGAAGAACTTCCAGTGCGTCTGGAACTGATTTACGATCGGCTTCTTGAAAAAATCAGCCAGCATACGCCTCAGCGGGTTTGTATAGAAGAGGCTTTCTATGGTAAAAATGTGCATACCACTCTGGTTCTGGGACATGCCAGAGGTGTAGCTATGCTTGCAGCAAAAAAAAACGGTGCTCAGATCGTGGAATATTCACCTCGTGAGGTCAAAAAGGCCATTGCCGGGAATGGAAATGCCACTAAAGATCAGATCGCCTATATGGTACGGATGATTCTTTCTCCCCCGGTTGAGCATTCACGCCACGATGCCTACGATGCATTGGCGCTGGCGCTCGGTGATTTCCATATGGCAAAAACCGATGGCCTTAAAAATAAAGTTTACTTAAAGTGAGAATCGCATGATCGAATACATTAAAGGAGTTCTAAGCGAAAAAGAGGTTTCAAGAGTTGCCATTGAAGCTCACGGGGTAGGCTATAATATAATTATTCCTCTTTCAACCTACGAAAATCTTCCGGAAACTGGAACTAATCTGCTTTTACACATCCATTATCAGGTTCGGGAGGATGCTCACAAACTCTATGGCTTTTTAAGTAAAACTGAACGGGAAATGTTTCGCCACCTGATAAGTATCACTAAAATCGGACCAAAAGTCGCCTTGAGTGTGCTCTCCGGGATTTCAGTTGATGATCTGGCGAACTGCATTAATAGTGGTGATTTCAGTCGTCTTGAAAAAATTCCAGGGGTGGGACAGAAAACTGCACAACGTCTGCTTATTGAACTGAAAGGGAAGGTAAGATCTTTATTGGTGAGTGGGGCTTCTGAGAGTTCCCTGAGACTTGGTTCTGCAAAGGTAAAAAATCGTGATGAGGCCTTTGCAGCTATGGTTTCTTTAGGGTATAATGACAAACAGGTACAGAAAGCTTTTGCCAGAGTTGAACAGACGGTCTCAGAGAGTGCTCCTGTGGAGGAATGGATCCGAAAGGCGTTGCAGATTATATGAATATCCAGGAATTAATCCAAAAGATCATGACCGGTTCACCGTGTTGTGGTATCAGATTGCAGGGCGCTGATTTTTCGCATTTGAATCTTACAGGGGCAGATTTTAAAGACAGTGACCTTTCCCGTTCCAGGTTCTGTTTCGCTAATTTAAGTGGTTCTGCTTTTCAGGGTTGTGATCTGCGGGAATCCGATTTTTCTCACAGTATAATTGCCGGTGCCACCATGATTATTGCCAAAATCAGCGGGGTCCCTCTTGGCAATGTGAATCACACAAACTTTCGTTTCTCCAGTATGAAAGATTCCGATTTTTCACGTACCAGAATCGAAAAGGCTGATTTTGTTGATGCTGATCTACAAAACTGTCATTTCGAGTATGCCCAGATAAAAGAAACCGAATTCGGACGAACCAGTTTCAGTAAAGCCAAATTTAATAATACAGAGATGCAGCGATGTGACTTTTCAGATTCTTTTGCTAACGAATTATCCGTTTTCAGATGTAATTTCCAGCACAACCTTTTCAATACATCCGATTTTACCGGTTCTGAATTTGTAAGCTGCGAGTTTAATCACTGCAGCTTTAAAGATACATTTCTTACAAAAGTGAAGTTTCGTCAGTGCAGGTTTAACGACTGTGATTTTTCCAGATCCAGCGCTCAGGAGTCAGTTTTTGCAAATTGTAAATTTGTTAAGGTTAATTTCGGGCAATCTTTTTTGGAAGGGTCACAATGGTCAGATTATTCTTTCTTCGATGTGCAGTTCAGGCAGGCTGCCCTTGAAAACGCTGTTATCCGCAACAATAACAAGTCTTTAGATTTTCAGGGCGCAACAGGTCTTCATTGAGCAGGTTTAAACATGAGTGATGAACGAATAGTTTCCGGTGCTCCGCATCAGGGCGATGATGAACAGGTGGATGCAAAGCTGCGCCCTGATAGATTTGGGGATTTTGTGGGCCAGGATTCAATTAAAGAGAATCTGTCTATCTTTGTAGAGGCTGCCAAAAAAAGGGGAGAAGCCTTGGATCATGTCCTTTTCTGTGGCCCCCCGGGATTGGGCAAAACCACTCTCTCAAGAATATTGGCACAGGAGTTGGAAGTGGGTATTCAGACCACATCAGGACCGGTGCTGGAAAAAAAGGGAGATCTCGCAGGCAATCTGACTAATCTTGGAGAACGGGAAATACTGTTTATCGATGAAATTCATAGGCTAAACAGGGTCGTTGAAGAAGCACTTTATCCGGCTATGGAGGATTTCGTTTTTGATATCATGATTGGTGAAGGACCTGCTGCCCGTTCAATCAGACTGGATCTTAAGCCATTTACCCTGGTAGGTGCTACTACCAGAGCTGGAATGCTTACCTCTCCCATGCATGCTCGCTTTGGTTATGTCTGTCGATTGAATTATTATACCCCTGAACAGCTTAAGATTGTAATTTTGCGCTCTGCCGGTATTCTGGGAATCCATTGTGATAGTGATGCTGCATTTGAGCTGGGAAAGCGGGCACGGGGAACTCCCAGAATCGCTAACCGGCTTCTGCGACGGTGTCGTGATGTGGCAGAAGTAAAAGGTGAGGGGAAGATCACCAGAGTAATCGTTGATAAAACTCTCAATATGCTGGGGGTGGATGGCTGTGGCCTTGATGAGATGGATCGTTCTGTACTTTTATCCATAATTGAGCATTATAGCGGAGGGCCTGTAGGACTCAGTACCATTGCTGTAGTAGTAGGGGAGGAACCTGATACTATAGAAGAGGTATATGAACCGTTTCTGATACAATCCGGTTTTCTTAAGAGAACTCCCAGGGGCAGGGAAGTAACAATGAAAACCTATCAGTATTTCGGATTGAGACCACCATCGTATCTGGATAATCAACAGAACCTCTTCCAAAAAACAGACACCTGAATCCTTTGGCGGGAACGGAAATATTATTTTTTCTGCACAAAATCTCGGACTGTAACATCTTTTTCGCTAATAAAAAAGATAGTATGAGGTTGAACAAGCCATGCTGTAATCATGAAGGTGCATTCTGTAGTGTCTTTTTTTTTCCGCATTTTAAAACAAAAAATAGGAGAGCAGATGAACTGGGTTGAAGTTGGAAGATTTTTGGTTGTTGCTGGTACGGTTATTCTGGTTATTGGTGTAGTTTTTCTGCTGTCTGACAAAATCCCCATAGGAAGACTGCCAGGGGATATTCAGATTGGAAGCGGGAGAGTGAAGATTTTCATTCCTATTGCCACCTCTATACTGTTGAGTGTCATTCTTACTCTGATTATCAATTTCTTTGCACGGAAATAACGTGCAGATTGGATGAGTGCATGGATGGTAGAAGAATATCGATAATTGTCAAGGGACTGGTTCAGGGTGTTTCTTTTCGCTATTTTACCCGTGAATCCGCTCTGAAAGTCGGGGTAAGTGGATGGGTACGTAATCTCTCTAATGGTGACGTTGAAATCGAGGCTCAGGGAACCGAAGATAAAATTGAGATTTTTCTTGAGGATGTACGCAGAGGCCCGCAGTTCTCCTATGTGGAAAGCACCACGGTAACCGATTTGTCTTTATCGGAAAATGAAAGCGGATTTGCGATAAAGTATTAAGGGTAGAGGCAAGATATGCCTTGTCTCTACATTTGCCCAATCAACCAGTCGATCATTTCATTCTGTTTATTGTCCACAACCATACGATTGGGGTCCTCTTTGAACCATTCCACCGATTCCCGGATTGCGATTCTGAAGGATTTACTGCATTGAAATCCAGGAACTGCCTCTTTAATCTTGGAATTATCAAAAACACCGTGTTCTGCTTTATCACCTTTTAAAGGTCCAATGGATTCCGGGAGTACTTTATTAATAAAATTGGTTGGTATATAGGTGATGACTGGCTTTTGTCCCAGTGTTTCGCCCAGTATTTCATAAATCTTATTCCAGGAGAGTGCTTCATTACTGGTAATATGAAATGCTTCACCAAGCGCATTTTCATTTCCAAGAAGCCCGCACAGTCCGGCTGCGAAATCGGATGATGCGGTCAGTGTCCACAGGGATTGACCCTTATCATGAAGAAAAATCGGTTTGCCTTGGATAATTCTGGAGCAGATGGTAAAATCATTGCCATTTAATACGGATGGAACCCAGGTTTTTCCAAAAGTGTGAGATGGTCTGACGATGGTTACCGGGAAGTCCGGGCCATGTACACTTTCCAGAAATTCTTCACAGGCAATCTTGTCCTGTGCATAAGACCAGAACGGGTTATTGCGGGGGGTATTTTCTGTGATGGGGAGCCTTTTGTGAGGTTTCTCATATACAGTTGCACTGCTAATAAAGATATACTGCCTGATTTTTCCTTTAAGGATGCTATGGAGCGTTTTGATATGATCTGGTACAAATGCAAAAAAATCGATTACCATATCTGCATCTATATTGGCGAGTTTCTCTTTGCATTGTTCCGGGATTGTCCTATCCAGTTGTATGTGGTGATATGAGGATGGGACCGGATGATTGCCGGTGCTGGCTACTATAATTGTATGTCCCTGCTTATAAGCGCAATCAGCTACTTCTGTGGAGATATTCCCTGTTCCTCCGATTAATAAGATGTTCATGGCCGGATCCTTTCACTTGAGAATTAGTAATATAATCATAACTACCCGGTGGTTGATACAAAATATTTGGTTCTACTCAGCGATTCTTTAGGACAGTCTTTCAGAATTACCCTAATCCATTCAAAACGATTACTACGATCAGATACAATATTCATCAAGCCAGCGATGTATTGCTGAGTGTAAAAAACACTTAACGGCAGGGAGCTGACCAGGCTTGTTTCCGGAAGACAGGGGGGGGTGGTGCACATGAAGTATTATGGGATGCCAGAGGCTGTGCTCCAAGATATTACCTTTATCAGTTACAGGCGGGTGTATTTCCTTTTACCAATACAGCAATACGGGTAAACATTTGAGTTAGGTAGGTTAGTATCAACACTTCCAGTTCTGACAGGTGTGATATTATCCTATAGGTACTTGTAACTTTTGCAGTAAATATTGTTCGATGAAACTTCTGAGGACAGCCGGGTACATGAACATCTCCTTGAAAAACTTATCATGTACCTGCCGGTAGGTTTTTTGGTTGTTTGCAGTCATGAATCTAAAATAAGAAAAGGAGTGCATTAAGACAGGGAAATATCTGCTGAATAGTCTATTTTTCTGAAATAGAATTTGGAAAAGCGGTAAAAAATCTAAAAGCCTGATCTATACCTTTATCAGTGTATAGTTCTGTTTTTTTTCCGTAATTCTCTGATCTTTTCCACCGGCAAACCGGTATCTTTGGCGATCTGCTCATCGGACTTATTGGTTTTTAAAATTAATATGGTGGCTTCAGTTCCAATATCAATGCCTTCCTTCTTACCAATATCAATGCCTTCCTTCTTACCAATATCAATACCTTCCTTCTTACCAATATCAATACCTTTCTTCTTACCAATATCAATACCTTTCTTCTTACCTCTCTCCTCAAGTTCCCGGACTACCGTAGAACTTTCCAATTCCTCATCGGTGAAAAAATGTCTAATTTTCTGCTCCAGCATCTCTTTTAACTCCTCTCTGGCAGCGTGCTCTACATAAAAGGAGAACGATCGTGCATATTCTTTAGCTTCCGGGTCATCTTTAAGCTCCTTAAATAATTCGAGTATCATATCTATTTTAGTAACCAGCTCTTCACTTCGGATATATTTAATGGTTAATAGAACGATTCTTAAAATGACAGTGCCTCTGATCTTCTCATCAGGCATGCGGGAAAGATCAAAAAACATAAGATCAGCCACTCTGCTATTGTGAAATTCTATGTTCAAAGTATCAACACCATGATAGATTAATACAGGAATCATGTTTAATGATGTTTTGGCTTCACTGTGCTCCTTGAGATAATCCAATTCAAAAGTATCCATATACTTTATAAGCTGTTTTTCTATATTACTATCAGGATAGCTTTTATGTTCAAACAGCAGATATATAGTTGTGTATGAAAAGGTTTTGAGCTCAAAAATCAGATCAGAAAAAAGTACCCTTAGTTTAGTATCAACACTTTCAGTTCTGACAGGGGTGATATTATTCAAATCTATGGGTACTTGTAACTTTTGCAACAAATATTGTTCGATGAAACTTTTGAAGACAGCCGGGTACATGAACATCTCCTTGAAAAACTTATCATGTACCTGCCAGTAGGGGTTTTGTTTATTTGCAGTCATGAATTTAAAATAAGAAAAGGGGGGCATTAAGGCAGGGAAATATCTGCTGAATAGTCTATTTTTCTGAAATGGAATTTGGAAAAGCGGTCTCAAAGTATAGGCTGGTGTGGTTTATAGAAAAAAAAGGAAGTCGTGAAGACTTCCCTTACTGAAAAGATAGGTATTTGATTAACTTTAATTTTTTCTTCTTCTCGCCAGGAGTGCACCGGTAAGGCTGGTGAGACCAAGAAACATAAGTGAGAGAGAGCCTGGTTCGGGAACTGTGGTAACCACCAGTTTAACATTGCCCATGTAGTGGCAATCTGCATCGAGGCCGAAACCGATCCAGCCATCTGATGAAGCCATTAGATTGTTTACCACATTGACATCAAGTTCTCTGGAGGTGCTATCTGTGGTCCAGCCACTGTATTTTGACCATAATGCTCCATAATTACCTTTATTATTATCGTACCTTACATAGCGCCAGTGATAGCCTTCTTTTAACCCTTTTATTTTTTCTCTTTCGTGTTCTGGAGTACTTTCCCAATAAGATTGCTTCCATTCATAGTCCACATTGGCATTTTCATCATTGTTATCACTGTAACTACCCAGATCAGATGCCTTACCTAACCATGCATAATCAGAATTCGCTTTATTCTCGAAAAAATTAGAACTTACATGATCGTCTTTATAAGTTCTGGTAATCTGTTGTTCTACACCGGAAAGTTTACACTGAAGAAGATTAATATGCAGAAAATCGTTATCTTCCGGTTCCATTAAATTCTGAAGGCCAGTAAATTTAAGGACAGCACTTTCTATGTTCTGATTTTCACCAACATAACTTTTCAGGTTAACTCCAATAAAAGTAGCATTGTGATGATCCCAGCCATTTTCTGAAACCGGTAGCTCAATCTCGATTAGATCTGCAAAACTGAGGCTGAACATAAGCACAACCAGACACATTATCCTTTTCATTGTAAAAACCTCCTGTGATTTAGATGATGTTTGATTAAAACGTTTGAATGGTACTTACGCAAAATGCATGCCGATGTTGATTACTGTTGTATTTGCAAAAACAATACTACCTTGCGTCAAATACGCCTTAATGATGTCGAAGAGTCTTACACAATGTGGAATGTCTTCTTCAGAACTCTCCAATAGTAGCCTGCGTATCTTCTCAGCAATGGTTTTATTACAATCTTATCTGCCAGAGCTTCTCTAATAAGCATCTTCTTGTCTTCATCATCGATAAGGTCCCATCCAAAGCATGGGCAAAAGGGCGCGTTGCAGGGAGTAGCTTCATCCAACAGAGAAAAACCGGAATAGATGTTTCCCAGAGCAGTATGATCTCCCACGCATCTGGTCACAGTTCCATCTGCAGCTATTCGTACAAGTGATTTTCCTGCCTCACATCTGACATTTCCTGGATAAAAGAGTGTGCGTCTGAAAGCGTCGGGGCTTGATTTGAGAATCGTTTCTCTTTGTTTTTTTGTATAAAACTCAGGATATGCTCTTAATCTGTAGACACCTTTATATGGTTTTGCCAGAAGAGTTATGCCCACAGATTTGAAAAACTCGAAATCTTTCTCAAACCGATGGAAAAGGCGCGGATCAAGAACATAGTTAACCTGCAAGGGGAAAGATTTTTTCTGCAGATGATTGACCAGTTCAATAAATTTATTTACTTCATTACGTCTTTCCCGTTCTTCAATATGAAGAGAGATGTAGAGATTTTCCACCATAGAAGCGGGTATTACTTCTGCAAATTCGCGGACCTTCTTTTCGATGCTGAGATTTGTGTCAATATAGAGGGTTATGTCATTTTGAACAAATTGACTGCAGATCTTTAAAAATTCCGGATAGATAAAAGGTTCTCCACCTGTGATTCCCATGCACCATTTCTGACCGGTTTTAGTAATAGTGCTGATCATAGCTTCAATATCCCATTTTTTTTCTGCGCAGGAGGGATTATTATAACAATAAGAACAACGAAAGTTGCAGGAATTGGTAATAACCCAGGAGGCGAAAACTCGGTTGGATTTTAGAAAGGTACGCATTTAGTAGGTCCTTTGATGGAAGTATTTATCCATATATAGATTGAGGTTCATCGGCGTTATCTTTTTTGATTGACTCTGATCAGCAATTAGATATTCTCTAGCGATTCAATTGCTGATAGTTACAAAATTTAATGATTTTCCATGAATTATTCAAGAATGCGTTGTTTACACTGTCGTTTGGAGCAACCCTTGTAATTGCCCTGTTAGATAAATGAGCAACCACAAGGGTTGCCCACCAAACTGATATTCCCCCAAATCAGAAATAAATATCCCCAAAAATCACACCTATAAAACTTAAATAAATAATTGTTATAATTAATTAGCTTGGTTAGCACGATAGCTCTTATTTAGGTAATTTATATGGATAAAATATTAAAAAAGAAAGTGGTGTACTAATGTCTAAACGATTAAGTTACAAGGCGGCTTTATCTTTTCTTATCCTCATGGCTTCTTTTGCTCAAGGAGCCGCTGTTCATATCAATCAGCTTGGTTATTATCCTCAGGATAAAAAAATCGCCATAGTTGTAGGCACTACACTTGATTCCTTTTCGGTAGTATCTACTGATGACAACAATGTCGTGTTTAAAGGAAAACTTACCTCAGGAGGACACTGGGATGCTTCCAATGAAAACACCCTCATTGCAGATTTTTCTTCTTTTAATACTGAAGGCCGTTACGAGCTCTGTGTTGGTAGTGATCTGAGTTCTCACCGGTTTTCTATAAAACCCCATGTTCATCTGGAGCTATCCAAGGCTTCTATTAAGGCATATTATTTCAATAGAGCTTCTATGGAGATTGATCCCCTCTATGGTGAGAGATGGGCTCGCCCAATGGGGCATCCAGATGATCAGGTAGAGATTCACTCTTCAGTTGAATCAGCTACTCGCCCTGTAGGTACCAAAATCTCCTCGCCTAAGGGCTGGTACGATGCCGGTGATTTCGGGAAATATATCGTAAACTCGGGTATCACCACATATACTCTTTTTGCTGCATATCAGGCATTTTCTGAGTTCTACGATACTCTCAAGCTCAACATTCCTGAATCATCGAACAATGTGCCCGATATAATTGATGAGATCTTGTGGAATCTCAGGTGGATGCTCACTATGCAGGATCCTGAAGATGGAGGTGTTTATCATAAACTCACTGCTGCTCAGTTCTGCGGCTTTATTATGCCAGAGGAAGATGAGGATACCCGATATATCGTTCAAAAAGGTACAGCGGCCACACTGGATTTTGCTGCTGTCACTGCGCAGGCTTCAAGAATCCTGCGAAAATTCGAAAGTGAAATTCCCGGTCTGGCAGACAGTTGTCTCAATGCATCGTTAAGAGCATGGGAGTGGGCCAGAAAAAATGATTCGGTTGTTTTCAAGAACCCTTCCGGAATCTCAACAGGTGAGTATGGTGATAACTCTTTCAAGGATGAATTCCACTGGGCGGGAATTGAACTCTATGTGGCCACCAGGATAGATTCCTTTTTTACTATTGCTCAAAAGAACAAACCATCAAAAGGTTATGGAATACCCGGATGGAATAATGTTAATGCTCTGGGACTTTACACACTTGTTTTAACCCGGGACAGTCTTACCAGTGTTATGTCAAAAGACACCCTTAAAAAAGATATCGCAAAACTGACAGATTCTCTGCTAATCAAATACCGAAACAATCCCTACAGGGTTTCGATGACATCTAAAGATTACTACTGGGCCAGCAACTCTGTAGCAGCCAATCAGGCGATGGCACTTCTTATTGCCGACAAAATAAAACCAAATGTTGAATACAGAAATGTCGCCACAGCTACCCTTGATTATCTTCTGGGAAAAAATCCTACCGGATATTGCTATGTAACCGGTATGGGAAGTAAAAGGGTTATGCTGCCTCACCATCGCCCTTCAGGCGCAGATACAGTCACAGACCCGGTTCCAGGATTTCTGGTCGGGGGGCCAAACCCCAATCAGGAGGATACGAGAGGATGTAATGACTGCCCGGAATATTCATCAAAACTTCCTGCTCTTTCATTTGTTGATCACCAGGAAAGTTATGCCTCAAATGAGGTGGCAATAAACTGGAATGCACCACTGGTTTTCCTTTCCGGTGCACTTGAATCGATTTACGGAGATGGACCAATCAATGTTAAAAGACCTGCTGCGGTAAAACGAAGCAATTTCCTGCCTTTTATAAGGGCTAAGAAGAGTGAAATTCTTATACGCGTGCCATCAAACTGGAATGGCACAGTAACTCTCAATGATCTTAGCGGTAAAGTAATACAGAAAAGTAGTATAGATTTTAATGGCAATGCTGTTTTAAAGGTGAAACACTCGAATCAGGTAGTGATGATGGCTATAGATGTAATAAGTAAAACAGGTCAAAAGTTTCATCATCTGACCAAACTTAATCTGGTTTTTTGAGAGGAACCTTTAGCGGTCCGATTTAGTTTTAGCCAGTCGCATATATAATGGTAATGCAGACATCAATTCTGCGACTGGTTAAATTTCTCTACTGTATCTGTCTATAAGTTGCGGAATGGTTTCAGGGTTGAGTTTCGCCTTTACCTCATCATTAATTATCACTACCGGTGCCAGACCGCAAACTCCAAGACAATTGGATGTTGCAAGCGTAAACATCCCGTTTGCTGTTAATTCACCGTTTTTACCCAGAACACTTTTGAATGCATTAGACACCGCAGGTGCTCCTTTCTTATGGCTGTTACCATACATACTTTTATGATAAAGCGTCCTGTTTTTTTTTCCAATCTGAAGTAATGATAGAAACTGGTTGGCAGGCAGGAAACAAGCACCGGCAAATAGGTGAACGGACGAAAAGGAAATTCTTATCTATTGATGAAAAATATAGATGCTTAAAAAAAATAAATGAAACATCAAAGATATTACATTGGAAGAGGGGGAGGGCTGGAAAAAAAGGTTCAATGGTCATTAATGGCTTAAGAAACTCTGAAGTGAGGCTTTCAGCTGTATGCAGTATGTTGGTAAGTGCGATTTTAATAAGGTTCAACTCAGTTTTTAGTATTGGTTTTTATAGAATTAAAAATTATGATTTTCCCATGAATAATCTGAATATTGTTGAAGTGAATTACTCAGTTAACTATTTTACAAACCATAGTATAGGATTTATAGCTGCTACATATTTTCAGATTAGCTCAAATTTTTAAACACCAAAATATAAAGGAGCTCTATTTGTTAAAAACCAATTTCATTTTAATGCTCTTTATTAATTTAACTTTCGTATTTTTCTGTTTCTCAGCTATTCCTGAATCTACATGGAAAGCAATTATAGATAAAAATATGACTTTGGAAACTAACGATAAACAAGTGATTTCATGCAGGGTAATTGCCTATGATGGTTCAGCAGTGACGATTTGCAGGAATGATGGCTATTGTTACTTCACGTTGGGAGAATAATTTTGCTTTAGGTGTTGGAATAGGGTTTCAGTATACTACCCAAAAAGGTATTATGTTTTCTTTCAAACTGCCAATTCTTGGTTACACCTTAGGTAATGGAGATTATGGTGGATTAGGTATTCTGACATATTACGGTTTTTCAGGAGCTTCTTTGCCGGTAATTGTTTTTGGTAAAAGTTTTTAACCAAGATGCCTGAGATAAAATCAGAACCGGCAACTCGAGTGGAGCCGATCGCGAGCCGCAGTCAAAGCAGATGCAACGCTCCGGGGTTGGCAGGCAGGAGACAAGCACCGGAAAATGCGTGAAAGAGCGAAAAGGAAATTCATATCTATTCGACAGAAAGAAGCTGATTTCCAGGGTAAATATTTTTCAGAAAAAACCTGAGGTTTTAAGAATAAAAAGGAAAAGCCCGTTGTGTTTAAAGGGAAAATGTTGCTATTTGCGTCTTCCATATTGACTCTGCCCTTTAGTCCTTTGGTTTCAGAGATTGATGCAAGAGTGTTTCTTGTTGGCTCAAACCCCAGTCTTACGCTTCTGGCTTTCCCTCAGGATCTACTAAAATTTGATAAGGACAATGTTTTCTATTCGTTGAGTTATGAAAGGAAACCATGGTGGAGTGATGTAGATGATCCACCCAATAAACCTGTAAATGAATCGGCCAACAGGCCAAATAACACTTATCTTGCAACTGGGGAGAGTATCGTCGATCAAAACGGAAACTCCTTCGAGCATAAATCCTACATAAATGCCATTCAAAACCATATCGGTTTCAGCCGTTCGCTTAAACATGCAATTAAAGCCAGTTTTGACCTCCGTTATAGCGCCTGGCCTATGATCACGAAAGCATCAGGGAAAGTGGATAATGTAAGTTTTCAATACAGGGAGCGTAATTCGTTTCATGAAATTTATCTTAACTCGATACTGGCAAAAAAAATAGGGAATATACCTTTGGGAATAAAAATCGGGCTGGGCGGGATTGCGACAAGCGAACCAGATTTGGAAAGCAATATCCCTGGAAATCCCAATAGGCTCTACTGGGGGTGGTCTGCCTCTCAGGGGGAAGATATTTTGAGAAGTGATAACCATATGGTTTATGCCAGGCAACAGAACAGTTTCTCTTTAGGGCCATTGCTGGAATTTGATTTACAGGCAGGTGCCGCTTTCCCCAGGCTGGATCTGGGAGCTCGTTTCAGATATAATTTCGGAAATCTGGACACCTATAACTACAACGACACTTTAAAAAATTATGTTCACGATGAAGCGCATAAAGTAAGAAATACCACTTACAGACTCTACGGGAACTATATCTGGTCTCAGGGGCAGAAGTATCGTTTTGCCACACTCGTGCTTACGCGTCTAACTTTACAAGATACCACTCAGCACTTCATCGGAAACCCTGACATGGAAAATGGTCATAAACAGAAGTTAACAAATTTTATAATTCAGATTAACCCTAATGTCAGTTTGTATCCATGGCGTTCAAAGCAGACTTACATCGATGCAGCCATTTTGTGCAACTATTCTTTTATGCATTTCAGTCTCAAGGCTCCACACTGGGCCGGTGGTGGACAAAAGGATGCTTATGTCAGTTCACGTGTGCATATTGGGCCCGAATACTCCTGGGAGAACTGCTCCTACTGGAATGACAATTTCTTTGAAGTTGCACTGGATCTCAATCCGGTATTCCCGATCTATGGAAATAAAGATCAGAGCGTGGCCATCGGGGTGATGGCGATGTTGTGGACCCGTTTTAAATGGACTAACAAGTACTTTGGTAACAGTACATCCAGTGAGTCAGATGTTACTTTCAATAAAGTACATGTTAGAAAGAATTTTGACCACGAAACCTGGATGAATTCAGTGATAAATATCATTTATAGAAGAAAAGAGGTTGTATACCGATTTGATATTAGTCAACCTATGGTTTATTCTCTCACACCTCGTACAAAGATCATAGATTTAAATACGGATGCGGTAGCATTTAAGCAGGCACATAAAAACATGTGGGTCTCACAAGCCGGAGTAAGATTGGGTTTCTTTGTGACTACCGGATTTGATAACCTTAAGGATATTATTCATGGAAAACGTAATAGTTCACATTAAAAGCAAGGACTGGCCATGAAAACCAGTATTCTATGCAAAGCCATTATAATAAGTGTAATTTTATCTTTTTTTGAAGCAGGATCTGCTCAGACCCGAGTAGCTTCTTTTGGATCCAATCCGGATTTCTCCTTTTCTTTATTTCCGCAGGATATTTCCAGACAGCATTCAAATACACTGATCTTTTTTCCAGGTTATTGTAAATCTCCATGGTGGGGAGATATCGATGAGGTCACAAACAAGCCATCCGGTGCTGTTTACACTAAAACCGGCACTGAAATTTTAAAATCTGATGCATATTTCAAGGAAAGTGCAAAACTGCATACATTCGAAAATACTCTTGGATACTCATACCGGCCATCCGGGAGATTTACTGCAAGAATTGATTTTGATTATGCGCTTGATGGTTTACGGGACAGGGCAGATGGTAATTTTACAAATTCTTCAAATTCTGAACAAACCACCTACATCCCCTTTGATTATTCCCTCCGACACACTCTGAACAGCTTTCGTGTGTCAACCATGGCAGCTTTCCCGTTATTTGATATACCTTTTGGAGTCAAAATCAAAGCTGGTGTAAAAAACACCCTTGCCTTGAAAAGCGATTTTGATTTCACAAAAGATGACACATTGAAAGTTTCCACCAGCCGTGCCTTGTGGGGGTGGTCTACTGAAGGGTGCAGTCATATTTTTGGGGTCCGGGGAACTGAGGGCGACGCCTGGTTGCAGAGCAGTTACTCAAAAGGTCCAATGTACACCCTTGAATTAACATCTGGTGCTTCTTTTGATAGAATCAAGGCAGGAATTTTTCTTCTATACAATTTTGGTCGTCAGGATAATTATCGCTGGAGACCTGATAGCTCAGAAGGTAAAATAACCGGTGATACAGTTATAGACCAGAATTTCATAGGAGACTATCAAAGAAGTGAATGGACAAAGAAAAGCCACCAGGGGCAGATAAATCTATATGGAAATATCCATTGGGTTAAAGCTGAGGTGTTTTCCCTGAATACTTTTATCAGAATGGGGTATTCAGGCGATGTCGCCGGAAACGCACTGATCTCTAATCTTGAAATTGAATCGGATTCCAAAGAGACTAGCAGAGGATTTTTGCTTGAAGCAGATCCAAATATCAATATAAAGCTTGGCCCATGGCTTCATTACATCGATTTAGCTTTATTGCTTCAATATGAGTATTATCGAACCAATAATACTTATTTAAGCTGGTTTAACGGGGGGCGTACAAATACCTACTGGAATACCCAGATACAAGGACTTGACGAAACTGTCTGGGAAACATTTTCCTATGCAAATCAGAACATCTTTAATGCGGGGTTAGGGCTTAGCACAATGTTTCCGCTTTTTGATAATAATCTTGGAAAGCTGGGACTTGGTCTGATGATGTCAGGGAATGTGAATTGCAATTTTCAAACAAAATATTTTGGAAGAAATGACTCTGCATCAGTAGAATTCAATGTATCGGGCAGACGTGAAAATTATACCAGAGAGGTTTCTTTTAGCACAGTTCTGATGCTTCACTATATTAACAATCGATATAATATCCGTCTTGAGACGGCCTCGCCATTGTTGCATTCGCAAATGATCCGAACCCGTCTTGCCGATGCCAAGGGGAAAAATGCCGGCCCTTATCATCGAAAGGAACCTCTGTGGCTTTCTAATCAGGGGTTAAAGGTGGGAGTTTTTGTCACCTATGATTTTCAGTTTAATTTTTTGCGGTATTAAATACGGCCAATCCAGTAGGAAAAAATGAATATCGAAGTAAAACAGGGTCGAGGAGGGTACCCTTGTGCAATCAATTAAGAATGGTTGTTCGGTTTAGGAATACTTTATCGTATTTGATTTTATCCAGAAGCTCCAGATTCGAGTCGCAGATAGCTTTTATATCCAAAAAATTCTGGATCAGGTCTTCATGTGAACCAACTTTACGTACTCTGCAGCATTTTGCTAACAGTTTTGAATCATCTGCAAAAGCATAATCCAGGCTGCAAGCAGTTCGAAACGGGTATTTTCAGCCTCTTCCCTGAGACTGTTAAATTTGGCACGTGTGAGTAACAAGAGGTGGGTTTAAATTCTGTCCATTACAGAATTTCGAAGAACCTCTAATTGGGCAAGGAAATCCCTAATTGCATAGACGTCCAGCCGGACATCTCTACTCTTAACCTCAGAACCTCTGCCCTGCCCTACACAAAAAGGCACACTCATTGCTCACTTAAGTTTATTCTCCCGGCACATAATCAACACGACTCTGATACTGTTTTAATTTTTCTATGTTTTTGGCCTGCTTATCTTCCATATATACAGGATTTGGAAACATGAACCCTAATACTATCTACTCATCTTTGGTTGCAGAGGCAGCAGAACGTTCCAAGAAATCCGAATTTGAAAAAGGAATTCTCATTATTATCGGATCGGCTACCTGTGAGAATGCAGCTGGTGCACCGCTGGTGGAGAAAACATTCCGCAAGCTTATAGCAGAGAGTAAAAGAAACGATATATTCATAAAAATCCGGGGCTGTACCGGTCGATGCAGCCAGGAGCCTATTGTAACAGTGAAAGAGAAAGGCAAACTACCCTTAAGCTATTCTCAGGTAACAGAACCACTCTATAGAGAAATATTTCAGTCGCATATTTTAGCTGGTCAACCTGTAAAATCATTGCTTCTTGATCCTGAAATTTTCGGATTAAGTCATCAGTTTATTTTCTGTGAAGCTGATAAATGTGGCCGTAAACGCGCGGCAGTTATCCGGGATCAGTTTGAAAGAGAACTTCAGCGTCAATCAATCTCTACTGACCTAGTGGGAGTCAGTAAAGCCAATTGTTTCGGATTATGCTCATCGGATGATCTGGAGCAACTTTCACATGTCTTAGTCAGACCCGGTAACATTGTATATAAGATACACGATGAAAACGATATTGAAGAGATAATACATCACCACATTGGTAAAAATGAAACAGTCAATAGACTGCTCTCTGAAGGTAAACCTGTGGATCAGCACTTTTTTGAGCTATATGGTGATGTTTCCTTTTTCCAGCATCAGACCAGGGTAGCTTTACGTAATTGCGGTGTGATTGATCCGCAAAGCCTTGACGATTATCTGCTTCATAAAGGATTTCATGCGCTCGCATCGGTGATAGAAAAGAATGATCCTTCATGGCCAATAAAAGAAATATTGAACGCCAACCTGCGGGGGCGTGGTGGAGCTGGTTTCCCTACAGGATTGAAGTGGAAAAATGTTGCTGGCAGTCAGGAAAAAACCCGATATATCATTTGCAATGCTGACGAAGGAGATCCAGGAGCATTCATGGATCGCGACATGCTGGAGAGTGATCCATTTTCTATCATTGAAGGAATGACAATAGCAGCTTTTTCAATCGGTGCCACTCGGGGCTTTTTCTATATCCGCTCCGAATATCCACTGGCAATCAAGCGGGTGGAAAATGCCCTTGAACACTGTCGGAAAAAGGGGCTGCTTGGGAATGCAATCCTGGGTTCCACCTTCTCCTTTGATATTGAGGTTCGGTTGGGCGCAGGCGCATTCGTTTGTGGAGAAGAAACTGCTCTTATCGCATCAATTGAAGGGAAACGGGGGTGGCCACGTATCCGTCCACCATATCCTGCCCAGTCGGGGCTGTGGGATAAACCAACGATAATCAATAATGTAGAATCATTGGCTAACATACCTGCAATCATCAATTATGGATCAGACTGGTTTGCTCGGATAGGGAGCAGTAAGAGTGGAGGTACAAAAGTTTTTGCACTTTCCGGAGCCGTTATGAACACCGGTTTAGTAGAGGTACCAATGGGAACCACATTGAATAAAATTATCTACGATATCGGTGGAGGCATTCCAGATAATAAAAAATTCAAGGCAGTGCTTACCGGTGGGCCTGCCGGGGGTTGTATTCCGTCAGAAGAACTGCAGACACCGGTAGATTTTGAAACACTACGAGATATCGGATCCATTATGGGTTCGGGTGGTATGATTGTCATGGATGAGAGCAAAAGCATGGTTGATACAGCCAGATTCTTCATGTCATTCAGCCAGGATGAATCATGTGGAAAATGTACACCCTGTCGCGAGGGATCTAAGCGAATTCTTGAGATACTGGAGCGGATCATTGAAGGTAAAGGGGGTCCTGAAGATATAGACAAGCTTCAAAGGCTGTGCATTCTTTTAAGGAATGCTTCATTGTGTGGCTTGGGAAGAGCTGCTCCAAATCCTGTTCTAAGTACGTTGAAATATTTTAGAAATGAATATTTACATAATTGACGATTTTATTGGTCGGAGAAAGGGAAAAGAGGGAGAAGAGAAAAAATATCGAATGCCAAATATCGAATGTCGAAGAACCTCTAATTGGGCAAGAAAATCTCTAATTGCAGAGACGTCCAGCCGGACGTCTCTACTCTTAACCTCAGAACCTCTGAAAGCTGAACCTCTAACCGGAGGCCATTATCACCAACAATATAAATATCACTGTCGATGGGCATCAACTGACGGTTGCGCAGGGTACCACTATCATGCAGGCGGCTGCGTCAATTGGAATTCATATCCCTCACCTTTGTTATCATCCCTGGTTAAGCACTCCCGGTAGTTGCCGGGTCTGCATAGTCGAAATAGAAAGCATGGATTATTACATGCCGGCATGCTCTGTTGCAGTCTGGGAAAAGATGATTGTAAGGACCAATTCACCTGAGATTCGCCAGGCCAGAAGAGACATTGTTGAGCTTCTTATTGATAATCATCCAAAAGATTGTCAAACGTGTGAGAGGGACGGACGTTGCGAATTGCAGAACCTTGCTTACTCGATGGGTGTACGTGAGCGGCTCTTTGCAGGTGAACGGAAACGCAGACCTGTGGATTCAAGAAGCGTCTCGGTGGTGAGGGATCCTGAAAAGTGTGTTCTTTGTGGAAGATGCGTGAGAGTATGTTCGGAAGTACAGGGAGTGTATAATCTCAGTCAACATTACCGGGGATTCACCACTATCGTCACTCCTGCGCATGAACGGGGAATGGACCAATCCGTTTGTATCCAGTGCGGTCAATGCTCAAATGTCTGTCCCACCGCTGCTTTTATAGAGAAAAGCAATGTAAACGAAGTATTCCAGGCTCTCTCAGACTCAACCAAACATGTTATAGTCCAAACCGCTCCATCAATTCGTGCAGCAATTGGTGAAGGGTTCGGCATGACTCCAGGAATTGCTGTTACCGGTAAAATGATCTCCGCGCTTCATCTGCTGGGGTTTAAAAAGGTATTTGATACCGACCTTGGAGCAGATATGACCATCACCGAAGAATCACAGGAACTCATCGATCGGCTAAACAATAATGGCCCTCTGCCAATTTTCACCTCCTGTTCTCCTGGCTGGATCAGCTTTCTAGAGAAGTTTTACCCATCACTTATCCCCTGCGCCTCAACCTGTCTTTCACCAATGATGATGTTATCGGTGTTAAGCAAAACCTATTATGCACAAGTCTCGCATATTGACCCTAAAGACATTTTCATGGTAGCGGTTATGCCCTGTACTGCGAAGAAATTTGAGGCTGCCCGCCCTGAACATACCACTCCCCATGGTGCTCCTTTCACAGATGCAGTTCTTACGACCCGGGAAATCATCTGGATGATCAAATCCTACGGAATAGATTTCAATCATCTGCCCGATGAGCAATTTGATGAACCTCTGGGAACTTCCAGTGGCGCAGGTGACATTTTCGGAATAACCGGGGGGGTGATGGAAGCCACTCTCAGAACCGCTGCAACTAAACTTACTGGCGATTCTGTCAAAAGACTGGAATTCACCGAAGTCCGCTCAGTTGAGGGGTTGCATCGGGCAGCGGTTAAAATGAATGGAAAAACATTGAATGTAGCTGTTGCCAATGGTTTATCAAATGCAAAAAAGATACTCAACGACATCGAAAAAGGAAAAAATGAATATCACATTGTGGAAATTATGGCGTGTCCGGGTGGATGTAGTGGAGGCGGTGGGCAGCCATATGTTTTAAATGATGCCGGAACAACTGTTCTTGATATGGATATGTTATGGACACGTGGTAAAGCCTTATATGCAATAGATAATTCTAAAAGGGTAAGAAGATCTCATGAAAATGCAGCCGTCAGAAGAATTTACAAAGAGTTTCTTGGAGATATCGGCGGGAAACTCGCCCACCAGCTTCTCCATACCAGCTATCATGCTCGCTTGCCAAGGGGGATAAGATGAGTAAAGAGTCTACTGACAATTGGGCAGAAGTCAAAACCGGCAGTGAAGCGGCATTACCACACAGCGTAGTAGAGCACATTCGAAAAGTAATACTCTTGCCTCACAGTGAAAGCTATCTTATTAACACACTGCACAAGCTGCAGGAGTCAATGGGGTATCTTGGTACGGCTCAACTTGATGCCGTAGCACAACTGATGCAGATACCCTCAGCAAAAGTGGTGGGAGTAGCCAGTTTTTATCATTACTTCAGATTGAAAAAAACGGGACGCTTTATTATAAACGTATGTATGGGAACAGCCTGTTATATGAAAGGGGCAACAGCGGTGGCAGATGCATTCAGCAGTGTTCTGGGTATAAAGATCGGTGAATCAACTACTGACGGAATGTTTACACTGGCAACAACCCGCTGCCTTGGAGTTTGCAGTCTGGCACCGGTGGCAATGATTAACGATGAGGTACAGGCCAAACTCAACCCTGAAACCATTCCGCAACTTATAGATAAATACCGTAAAAAAATTTAACCGATTGCGGAGTTAAATTACTACAACCAGCGGCGGTATTCCTTGTTTTGTTGTAGATGCTGCTGCAGCGTTATAAATCCAAAGCACGCTATCAATTTACTTTTAATTGTAATGCTGTGGTGAGGGAAGTTCTCGCTAATAACCAGTTTGGGCAGGCGGCAATCCTGATCATTCTGGTACTGATATGAATTACATCATATCCAACCATTCATCTTCCAATGGCCTTTATCTACCGGATTCCAGGTATTGCGTTTTTGGTTGTAAATAAATGGCTAAAAGTTCCTTTCCATTTACACATAAAATGATCATAAAAGATGCCAAAATACAACTTACAGGAGCAAAAAGCTGTAAACAATATTCAGAGTACTTGCGAGCCAAAGCGGCGGAAGTTTAAACTTATGACCAGATTGACAGGCGGTGGCTACCATCATTTCACGGCAATCTACTCTTTTTCTGAAATTCGCCCGTTGTCAGAGAAAATGTGCCCGGAAAACTGGAATAATGGCGGTTCAAATCGAAATAGCACCGGCTTGAGCGCATTTAAAAGGGTTAGGGGTTCTTCGGGTAGACGCTATACGGCCCATGATCAACTGTAACTGCGTCACCATGAAGTGAGGATGGTCATCCATAAAATCTACTATCTTACCCGGAGCCCAGTTGTTCCCGATTTAGCAAGTCCTTGCATTAATAAAATTGTGTTAGCCGGAGATCCGCCCGGACTTTTTATAGAAGGACTGTTTTACTGGAGCGCTGATAGTTGGCAGAAAGCAATTAATGATAGCAGATATATTGACCTGGTTTTCATGCGCCATGTTGGTTCCAAATGGTACGAGTTAAAATATTGATATCAATGTAATTAGTAGGTATGGCTTGTTCCAGATGAAAAGTTGTACTGGTATGCACTTGCGCCTGTACACCTGATCTCCTTACTGCACAGTCCTCCCATTGAATCCACTAAATTCAGGATATGAATTTCCTCATCATTATATACATGAGAAAAAACAAACCACATGGCACCAGCTGGTTTCGGCAGTTCATCTCTGTAGCGAATTGCATTATCACGATAGCTTTTCCCATAAATGATATGATCGGTCTGTCGGAAAAAACCAGTCCGGGTGTAATATAAAAACGAACTTTTTGCGCCATAATAGACATACACAGGCTCATGGCCGGTGCTGTTGTTTTGTATAAAAGATAGCGCTTTTTTCAACTCTTCTTTTTCAACTGGAAATCCAACCTTAAACAGTTGACAAAATAATCCAAACGATAACAGTATGACAAGAAAATGGTAGTGTATAATCCTGTTAAAAAAATGTGCTGCATACTCCAATCCAGATATGCAGACTGTGATAGTGACCGGAAGAAGATATAATGTAAATTTAATATCAAAAGGGTATAGTTTGAGTATTGTCAGCATGAAATGCGAAGCAAATGGCATCAAACCAAGTATAATCATTCCAAATGATCTGTTTCTCAGCAATCTGACGATACCGGCGATGTATAGACCAATAAATATGAACTTTACTGGACCGGAAGACATGACGATGACATTTGAGATCATACTGAAATTGGTGAATAGAGAACGATACAAATAAATTTTAAAGGGATTTCCTGAGATGAATGTGGGTGCCCAGAATGTGTTCATACCTTCCATATGTGGATTATAAGCAATGAACAAGGTATAATAGAGTACAAAAATCAGTAACCAGACAGAAAAAACAATCAGAAGATATCCCAGCCACCCTTTCTTTTCTTTAAGATATCTGTATAACAGATAGCATCCGGATGTAAGTAAAACAACTGGAGCAATATTGGAGAGAAATATCGCGACAGAACCCATGAGTGATAGCAGGATGCAGGATCGCTTGCTCATGGGTAAATTGATTGAAAGCACTGTGCTGAAAACTGTGCACAAAACAAGCACATCGCCCATGTATTGTTTTACTTCACTGGAATAATATAAGAGCGTATGGTTGAAAAAAAACAAAGACAGACCGATAACAGTACTCCAGTTACTATTGCAGAAATGGCGCAGGATTAAATAAAGAGATATTCCGGCAGTCCAGTAACAGAACAGAGGAAAGAGTCTAAGGCCATAATCTGAATGCGGAATGAGTTGAGATGCCAGTTTCTCGATATATAAAAACAGAATCGGAGCAGATTGCATTAAGTCAAGCGGGGTAAGTAGTTCATTCCATTTTCTGTCGATGATATTCAGTGCAAGTGATGCTTCATCGAGCCATAGACTTCGGTTCAGAAAAAACTGAAACAGCGATAATGCAATACCACAGGTCACAACAACTGCTACAGCCAGGTAACCATATGCAATCAGTTTATTTGCACTGTTATGATCTGGATTGTCATCTGGTTGTAAATACAACTACCTTTTCTCCTGTAATGTTTCCGTATGCATTATCGCAATATCCGTTGCGTCACCGAGTATTCGCGCCTACTGCATCAGCTTTGGCGACGGCTCACAACCGGAGCCACTACTCGTTGAAAATGATCAATTCAAGATAGAAAGTCAATGATTTCGCGATTTGGGGCATGGCTCCCTCAAGGCGGTCTGGGGCTTGCCGCTATTTCAGTCTGCAAATACGTTTCGAAGTAATCCGGGTCGCAGCTTTGTTCCCGGATGTGACAATCGGACTGACCTGTGGAGCCTGGTAAATTAATGCAAGCATTTTTCATCGTTCCCCCGCAATCGGGGCAGAGGGACGACCTCGTATAGCAATTGCAGTGAAAGTCTTTTGAAATGTTTCAAAGCCAGAGGAAAAAATGATTGCTTTAAAACTGGTGCCCATTCGGGAGGTTTTAGCTGAAGATACCTGGAATTTAAAAAATAAAATCTCTGAAAGGCCGCAAAGGGGACTTTCAGAGACTTCTCACACATCTGTTCAAGGAGTTAATTCTGGTGTTTTCTCTATTCCTCTTCTCTCGAATACATATCCGGGCAGATCACAGGATATAGAAAAAATGATCGCCATAGCTTTTCAATGTTCCTTGAAAGTAACTTTTTCCCTTTACCATCCTCCCACCAAAAAAAAGACTAAAGTATTCCATAATACTACCGATAAACTTAACAGGATTTGTAATGGCCATTCAAAACAGGCGAGTCAGCCGGGCAGAAACGGGAAGCTCTGCGCGGATGACACGGATGTCATAACATACAAGGGAGGTCCTATGATCGGTGGTGTTAACAACACTTCATCTCAATTGGCCAGTATCTATAACACTGGGTCTCAACAGCTAGCCTCAACCCTGACAAAAATCGCTTCGGGCAAAAAGTTCCAAAGTGCAGCAGAGGATCTTCTGGGCTTTATCCGATCAAATAAGCTCAGTACCGAAATCAGCGGTTATCAGAAGGTTAATGAAAATCTTACCGAGTTTAAAACATTTACCAATGCCGCAGTCCAATCCGGTGGGGCGATCTATGAAGACCTGACCAAACTCAAGTCTCTGGCCAAGCAATATGAAAGCACAACCGATACAGAGTTGAAAGCCGAGTATGAGGCGGAATTCAACTCACTGAAAACACAGATCGGCAAAGCTTTAACAAACAGTAAAGTCGATGGGAAAGACATAATGCAGGCTTCAACCTCAATTACCTCTGTAGTTCTCAATCCTCAGGGAGGCAGCACACTGGACATGAATTTCAGTGCTATAGCCAGCAGTGCTGATATCGCAGGCATGGCTATTGATGGTGAAGGCATTATTGACGACATCGATACCGAAATTGGAAATATGCTAACCTACCTTTCCGAAGCCAAGGCATTTGATAGTATTGCCTCTCAGCAGCTTAAGCTTAATGACACAATTATTAGCAGCAAAGAAGCGGTAAAGTCGCTTATTACCGATATCGATGAAGCTGCTGAAACCAGCAAGATGGTCGATCAGAGTGTCAGACAACAGGCTGCTGTATCCATGATTGCACAGGCAAATATGTCACGGCAATCGGTTTTAAAATTATATATGTAAAAGCCGGACTGGACCTTCACCATACAGAATAGGGAGGGGAAGCCCTTTTCTGTATGAGTTAAAGTACAACAGGGAGGTGCTCATGATAGGCAGTTCCGGATCTGTCTCTTCAAAGCTGGCATCGGTATATGCTTCCAATAGCAAAGCACTTACCGATGCTCTTACCAGGTTGTCCTCTGGAAAAAAATTTCAGAGCGCAAAAGATGACCTTTCAGGATTCATCTATTCCAACAAACTTAAAAACCAGATCAGCGGTTACCAGAAGGTCAGAGAAAATCTGACTGAATTCAAAGCATATTCCTCTTCTGCTGTAGATGCCGGAAACGCGGTTTATGAGAATCTTACCAAAATGAAAACTCTGGCCAGGCAATATACAGTTGCAACCGATACTGGGTTGCAGGGAGATTACCGGGCAGAGTTTGAATCGCTGAAAATTTACATCAGTAAAATATTAAGCAGCACTTCTGTCGATGGTGTCAATATCATGCAATCGACCTCCACTGTTGCATCTGTTGAATTGGATCTTAAGAGTGGAAGCTCTTTGGATATGGATTTCAGTGCCGTTTCTGAGAGTAAGGATATCGATGAGTTGGCCATAAATGGGGAGGCAATAGACAGCCGCATCGACACTGAGATCAGAAAAATGTTGAGCTACCTTTCAGAGGCCAAAGCATTTGACAATATCGCTGTACAGCAGATGAAACTCAGTGAAACCATAATAAACAGCAAAGAGATGTTGCACTCTTTGATAAATGATATAGATTATGCAGCAGAGATGAGCAAAATTGTCGATCTGAGTGTGCGCCAGGAAGCATCGATTGCAATGATAGCACAGGGCAATATCATACAGAGCTCACTTGCGATGCTTTATGATTACGGTGGAAGAGAGGGTGAAACTTAAAATGAAAATCCTAAATCGAAAATTCGAAATTTGGAATCCGAATTTCGAAAAACAGAAATAAGGAATTTGAAAGGGAAATCAAAAATCAATCATCCTAAATTCGATAATTAAAGAATGAAAACAAAAAAACTAAAACTGAAGTTCGAAACCGGACTCCGAAATCGAAAATCTAAAATCTCAAATTCTCTCTCGGAGGGAGCATGATAACCGGAATACCACTATCAATAACATACGGACGAATCGCTACATTCAATAAAATTAATGAAAATCAGTTGGGAAATTCGCTGATTAATTTTGCAAGTGGGAAAAGGGTGCGTCAGCCTCAGGATGGGGTAACTGATTTTTTCCGGGCACAGCGCCTCAGTCGCGATTCGAATGATTATTCACGGATAAAAAACGATATCGCCAGTGCATCGGCATTAATGGATGTGGTCGTGGATACTGGTGAAACTGTTTACAACGGCATCGAACGCATGAGGCAGTTGGTAGACCTTTACTATGATGTGAGCACAGTTGAGGATGAAAAAAAAGTGATGCAATCGGAGTTCTCATCTTTGATAAAGCAGGTATCCTATACAGTTAATAATACCTATTACGACGGGAAACTACTAGTCAGTGATTCCCATGAAAAGCCGCTTGATAGTGTGAATCTGGACTCCAGAAATATCGGCAATATTATGGTGATATCATTTGGTGCAGAACAGGTGGCTAATGTTGATGGGTTGACTCTGGGGGCCTCTTATCATGAAGATCATGCAGCGGTACAGGCGGAGCTTAACAAAGCCGGGTCTTTCATGGCAAGCGCCAATGCCTATTCTCTGGGTTTGAGCGCACAATATGCCATTGCAGAAAAGAAGGTGAATATAAGTAATACGGTTAAGGATTCGATTGCCGGTTCTGATAGCGGACAAGAGATGATCAGGGCAACAAATTATAGTATAAAGCACCAGAGCTCTTTTGCGATGCTCGCCCAGGCTAATCTCATACGTTCTTCAGTGGTAAGGTTGTTTTAGGGTTCAGAGGTTCATATAATCGTAGGGCGCTGTCCTCTGTTAAGGTCGCTCCGCTCTACAGGCTGGTTCAGGAAAATGTCCTCATCCTACTAGCCCTGAAGGGGCGCATTATTTTAGCACAGAGCAACGTCCTGTGTAATTGGATATTGGATATGTGATGTGATATGTGATGTGATATGTGATGTGATATGTGATATGATATGTGATATGATATGTGATATGATATGGATCAGGTTCAGGAGGTTAGGAGCATAGACATCCGGCTGGATCTCTATGCTCTTTCTTCCCTCAAATTAAGGCGCAAAATATCCACTCGTATTTTTTCACGCTCTTTCAGTCTGAAGCCTGGTGACATCGCTTTTTATAAAGGAATAAACACGATCTGTTAAACTGTCTTTATCAATTTTAAGTTCCCTGAAAATTTTCTGATTTTCACCATGGCAGACAAATTCGTCGGGAAGTCCAAGGCGCAGGAATCTGGGTAATTCAATATCCAGGGAGTGAGCCAGCTCCAGAAGGGCAGAACCGAATCCGCCAGCAGTTGAATTGTTTTCCATAGTAACGATATGATGGTGTGTGGAAAAGAGCTGGGTGTAGAATTCTGTGTTCAGTGGTTTTGCAAAGCGTGCATCGATAAGGGTAGGGTTGTAACCCATTCGGGCAAGATTTTCACATACTGCATTGGCGATAGAGAAAAAATCACCGATTGACACTATGGCCAGATCCTGTCCTTGTCGAATGACATCGGGCGAAACAGGAAGTGACTGGAATTCGGTGTCAATATTAACCCCCATGCCGCATCCCCGGGGATATCTTATGCAAACTGGTCCATTGATAGAATAAACTGCGGTATAAAGCATATTACGGAGCTCATTTTCATCACGGGGTGCCATGATTGTCAGACCCGGAACCGATCTGAGAAATGAAAGATCAAACATTCCATGATGAGTAGGACCATCATCGCCTACCAGCCCAGACCTATCGAGACATATAACAACATTGAGCTTGTCGAGTGCCACATCGTGCATGATCTGATCAAACGCCCGCTGGATAAACGTTGAATACACCGCGATTACCGGCCGGAGCCCCTGAAGAGCAAGACCTGCGGCAAAAGTCACTGCATGGCCTTCGGCAATTCCTACATCGAAAAAACGGTCCGGGAACTCCTTACTGAACTGTGTCAATTTGGTTCCATCTGGCATGGCAGCAGTGATCGCCACAATATCAGAGCGCTTTTGGGCCAGCTCTATCATGGTTTTGCCAAAAATATCACTGTATGTGGGAGGTCTGTCTGAGGTTTTGGTTACCTCACCAGTATCTCTTGAGAAGCAACTTATTCCGTGGTATTTGATAGCATCCTTTTCCGCAAAGCCGTAACCTTTACCTTTTTTGGTAATGATATGAACCAGTTGTGGAGAAGGGAGATTTTTTATGGAATTGAAAACTTCTATCATTTCTGGAATGTTATGCCCGTCAATGGGACCCAGGTATCTTAAACCCATATCTTCAAAAAGTTTACCTGGAATTACCAGATGCTTCAGTGCATCATCGATTCCACGCATAACAGTTCTGATGCTTTTTCCTACTGTTGAACCGCCCAGAAGTCCCCATATCTCTGATTTTATGCGGGCATACCTTTTATCTGTAATAACTCTGGTAAGGTAACGGGACAGGGCACCTACATTTTTGCTAATTGACATTTCATTGTCATTAAGGATGAGTGTCATACTGGTGTTTTTTGAGCCCAGATTGTTGAGCCCTTCCAGAGCAAGGCCACCTGATAGTGCACCATCACCGATAACTGCTATTACAGACTGTTTCTTTTGGAGAATGTCTCTGCCCATGGCAATCCCCAATGCACCACTGATTGAGGTGGAGGCATGGCCAACGGATAAGATGTCATGCTCGCTTTCGGTAGTTCGTGGGAATCCACTGATTCCATTAAATTGGCGCAAAGTGTGAAAACGATCTTTTCTGCCAGTGATAATTTTATGGCAATAGGCCTGATGTCCAACATCCCAGATAAGTTTGTCCTCTGGGCTGTTAAAGCAGTAATGAAGCGCCAGAGTGAGTTCAACAGTCCCAAGACTGGGCGCAAGATGACCGCCGGTATGGCTTACTACTTCAATCATGAAATCTCTGATTTCATTTGCCAGTTGGGGTAATTTTTCTATCGGGAGTTTTTTAAGATCTGCTGGAGAATTGATGGTATCTAACAACGTTCCTGGCACAAGATTTAATCCTTATTAACCTTATAATGGTAATGCAAATGTTTCATTATGGAGTATGAATTGTTTTACACATCGGTAAAATCCATAATTAGATAAAGATAGAATAAGCAACATTCTGTTGCAAGAATTCTTGAGGATAATGTTTTCAGAGGAAGTGAAGCTTCTATTAGAGCAGATGAGGTTTTTTTCTACTAAAAATGAAATGCTTCTACTATTTTGTAGGCCTATGGAAAAAATTCACTCTTTCTCGCTGCAAAAAACCGATAATGATTCCAATGCCAGAGCAGGAAGTTATTTAACAGCACATGGTACCCTGCATACTCCCATATTCATGCCGGTGGGAACCCAGGCAACAGTTAAATCATTGTCCCCTGAAGAATTACATCAATGTGGATGTCAGATAATTCTTGGCAACACCTACCATCTTCACCTTCGCCCGGGCGATGAACTGATAAAAGATGCCGGTGGATTGCATAAATTTGAAAGCTGGAATGGAGCGCTTTTAACCGACAGCGGTGGCTTTCAGGTTTTCAGCTTAAGGGATATTTCTAAAATAACCGAGGATGGAGTTTCTTTTCAATCCCATATCGATGGCTCAAAGCATTTTTTCTCACCTGAGCGGGCTATTGAAATTGAGCACAATTTAGGTGCAGACATAATAATGGCTTTCGATGAATGCCCTCCGGCAGATGCTGCTCCTGAGGTCATTACCAAAGCGGTGGAGCGGACGGTTCGGTGGGCTGGCAGATGCCTTGAGGCCCATAACATTACTCCTTTTCATTTTGGTTTTCCGCAGGCACTTTTTGGTATTGTGCAGGGAGGGGTAATAAAGGAGTTAAGGAAATACTGCGCAAGAGAACTGGTAGCCATGGATTTTCCCGGCTATGCACTGGGTGGGCTTGCTGTGGGTGAGAGTATTGAGAACACTTATAAGGTGGTTGAGTACTCGACCGGTTTTCTTCCCGAAAACAAGCCAAGATATCTCATGGGAGTAGGTACACCTATCGATATTCTTGAATGTATCGAACGGGGTATCGATATGTTTGATTGTGTTATTCCCACCCGTAATGCCCGTAATGGTTCTGCATTTACTTCACAGGGCAAGGTAAATGTAAGGAATGCCAAATTTACCAGAGATTTTGATACTATGCTTGATCCGGAATGCTCATGTTATACCTGCAAAAACTTCAGCATGGCATACATTCGTCATTTGTATATGGCTGGAGAGATTCTGGCGCTGAGGCTTATCTCACTGCATAATGTTCATTTCTATATGAGTTTAGTCCGTCAGGCCCGAGAGCACATTCTTCAGGGTGATTTTGGAGAATGGAAAAAATACCAGCTCTCCCGCATGAGCTCTCAGGATAAAGCGTAAAAGACCGGAAGGAAGATCTGCACGAAATTCGAAAACCGAAATCCGAAATAAGAACAGGAACGGAAATAAGAATAAGAGGTGGACAGGAAATAGGGGCAAGGAATTGCTGATATACTATAGATATCTGTAATCTTCTTGTTCCTGTTTAGAATTTGGGGTTTTGTAAATTGGAATTTGTTTAGGATTTAAGATTTGCGATTTGGAATTTCCTTCCTATTAGATATTTGTTTTCAAGAGCTGAGTAGTAACAAACCTTTTTTACATCTGAAGCATTTCGTTTATTGCACCGGTACGATAACCCTGCAGGTCAATACAGCACCAGGTGAAACCGGATTGTTTCATTATATCTATCAATCGATCGCGTTCTTGAAACCCCCTCTGGATCTCTTCTGATGATAGTTCCAGTCTGGCCAGATCTCCATGACTTCTGACACGAAGCTGATGATAACCCAAATCGTGCATTGCTTTTTCTGCCTGTTCTACTCTGGCAAGATTTTGTCTGGTAATCAACTCGCCATAGGGGAATCGGGAAGCCAGGCATGCCATAGAAGCCTTTGTGGCCGTTGGAAGATTAAAGTGACTGGACAGTGCATAGATATCCGGTTTTGTTATCTCGGCCAATGACAATGGAGAGATGATTCCCAGCTCTTTCAATGCTTTTCTGCCAGGTCTGAAATCACTCTCATCGCTGATATTGCTACCGTCAAAGACTGCATTGATATTCCTTTTTTTTGCCAGTTCAACAATTTTTTTAAACAAATTCTTTTTGCAATGATAGCAGCGGTCAGGAGGGTTGTTGACAAATTTCGGAATGCTGAAAACATCCAGTTCGGTAAAATTCGGTTCTAAATTTAGAAAATCGGAAATCCTTCGCACATCATCGAGCTCTGATTGTGGATAGATAGGGGAGGTGGCTGTGACAAGGTTTAACTTTTCTCCCAGTATCTCTTTGCTTACAAAGGCTAGAAGCGTGCTGTCGGTTCCTCCAGAAAAAGCGAGCATGGCAGAAGGATAAGCTCGTATCTGGCTTTTGAGGATTTCAAGCTTTTGGTTTAGTGTGTTGTCCATAGGTATAAATTCATGCGTGTGTGAAAATCTACAATTTAATACCAGGTTACTGAAAAGAAATAACCAATACCGAAGTTCAACCTTTGAATCTTACTAATTGGCAAGGAGCCCCCGATTGTCCCAACTTAATAAAGGGGGGATAATCGGGGGGGGTTTATAACAAATTTTATCTGATCTTCACTAACTGACAGGGGAATCCCTAAATTTTGAGACATCCGGCCGGACGTCTCTATAAATCGTAAATCCAGGTGCTAAGGTAACGCTCACCGGAATCGGGCAGTATTACCACGATCAGTTTTCCGCTGTTTTCCTCTTTTTTGGCGACCTGCAACGCAGCCCACAATGCAGCTCCTGATGAAATCCCAGTCAGTATGCCCTCTTTTTGGGCCAGCTCCCTTGATGTCGCAGCCGCATCTGTATCTTCAACGGTGACAATCTCGTCAATAATGTTTCTATTGAGAACATCAGGTATGAAACCGGCACCGATCCCCTGAATTTTATGCTGACCTGGTTGCCCACCCGATAGAACCGATGATTTTTGTGGTTCTACGGCAACGATCTTTATCTCCTTTTTGCGTTCCTTCAAGATCTCTGCTACCCCGGTGATGGTGCCGCCGGTACCAATCCCTGCAACAAGTATATCAACCTCTCCATTTGTATCACGCCAGATCTCTTCGGCTGTGGTTTTTCGATGAATTTCGGGGTTAGCGGGATTTTTAAACTGCTGAGGCATAAAAGAGTTGGGTATTTCTGCCAGAAGTTCCTCGGCCTTCTTTATTGCACCATTCATGCCCTTTGAACCCTCAGTTAAAACCAGCTCTGCACCGAATGCTTTCAGTATTTTTCTACGTTCACTGCTCATCGTCTCAGGCATGGTCAGTATCAATCTGTAACCTTTGTTTGCTGCAACAAATGCCAGCGCAATACCCGTATTTCCGCTGGTTGGTTCTATAATAACCGAATCCTTGTTTAATATACCCTTCTTTTCGGCGCTTTCAATCAGGGCTAGCCCAATTCGATCTTTAACACTAGATAGAGGGTTGAAAAATTCAAGTTTAGCAGCAACTTTAGCTTTTCCGTCTTTATTGAGGTGATTTATCAACACAAGAGGTGTGTTACCGATAAGTTCGGTGATGTTATTAGCAATAGACATAAGGTACCTCCAGTGGGGTTTTTATTTTTTAATTCGGTTAACAGAAGTCTGGCCCGATTATCTGCTTAAGATTAAAATAAATATCCAGTTAAGAAGCTGTCAAACAAAGTTGAAAACAATTGCCATCAATTACGTGAACAAACAAGGAAGTACCGGTTTTTTAGCTATTTCATACTATATGGAATTCAAAAGTCTAATCGAAATAAGCAATTCAGATAAAATCAGAAATAGCATTTAATCAGAGAAGTTTCCCATAAAGAACAATATATTACAAAATTTCCTGTGCTGGAATCCCAATATTCTTCGATTGTAACTACTAAGTGTGTTTTTTCAGGACAGTTGCAATCACATTAAATCTCAATAAACTCAGACTCCAAATTCTAAACACAGGTGGTAAATAGGGAAACAAGTTCAAATTGAAATACTTCTACTACCTCGATACACTCTTATTCTCTGTTTAGGATTTGAGTATTTTGGAATTTGATTAGGATTTAAGAATTGTTATTTGGGATTTTCCTCTATTTGGATATAAAATAGTAGTTCATAGTTTTCGCCGATTAGATTACTGAGAACTGAGTAATAATTAATTGCCGGAATAATAGTATATTGAGTTTTTGTTCTCGAAAGGAATTAACTGGTCATGTTTGATGGATTACTGCAGAGTTCAGAGATTACGCTGATGGACTGTTGCAGCCTCAGAAGAAATGAGAAACTATTGATAATTTGTGATCCACCTTGCATGGAGATCGGCACAGCCTTTTATAAGGCGGCCCAGAATCGTTGTCAAGAAACGGTTCTGGTTATGCTTACTCCTGAAAGTCGTCAGGGAAGACTTGAGTTTCCAGAATCTGTGATCGAGTTGGTTCGCAGATTTGATGTCGCAGTGATTCCGCTTTCAACCATAGTCTCCCATACTCAGACAAAACAAGTTGCATCCGAAAGCAGAGTCCGGATAGCTTCATTTCCTGAAATAACCGCAGAGGTTTTCAGTCGAACCATGAATGCTGACTGGCGAAAAATCGGGGTCAACACCAGAAAGGTAGCTGGTAGACTCAGCACGGCAAAGAGCGTAAGGGTTGTAAGCGGAAATGGTACAGACTTTACTTTTCAGGTAGATGATTCACCTGTATTTACAGATGATGGACGGCTTTCTTCTGAGGGCGGTGTCAATACACTACCTGCAGGTCAGGTGTGTTTGAAACCAAAGGAGGGCACATTTGAAGGAGTTGTGGCAATTGATGGCTATTTTTCATTTGACAGAAGAAAGCTTCAGCCAGCTCTGATCCTGGAGGTGGCTCAGGGAATGATCATCAGCATAAGGAACCATTTCCTTGCACCAGAGCTTGAAAAATACTTCATCAAATATAAAGAAGCAGCCCGAACAGTTTGCGGTTTAGGACTGGGTTTGCTTGATAGTGCAAAGGTAAGCGGACAATTTTTCGAGGATAAGGTCGCTTTTGGAGCAATCCGCCTGATATTTGGCGAAGAACTGTCTCATGTAACATCGGAAATATTTCCCATGGAAGGAATTGTCAGTTGCTGCACGATCAGTGTCGATGGTAAACTGCTGCTGCAGGATGGAACATTCGTACAGTAATCTGGAAATCTTGGAAACATGCGTAAAGAAGATGACAGGCAGGCTATTTTCTCCTATATAGAAAAAAACGGAGTTTATGATAAAGATGCCTCTTCATCAGCCAGACATTCCACTTCCAGAAAAGTCTGCCGTAAACACTCAATCAGAGTGGTACTTGATCTTCACGGAATAAAATCCGAAGATGCTGCTCGTAAAGTACGATCATTCATCACTAAAAGCAGGAAAAGGGGTGTAAGGGAAATCCTTATTATCCATGGAAAAGGAAATCATTCTGTTAATCAGGGACATCCGGTGTTAAAAAAGATGGTTCGTGATTTACTGGAGAACGAGCTTCATCACACAATAAGAAATTACAGAACCGCTCTGCCCAAAGAGGGGGGAGAGGGAGCGATTGTGGTTTATCTGCGTTGAACAGCCACTTGTGACGGATCTGAGATTTCGTATTTTTCTCTGCCTGCATCTCAGAATCCAAACCAATCCATCTCCTTACTATCAATTATGCAATGTTCTTCTGTACCATCAGGTTTCACACTGAAAATCTGTTTTTCACCATTTTCGTATTCCCGCTGATAGACAATGGTTTCCTGATCATCAACTCTTATGACCCTGGGATATTTTTCATTATAGGTTTTAATCTGATCAGGGGTGCACAGTTTACTGTATCTGTATGTGGTGATGTCTGCTTTAGTTAAGTCCAGAAGATTAACTCCTGAAGAGTAAACCAGTGTTCTTGAATCGGAAAGCCAGCAAAATGAGAATACATTGCTGTTTTGGGTAACCTGATGATGAGTTCCACCTATAAGGTCATAAACCCATAGATCCAGTTTCCCTCCAAAATTGTTACGGTCCGAAAGGTAGCCGATGTACTGATCATCAGGACTGAATGCCGGCTTATAGTGATCGGCATCCACATCGGTGATTTTCACTGGATGCTCTGTAGTCTGATTGCTCAGAAAGATCTGTACTTTACCATCGCGGTTGGAACAGAAAACCATATACTCATTATTATGAGAAAAACTCACCGAATGTTCTGATGACTGCGGCCAGCAGACAACAGAATACGCCGGACCTCCTTCACAGGATGTACGATAAATGTCGCTGCTGTTATTTTTGCATTGTGCAACCGAATAATAGATCCATTTTCCATCAGGAGTAAAAGAGACATCCGTTTTTCCGGCACTGTCTCTGAGTAACCTGCGGTTGGCACCTGTCAGGTCGATGAGTTCCAGCCGGCTGCATCCGCTACTATCCGAAACAGTGTAGGCGATCTTGCCTGCTGTTAGCGACATGACTGGTTTACTACATTCACCGAATCCCCGTGTCATGGGAACTTCTGCATTCTTTCCGATCATTTTCAGGTAAATACCGCCATTACCATCTCTGTTTGACACAAAAGGAAACACTCCATCGGTGGATTCTTTTTTAACATTCAGAGAAGAATCATCCGGTATCTGCAGGTCAATTTTGGCAGAAATCATTTTTGTAAAATCGTTGATAACAGAATCTGGTCTGATTTCGCTGGTAATGGGAATAAGACGGTTTTCCACTCCAAGAAGTTTTTTATTTTGATCAAACCTGAGGATAAGATTTCCCAGATATTTGCCGGCATCACCGGCAGAGAGCAGATAAGTGTCGCCGACTTTCATGGGTACTGCAAAATGCTGATCAAGACTTCCGCAGATAATTATCTCAAATTTCTGAAACTTTTTCGTTAATGCGCTGATATTCTGCCAACTGTCATGTATTATCAATATTCGTAAATCACAGGATTCAGCATCCGGGTTTAGCAGCTTTTCCGGTTCCAGTGCGTTCAAAGCGAGAGCCTTGTTTTCGGGGAGCAGTTTACCATTGACAAAAGAGGTGACGTATATTTTATATCCGCCGTTTTTCATGATGGTGTATGGTAGAAACCGGGCTTCGGAGTTTTCTTTAACATTTGCAAGGATTAACTTATCAAGAAATTTGGATTCTGACAGTTTTTTCTTATCACATAAAAACTCTTCATTTCCAGCGCAGGTTGCATCAAATTTGATATGCTGCAGATAATGTGCAGCCAGTCTGGTCTGCAAAGGATTGGCATCTGCACTAATGATGTTGCCGGCCTGAATCGAGAAAATTACCGGAAACTGGCTTCGCAGGCTCTGGAAAACGGTTCCATGACGGGCGATTCCTCCCAGAGATCCGGGGTAGGGTGGCGGGAGAAATTGATTTTTCAAGTTACCGGAATAGACAATTGATATCTCCTGTTTATCATTTCGTAACCGCTCAGTTTTTAACCTGTTTAATAGCGCATGTGCTTTCCAGAGATTTGGGTCCATCCGAAGCGCTTTGAGTGCATAATTTCTGCAAAGTATAAACCTTTTTAATCTGTAAAAATTTTCTGCCACCTTGTAATAATCTTCGGCAGAGCGTTTTTTCTTTTCCTCCAGTTGGATTTTTACCGTTGCAGACCATACCGGGCCTAATTCTTCTGATAGATTTTTCCATGCCGCTTCAAAGCCGTAAATCCTGTGATGAAAACCTGCACCCAGTCCAAATCCAGATATTGATTGCTTTATGCCATAGGTGAACTCGTACCCGGTAAAGAAACGAAAATATTGACCGACCTTGATTTCGGTGCTTATACCCGAAGTCACCGGTTCATCTGCTATTTTTCTCACTCCTATCCCTAAATCAAAATCAAATCTGGAAGCTATAGGAAAGTAGGAGGGCAAAGGGTGAATCAGAAGAGATACTCCTCCCTGAAGGGGAAGAGGTTCGGAGATTGTTCCATAGGAAACACCTGTTCCAAAGTTTGCCAGATACAATCGGGCGGAAAATTGTTTAACAGGGGCTACCAACAGGTCAATCGATCCGGACAAAGCCCTGCCAGCTTCATGATCCAGTCTGCTTTCAACATATGAAGCAGAAACGCCGAAACAGATCCTTTGGTCCAGAAATGCTCTAGCATAGCTAGCTCCAAGAGCAAGTTCGAGCATAGAGGGTTTTGAGGGTTGCTCATCAATATCACGGGCATTTTCGATTTTACCCGGTGAAAAGATCTGCGCATAACTTCCGAAAGTACCGATATCTTCGATTGGAAATAGAGCCCCGATGTACTCTTTCTTAAGGCCCATTAGCCATTGAAGGTGATTGATGGCGAATTTATTCCGGTCAAAAAGTGCTGAGTTGGCGCTAAAAAGGGCAAGATCTGTGGCATCCATGGCTCCTGGAGTGGAGGCCAGACCACGGGCAAGTGTTACAGAGGAGAGGGGGAGGGTGAGGAAGTTGCAGGTGGTGTGTCCGCTGTTTTTGCCTCGGTAATCGGTTAGCCAGTCAAAGTCGAGAGCGGAAAGCCTGAAACTAAACAGAATCATTAAAAACAGTGATATTTTTAACTGGCTGATCATTATCTTTATTATCCAAAAGAATGAGCTCTGGTATTGTAAGTCTGTTTCTATTCTATTATTATATATAGGTCTTTTGTTTAAAAATCTTGAGGGGTGGTAGATAGTTGCTAAAGATTATTTTTGGTGGCAGGATGGTGTATGTTGGTGCCCATTATCTCCCCGAGTTGGGAGCTTGCGATCATCAGGTGTGCGCATAAAAACAAAACCCCCGCACTCTGAGTTAGCTTGCGATAGAGAACGGGCGTTTAAAACACTCTATCTTGAATGATGGTAAAAGTATAATACCTGTTATTGATAACAGGTTACTTGCAGTCATGGATCTACAATAAGAAAGGAGGGTTTTCTGCAGGGAAATATGTAAATAGGTTTTCTGAAATAGAATTTGGAAAAGAGGTCTAAAAACTTGTGCAAAACCTTTATCAGGGCATATTTTTGATTTTTTCCCGTAGTTCCCTGATCTTTTCCACCGGCAAACCGGTATCTTTGGCGATCTGCTCATCGGATTTTTTGGTGGTTAAAATTAATCTGGTGGCTTCTGCTCCAATATCGATACCAATCTTTTTACCGATATCAATGCCTTCTTTTTTACCAATATCGACACCTTTTTTCTTACCTCTCTCCTCAAGCTCTCGAACAACTGTAGAACTTTCCAATTCTTCATCGCTGAAAAAATGTCTGATTTTCTGCGTAAGCATCTCTGTTAATTCCTCTCTGGCAGCGTGCTCTACATAAAAAGAGAACGATCGTGCATATTCTATAGCTTCCGGAGCATCTTTAAGCTCCTTAAATAATTCGAGTATCATATCAATTTTGGTAACGAGCTCTTCACTTCGGATATATTTAGTGATTAAGAGAACGATTCTTAAAATGACACTGTGCCTCTGATCTTTTCATCAGGTATGCGGGAAAGATCAAAAAATATGAGATCAGCAAGTCTGCTATTGTGAAATCCTACGTTCAAGATATCATCACCGTGGTAGATTAATACGGGAATAATGGTTAATGCAGTTTTGGCTTCACTGTGCTCTTTGAGATAATCCAATTCAAAAGTATCCATATACTTTATTAGCTGTTTTTCTATATTGCTGTCAGGATAGCTTTTATGTTCAAAAAGCAGATATATAGTTGTGCCCGAAAAGGTTTTAATCTCGAAAATCAGATCCGAAAAAAGTACCCTTAGTTTTGTGTCAACACTTTCAGTTCTGACAGGTGTGATACTATTCAAATCAACAGGTACTTGTAGTTTTTGTAGCAAATATTGTTCGATGAAACTTCTGAAGACAGCCGGGTACATGAACATCTCCTTGAAAAATTTGTCATGTACCTGCCAGTAGGGGTTCTGGTTGTCTGTAGTCATAGATCTAAAATAAGAAAGGGGGGGCTTTAGATAGGGAAATATCTCACAAGAAGGATCAGTTGCGAAAAGGAGTGTTTTATTTATTTGTAAAAGGATAGCGAAGCTCATCGCTACAAGGAAAAGTCTAATAACAATTCATCTCCAACCACTCTGGGCTGGAGATGAATTATTCTCAAATATTAGAAGATTTTCATGCCAGTTACTATTATGATTAGCCGTAACTGATTATCTGGCAGAAAGCTCTTTGTCAAGGATGTATAAACCATTCCATTGACCATTAATTCTTTCCAGTCTCTCTGAAAGTACACAAAAGGTGTCCTCTTCTTCAATCTGTTCGTCTACAAACCAGGCAAGAAGGTTAAGTACCCTTTGATCTGCTTCTTCTCTTGCTTGCTTAACTAAATCATGAATGCGTGATGTTACTACTTTTTCATGTGCAAGAGCTTTTTTAAATACCTCTTCAATAGATTCAAATTTTCCATCTCCGGGATTTAATGGACGATACTTTATTCCGTATCCTGTTTCCTGCAGGAATTTTTTAAATTTGCCAGCATGGGAGATCTCCTCTTTTACCTGCTCGTCAATAAAATGTGACATACCCTTCATATTCTGTGCATCTAAATATGCAGACATCGTTGCATAAATGTACGCAGATTCCAGTTCAAAATTCATCTGTTCATTCAAATTATCATATAGTTTGCTCATGAAAACATACCTCCAGTAATTATGGTTGATTTTGTATGTAAATTTAATGATTTCAACAATGAAAGATCTTGCTTTTTTGCCAGGGGGCACACCACCGATATGATTATTAATTTTTAAATATACTTTGCCGCATGAAGGGAGGCATTGGTTTTTGTGTGCTACGGTCAAATTACTACCGCCAGATGCGGTAATTCTTGTTCTTATTGCAACTGCTCCTGCAGCATTATGAATCCAATATGCTGCCGCGTTGTTTTCCTTGTAATCCTGTGGTGTGGTGCCCTTTGAGGCGTCTAAAGAGCTTTATTCGTCAGTAGGTAATAAAAAAGAGGAGAATGTTTTCTGAATGAAAACAGAAAATGAGCAAACTGCCATTTAACTACTTAATGAATATGGTATGTTTTAAGAAAGACAGTTGTTGGGGAGGTGAAATCCTGTTTTGCCCTCTAAATATCCTACAACCAGAAGGAGAGAGCAATGTTCAGAGAAATTTCAAAATTTAGTGTTCTTTTTATAGCAGCTCTACAGTTCTTCAAGATGCATTGTTCCTGCTTACCTCATTATTTTAAAGGAAGGGATATGATATGTACTTTTTAAAACTATTTCTTGTAGTCTTGATCTCTGTCACCATTTCTAAATCCATGTAAAAGAAGACGAGATATCATTCATTGAGGGCCAGGGAAATAAATCTTTTATCAAATAAAACGATAACCATTGAAGATGGATGTGAATCTGGTGATTATAATTTTTTTGATAGTTCAATATTTGATAGTACAGACTGTGACATGATTTTCATTCAGACAGGATATTGGGACGATTTTGATTGTGGCTGGGGGGGGCCAATTCTTGCACTTTCAAAAAGACGAAGAATAGTTATTGGACTTGAAAAAAACATTAAAATTTTACCAACAGAAAAAATGTATGATCTTCGTGGGAGGTGCATAGGATCGGCATCTAAAAATGTATTGAATAACAAAAATGCAGCAAAACTATATATTAAAAATGAACATAATAAGTAAAATTGTAAAACTTGTCGATTACAAAAGATGGTTGTCCCAGGATAAATCTTTTTTCAACTGTATACAAAGACAATCAGGTACAAAAGGGGTTTTGTCACCCGATTTGTCATAGCTCAGAATTACGGTGATATGAGTTAAGGAATTAAGTCCTAATTCGGACGATTATTTGGTGTGAATAGCATTGAGCCCTTTAGGTTAGCGACCCTGAGCTTTTGTTCATCCTTCGTAGTCGTCTGCTATCTATCCTCTGCAATAGTCTGCTACGGAAGATGGACGGATGATGCACGGAGAACTGAAAGATCATATCTACCGGGTGATATGGTCAAAAAACTTCTGGATCGATAAATAGAGGGATTGAAGCAAGGCACATCAAAAAAATGACCGATTCAGGTAAGTATTAGCGCTTGCTAAAAACGATAAATAAGTTCCTAAAGGCAATGTATTAGCAGCTTACAGGCATGTTTTGGCTGCATACAGGGTGTTAAATTCACAAAAAGCATTCTTAAACATTGCGAAGGGCGAGATCATGCATAACTGCAGGCAAGCTATAACTACTACACAGTACTACGGCATCCTGTAGTGTCGGCCAGCCGGGCTGTAGTCAAAACAGTATAAAATCTACAGTAAGCCCTCTCTTAAGCCGCACAAGGGCGAGGTTGTATTGGTTTTTTGGGAAAAATATCACACTAGTCATAATAGAAGCGGGAGACGGGGATCGAACCCGCAACCTTAACCTTGGGAAGGTTACACTCTACCATTGAGTTACTCCCGCAATAGTTTTGGTAAGATAAATCACTACTAAGTTCTCTGTCAATAGATCATTTTAAACCACCCCATACCTCAAAAACTATAAGCAACTGTACCTATGCTCTAACTGAACTCTTTAAATCTGATGTTTCATGGATTATTTTTATGCCTTCCTATGATAATCCAAGCGTAGTTTTCCACAGGAGTTTCTAATGGCAGATCTGATTACTATGAAAGATGGTGTACTGAATGTACCCGATAACCCGATTATTCCTTTTATAGAAGGTGATGGAACCGGACCTGATATCTGGCGGGCATCCAGATTTGTGCTGGAACAGGCGGTAGAGAAAGCTTATGGCGGCAAACGCTCTATAGAATGGAAAGAGGTCCTTGCCGGGGAAAAAGCTTTTAATCAGACAGGCAGTTGGCTGCCAGATGAAACTGTGGAAGCATTCAGGAAGTATCTCTTAGGTATAAAGGGGCCTCTTACTACTCCGGTTGGAGGAGGTATCCGTTCCTTAAACGTTGCGCTTCGTCAGATCCTGGATCTTTATGTATGCTTGCGGCCGGTTCGTTATTTTGCCGGTGTGCCATCCCCTGTTAAAAACCCCCAGAAAGTGAACATGGTGATTTTTCGGGAAAATACTGAAGATGTTTATTCTGGAAAAGAGGTGGAGGCTGGAAGCGAAAAAGCGGATAAACTGCGGTTGTTCCTGAAAAATGAGTTCGGTTGGGAGATCGGCGAAGATTCAGGGCTTGGGATTAAACCCATCTCAAAAAGCGGTTCAAGAAGATTAATCAAGGCTGCAATAGAATATGCTATTGAAAATGGACGAAAAAGTGTTACACTGGTTCATAAGGGAAACATTCAGAAATTTACCGAGGGAGCATTCAGAAATTGGGGATACGAGCTTGCCCGTGAAGAATATAAGGGAAAAGTGGTATCTTGGGAGGAATGTGGAGGAAAGGTGCCAGAGGGGCAAATTCTGCTGAAAGATGCGATTGCGGATATATTTTTTCAACAGGCGCTCTTACGTGCAGATGAGTTTGATGTTGTGGCGACCATGAATCTTAATGGTGATTACATCTCTGATGCACTGGCAGCTCAGGTGGGGGGGATAGGAATTGCACCAGGAGCCAATATTAATTACCTTACCGGTCATGCGATTTTTGAGGCAACTCATGGAACCGCCCCTAAATATGCCAATCAGGATAAAGTTAATCCGGCATCGGTAATTCTTTCTGGAGAGATGATGCTTCGGTATATGAAATGGACTGAAGCGGCAGATTTTATTATAAAAGGATTAGAGAAGGCTATTGCGGCAGCAACTGTCACTTATGATTTTGCCCGCCTCATGGAAAATGCAAAAACTGTTTCCTGTTCACAATTTGGCCGGGAAATAGTGGCCAACATGTGATAATTATAGACAGCAGCATTGAATTCATTGCTTACTGATGAGTCGAGTATCTGTATTGCGACCCCTTCCAGGGGTTACCAATAAAAAACCACTGGTTATTGTAGCCAGTGGCAGTAAAGATGTCCTAATTAGAACGTATAACGTTCTTTAAGTTTTCTGTCGCAGGCTCTGATCCGCACCACAGCGGCTACAATAAAAGCAAAGCGGCAACGCTTTGGATACATTTAGGCTGTAGGAGCAGTTGCGACAAAAACAAGAATTGTCGCCTCTGGCGGTTGTAATTTAACTCACCACTGGCAGAAAGGATAAGTTATGGTTTTGGCCGTTATTGGTATTGTCCTGTTTCTGATTCTGGTGTTAGTGGCAATAAGAATCGGGTTAAACAGAGAGAGTGTACAGGAAGAAGAACCTGCAACAACTCTGATTCATGCCAGCGGTATCTATTCCATTGTACGTCGCAGTCCCCGCGAGGAGTTGTTGAAGATCAGGCCATCGGTGGAAAATATCCGAAAATATCTCCTCTCCCAAAACGAATTTCATGAAGCTACTCACGATTGGTTAACGGATATCGATGCGCTGATTGAGAAATGGAATGAATCGCTTAACCGAAACATTGAAACGATTGAACGGGGTGATAGAGATGGCGTTGAATTTTATTTTTATGAATTCACTCCTGTTGAATGTTCGATTTGCCTGAATTTTTTCCGCAAAGGGAATTTTGTGACCAGACAGCAAATTTTTCATTATCCCCGGATAATTCCGCCTTTTCATATAGGCTGTACTTGTTGTATTATTCCTCACCATGGCAATGAGAATCTCAAGGACACTACCGAACAGGGTATGTGTCCCCTTTTCTCCAATGAATCACCTCCTCCATTACCTGATTGGCAAACAATTAATAAACAAACTGTTTTATGAGGTATATCTGCATGATTTCAACACTAAGAAAAGCTGCGTTTATGAGAGCATCACTACTTTTAACCCTGATCAGTATAAGTGTTTCCCTGGCTGGCGTAGGTGAATCTGCTGTTATAACACTTATTTTTCCTCCCGGAGCACGTGCTACCGGTATGGGTGAAGCGTTCACCGGGCTAGCCGATGATGCCAGTGCTACTTATTATAATCCTGCAGGGCTTGGACAGGCTCCATTGGCACATTCCTGGAAAACACACCTGTTTGATTCCAATCAGCTTGTCACTGCTATTGCCTCCAAAAAGAAAAAAGACTTCGGTTTAAAAGACAATATTTGGGCTGGAACAAATAATGGATTGCTCCATTTTAATGGAAAACACTGGGAAACCTACGAAATTTATCTGCTTCAAATAGATGACAAAATTGAGGACATTGCAAACAGGTTTCTTGCCGATGATGATGAGAAGCAGTTAATAGATGCGATCTGGTCGATCAGGGCCGAAAACGGAATTGAAATGAAAAGATATGCTGAAATTAGAGAGTTGCTGAAAAAAGCTCTGATGAAACACAATTCAGCAAATCCCGATTCAATCGCTAAAACTCTGGCACGGCAGATTGTTGATCTGTCCTCCTTTGAACGCACTTCAGGAAAAATCTCTGAAATCATCTCAAAACCTTTCCAGTTAACCGCCTCAGATTCAGTTAAACCGCATTTGGACTCATCAGAGGTTTCCGATTCCACAAAACCCTCTCTTGGTGGCTCTTTCGATTCTCTTACAATCAGCTCTTTTGCAGAAAAAGCTTACGATATCCTTAAAACTGAAGACATAACAATTGATGATCTGACTGAGATCAAAATACCTTACTCCATAGCGGTCAATGAGGCTGTAAATGCTTTGGTTCTGGACAATTCAGAACGTATATGGGTTGGTACTTCAAATGGTTTATGGCGTTATAACAAAGAAGAATGGAAATCTTTTTCAGTTAAGGATGGTTTGCCATCCAATAAAATTATCTCTCTGGCACTAAGTCCCAGAGGTGATATTGCGGTTGGAACAGACAAGGGAGTGGCAGTACTCTCTGCCACCGGCAACTGGAAAAGCTACGATACAGCTTCAGGACTGCCGCTGCTTCAAGTCAATGCCGTTCAATTTGATAAATCAAATAATATTTACCTGGGCACAAATGACGGTCTTTATAAAATCGGTGACACTGCCATAACAGTTTTTGACTCCACTCGGGTACTTCTCTTCAACAGAATCAACGCTCTGATGATGGATTCAGACAATAAATTGTGGGTCGGTGGTAAGAACGGTGTCTGTATCTACGATGAAACCTCCTGGAAGCGCTACCAATTTCCAAACAGCATCGTTACTTCCATAAGCGAAGAGAAAAGCGGCAGTGTCTGGATAGGAACTAATAATGGGGCTATCAGTTATAAAGCGCGTAAACCTAAAACCGATGATAAAGGTAATCTGGTTGAGCGTGACCCGCAATGGAATTCATTTCATTCTAAAAACTCGCTAAAAGGAGACAGTGTTACCTCAATCAATGTTCATGACAATGATATCTGGATTGGAACAGACAAGACCCTCAACCAGTATGACAAAGCAAATATGCAGTCCTACATCGCTTTTGAGCAACTCTTGCCCGAACTTGGTATTTCAGATTTGTGGCACTTGTACATAGGTCAAATATTTCCAACCCAGGACTGGGGAACTGTCGGTCTGTCTATCAACTACCTTTTCATGGGAGAAAATCAGCTCTATGATGCACTGGGTAATGAAGCAAGAAAAGTCAAGTCCTGGGAAGGTGTGTTTAATCTCTCATATGGCTTCCCGATCACAAAAAAGAATCTCTCTTTAGGGTTAAATGCAAAATATGTGGTCAGTGCACTGGCTCCGGGAGGACCCAGCGGTGAGGGTGTCGGACATACATTTGCCCTGGATGTTGCAGTTTTAAAGCGTGACTTTTTCCTGAGAGGCTTCGATTTGGGATTCATGTTACAGAACATGGGCCCCCATATCTTCTATATCGATCGTGATAACGTGGACCCCATTCCTTTTACTCTTCGTCTGGGGATGGCGTACAGGGCTGTTCAGACACCTATTCACGATCTGAAGTTCGTACTTGATTTACACAAGGAAGTTGTTAAGAACTATTTTTATGAAAAACCGGATCCATTCTGGAAAGCCCTGGTTACAGATCTGGTTACAGATACTGCAGATACCTGGGAAGAGGAATTGCAGGAAATCAATATCAACCTGGGTATGGAATACTGGTACAACAACGTTATTGCTGTTCGAAGCGGATTGCTTTTTGATTATATCGGTGAGCGTTACGAATTAAATCTGGGATTGGGCTTAAAATACGGAACCATGAAATTTGACTTCTCCTATATTGTGGCTCCTGAAGGCTTTATGAAGGGAATGTTACGAAAAATCAATCCACATAAAGATGGCGCAACCGGTGTTCGCGATGGACAATGGCGAATATCTTTCATGTTTGATTATTAAAGTCAACTGGAGTTATTCTGCAAAGATTCTGGGATCTGAAACTGGACAGGGACTATTGTAAATGTATATAAAAGGTTCAATAATTCATTTTTTTCTGATATTGCTGTTAACCGCTTCTGACGGTTCCGCCCAAAAAGCACTTTTCAGAACAAGCTCACAGAAACGGCTGGTGGAAACCGCACGTGATCACCGATGGTCAATAAATTTTCATAAAAGTAAGTCAGATACTGTTCGTATCATGGCTTTTATGGTGGAATTCGATTCCGACACTTCGTACCTGACTACCGGTAACGGCAAATTTGAAATGAGAGGTGGTGGGGACAAGGAAAAGGATGAGTTCCGTTGGTATCTAAACAGTAACGATACGGTTTATAAATTTGATGATCATCCTCACGACTCGCTCTACTTTGTTAATCAGCTTGAAACTGTTGCCCAATATTACAGGAAAGCTTCACGTGGTAAGCTGATCCTTAAATATTCATTATACAGTACGGGGACCGATGGAAAGCCATTTACTGTGCCTCAAAGCCTTCCAAAATACTCTCCAGGTGGGAAAAAGAAAGGTGAAACCCCTGATCAATATTATGAAAGAAAATCAACCGGATTGCTTCGTTTCTCAAGAGATGCAATACTTGAGGCCAGCAAAAGTCCGGATAAATCTCCTTTTTCCAGCCTCAGCTTCGATCCATCCGACAGTACCATTCGCGACGAATCGGGTCTTAAAACGGTTTTTCTGATCTTCCATGCCGGAGCTACCTACTTTACTGATGCTCGTATGGATTCCGAAGCAGATATGTATGATGTATTTATCACACCCGATTACTTTAAGTATTACCGGGACTCTCTGGGACTGGCTCAGAATGGGGTAGTGGTGCAGGGAAAAAATCCCTTGCTTATCGATGAGCTGATGATCTGCTCAGAAACTGCCAATCAGGACAGTCTTAATTGCGGTATACAGGGTATCCTGGTCAACCAGGTCGCTCGTCAACTGGGTGTTCCTGATCTCTGGGCCAGTTCCGGTTCAGGTGTTGGCGGTTTCTGCATAATGGATATCGGTGCAGATTTCAATGGAAATGGATTTATCCCTCCATATCCTTCAGCCTGGGTGCGTGCCTTTATGGGTTGGGATGAACCGAAAGTTGCCCCAGTGGGTGTGGCGAATACCTATTCTGTTAAAGCTCTGGCATCTGTTTTAAACAAAGTAGCCAGCGGTCAGCAAAGCAATGATACTACAATTTTGATGGTTCCTATTAATAATCATGAATACTATCTTATAGAAAATCGCCAGCGCAATCTTTCGGGAAATAAAAGCTTCTTTAAATATGATTCAAGTGATGAGCGCAGATATCCTATCGCAGCCTATCCATTTCATGTCAATCTGGATTCTGTTCTTAAAGAAACCGCAGGGCCTTCCCGTACAGTCACTTTACCAGAAAATAACGACATTGGACTGCCCGCATCCGGTATTCTTGTCTGGCATGTGGATGAGCATCTTATACGCCAGAGACTGCAATACAATATGGTAAACAGTGATTCAACCTATAAAGGTGTCAGACTGGTAGAAGCTGATGGAGTACCCGATATCAGCATTCAGTTCCAGAATGTACTGGGTGAGCAGGTTTATGACTTCGGCGGCGCAGAAGATGTCTTTCCGTATGAATCGGTTATCGATTCCTCATCCACAATCGTACGGGTTAACGGATTTGGGCCCTACACCAGCCCTTCAACACGCAGTAATGATGGTGGACATTCATGGATGAAACTGCAGTTTACTCCTCAGAGCAGCATAAAAAAGGAGTATTCTGTTTTAATAAGAGGATCACATCATCATTATTCTTCCAATATCTCCGATTCTATTTTCAAAGTATCTGTCCAGTGGGATTACCTGACTCCCTTATGGCCCAAGAGAGCCGCACCGGAAGAGTTTTTTGAACCGGTATCCGGTAATTTTGATCCATCAACCGAAACGGCAGAACTGGTTCTTGTAAGTAAAAGTGGAAAAATATACGCCTGGTCTGCAGATACTCTATCTCAGGCAGGGTATAATCAAAAATTACTTCCTCTGGATCGTATTGATCTTAAGGGAGACACTCTTCACAATGCTGACACAATAAGCTTTCTTGACAGTTTACCACAAATTACTGCAATGCCCTCGGTTATTGCCAACCGGGTCTTTATACCCTCTGCGAACGGGTGTATCTATTCGTTAAGCTCACTGAGTCCTGTAGATACACGTATTGACACAATCAAATTGAATGCAATACCTTCTTCATACGTTTGTAACTATAAAGATTCGGTATGGGCTGTGGGTTGTAGAAACGGAGTAGTAATATTTGGCAACTTCATGGATTCGGTGCACTCTGTTAAACTGAAATCGGACAGTGCGGTCAATGCCGTTGCATCGCTGAATGGATCAGCCTATTCTGTAGCTGTTATCCAGAGCGATGGAACGCTTTCTCTTTGCACTGCCGGGAAAAATAGTACCACTTTGTCCACTGTTGTTTCCGGAATCGGTCCATATACTCTGGTTAGCGGAGATCTTGATCGTGATACAGCATTGGAGATCGTTGTTTCGGACAGCAGGCATGGCCTTTGGGTCTATGAGTTAAGCTTGAAGCTGGCAAAGGGATGGAGGGAAAAGCCTACTGACAAGCCTTCAACCTACACCTACATTGACACCAGCAAGTATAAAGCAGATGACCGGACTGTTCTGCCTGTAAATTATTCCGCACCTGCACTTGCTGATCTGGATAAAGATGGCTATCTGGACATTGTTATCAGCGGCACAAACGGGATTTACGCCTTTAACTATAAGAATGCCTTACTCAGCGGATGGCCGGCATATCTTGATACCCGCTACTGGTATCAGCGTGGAAGTGTTCAGTCGTCTCCAGCGATTGTATGTGGAGCCAACAGAGAACCTCTTGTCCTTTTTTCTTCGGCTACAGGTGAGAATATTACATTTAGAGCTGCAAAGGTGGTGAAGGCTGACCTTAATGCTGGTACAGTGTGGTTTTATCTCGAAAACGGAGCACTTGATAGTATTACTGATTTTACCAGAGCACAGATGGATACTATCTTAAGCTACAATGATTCGATTATTGCTCATGATATTACCCCTGGAGGTCTGATCGATGCACTGACAAAAGAGGCAAAGCGCCCCTCTAATAACAACTCCATCTTACAAGCCAATTGGCCCTTGACTGCTGGATCACCTCTGGTCTGTTCGCCGATGCTGTGTTTTATGGATCGAGATAATACACCTGATCTTATTGCAGTATCAACTGAGGGGTGGGTTTATAGGTGGGAAATCGATAAACAGATTCTTCCAGATTCTCTCTTTTGGCCCATGCCCGGATATAACAATGGTCGATCATTTACCTATGGTGGCCTGCCTCCTCCGATTTTAACTGCTTTGGGTGAACCGATCAGTTTTTTCAGTTATCCCAACCCGGCCAGAGGTGTCAAAAATGTAACTGTTAAATATCAGTTTTCAGGACCGGCTACAAACGTAAGACTAGATATATACAGCATAACTGGTTTTGTCGTTTACTCAAAGAAAAAGATGGGAAACCCTCCGGAGGAGCTTACTGGAAGTTACCCCAGTTGGAACGAGCACTATGTTTCGATTGAGAAATTCGGTCCTGGTGTTTACAGATGCCGGCTTGAGGCAACTATCAACGGTAAAAAACATTCCAGGTTCTGGAAAATGGCTGTTATTAAATAAACCGGACAGGATTCAGTGTGAAACAAAAGGCAGTTCTTTTATTACTTCTTGCAATCTGTTATAGCAGTTTTGCCGCCAGATTCAATGCTTTCGGGCTGAAATTTGAAACTGTAAATACTGAACACTTCAGAATTTCCTATATGCAGAATTGCGGGCATCTGGTAGAGAGGGTAAGTAACAAACTGGAGCAGCTTCACAGTATTTACAAGGATACCTACGGCCTTACTCTTCCATCAAAAACCGATGTCATGATTCTTGACAGTGATTACAGTAACGGATGGGCACTTCCCTATACCAACACCATCACCCTATGGACTCACGATCTGGATTTCGAATTGAGAGGAACCCATGAGTGGTGGAATGATGTCGTTGCCCATGAATATGCTCATATTGTTTCTATCATTACCGGGTTAAAACTTTCCCCTGCAATACCAGATATCCGTTTCGGCTTTTTTTCACATCCTAATGAAAAAAAAAGGACGGAAGTTTTCCATTCTCTGAGCACAAGCATTCTGCCATTCTGGCTCACTGAAGGTATTGCTCAGTATGAGAGCTCACGACATGGGGCAGACAGTTGGGATTCTCACAGGGATATGATTTTACGTACACTGACCCTCTCCGATAAACTCCTGTCATGGGCACATATGCAGGTGGGTTCCGGTAAGAGCGATGATTACGAGAAAAGCTACAATCATGGCTTTGCGCTGGTCTCTTATATTGCCGAAAAATACGGTTATGACAAAGTTGTACTGATGGTGCGGGAGAGTGCAAAAATAAACCGGTTAAATTTTGACAGGGTGATAAAGAATGTGCTGGGAATCTCCGGTAAACAGCTCTATGAAGAGTGGAAAAGTCATCTGTTGAAAAAATACCGTCAAAAAATCAGCGATATTGGTGCACAGGTTTATGGAAGGAAAATCAATGAAGATGGTTTCGCTAACCTGTGGCCCAGATTCTCTCCTGATGGATCCCGTATCTATTTCCTGTCAAACGGTAAAAATGATTACTCCAGAAAGCAGCTTTACTCCTATGCATTGAGTGATACTGTTGAGGAAAAGCAGAAGATCCGACTTGAGATGGGTATAAGCAATATCTATGATATACACGCTTCATCCGGAAAGATCAGTTTTTCAAGTGCACATTCAGCCAAATCTCAACTCCCTGCCAACATGGGTGGTTTAAAGGTATTGGATCTGTTTATCGATACTCTCCCCCCAGATAAAAAGAAATTCAAATTGTTTCATAAGACAGACAAGCAGATCACCCGTAAAAAAAGTGTCTTCAACTCATCTTTTTCTCCCTCCGGAGACAGAATAGTATATGCACACCGATCTGTTGACCGGTTTTTCCTGTCAATAACCGATACCAGTGGAAAAAATGATAAAAAGATCTTTCCGGGGGAATCTGACAGCATCGAAATCGCATATATTTTCAGTATAGACTGGGCTCCCAATGGTAAAGACATCGCTTTTAGCTTTATGGATAAGGAAAATCGCAAAATAGCGATTTATGACACTGCCGATAATAGTTGTAAAGTGTTTTGCAGCAGCGAATTTGACCAGAGAGATCCCTGTTTCAGCCCGGACGGAAAATATCTTTACTTTTCTTCGGATAGAAACGGAATTTTCAATATCTACCGTTATCATTTTGAATCGAAGAAGCTTCAGCAGGTTACAAACGTTGCTGGAGGCGGTTTCTCTCCATCCTTATCTCCAGATGGAATAAAACTGACTTACGCCGGTTATGAAAAGGATGGATACGGCATTTTTCTGTTAGACAGTATCAAGGTTTTATCAGAAGTAGTACTTGAGAATCCTCTTTCACCTATGAATAAATATCCGCCGGCCTCTACCTCCACTGCAGGGGCTCCGCAAAAAGCGCTTCGTGGCGTTCCCAGACAACTGCTGGTAATGCCCATCCTTATGGGTGAGCAAGCAGTTAATCAGGATAACAATGTTAATAAAGGTAAAACGGTTCTTAAGACCGGTCTAATTTTCAATCTGATCGACCCCTGGACTCTTTCGGATATGGGTTCGGAGTTGAATGGATATCTGTTTTTGCAACCCAGTCAGATAGCCAAAATGCTCCGATTTAAAAAAGGTTTCTTTGATGTCAAAAATAATTACGATCTGGGAGTTTTTGGTTCTACCCGGCTTTTTCCTTTGACTCTCTCCTTTGATTACACCATGCGGGGCATTGCAGCAAGAGACTGGTTTTTTAATGAAGTGGAGGAAGCGGCTGAATTCACCGACTACAATGCCCAGATTCAGGACCTTCTTTTTAGAATTACTCATTATGCGGGTGGCGGTTCCAGTTCCAGAAGCCAGTTAGGCCTGCATCTTCTGGGTGGTATTGATCTCTATGACATTAAGCTTCAACTCGATGAAGTAACTGCGTTTAAGTATAATCTGAACAAAGCATTCAGAAGTGGAGTGATGGGTTCTTTTTCTGCTCAGAAATCTGAGGCTAAGAGGGCCATTTCACCTGTGGGTATAGTAGCAAAACTACAATACGATTTCTGGAATCAGCATGCTTTAAAAGAGGAAAACAGCTTTTCTACCGATAATGGTACCCTTAAGGAAAACTACGATGATTATCAGTATCATCAGGTACTTGGTCATACAAAAATGGGTATGCCTGCACCCTGGTATGCTCGCCATGATCTGCATTTAGACCTAATGGGAACAGCAATAAAAGTAATTAAACAGGATACTCCTATTCCCTCCTTTCTGCTTCCGGCAGCTTGGATTCCAGGATATTCCTATTACTACCGGGATACAAAAATCAAAAGAATAACTCAGAATGATACGGTTGAAATCGAATACGACACAGCACAAATCAGCGGAAAAGCAGTAATTCAGGGCGAGTTGTCCTACAGATTTCCTCTGTGGCCAAGATATCTGATCGATAAGAAAATCGGGTTTTTCTATCTGGAAAGATTATACGGGGCAGTCAATCTTTCCGGTGGGGCCGGCTGGGATAACCCGTCGGATTTCAAGAATTTTGATCGCGACGACTGGATGCTAGCATTTGGCCTGGAGTTGCGTATGGAAGCTCAGAGTTTTAATAATCTTCCTTTTGCACTAAAGGTTCGCTGGGATAAGGGACTGGACCAGAAGGCTCCCAGAGGTGGAAATCGTTTCACATTTGCTATCGGATATGACTTCGATAACTGGGATATTCTTCTGTTGCCGGATTATAAATCAAACAGAGCGGCTTACCGCTAATCTAAGTTCGCTGGAAAGTAAAGGGATAGCTCCTCAACAAGTTTGTTAACTGAGAGCTGCCCCGGTGCAACCGGCCTGTGCATAAACCCATAGGTAAATAAAGAACCAAAAAGTGGCGCTATCACTCTGGTAACTGTGCCTAAAGGTCCCATTGCAATTGTGACAAGTGGCACTTTGCAGTCTTCGGTAAATCGTAGAAGTCGTGTTACATCTGCAGTACTTGTGGCCATTACTGCAATTTTTACTATATCTGCCTCTTGATCAAGTGCTCTGTCAACCATCGACTGCAAAGAATCATTCGATGGCGTTTTTTCGAAATCGTGTTCCGAAACCAGAATAGTTTTGCCTTTGCTGCAAGAAAGAATCTCTTTTGATATGGGTGTCCCAAGCTCAATATCTACACAATCCACAAAGGGCACAATGGCCTGAAAAAACTCAAGACGCCTGTCTCTATTAAAATCGGTTTCACGAACGGTCCCAATCGATGGAATATCGACAGATGAACGGAGATTTTTTACATATGAAACAGTCTCCTCTATCGGGATATCAAAACAATCGATTCTCAATTCAATCAGATCGATCCCTTTTTCTTTGAGTGCGACTATTTTGTCGACTGAGACCACTTCGTCTATAATTGCCACAATTCCCGGCTTTTTTCTCAGTTCAAAATTGCCTATTTTGACCATTAAATTCTCCATTTTGCGGTAATGATTTATTAAATTATCGAATATCGAAACCTGATTACCATCTCATGCCCCATCCCATATCCAAAATTCCATTTCCAAAATCCAATATTCCACATCCAATATTCCATCAGCACCGGGCGTTGCCCAGTGCTAAGATAGTGCGCCCTTTCAGGGCTATTGGATGAGGGCATTTTCCTTAACCAGCCAGTAGGGCTGGGCTATCTTACCGTAGGGCAACGCCCAACGCCGCCAAGCATAACCAGGGCACGATTGTCCAGATATCGGACCAGCCCGTCAGGGATCCGCTTTTTCATTCCGCAATCCTGCCAGATTTCCGGACTCTCCATACAGAGATAGAGGGTGATTTCCGGATAATAAATCTCAAACTCCTGGGCCATTGCCTTGTACAGAGCTGTCCTCAAGGGTCTGAAATACCGTAACTTGCCATCCATCCCGGTAATCATTTCACCCGAGAAAAGGTTAAGATGATCACTTTTTTGCTTGAGGAGGTTTTTTAATGCTGGCATAGTCCTGAATCCACCCATGCTTACCCAGGCAATTTTAGATGGATCGGATATTTTTTCAAAAATGTTTCTGACCACATTGCGATATTCAGGCTCCCAATTTTTATAGACAAACATGGGATCAAAATGAAATGCCACATAAAAGCCCATCTCAACACATCGTGCTGCAGTCTCTAACCGCTGTGCCAGGGAAGCTGTTCCGCTCTCCATAACTTCAATCATTGATGGCGTATTCAATGAAAAACCGAGAATTACCTTTTGTGGCTTTTTAATTGTCTTTAATGGCTCAATATTGGTGCTTTTGGTCTTAAACTCTACAATCACATTTGGGTAAGGTTCCAGAAGTGCGGCAACTTTTCCGGCAACACCAGTTTTATGTTCAGAGTACAGGCTATCGCCAAATTCGCCGGTACCAAACCTTATCACATCTGTTCTATTACTCAATTTAGTATGAATTTCTTTTTCCAGATCATCGAAATTTTCGAATAAAACCTGGCACTGATACGGAAAATAGGCCTGTAGAATGCAATATTTGCAGTACATACCACATCCGGTAGAAGGGGTGAGGATCTGATAACCACAGCAGAGGTATCCCTGAGTAGTTCCAGGACAAGGTTTCCAGAACTCTCCTTTATTATGCAGCATAGCGATTGCGGAGCGGTCTGATGCAGTTTCTTTATCAATCAACGGTGTTTCAACCATTTTTATCAATCCTGTGTGATTTTATTTATGTGGAAAATAGTTTTATTTCAATGGCAGTTTAAGTTTTAATATCAAATCGGAAAAAATAGGAACTAATATTTAAACAATATCTAATCAGAATTAATTTCGCCTTCCTTATAGAACCTAAGTACGGTGGGCAGGTCCCACCTTCCTTAGTACCTGTATGGTGGACAGGCGCAAAGAAATATCAAACAGAGAATCCTGTTTCAAAAACTTATTAGTTAATATTTAAATATATTAGAACGTAATTTCCTTGTTGCTTTTAATTATTTTTTGTCTCTATCAATGATTTTTTGTACCTGATGGAGGTTTTCCATGAAAAAAAAGTTTTGTTGTAGTGTTTTTTTGGGTATTCTTTCTGTGCAGTTGGCTGTCACTGCGGCTCCTGCGATCTCTGTGGATAGTGCCGATGTAAATGCCGGTGCTGTCTATGAGGGAGCTGGTAAAAGTGTAAAACACACATTCACTATCAAAAATACCGGAGACCAACCTCTGATTATTGAGAAAATCAGGGCCAGTTGTGGTTGTACGGCAGTTAACTATGATTCCATTATTGAACCTGGTGCCTCAGGAAAAGTAACTCAGGAAATAGCTCTCGAGAGAATCGGTTTTGGAGAATTCCGTAAGTATATAACAGTCCATTCGAACGCAAAAAACAACGACGCCCTGCGGCTGTCTTTAGCTGGAATACTTAAATCATATATTGAATTTTCTGCCAACTATGTAAAACTGATTGTTGATTCTTCAACGAAAAAATTGCAGGCGGAGATTGAAGTTGTCAGCACAATCAAAGATCTGAAAATATCTGAAATTTCATTTAAATCATACAGCGACGCTTCAAACAGACCTTCATGGCAGTCTGCATTACCTCTGTATATGGACTACAAGCTTTCTGGTCCACAAAACTCAAAAGATGGTTACTCCTATCGGCTAAAAATATTCACTGAACTGGAAAATAAGGATAAGAAACAGGGACGTTTCACCATTAAAACCAATCACCCTCTTAAGCCTGAGGTAGGTGTTGAAGGATCGATGATCTGAGAGAGGTTCAGTTCAGGGGGGCAGAAGTTAAGAGGTTAAGAGTAGAGTCGTCTGGCCGGACGTCTCTGAAATTATTTCTATTTAGAAATTGATTATTGGAATATTTGATAATTTTTCCCGTTTCAGGATCCCCCGCTGGAAGCGCTCCCCTTAAGCCTTAATAAGGGGGATTTGGATTTTCGAATTAAAAATTTAATACAATTTACATAACCCTAAAAAATTGCATACAATGAAATATACTCATCTTTTTGGTCCGGTTCGTTCCAGGCGTCTGGGGTTATCCCTGGGTGTGGATATGATGCCTTTTAAAGTTTGCACATTAGACTGTGCTTATTGTGAATGCGGAAAGACTACCCAGCTTACTGTAGATCGCAAAGAGTATGTATCTGGTGATGAGATAATCGCAGAGCTTTCCGATTACCTGCATCAAAAGCCCAAACTGGATTATGTTACCTTTGGTGGCAGTGGTGAGCCGACACTGAATACTGCACTGGGAAAGTGTGTCAGCTTTGTTAAAAAAGAATTTCCCTGGTACAAAACTGCATTGCTGACCAATGCAACACTTTTTACATTACCTGAAGTACGTAAAGAGATCATCCCGGTCGATCTGATACTCCCTTCAGTTGATGCCATATCAGATGAAGCCTTTTTAAGTGTCAATCGGCCTCATCCCGCTCTTGATAATAGATGCATTCTGGAAGGTTTAAAATCATTCTCTCAGGAGTACAGGGGTAATCTTTGGCTGGAAGTATTCATTATACCTGGAGTAAACGATAATCCTGAAGAGTTGAGCAGATTTAAAACTTATCTCTTAGAAATCAAACCCACACGAGTACAGTTAAACAGCCTCGATCGTCCAGGAGCCTACGAATGGGTTAAAGTGGCATCAGCAGAAAAGCTGAAAAAAATCGCAGAGTTTTTCGCACCTCTTGCTGTGGAGATTGTTTCCAGAAACTCAAGAGATGTTCCTCAGAACGAGATTCCTGGTGCTCATGTTCAACAGATGATCCTGAGTCTTCTTCGACTTCATCCATCAACTATAGAAGAGCTCTCAAGCGTTAGTGGTATTACCATAAACCGGCTCTCAGTTCTGCTTGATAAGCTTCTAAAACAGGGAGTTGTCGACTCAGAAAGAATCGACAATCAATGTTTCTACAAATATCTTCAGGTCCAACATTAAAAGCTTAAGGCGAAACACTTCAGTTACTACCAGAGAAAAAGATTCTGTTCTGATTTTTCACCTCATCTCTAACAACATCCATTACTCCTGGATAGATATTGAGGTCTGCGCCATAGGTCAGACAGGGAATAAAGCAACCGCCTTCGTGATACTGATGGCAGGCTCTTGCGACTTCAGCACGAACGATATCTTCACTCCAGTTTTCACAATCTACCACTGTTGCTTCGATTCCCCCCATGAGGGTTAATTTATAGTCGGTGTCTTTTTTAATTTGCATAATATCATTTGAAGGAAGAACGCCTTGCCAGATATCGATTCCGACATCAACCATGTCTGTTACTATCGGTTGACAGTAGCTATCTGCATGGTGTATGCTTATTACTCCCTGCTCTTTCATCCGTCCATAAATCTGTCTGTAGGGTTCCTTAAAGTATTTACGCCAGATGTCCGGGTGCATAAACAGATTCTGCTTGGTACCCCAGTCATCATGAAAAACGATCGCATCAGGATGCAGATTATCGATAATGAGCTGGACATGTTTTTTCTTGAATTCGGTGAGATAGGCAATCAGCTCATGCATCGAATCGGGTTCTACCAGAAAGTTGCAGAGAGTGTCTTCAAAGCCCATCATGAAGTGTAATGATTCGAAGAGACCTGTAACAATCCAGGTCATCACAAATTTATCTTCTGCTCTTATCTTCTCTGCATCTTCCTTTGCCTTAGACCAGTCAAACTCCATATTATCTATATCAGGTGCCTTGCAGTATTTTTGCCACTGTGTTATATCAGGACAAACCTTGTTTTCGTTGTTTATGATTGGCATTACACCCGGGTGACCTTCTTCCCAGTGAAGCGTTATGCCCCATGGATTGACTGCTGTATGGCCTGGTGCAACTGGACATAAGTAGAAAAATATCGGGTCCCACACCTGAGGAAATGGTTCCCATCCATTAACAAAAGAATCGGGTTTGCCGTTTTTGAGAGTCTCAAATACATTTTCCTTTAACGATAACATTTCCTCTCCTCCTTAGTACTTCGATGCTGAATTTTACTGTCGGTGACTAAACAAGGTTAACTTTTAAACAATATAAATGTAGTTACTCAGTGTTTACCAGTTGTACTTATTCTCCTCAGTTTAAATAATTTAATATCGGCCAAAAGAGTGCAGCTAATTATTGAGGGTCACGGAGGATCATTTGTTGGTGCCACATGAATCGTTTTAGGGTACCTCTGCCTCTCTTTGGGGTACGTCCTAACTTTTAGGGTGTCTTCTGATCTATAGAGTTCCATATTTTCCTTTGGAATTATATTTTTGCTTTCTGACGCTTGCCCAAATCGTATTTGCAGTTGTCTTAAGATCAGACTGCTGACGGCTTAGTAGGTCATTAGGAAATTAAGTACCACAAACAGCCGTAAGAATTGACCATTATTTATATTAATACCTATTGTGATTGACGCAGACCTTCTTTGAGACTGGCTAATTTAAACATTTCCGGCACTTCTCGGATAACCCTGCAACAGGATATTAATATACTATGTTTAAAATTTTAATCTGTCTTTTCATTAGTATTACTTTTTCAAAAACAGATGCTGTAGAGCCAATTTTTGCTAGAGATTTTTCAATGAGTGGCCAGAGTGACTTTGAATTCAGCCTTGAGCAATGGGGACGAGTGTCCTTGCAGGCAGAAAGCTCTGAAGGTGTAGAGCTGCAGCTAATGGATAAAAAACAGGGAGTCCGCCATAAAGCGGGCATTTCAGGACAAAGTAACGGCCGGATAGATGAATACCTGGACGTTGGCACCTATAAAATGATCGCAGTTGCGCCCCACAATGCGAAATCGAAAGCAAAAGTCTCTGTTTATCCATTCTCAGAATTGAATTCACCGCAATTTCTTCAGAAAAATAAGGAATACAGAACCGAACTCAATGATCTTCAAATTCGCTCCTATTGGATTGAGGTACCTGATACCATGACGGTCATAATGGAAGCTCTGGGAAGAAATTTATCTGATGTTCAGTTCTGGCAAGATGGCCAATGGAGAATCGATCTTTCTGTTGCGCCTATAAAGTCTTTGCAAAATACAGATACTCCTCTTAAAGGATTCCGTGTAGTTCAGCCTCTTAAAAAAGGATATTATCTTGTATCTTTTTACGGAGGACCATCAATTGAGTGGACATCAAAGTCGGATGAAAACCCGCTTTATATCAAGTGGGGGTTAAACAGCATCGGCTCAACCGGCATTCGAACCGACACAATCAGGTCTCAGGGCTACAACCAGTATCTGGTTATTGGAAATTTCTCCACTGCACTGCTTTCAACGGTACAGCAAGAGAAAATGTACCTTGAGGTGATCCCTTTTGTGGGCTATCCCAAGTGGCCTGCTGGTAAAATCGATTCTATACATGACAAATCGGTTGAACCACGAGTGTTTATCGAAAGGAAATCTGGTGGTTCACAGGTAATCCGCGTATCGGGCAAACCCGGAAAAATATTCACTCTAATGACACTGGATAATCAGAATGCCTACAGTACGACAGCCAGCGGATCATATTGGGTAAGTAGCTTATCCAGTCAAACAGATGACCACCAATTCGGGATTTCTGGATATATCATAAATGATTCCAAAAATCAGAAGATCATTTCAATCAATATGGACACAGTTTCAGGTCAAAAGGCCATAATGCGTGAATTCAATCTTCTTCAGGCAATAAGTGCTTATCTTTGGGTTGATGAAGATGGCAGTTACATCGCGAATCCCGGTAAAGTAAAATACACAGCCAAGATCACCCGATTCTTCTCAGATGCGAAAAGTAATATCAATGAAACTTTCCATTCCAAAAAAAAGCTTTCACTCACCAGAGGACTGTATAAACTAAGTTTCACCCCAGAAGAGAAGGGGATCGCAACATTCGAATTTTATAAATCAGACATGATCAGCAGCATTTCCAGCATGCTTCAAGGGAAAAAGGATTCGGATAACTCTGAAAAACTTTTCTGGCAGATTCCCTCCATAAATCTTGATGATGGAAAATACAGTCTTTATCTCAACAGTTTAGCACCTGAATTTGCTGGGCTTATAATACGGAAACTTCCAATGGATTTAAATGAGCCCCTGCCGGTCAAAACAATTAATGGCACTTCTGTACCAGTCAGCATTAAAATTGTCAAAAAGTCATACCTAAATGTTACTGATAACAAAGACAAACATAGATCATTTTCATTATCCGGAAAGAAATGCACCTCACCATTTCTTATGGAGGAGGGAGAATATATCCTTGACATTGATGGTTCCGGGGAATATGTACATCTGCATGCGATTGCTTTAGAGCGCCTTCCAGGTTCCAACCCACGGCCTTTCCCAACCGGAAAGGAATCGCCATTAACGGTATTTCCATCAATCACTGAGAATAAACCGGACTTTTTTCACCTAAAACGTGATGATTTTGCTGTTTATGAGGTAGTGGTTAAAAACGCGGGCATCTATAATTTCACCACAAGCGGAAGACTTCGTACTGCATTAAAATTGCGTGATAGATTTACAACCAGTTTGTTTATGCAGGGTGCAAATGGAACCGGAAGAAATGCTTTAATCAATGCATATCTTTTACCTGGTACCTATCAGGCAGTTGTTTTCACAAAAGGGCAGAGTGCTGGCCGACTAGGTCTTCACCTGGAACGTGGTAATATAATTGACGGAACCGACCTGATTCCCGATAGAGAAAAACGCTTCAATGTCAAAGCCGGAGATGGAATCTCTTTCAGTGTACCAATCAAAGAACAGGGAAAATATCACATTACTTCCTATTGCCAGGATGGTCACTTTCCCATCCGGCTCGATGATGCACAAGGATGGCCTGTGGTGACACCAAATTCTATGGGCAACATAGAAGTCAATCTAAAAAATGGAACCTATTCATTATTATCACTTCCGGAAAAACGAACCAGGCTCAGAATTTCAAAATTCAGTCAGGTAAAGGAAAATGATAAATATAGCGGATGGGGACCACACACTCTCAAAATCAATAAACCGGCAGCATCGATCTGGAACAACGATTCGTTGCCTCAAACCGACAAACCGGTTGTTTTCAATTTTTCAAATCCGGTTACAATGAAATATACCGTATCAATAACAGAACGGTTTACAGCACTGTTTATTAATAATAGTAATGGTGATACTACCCGCCATAAAAGAACTGCTGAACTGTTTCTTGAAAGAGGTCAATACGTTATACATGTCTATGCAGATGAAGACAATAGTCACCAACCTTACCAGCTTAGCATAACTTCGGATATCCTGACCGAAGGTGGTGCTTTTACTTTTGTTGTTCCAGAGAAAAAAGAGATCAAAGTGGCGATTGGAAAGTCTTCTGTTGTAGAGATCTACAGTGAAGGACGAGTTGATGTTGATGGAGCTTTAACCGATAGCACGGGAAAGCTTATTGCCTACAATGATGATAACTCCAATGACTGGAATTTTACTATCAGCAGACTTCTTCACCCTGGTACATATCTGCTTACAGTTACACCTGAATCAAAAAATAACAACCTTCAGACTACTATAGGTATGAATGCTCTTAAAGATTCGACGCACAAGGTGTGGACATCCAGTAAGCCTGTTGCACTAAATCTTAATCATAAAATTCATACAATCCCAATCAATACTGATTCACTATCCATTATCAGTGCTGTTGTACAGGGGAGATCCAGGGTAGGTGCCTGTCTCGAAAAGGTTCAAAACAGCAAGCACTTGCAGATTGGCCATGAAGAGGGTGAGCTGGTCTCGCTGAGTGCTCCAGTCACCCCCAAAAATACCTATTATCTTCATGTATGGTCGGTTGATCACATTCATGAGGATGTAACTGTAAATATCATCAGATATAATCCTGAACAAATTTCCTATAATAGCTTAGTATCAGGTATAACACCAAAAAATATTTCAAATGGTCCTCTTGATATCTGCTGGTATAAAGTGGACATGCAGAATGATTCAATATTTCGGTTTTCCTTTGATGATCTGAAACATTATTTACATATTAAAACGTCAGACTGTCTAAACAAGTCCTTTACCTCAGTCATCCAGTCAGAAGTTCAGAGTTATAAGAGATACATGTGGCTTGAACTGACATCAGATAATAGAAGTTCGCAAAAGATAAAGGCAACAGCAGTTTCTGTACCAAAGGAAAAAGTTTTTACAATTGACCATCGCCCTATTACCTATCAAATGGCTACAGATAAATCTACCTTATCTGTCATAAAAACAGAAATGAAGCCAGGGTATCCTGTTTGTGGAGTTGTCAGTTCAAAGAACAATGCTCTGGTTTTTCCCATGTCTGTACCTGTTCAACCGGGAAGTATCACACCCGATAATTGTGCTGTCACTGCAGTGCTTCCCAACGAATCAAGGACTGTGATCCTGTGGAATGGGAATCAGAAATCCCAATATCAGGCTCCTACTGCCACAGTGTCACATCGTTTGTTTAATGTTGATGCAAGAAAGTCATTGCCTTCAGGATTCACTTCATGGAAAGCTCCTTCAAATAGTGCCACAGCCTGGAGTGTTGATTTTGAGAACTTTGCTCTTCTGGAGATCACAATTCCCCAGAACGGGCTGTGTGTTTGGGAAAACAAAGAGGGTAAACGTGAAATCTGGCCTGCATTCGACCGGTTCAGTCGTTTCTCGCTTACTGTGAAGCAGGGTACATTATATTTTGTTAAATATGACAACCCATCGGAATTTTCAGTAAACTGTTTACTTTACCACAAATCTTTTTCTTATGAAGATCACTCTTATTCAAAGAATGTTTCAAACATCTCATTTAATTCCACACTTAAAGGGATTAAAAGAATACCAATAAATAACAGCCGGCATAAAGATTCCTCAGTTACATTGTTTTACACGGATCAGATTACCGATGTGAGCTGGTATAGAGGAAACGGTTCGGTGGTTTCGGCACTGAAAAACAAACAGAAATTAAAATTCAGTCGTCAGGGCAAAGAGGGTTTTCTTCAGGTCGCTTACGATCCAGGGGATCACCAGATAGTTTTATGTCCGGATAATGTACACTCCTGTTTCTGGGGTGAGGAAGTAAAGAGTGATGCGAATGAAATGATAGCTGGTCCGTCAATTCTTAATCTGGTAAATAAGGTATCATGGTATAAATACAGGGCTAAAAAAAATGAGCAGATCAATATCAAATCAAACGATGCCATAGCATGTGTGATTGCACATAATGGCAAAGCAATTTATACATTAAGCAATTCCTACGGAATAAACGGGACAGTTCCATTGTCACCCGGAGATTACACTATTGGTATGAAAATGAATTCTAACAGCGATGGAAATGCTGCTGTTACGTTTTTTGAAATACCGGAATTAAGAGAAGGAAATGAGAACCATCTGTCACTCTCATCTGGTGAAACCTTTTTCATGTATCTTAAGCTTGCTGAAAAAAGAAAAATCGGCATAGGCATCCCTACAGATGATGAAGTCTTTGATCTTACTATATACAATAAAGAGCTCGAAGAAATAGCAACCGGGAAACAGGTTTTCACACAACTGGAAAAAGGAACCTACTACATTGGTATTTCCATACCATATCATCATAATGCAGCCAGTTGTTACCTTAACCTGGTAGGCCAGAATCCACCTCCTGACACACCGCCACAGGAAGTAGTTAACTATTATTTACAATTTAAAGATGAATAAAACAACAGTTTTGAATAAAAGAACAGATGTTTAAAAGGAAATCTGATATGAAATATGTGCGATACAGTTTTTCTCTGCTGCTTTTTTCCCTTGCAGCCTTATTGTACGGACAGAGCTCTGAACCCTATTCCTATAAGCCCGCAGACCGGTCTCGCCTTCAATTATCCTCTGGTGGTATCACTATAGTACCAGAGCGGTTTCTTCGTGAATATGACCCTGTGACTTTCTTTTTCCAAAGGGGAAGAGCTAAAGATAAAGTGATGGTTGAAGAATTCGCATCAAAGCACATTTCTATGGAGCCATCGCATCCAGGTGAGTTTGTATGGATTGATAATAAAACACTGGAATTCCGCCCGGTTGTTCCCTGGCCGCCAATAGAAATGTTTCTGATCACTTGTGATGGCACCGAAAAGAAGCTGTTCACATTATTATCACCTCCTGTTTCGATTTCTCCATCAAACAGGACCACAGACCTCGATGAAGTCAAAACTGTTACCATGACGTTCCCTTTTCCGGTATCAACAGAAAAATTAAAAAAGCTTGTTAATTTCGAGATTACACCTTTACCTGGTATTGACAGAAATACCAGTATTTTTTATACATCTGCAGATTACAAAATCAAAGCTGGTGAACAGAACAGTTCCGGCAATGTAACCTACAGTTTCTCATTTAACAATTCGGTACAGCTTGGCTTTATGGTAAGAACACGCATTCAGCTCTCTGATGCAGAAGGTCTTCGCAATGGCCTCCGTGAATATTCCTTCTCTACTAAACCAACTTTTAAGCTTCTCAAAGCAGGAACCAGAAATTCAATGTTGAGTATAAGCAATGAGGGAAGCATTTATACTGCAGACAATGCAATAGATATAACCGATAATATGAGCATATATGTAAGCTTCTCTTCAAGTTTGGGTCAGATGTCCATAACCGATTTCAAGAATCTGATCTCTTTTTCACCATCACCCCGTAAAACCGATTATCAGATCAATGATAAACATATTGAAGTAAATCTGGAAATTGATCCGGATAGAATGTACAAAGTTACAATAAATCCGACAACCATTAAAGATGAGATTGGTCGGGTTCTTTCGATTGAAAAGAGTTCCACCTTTTATCTGTATTCGCGCTCTGAAAGTGAATACATCTCCTGGTCCAAAACCAATGGAATACTGGAACGGTATGGCCCTCAGCATGTTCCCCTTTCAATCAAGGGAATAAAGAGTTTCGATCTGAGAATCTATAAAATTGACCCGGTCAGCAAGGTATTCTGGCCTTTTCCACGAAGTCCAGTCATTGTTAACGAAAGCAGCCTTCCACCAGGTCCGGGGGAGGAGCCCGAAGATGAAGATTCTATTAGCCATCCTTTGTCTAATACCGATATTGCCACTCATATAAAGATGCTGGGCAGCCCGCATTATTCAGAAGTTATTTCAGTAGATCATGAAAAGACTGCAAAATTTAATACTCTGGACCTGAGGGAAAAATTTGAACAAATAGCCGGTAAAGAGAATGCAGGTGCTTATCTGATTGGATTCAGAGAACTTAACGGAAGCGTTTTCCGGCGCTATGTAAAGCTTCTGGTTACGGATCTGTGTCTTACAACTGTAACCAGTAAATCGCAGGTTCATTTTTCAGTAACTTCTTACAGAACAGGCGATCCGCTTTCAGGCGCAAAAATATCTCTGGAAGGAATGGATTACATACAAAGTAACAATACTAAAAAACAGGTTTTCACCAGATTCAAAGAGATCTCTACAGATAAAAGTGGCCATGCTGTATTGGCACGGGGAAGCCTGTACAATAAAGACAATCCCAAATCGTTACGCAGAGTAGTAATCAGTTATGAAAATGACACACTTTTACTTGATGCAAAAGGTGTCCTCACGCCGGAAAAATATGCCAATAATCATTGGTATGGTGAAAGCAATGGATGGCTTAGCTCTCTGTTTAATGCCCAGGACAGGGCAGAGGTGCAAAATAAAATTGCCGGATTTGTGTGCACAGAACGTCCTGTTTACCGTCCTGAAGATACAGTGCACATAAAGGGTTACATTAGAGACATTCATAAGGGCATTATATCTGTGCCCAAATCCGGAATGACCAGAATTAATATCACCGGACCATCACAATCGTATGAGTATAATGTGTCAGGCAATGAATACGGAAGCTTTTCATTTGACTTTTACGAAGAGCAACAACCTACAGGAATATATGAAATCTCTGTACAACACTGCCTTGATCCACAAAAGTACGGATGGGAAGTTGTTGCAAATACGACATTCCGTGTTGATGCCTATCGTATACCGAAATACGAAGTAAAACTGCACAGCGATGATGTCATTGCAAACGATAAACCATTTTCTGTAAAAGCTGTGGCTTCTTATTATGCAGGTGGCAAAGTGGTAGATGCCGATGTGAGCTGGAGGATTAACAGCTATCCTTACACCTGGAACCTGACTAAATGGAACGACTATATCACAGCATCAAACAGCAGATACAGTACCAGTGAACGTACCACAGAAAAAACTAATCTTGATTTTCATAACAAAACAGATGATAAAGGTGCTGCATCTGCAACAATTCAGCCTGAAGATGTTATTGGGGGAAATCCCCGGAAATATATCGTTGAAGCAACTGTTACCGACGCTGATGAGCAGACTGTGACCGATACACGCCAGATATTATCATTACCATCCTTTATTCTTGGAATTAAAACAAAACGATATATTACCAGCGGATCAACTATCACAGCTTCTGTTGCAGCTATTGGTATAGATGAAAAACCAGTTGCCAAAAAGAAAGTACATGTGGTTCTTAAAAGAATGGCCTGGAACAGCTATCTTCAGGAATCGGACTTTGCCAGAGGGGAACCTCAGTATATCACCGAAGAGGAGATTTCCATAATCGATCAACGGGATATTCTGACAGAAAATACTCCCTCAGAACTGACCTTTTCCAATCTTGAACCCGGGGTCTACATTTTTGATATTACCAGTAATGACAAACTGGGACGGCAGCAGGCACTAGTTATTGATCTGTTTCTGGCTGGAGACAATGCGGTAACCTGGAAAAAAGATGATCAGAATATCTTTGAAACGGTTTCTGACAAAGGATCATATATAGCAGGAGAAGATGCAGAGATACTTTTAAAAAGCCCGTTTCAGACAGGCATGGCGCTTGCCTGCCTTGAGGTTCCTGATGGTTCTGTTAAATATGACTGGATCAAAATTTCAAACGGACAAGGTTCCTATCGGTTTGCAGTTACAAAAGAGATGATTCCAAAGATTCCTGTATCTTTTCTTCTGATTCGACCCCGTATATCGGATGCCAAAAGGATATCAAAGTCTGCAATTATTGATCCCGGTAAACCTAAAACCATTGCCAATACTACCTGGATTTCGGTTAAGCCCGATGCCAACATAATCGATGTTGAGCTGAAGCATGATAAGATTACTGAACCCGGTTCACAATGCAAAGTACAGATCAGTCTGAAAGACTGGAAAGGGAAGCCGCTTTCCGGGGAAGTTACTCTCTGGCTGGTTGATAAAGCAGTTCTCTCGCTTGGCAAAGAAGGCACTATTAATCCACTGCCGAACTTTATTCCATCAGTGAGTACAAACCTGGTCATGCATGATACACGAAATATGGCATTTGGCAGGCTGGCAGATTTCGAAACACCGGGAGGCGATGAGGATATTGTTAACAGTGAAGCGGATCAGTTGATAACAGTGAGGAAAAATTTTAAAACCGTACCATACTTCAATCCATCTGTTATTATCGGGAAATCCGGAACTGAATCGGTAAATATTGATCTGCCCGATAATCTGACTCAATTTGCTATTCGGGCCATAGCAGTATCAACATCAGATCAGTTCGGTTTCGAAAAATCGGAAATTTCTGTACGGTTGCCGGTTATTGTGCAGCCATCACTGCCGCGATTCTTACGGACAGGAGATACATTCAAGGCCGGTGGCATAGCTCGTGTTGTAGAAGGCAGCGGGGGATCGGCTCAATATTCCATTAAAACAGAAGGACTCGATCAGAAGTCAGTAAAACCTGGCAAATGGATCGATTTTACATTGCCAGAGAAGAAAGCTCAACCGGTTTACCTCCCCTTAACCGTATTGCCATCTGCATTCAAAGATGATGGTAAATTGGCAAGAGACTCTGTTGTTGTGCAGATGGCGGTGAAAAAGAAAACCGCGACCAAAGGAGATGCATTCAGAGTAGCGATTCCACTGCTTCCGGACCGATCACCAATTACTAAAATCACAATTGCACCTGTAACCAAGGACTCTACATTTAAATTTGATAAGATAAAAGATACTCCACGTGCCAATACCTGCACCCGGAATCTGATTATCAGTAACGAGCTTGCAGTCATAAAAGCACTGACTGCAATGAGGTATCTGGTACTTTATCCTTTTGGCAATACAGAGCAGAGGATCAGCCGGGCATATCCGGGGCTTGCTTACCAGAAAATATGGGATGAGCTTGAATTAAATCAGCCAGACCGGGATCTTGAGCGCTACATAAATGAAACTCTTCAATACCTGGAAAGTGTGCAGACAAACGAAGGACTTTTTTCCTATTTTCCTGGAAATAAAGGTTCCATACAGTTGACTGCATATACACTGGAATTCCTGAGTATGGTAAAAAAAATTGATAAGAGTAGTCCCGGCAAATACGCATATAATGGGACTGTTTACAAAAGAGCTGCTGAAGCATTAAAAAGGGCGTTGCGTACCGATTATGCCATTTTCACCATCGATTATATGTATTACGAAAGGTGTGCTGCACTTCTTGGACTTGCATTTGCCGGGGAAGCAAATCAGGCTTACGTTGCCGAGCTTGCAATCTTCAATGGGCAAACAGATCCACTAAGCCAATCAAGAATTTACACAGCGGTTCACGAGAGCGGTAAAACTGCTTTTGGTTTGCTATTAAAAAATCTGGAAAAAGAACTCTGGAAACACACTGTTTTTATAAAGGTAAAGAATAAAGAAGTGTTCAAAAATATGCAGAGTGGAAATTTCAGCATCGGAGCTCAAATGCATGGTCGTGAAATTAATAATCTTTCGGGGATAGTAAGAGCATTCAGCAGAGAAAACTCGGAACAGGATAAAGCGAAGCAATTGACTGAAAGATTAGTTTCACTGGGAAGCAATGATGGCTGGGGTGATACTTATGCAAACGGTCTGGCTTTGCTGGCCCTTCATGATGCAATTTTTTACAAAGACCGCAAACGGGATTATGCGGTAGTTTCCTACACCTCTGCTGGTAAAACCGAGACACTTAAAACGCCTAAAAAAAACGGTATTATCAGAAAGACACTTTCACAAAATGATAAAGGTGAAATTAAGTATGTGGAAAACCGTGGTGAAGATGACATATTTGTTATGCTGCAGGAACAGTACATGCCCTCATCATCGGGAAAATATGTGAAGGCAGTCCAGGAAGGTTTTGCAGTTAAACGTCAAATCATTTATGTCTCAGAAGATGGTTCGGTGAACAAGAAGTTCTGGATCGATGATTCGAGCAAATCATTCGAAGTCAAACTGGGTTCAATTGTTGAAGAGCACATCCAGGTTACTAACCCCAAAAAGAACCATTTTGTGGCAGTAACTATTCCTCTGGCAGCCGGTCTGGAGTATCTAAATCCTGCTCTGAAAACTTCATCAAAGGATTTTTCTCCATCTGGAAAGACAACCAGTACTGGGGCCTATTCTGCATTTCATGATGATCGAATAGTTTACTGTTTTGAAAATATGCAACCAGGAACCTACGATTTTTATTTCAGAGTTCGTGCTACAACTGAAGGTTCGTTCACTCAACCTCCGGCCAGGGCAGAACTGATGTATCAGCAGAAAGTATATGGCAATTCTCCAGGAACTGAAATCAAAGTGGTTTCTAAATAAAAAACGATTTTTCCTCACCAGTATAGCACTTCTGCTTACATTTTACGCAGCAAGTGCTGTTATCACTGGGGCTTTTCGCAGCCGTTTTACTCATTGTGAACCGACCCTGCTCCTGGTTGATCGTCATTATCAGTTTGTCGCAGAACTTGAAAAAGTGAATAGTGATTTTGGGTTCTGGCCTTTACCCGATACAATACCTGATCTCATTAAGACTCTTACAATATCTGCTGAAGATAAGAGGTTCTATTCTCATTCAGGAATAGATATTATGGGTATTATCCGGGCAATATGGTCAAACTATATCACCCGGAAAAGCTATTCCGGTGCATCAACGATTGCCATGCAATGCGCCCGTCTTCAAAATCCCGGAAAGAGAACCTGGCATAAAAAAATCAGTGAATCTGTCAGTGCTCTTCTGTTTACACTTATCAATGGTCGTGAAAATGTGTTACGTCAGTATTTGACCATTGCTCCTTATGGAAACAGGATCTGCGGTATAAATTATGCAGCAAGAAGATATTTTCAGAAGCCGGTGCAGGATCTTTCTTATGCAGAAATGGCACTGCTGGCAGCAATTCCCCGTGCCCCCGGAAGATTCAATATTTTTACAGGGAGCGGGTTTAATAAGGCAAAACACAGGGCAAAATTTATTCTTGAAAGAGCTGAAGAGTACAACTGGATCGACAGTGTTACCTACGAAAATGCCAGTCATGAGCTCTCTCATATGCCGATCCCGAAAAAAGAGTATCGCAGTAATAGTTCGCTGCATGCAATTCTGGCAATTGAAAAATACCTGAACAACAATCCGGTTTCTTCCATTGATCCATACAATCCTACGGTTCGTCTTTCTATGGATTTGCAGCTTCAGGAAAAAATTCAGCAGATAGTTTTTTCCCAAATGGAAAATCTGCGTGCTTTTGATTGTAATAATTGCGCTGTTCTTATTTTGAATAAATCAAGTGGCAAAGTACTTTCTTACATTGGAAATGAGTACTACTTTGATTCCACTACAGCTGGAAACATTGACTTCGTTCAGGTGCCGCGTTCTACAGGGAGTTTGCTCAAACCCTTTATTTATGCCTGTGGAATGGAATTCAACGGCTACAATGAATCTACATTACTCACCGATGTAGGTCTTCATTTTGGTGATGGTAAAAACCCATACATTACCCGAAACTATGACAATGAATTTATAGGCCCGGTGCTGTACAGAACCGCGCTTGCAAACAGCAGAAACATTCCAGCGGTACAGGTGCTCAGAGATGTCGGTCTTTACAAAGTATATGATAATCTTTACAATCTTGGTATTGTTTCCGGAACTACTACCGCTGATTATTATGGACTGGGGATGGTGTTGGGAAATGTCTATACCGACCTGTACCATTTGTGTCAGGGTTATTTATCACTGGCCAATCAGGGTAAAAAGTGCACTATCAGCTTTCTTTTCAATGATTCTCTTCATGAGAGCTATAACATCTTCTCTTCTGATATCGCTGAACATATACAGTATATGCTTTCCGACCCTCAGGCACGGCTCCCTTCATTCCCCAGAAATGGGTTTCTGGAATACCGCTATCCAGTAGCAATAAAAACCGGAACTTCCAGAGGTTACCGTGATGCTTGGACTATAGGCTGGTCTGATACGTATTTGGTTGGAGTCTGGTTGGGAAAACATAACAACACACCGACAAAAAAACTTAGCGGATATGGCGCTGCTGCACCTTTTGTTAAGGCTATATTTTCAGAGCTTCATCCAGGGCGTGATGATGGACTGAATAATATATCCTTTAATCCGCCAGAGAACTATAAACCATATGTGATAAGTAAGCTTTCAGGAGCATTGGCATCACAAAACTTTCCTTACGCAACCCAGGGATGGTTTAAACCGGGTACTTCACCCGAAGTAAATGATTTACCATATAATATTCAGCCGGTTGACACCAGAAATGGCCTGCTGGCATCTCCACTCTGCAGAAAAAAGTTCGTTGAATATAAACGATTTATCTTATTACCTCCTCTTTTTAAAGACTGGGCCCTTAGAGAAGGGTTACCGGTTCCACCTGCCACCTACAGTCAATTATGTGGAACCTGGACAGAGCCAGCCAACTATAGAATCAGTATAACTAACCCTCTGCCGGATGCGCAATTATATATTGATCCGGAAATGCCTTTTGGCCATAGCAGCATTCTTTTAAACTGCCTGGTAAAGCCGGAAGTGGAAAGTGTAATCTGGATAATTGATGGTGTTGAAGCAGGAGTTTCGAAGTATCCCTACCGGCACAAATGGATCATCGAACCAGGGACACATTCTTTTCAGGTGCAGATTCCATATACCACTTTTAAATCTTCGATTGTAAAAGTGAAGGTGTTGTAGACAACGATTTTTATCACACAATTTCTATTCTATGGCCAAATTGAAAAACTTAAGTTGCTTTGAGACTCTTAAGAATTTAGAGTTTTATGATTTGGAATTTTTTTCTGTTTGGATCTTATAAGATATTAATTCATAGTATTATCGATTAGGTAGCTGATGGTAGTACCAGAAAGATATTTTTAGTTTGTAAAAGAAGCTCTTCAAAAGCCAATCAAAGAAGGCCGCTTAGCAAAAAATTGTCGAATGCATATAAAAAAGAGTTCTTTAAAGGCTGATTTTTTGAATCACCTTAGAAAATATTGTCAGATGTATGACAAAAAAGCACTTTAAACATCTTGAGCGGCTCAATTTTGCCGATCGGTATATTAAAATTCCGCTTGAGCATTTCAGAATTCAGCTTCAAAGGGTGTTTTTCACACATAGCTTCCCCAAAACGAGTCTGGCCTATCGAAAAAAAACTATTATTTCCGATTTATGGCCGCTGATAGTAAAAAATATCCTGCTTGTTATAGAATTTTAACTTTGATCCCGGATTTTGGACTTTGGTGAATTAGTAAAACCTTTAGGACAGTTACCACTCTCTTCCGGTGAATTACGTAGAATTGTTTTAATAGCTCAACCGGGCAGAGCGATTTGCATTCTTACTGTCTTTGTTCCCATTTGATCTCAGGAAGCTTCTTTATATTGACTTTAAAATAGAATCCTGGATTAACCTTTTCTGGCCGCCATTGGAAAAGCATGTCCCAGCACTCAAGGTCGCAGCGGAAGTTAAAACTATTATGAATCCACTGATCCTCATTAAAATTGTAGGAACCATTCCAGCTCACCGACCAATTCCTGGTAAAATTCAAACTCGCAGATGCACTTAGGCCGTAGCGCTTTTCAGGTGTGAACATCTCACCGGGGCTGTCCCGTCGCAAGGTATAACTATATGAAGGGCTGAGGCTGATTTGCCAATCCTGGGCACCTTTATTATTATATTTCAAAGGGTCATCATGGTTTAGTGAATCTAGAACCAGAAGGTCCCCGTCCCAGAATTTTCCCTTTGCGCTAAGTGTTCCGGTGCTGAAGCTGATATTCATGTTTTTCATTATAGGCATGCTCAGGGAGTTGTTTTCATCGTAGAACCAGAAAGAGGAACTGTATCTAATATTGAGCCCCTTGATAGTAGTATTTGCATCCAGACTAAGATCGCTCCATTTTCTGCTCTCTTTTTCAAAATCATAACTGGTGTGCATGTTTACAGACAGCATGTGAAATTTTAGTTCTTCAGGCTTGCTTTCACCCTCCTTCTCTCTGAGGATTTTTCCATCAAACTGATTTGACAAAGAGATGTCCAGCAGTTGTGATCTCTCGCTTCCTCTGGAATAGGGTATTCCGATGTCAAAAAACTCCTTGTCCTGGTCGTGTTTAGGGACAAACGTGTAACCGATGCTGGGGCTTAGAGTGTGTCGCAGTCCTGCGAAATTAAAGATCTTAAGCGGGAACAGACCATAAAGATTTGTTGACATGCTTACACCAGTTCTCCAGGTGATGTCGTTGGCAAAAGATGACTCATGTTCTTTTTTGACAGCAAAAGCTTTGCGATGTTCTCTTTTGATCTCTATGGTATCAGGGTTGCCTCTCTGATCGACAGAGATGGTGTCTCTGCTTATGACCGGATAGCTGTAATCATCGTAACGGGTGTCGCTGAAAGAGCCTGAAAGCCTGTAGGTGATGGTATCTTTGAGTGTGTCCCAATACAAAACTGTGGTATCCTTATATCCATAAAAGTTGGACATGTTTGCAGAAAAGCTGGGCGTTACATTTATATAATTGAAAAGTTTCTGAGTGGTATTGATACTGAATGCATGATTCATACCAGGATGCCAGGACACTTGTGGAGAATCATTCCGCTCGATATTGTGCTTTACAATACCCCTGGTGCTGTAGTTGTAAAAAATAGAGTTATACCATTTTGAACTGTCAGGGCTTGCTGATTCGGGTAACGGAATCAGTGGACGGTTCTGTAAACTGAAATTAAAGGAGGGCAGATCCTCACTGATATTATCTGTCTGAAGATCATGAGTACGTACCCAGTTGAGGTTCGCACTTGCATTGATTCCTTCAAAGCGTCTGGAAAGTGACAAGTTTGAGGTGAGTTTTTGATTAACCAGTTCGGTTGAGTCTTCCGAGAAATCCTTGAAAAAGTTTTTAGTGGTGATAAGATTACCTGTACCGGTGAGTTTGGTGAGTCCATCGGGTGTCAGGTTCTGATTATGATAGTAATTAAGGGCGAATTCATGATTATTGGAAATGCCTTCACTGTATCTTCTGCTGTATGCGTATCGTGCTGAAACGCTTCCGTCCAACAGATACTTTTTTATATATCTGCTTTGTACTTCCATGACAAAATCATTGAACTCAGCAACTTTACTTCTGAATAGAAAATCTACATAGTCATTAGGTGCAAGATAGTATCCGATATTTTCTATATAACCGCCTCTGCCAAAATTTCCTCCTATAGCCGGGGTAAGAAATCCGCTTCGGCGATCTCTGTTTAAGGGGAATATAAAATAGGGAAGAACTGCAACCGGAGCATCACCAATGTTAAGCACAATCGGTTTTGCAACTATTTTATCTTTTGGTATAAGTTTGATTTTTTGTCCATAAAAATAGTAGTGGGGAGTGTCAATATGAGCGCAGGTTGTGTAATCTCCCTGATCTACATAGAGTTCGTTTGCTTCAGTTTTAATGATATTCTGGCCTGTAAAATAGCCATCATCCAGGTGTGTTGAGGCATAGCGCACTCGCCCCCTGCGGGTCTTTATGTTATAATCCATATAGTCCCCAAAGGTGGTATCTTTGCCTTCAATCAGTTGTGGAGAACCTGACGCTGTAAAAAGATTGTTGTTTATGGAGTAAAAAATAGTGTCTGCATAAAGAGCCATATTCTGGTATTTAATCTCTGCTCTGCCTGCAAGGTGGAGTATCTTCTCCTCAGCATCATAACTAATATAATCTGATAAGTAGTGGATAGTATCAGTGATATCTTGTGATTTTTTTTTAGGGCTGGCAGTTAAACTATCGGATTCATCCTGAAGATTGAGAGCCTTCGAACTATCAGAATCTTCACCCGAAACTGTAATTGCGGCAAAAAAAATCGATATTATAAGAATTAAGTTTTTTATAGATTTCTGGGGCATTATTTCGGGTCCAGACAGTACCGTCCTACTCTCAGTAATTATTATTAATAGAAACGTTATGCTAAAAATAATTCCTGTTGTACAATTATAGTAATCCAACTGTTTTAATGCTTTGAGAAAAAACTACTTTAAGGGCAGATTGTATATTAAACCTGCCACAGACAACTATTGATCCCACGGTGTAGAAATTATGAATAAAATTTTAAGCTTAGTTTTCATTACAGGGTTTTGTTTGAAAATGGTCACAGCGACCGAGGCTGATTCAATCGAAACTGCCGATACACTTAATTATAAAGACAGCTTGAAAGCAGAAAATAGTTTGGAGATTGAAACCGTTAAATCAACACTGCTAATCAGTACTGAGCCTTCAGAGGCAATTGTTCTGCTTAACGATTCTGTGCGAGGTGTAACTCCGATTACCATCTCTGAGGTCGATACTGGGGTATACATAATTACTCTTAAAAAAAAGGGATGCTATCTCAAAAAAGTTGAACTGCGAATCGATTCTGCTCAAAAGAGTGAGCTGCATTTTGTTCTTCAACAGCCATCCAGACTTCATATCATAACTGAACCTGCAGGAGCCTCCCTCTATCTTAATCAGAAATCTGTGGGCAAATCACCATTTTCTAACAAACAGCTTAAGCCGGGAGAATATCTCATCGGTGCGGAAATGGAAAACTACCAGAGTATAAAACAGACTCACATCCTTGAAAGCAATGTTTCTGATACTGCTAAACTTACTATGAAGCATACGACTGCATATCTTGATTCGGTCAGTACATCTGAGATTAAAGAAAAAAAACGGCAAAAAATGTTTAACAGAATTTTCATAGGAGGGGCATTTGCGCTTTTTGGCCTTGTATTGCTGATTATTGAAGCCAAGGAGTGAACTCCTGTATGAAATTTTCCTTGCTCTCCAAAATCTTATTCTGGCAATTACTCACTGTCCTTTTTTCATCTCAACTTTATAGCCAGTATCTTTCTGTAGGTGGCGGCACTTTTTTGATGGGAAACTCAGGAAGTGATGCAGAGGAGGATGAAAAACCTGAACACGAGGTTTCCCTCTCAGTTTTTAAAATTGGAAAGTACGAAGTCAGTGTCGCTCAATATGATTCTTGTGTACGCTCCGGAGCATGTACCCCGGCTCATTACGACGATGGCAAGTGTCTGGCATGGGGTGGAAATAAGTTTATTAAGGTTACTGTTTCAGAGAGTTACCGTAATCCGGATAAACCAGTGGTTTGTGTTACCTGGCATCAGGCTGTGGCATATTGCAGATCAAAGGGACTCAAACTTCCAAGTGAGGCGCAATGGGAGTATGCAGCCAGAGCAGGGACTTCAAACCGATATTCCTGGGGTGATTCATCACCATCAAAGGACAAGTGTTCTTTTAGCGGCAAACTTGAGGACAGAGGGTCTTATACTCCAAATAACTGGGGCCTACACGATATGACCGGGAATGTATGGGAATGGACAGGGGACTTGTATGATAAGCAATATTATTCGATGAAGCAAACTCAGAACCCCACAGGGCCGGTTGCCGGTTTTTACAGAGTAATCCGCGGGGGAGGGTTCTATAGCGGTCCTTCACAGCTTCGTATTTCAAACCGACACTGGTTTTCACCTGATTTTGCAGAGTTAAGCATCGGGTTTCGTTGCGCCAGATAAACGACAAAAGAGTTTCTGAGGAAAAATTATGCTTCAATTAATAATGATAAGTGTTCTTATGTCAACTGTTGATCCGGATACTGGGCATTCAATTATTGTGAATCGTTTTGGGCGGGGAATCCAACTGGATGGATTTTTATTGGAATGGAATGCCCAATCTGCTTATACCTGGAAAAATAAGGATCGCTTGTGGTATGTTGATGCAATCGCTACAAACGAAGGGTTGGCAGGCTACATTCGTTCGGAAAGTACTATGAGTTGCTCATCCTGGACATTTTCTTTCAAACAAGTTTCAAACAAAGAACCTATAGAGCTAAAAATCCCCTCCTCAGAGAGCAGCATTTACAAGATCGATCGTAAGCTTTTTAATAGTCAGAGAATAGTCTCTTTTGAGTGGCTAATTCCATGGAGGCTTATTGATCTGGACAGTACCGGCGATTACAGATTGTTTCTGACTGGAAAGAGCGACTGCGGAGATTCTTTATCGCAACTGCAGATATCCGGGACCAAAAACCAAAAAGTGGAGAGTGCATCAATAATGTCATTAATTTTCCGGGCTGCTTTAATATTAGCTCTGATTTCTATTTATCTTTTAATAAATGCAAGGATTCGTGAGCAAAGCCTGAGAAAAAAAAATACACGGAATCAGATTGCAGAAAACAAACCATAAAAAGCAGAAAAAAGGCAAATAAGCCCAGATCGGATCAATAGAAATTTCTTGTGATTATAATTTCGGATTTTGTAAATTGGAATTTATTCAGGATTTAAGAATTGTGATTTCCTTCTAAGTTAGATAACTGAATAATAAATTGCCGGAATAATAATATTCAAGCAATATCTAATCAGATATAATCTGAAAGAAATATCTAAAGGAAGAACCAGAATAAAGAAATTGCTTTTATCCAGCTCTAATCTGAATTTAGGACTTGAACTCGATATCCTCAATGAGGATAGATTCATCTATAAGAAGAATAGGAATGTCCTCTCTGATAGGGTAGAGATACTTGCGGTCTTCTCTTATTAGGCCTGCATCGATAGGTTCTCTGATCAGTTCACCGGCTCTGTTCTTTAAAACACCTTTTTTTATCAACTGGTTTATCCTATCGATAAGTTGTTGGTCGGCTAATACCAGATCCTGTTTAGTTTCAGGACAGCAAAGAATATTTAGCAATTCTTTATCTACCATGATTTTATGCTCCTATAAAAAAGTTGCAGAAACTTATCTTTTTTAGAGATTATTCTGCTGAAATGTAGAATATAGTGCTTGTGAGAACCATCCTGCAAACGTTAGAACCGAATTTTACGTACTGTTTTAATTGGGCTACAGCAAAATTGAGGGAATTATCGGCAATTTAAATGAAACACGTTTTTTAAAGTGCCGACATTTATTTTTAAACACTGAAACTAAATGAATTATGTAAAGACGATTGATACAAAAAAATGAAGGTGAATAGACCTGATTCTCTGAATTTTACCGATTATATAAAGAGGCTTCCATCCCAGTGGGTAATTGAACATTTCCTGAAGGGCTCAGAGGGGCCAAGAAAAATCATCTCATCCGGTATGATTGAGGATGCTGTAAGAAAATTTGGCACCCCGGAAGCTTTATACAAGAAGTATCTGCAGTTGCCTTCCGATTTGCAGTACCGCTGTGCGCAGGTCTATCTTAGTGGAGATCATGGAGTAACCCTTAAAACACTCAACCCGTTTGATGATCCTCTTCTGCTTACTTTTCTTACCTATGCAGCCGTATCAAATGATGGAAAAGTGAGAGTATTTGGTTTTAAACAGTTTGAGAAGCATTTGCGGCCGGAATTGATCAAAGTCCTGCATAAAGAATCGGATGTGGAGCAAGTGCCTCCGCCATCAGAGACATTGCCCTGGAGAGTTTTAAATGACATTGCAACAATTGCAGGGTTATGTTTTCAAGGTAGTATCGTTAAAAAGCGAAATGGTGGCCTCAACAGAGCATCAGTGGATCTTCTAAAGAAGCTGGTCAGTACAGGTGTTGCTTTGAAGGCTAAGAAAAGTGAGTACGTGTATTCTGTTGCCTTATCATATCTTAAGAAGAAAAAAATAGTAATTGAAACAGAATCCGATTATCGTCTGGTTTTACCGGTGTTTTCCATGTGGCTGACAGAGCAGATATCAGACAGACTTTATGATATCGAGTTATTTTGCTTTGATTATTCTGGTGGTTGGAATCGTGAATTGATCTTGGCCCTTATTGAATCGAACAATAACTGGATCTCTTGCACAACATTTCCTGAACAGGATCAACAGGAAGCTATTGACGCTTTGTATGCGCTCTGGTTTGGTGGCCTTATTGATCTGCAGCACAGGGGTGGGGAGATCGTATTTAGTAAATCGAGGCATACAGGAAAAAAGTCCGTTGAGAAGAAGAAACAGGAAATAATAGTAATGCCGAATTTCTCGACCATAATACCCCAGGAGGTCGATCCGGCAGCGCTGTTCCGTTTTAATGAACTGGGGTTGCTGCAATCATTTGATCGGGTTTACTGGGGAAAGATCAGTAAACAGGTCATACTGAACAGTTGTTCTCGCGGAGTTGATCCTGCTCAGATACTTGAAAGACTAAGTGACTGGAAGGCACCGTTGAACGTGCTGGAAACGGTTCGTGAATGGATTCGGGAATTTTTACGTTTATACATAACAGATCAAAATATGCTGGTTTCCAGTGATGAAAAAGTGACCATGCAGATCAATTCATACGAGCCGATCAGGTCTTTTCTTGAGCCTGTCAAAGCACATGCGGTTTTCAGAATTAAAAAGGGAAGCGAAGACAAGGTAAGAGAGATTCTGCAGAATCTGGGTTTTGATACCCGCATGCCAGGTCAGGATAAATCTGCTGAATCAATAGAGCTGATCTCCCAGGAAACTGTAACTCCGCTTACTGTCTGGACCCCTGTTACAGAAGTTGAGAAACCCATAGAACAGCTCCCTTCTCCTATGAGGGGAACCAAATATGGCAGCGAACTGAAGGTTCTGGACACCAGTGAGATTGTTCATGTAATTGATTATGCAATACTGACCGGAGGAGTAGTCAGTTTTGATTATGAGGGAAGTCCTTATTTAAAACAGGGAATTTATACAGTGAAGCCGCTCTCTTTTCAAAAGGGGATTGATCCTGCATTTGAGGGCGAGGTTGCCCGCACAAAATCAAAAAAAATGTTTTACCTCAGAAAAATTCGCAAAATCGGGGTTATACAATAATGAATGGTAAATTTGTACATCTCCACAATCATACAGAGTACAGTTTTTTGGATGGAGCAATAAGGATAAGGGACCTGGTTAAAAAGACTGTTGAGTATGGTATGCCAGCGGTTGCTTTGACTGATCATGGCGGTTTGTTTGGGGCTGTTGAATTTTTCGAGATATGCAACGCATCTGCAGTTAAACCGGTTCTTGGTCTGGAGGCGTATCTTGCTCCTAAGTCGCGTTTTGAAAAAAGCACCATTAAGGATGAATTTTCCTATTATCATCTGATTTTATTGGCTCAAAACAATGTCGGATGGAAAAATCTGATGCGTTTAAGCAGCGTGGGTTACAAAGAGGGTTTCTATTATAAACCCCGTATCGATATTGAGATTCTCAGAGAGTGCAGTGAAGGGCTGATCGCCACATCTGCATGCGTTGCAGGCGCTATTCCAAGGGCGTTACTCCAAGGGAATCGCCAACAGGCAAAGACCATTATAGAGGAATATCTGTCGATCTTCGGTGAAGGTAACTTCTACCTGGAACTCCAGAATCATGGTATGGAGGATGAAAAAATAGCCTTCAATGAGATGATCTGTCTGGGCCGCGAGATGGGAGTACCATTTATCGTGGCTAATGATGCACACTATCTTTGCAAGGAAGATGCTCAATCACATGATCTGCTTCTATGTATTCAGACCGGTACCACTCTGAGTGATCCCAAAAGATTTCGTTTCCCTACAGACCAGCTTTATTATAAATCGGCAGAAGAGATGGCGGCTCTGTTCCCTGAAATACCAGAAGCTCTGAGTAATACCGTTGATATTGCTGAAAGGTGCAATGTTTCGATAAAAGCCAAACCTCAGCTTCCAGTCCCAGAAGTCCCTCAGGGCTTTTCTAATCCCGAAGAATATCTATCAGCTCTTGCCAGAATGGGACTCAAAGAAAAATATGTAGAAATCACACCGGTATTAGAGGAGCGGCTTAATTATGAGCTGCAGATAATCTGCTCTATGGGTTTTGCCGGGTATTTCCTCATTGTGCGCGATTTTGTCATAGCAGCACAGAAAATGGGGGTTATGGTTGGGTGCAGAGGTTCTGCGGCTGGAAGCCTGGTCGCTTTTGTTATTGGTATTACCAGTGTTGATCCTATCAAATTCGATTTGATCTTTGAACGTTTTCTCAATCCTGAGCGCATTTCTATGCCTGATGCTGATATCGATTTTGCAGATCGCGATCGTTACAAAGTTATAGATTATGTTATCCAGAAATACGGTCGGGATGCAGTCTGTCAGATTATTAATTTTGGCAGAATGAAAGCTAAAATGGTGGTAAAGGATGTTGCCAGGGTGATGGGAATTTCGGTCGCAGATTCAAACCGGCTGTCCTCGATGGTGAACGAAAAAAACCTTGAAAAATCTCTCGCTGCAAATAATGAACTGGTTACTGTTATAAAGAATAACCCCCAATACACTGAACTTTTCCGCCATGCTGGAGTACTTGAGGGTCTCTGCAGGCAGGCCGGAATGCATGCCGGGGGAGTAATTATTGCACCCGCTGAAGTCGTAAGCTGGGCTCCACTTTTTAAACAACCGGGTGCCGATGTAGTGATGACCCAATTCGATATGAATTATGTGGAAAAAGTAGGCCTCATCAAAATGGACTTTCTTGGGCTTCGCACCTTGACTGTTCTGCAGGAAACTCTAAGGCTTATACAGAAATATCACAATACAAAAATTGATTTGTGGAAGCTTCAGGATGAAGATCCCCAAGCCTATGAACTCTTTGGCAAAGGAGAGACTACCGGAGTATTTCAGTTTGAGTCAAATGGCATGCAGGAATATCTTCGTAAACTCAAACCAACCTGTGTAGAAGATCTCATAGCAATGACAGCCCTATATCGACCCGGACCTATGGATAATATCGATACTTATATCCACCGCAAACATGGAAAAGAAAAAGTAGTGTACCTTCACCCCATGCTTGCTGAGATTCTTGATGTTACCTACGGGGTCATTATCTATCAGGAACAGGTCATGCGTATCGCTCAAAAAATGGGCGGTTTTACTCTGGGACAAGCCGATGTGTTGCGTAAAGCTATGGGAAAGAAAAAGGCCGATGTCATGGAAGAGATGGGGAAAAAATTTGTGGATGGGGCAGTGGCCAAAGGTATTAATTCAAAAATTGCCAAAGATGTCTTTGATTTGATGGCTAAATTTGCAGAGTATGGATTTAACAAGGCTCATGCTACCGTTTATGCACATGTTTCCTATCAGGCTGCCTACCTGAAAGCTCATTATCCTCTGGAATATATGACCGCTAACCTGACTTCCTGGATAGGAAACCAGGACAGCTTTCTTGTAATGAAAAACGAAGCAGAACGGATGGGCATAAAGATTCTTCCACCAGATGTAAATTCCAGTGATATCGAATGCAGTATTGATAACGGAAATATTCGCTTGGGAATGGGGGCGATAAAGAATGTAGGCAAGGGTGGTGAATCAATTATTGAAGCCCGCTCAAAAAAAAGTAAATTCAGTTCGATATTTGATCTGGCCAAATCTGCAGATTTGAGAGTTGTAAACAAAAAATGTCTGGAATCGCTTATCTGTGCCGGAGCCCTTGATTGTCTTCAGGGTACAAGAGCACAACTCTTTGAAAGCATAGATATGGCGATTGAATATGGGGGAAGATTACAAAAAGAAAAGCTCTCAGGGCAGGTTAATCTCTTTGAAAGTCTTTTTGCCAGCTCTGATAATGCTGCTGATATTGCAATACCTGAACCATCATTACCAGATACCCCGCCATGGCCATATAATCAGCTATTGCAACGTGAAAAAGAAATTTTAGGTTTTTATATAAGTGGTCACCCACTAGACCGCTACAAAGATGAAATAAGAGGTTTTTCAACCATCTCATTAAAAACAGAGCCCTTAGCCGAAATAAAAGACTCTACTCCTGTCACGGTGGGAGGGCTTATCACCAGCCTTAAAACCCACACTCAGCGTGATGGCAGGGTTATGGCGTTTCTGGAACTTGAAGAGTTTGAAGGATCGATTGAGCTTCTTGTATTCAGTGATGCTTATGAGAAATTCAGTCATCTGCTGGCTGTAGACAATATGGTCCTGATCCATGGTCTGATAAGCAAACGTGATGGTGAAGACAAACCAAAGCTGAGGGTGGAAAACTGTATCACTCTTGCAGAGAGTAGGGAAAAAGTAGCTCGCAGCGTCCATATTAAGCTTAAAACCAAGGCTTTGGAAAAGGATTTTATTCAAGATATTTACAAACAGTGTAAAAATATGAAAGGTGGATGCTCTCTGATCATACATTTGATAACAGAGGACCAGAATGAGTGTAGAATTCGTGCTAAAAATCTCAAAGTGAGTGCTGCACCAGAGATAATTAAGGAGCTGCGCGCAAAAATTGGAAAGGATAATGTATGGATAGGGAAAAATGCAGCCTGAGCTTTGTTGATGTGATCCGGATACCAATTTTTCTGCTATGGGTTATTTTAAGTGCGGTTACTTACAGTACGGGATGTATCATTTTCAACCTGTTTGCTCCATCTATATCCAGATTAATTGGTAAGCTATGGACAGTTCATCTCCTGTGGATGGGGGGAGTTAGGGTTGTGGTGGATGGCCTGGAGAAGCTGGATATAACCAGAAGATACGTTTTTATCTCCAATCATCAGAGTGCACTCGATATTCCGGTAATTATAGCAGGGTTGAAACACTATGTAAGTTTCATCGCCAAAAAAGAACTTTTCATGATTCCTTTTTTCGGGTGGGGAATCTGGTCTATGGGGCATATCCTCATAGACAGATCGAATCCCAGGAAGGCCAGAAGTTCCCTGGAAAAAGCAGTAGAACATCTGAAGGAACTCAATACTTCATTAATCCTGTTTCCTGAAGGCACACGGAGTTCAGATGGGCAATTGGGGGAATTTAAGCAGGGGAGTTTTGCTTTGGCACTTAAGGCCGGTGTTCAGGTGGTTCCTCTTACTATCAAAGATGCCGTGATGAGGTTGCCAAAAAAATCTATGAGAATTAACCCCGGTACAATTTACCTGCAAATCGGCGACCCAATAGAGGTTACCCCACAAACCACCAAAGCTGAGATCTGCCAAAAAACTCATGGTATTATAAAAAGGTCTTTAATTGAGCATTCTTCATAGGTAATGAGAGTGTTCGGTATAAATAAATAAAGGGAACCTTTCGGTTCCCTTTATCCTCAGGCTTGCGCCTGATACCCCATCATCATCACACACATCTGCCATTCTTCATGGCATAACACCTGTAATATATATATAGCAACGGCTGTGCCAATATGTTTGTTTTGCTAATATTGCCTTTATCGTGGCAGATTAGCAGGTCCTTTCAGTTTTACACCAAAAAAATACTAATAGTAGATGGGTCATTCTTGTACAAAACGGGTAAAAATACCGAAAGAGGGATATTGTGGATAGGCTCAACCTGTCAAAAAATGCCAATAAACAAAAAAACAACTTCATTAATTTTTAACATCAAAGATTTCCCAATCAAAACGTTTCGCATATTTGCGAAGTTTATGATCTGGATTAACCGCTACCGGGTATTCAACTGCATTCATCACAAAACGATCAGAGTAGACATTGGCATAAAGAAATGAACTGGCAGGGTCGAATTGGTATTCCTTTTTCAACTCCCTTAGAACCTCCAACTTTCCTATACCATAGGGCATTATTCCACAAACATTTCCAGTATATTTACCCACACAAATTTCCAGTGTTGTAGCCTTATAGCCGTGTAACTGAAGTTTCCTGACAAAACAGGCAGCAATCAAATCAAGAGTTCCTGTAAGAAGCAGCAAAAGATCACCCCTGGCCCGGTGTTGATTAATCTTATCCTGCATCTGTGGGAATACAAAATCATCAATGCGTGGTTCAAAATAAAATTGGGCTATATTCTGAAGCCTTTGGACATCTTTATTTCTTAGATATGCTTTATTGACCCTGGTGATGCCATGCAGATTCCCTCTGGTTTTCCAGATAGCAGCAAACATCTGTAGCAGATTCAAAGGAGATAGAATGCCATTGCGTAACAGATAAAATAAGAACGTTTTCTCTGCACTGGTTTGAGGTATCAATGTGCCATCAAGGTCAAAAATTGCCGCTGATTTAAACTCCGCCATTAAGGGAACTCCTAACTTTTCACTTCTTGTTAACAGACTATCTTTAAGGCTGATGGAACTATCGATATCTCCACAGGTGTTTTTCCGTAATACTCACCATCCACATGAACCTTATGGCGACCATGGCGTTCAATGGAAATATGTTTTGTCTGAATATGCTCCACATCAGGAAGTGCTGTGAGATCACCCTTGTGCAATTCCCATATGTAACGCAGAAGACTAAAAGCATCTCTTTTCTGAAAAATAACTACATCCAGAAGCCCATCATGTATGCTGGCATCAGGAGCAATTAATGTCGATGCTCCGTAGTATTTGCCATTTCCTACTATAACGATATATCCGCTTTTGTGAATTTTTTGATTTATGTACAGACGAATCGAATGAAAAGGATACCGGATCAGATTTTTAATTCCATTAAAAATATAAGCTCCTGATCCAAACAGTTTTTTTAGCGAAGACTGCGTTTCGCTTATCACATAGGCATCAAAGCCGATTCCGCATAGACTGGTAAAGAATCGTTCATTCACTTTTCCCAGATCTATTGTCTGTATTCTACCGTGACCAATAATCTGGCATGCCAATTCGATATCACTGGGGATTTCAAGCTCCATTGCAAAAAGATTTATTGTGCCAAGAGGAATTATCCCCAACGCGGTCTGAGAACCAGCCAAACCGTTGACTACAGAATTGATGGTTCCATCTCCTCCTGCAGCAATTACCAGATCATATCCCTCTTTTGCACACTGGCGGGCGATCTTGGTTGCATCAGTTGAGCTGGTGGAGTGAATTATTTCAGCATCAATTCCACTCTGATGTAATGTGGATAAAATATGCTCAGAAAATTGGTTAGAATTTCCTTCTTTACTTGTTTTAATCTGACTTCCCTTTTTTTCGCTACTTTTTCCAGAACCCGGATTTATTATTACTTTTACCCTGGTAAATGATGCAGCTACAGAATGACGAAGAACGTTTTGTGCATACCTGAGGTCGTTAGTTGTAAAGGATGCAAATGCCACTTCAGGGTCATTGCATTCGTAATAGCGGATGCTGGGGGCAGAAAAACCATGCCGTTTAATCATAGTGGCAAGTATTGAACGGCTAATGCCTGAATCGTCAAGTAATTCAGCCTCTCTATTGAAATTGTCAAGTCGTTCGAACAGTGCAGGCAGATATTTCATGCTTCGTGATAAACCCAGATATCCTGGAGTTAATGTTTTCCCTTTCAGAGAAAACAAAGCCCTGTTTAATGGAGGAAAATTACCTGTATGGGTATTCCCGATAAAGGGGAAAAAAAGTTCTTCTCTACTCTGTTCGAACTGGAGCAGGGTTCTGTTGATTATTGCCGCTGTGAGAAGAACCATTTCACATGGTAAAAGCAAGTAACCCTGTGCAGCTTCATTGCCCTGTTGTGGAAATAACTGTTGAAAGATTCTCTCCGGGCTGACAGTGGCAGGTGCTACTCTTTTATCTACATAACGCATGCAAAGAAGCTTATCCAGCTCATCGGGACCGATAACCGATATGCAATCGATACCACAAGAACCACAAAGGGCATCTATGGTCCACTCCAGTACCGGTTTGCCAGCTACTAATTGCATTGCAGAAAACTCGTTCTCAAATCCGGTTTGATCCGGGCTTATACGTCTGCAGGCAAGGACTATTGTTTCTATCTTGATCATATTCCTTTTCTCTGGAGCACACTGCTTTTTACCGAAAATTAACTCAGAAAAGAGCTGCCAGATGATTCAGAGAACTTAACATATCTACACCTTTGCCAATGACTGGTTTCCATATATCTCCATAACTTCTGATACGGTTGAAAATGGAATTAATGTTAAAGCGATCAGGAGCTAATTGATAATTGATTTCTTCCCAGAAAAGAGGGGTTGAAACCGGAGCTCCATCTCTGGGGCGGATTGAGTAAGGAGCTGCCATGGTTTTTCCCTTGGAGTTTTGAAGATAGTCAAGATATACCCGACCTACCCGCTTTTGTGGAACCCGCTCTAGACTGGTGATTGCCGGAAGACGATTATTAACAAGCGTGCATACAAGCAAAGAGAACTGCCGAACCTGTTCAAAGGAGTATCGGGCATCAACAGGTATAAACAAATGAAGTCCTGTAGCTCCTGAAGTTTTTACGTAATGTGGTATATCAATGGACAGAAGGATCTCATGGATCATGAGTGCACAATCTATGACATATTGAAACGGACACTTAAGCGGGTCAAGATCAATCACCATATAGTCCGGATAATCGGCACTTTCTACACGTGAGTTCCAGGGATTCATCTCGATTGAACCCAGATTTACTACGTAAGTCAGAGTGGGTTCATCCTGGCATAAAATATAGCGGATATTTCCAGATTCAGACCAGATATTTACCGTAGCAGCCCAATCGGGCACATCTTCCATATGTTTTTGGAAGAAATCTTTCCCGTATATGCCATCAGGAAACCGATGCAGTGATAGAGGGCGATCTTTCAGGTGAGGAAGCATTACAGGTGCAATCCTGCGATAGTAATCGATAATTTCACCTTTGCTGATATTGTCAGTTGGAAAGTAGATTTTCTTAAGATTGGTGAGCTTTAATGCTTTCCCATCGATACTTGTGATCAGCTCATCAGATGATTTGATCGAATATTGAGGTGTGGGCTCCGCCGCAGAAACAGGGTACTCTCTTTTTATTTCCAGAGGTTTCAGATCATCACGAAATCCCATAAATACCGGATGACGCAAGAAACCTTCTGCTGTCCATTCTGCAAATTTGACTTCACATACAACATCCGGCTTAATCCAGGTTGTTTGACTGCCGCTGTGAGCAAAATTGCTGAAAGGACAGTAGTTGCTTTTTATCAGGTCCAGACGCTGGCGAACTCCAGGTAGTTCATCATCTGAGAACCCTCCTCCAACACTGCCAGTATAAATGAGGTTGCCGTTTTGGTACACTCCTAAAAGTAATGCCCCTATTCCGGTACGGCCCCCTTTTGGTTCGGTAAAGCCTCCTACTACAAATTCCTGCTGCATGGTAATCTTAATTTTCTGCCAGTATGAGGATCTTTTGCCTTCTAAATAAGGGCTGTTTAGATCTTTTGCCATTATTCCTTCGAGGCGGTTTTCCTTAGCCAGTTTATAAAAAGCGACTCCATGCTGTTGGATATGATCGTTATACCGGATGTGATAGAGTTCTGGAAGAATCAGTTTCAGTAAAGATTTTCTTTGCTTAAGGGGAGTAGCCCGCAAATCGTTTCCTTGCAGAAAAAGAAGGTCAAAAACATAGTAAAGGAGATTCCCTTTTTTAGATCGTCGGTAATTTTGCAAAAGGTTAAAATCAGCTCTTCCATCATTGTCAACAACCACAATCTCTCCATCAAAGATGGCTTCAAAATGTATGCTTTTCAAATCTTCCACTATCGGCTCGTAATCATCTAAAAAGCTCACTCCATTTCTTGAATAAAGCTGTACCGAATCAGGCCTTGTTTCTGCGATGGCACGATATCCATCCCATTTTATTTCGAAGATCCATCCTTCACGATCAAACGGTTTTTCGACTAGTTTAGCCAGCATAGGGTGCAGCGGGCTCTGTGGAAAACTGCTTTTTTTACTCCCAGCCATGTCCATGTCGTTCAGATTTACAAACTCAGGTGGTTCATTATTACTAATCTGTTCCATGGTTCTGCCACTCCGGATCGATCGGATTTCGTCGGGAAAGGAATTGGATGAGGCATATTGATCATGTTTTTTAATAAGAAGCCAGCCATTAGGCAGGCCAGCTCTGCCCAGCTTGATTAGGTGAAATGTACCTTTTAGCCTGATGCCTTCTATAAATAAAGTTATGTGCCCTTTTTCAATGAATTGTTTAAGCTTGTTCTGAGCTTCAGTTTTACTTAGCGCATCAGGAATGTGATAAGTCCCTTCATCCCAGATCATCACTGTCCCTGCTCCGTAGTTACCCTCAGGTATTGTCCCTTCGAAATTACGGTATTCAAGCGGATGATCTTCAACCATTATTGCAAGTTTCTTTTGCAGAGGATCCATGGAGGGACCCTTGGGGACTGCCCAGCTCTTTAGTACTCCTTCAAGCTCCAGACGAAGATCATAATGAAGGTGGGATGACTGATGTTTCTGAATGACAAATCGAAGTGGCCGGTCGGAAAACTGTAGATGCGCCGATGGCTCACCCGAACTATTAAGGTCCCGTTTTTTATGATAATCGCGAAGTGATTCCATAAAAGCTATGCTGCCTTTTTCTCTTTTTCCTTGGCCATTCTGAGGCTCTCGTTTAAACGGCTGAAAAGATCGGTTACTGCTGCTGGCGCTTTTGGGGGAGGAGTAGGTGTAGGAATTTTGCCTTCTATTTTCTGCTGAAGAAGTGCTTTAAGATCTTCGTAATAGCTATCTTTGTACTGTTGAGGATCCCATTTCTCAGTGAGCTGATCGATAAGCTGAATTGCCATATCAAGCTCTTTTTCAGAAATAAATTCAGTTCCTTTCTGCGGGATATCGAGCTCATTGTATGACCTTAATTCATCTGCAAATCTTATGTTGTTTAATAAAAGTACCGATTCATCTGGTTTTATAAGAGCCATATGTTCACGTCTGCGCATGACGTAGCGGGCAATACCAGCCTTGCCGCTTCGAAGCAATGCCTCCCGCAAAAGAACATAGGCTTTCTTTGCTTCCTTTACCGGCTCCAGAAAGTAGGGCTTTTCCATATAATAATGATCAATTTCTGAGTAGTTAACGAAAGCAACAATTTCAATGGTTTGGGTTTTGTGGACATTTGCTCTCGAAAAATCCTCATCCTCAACAATGACATACTCACCTTTGCGGTATTGGTACCCCCTGACAATTTCCTCTTTGGCAACTTCTTCACCGGTTTCTCTGCAGACTTTGGCATAGTGAATTCTGCAGTGATCGGTGCGCCGTAGAAGATCAAAGTCGAATGTGTGACTTTTTGTGGCATTATAAATTTTCACAGGGATGTAGATAAGACCGAAGCTGAGCGCACCTGACCAGATTGAACGCATTCTGCCATTCCTTCGTTTTGGTTTTTAAGCTTGATCAATAAATTCGCCTCTGCAGGCTGCACTGTTGCTTTTGGCGCGATATAGAAAAATATTCTGTGCTTCAGAAACGTTCTCTTCTTTACCAGCCCAGCTTTGAAGTGCCATATCCTGAAGTGCACGGGAAAAAGAAAAAATTAATCTCCAGGGCTGAATACCAGTATCATTTATAGCAGCCAGATTTCTGGTGGCCTCTACCGGAGACTGCCCTCCAGACAAAAATGCTACTGCAGGAATCGCTGCAGGAACTGACCTGCGTAAAGTTCGAATCGTTGCCTGTGCCACTTGGGATGATGTGCTTTTGGCAGAAGAGTCTTTACCTGCAAGTACCATGTTCGGCTTAAGCAATGTTGTTTCCAGAATTACCCTGTGTCTATGGAGGTGATAAAAGACACTCTGGAGGACATGAGTGGTAACCTCTTCACATCTGTTTATAGTGTGATCTCCATCAATAAGTACTTCCGGCTCTACGATGGGAACGATATCTGCCTGTTGACAGAGTGCGGCATAACGGGCCAGAATCTCAGAATTGGAATCAATACAGAGTTCTGTCGGCATAGATGGGCCAATGGAAAATACAGCTCTCCATTTGGCAAATTTTGCACCCAGTTGTCGATATTCAAGTAGTCTTTGCTCTAGGCCGTCCAGTCCGTTGGTGATTTTTTCATTCTGATAATTGGGCAGGGGAGAGGTACCTTTGTCAACCTTTATTCCAGGGATTATTCTTTTATCTGAAAGCAGATCAATAAGGGGAGTCCCAGAGCTGCTTTTCTGTCGTATAGTCTCATCGAAAAGTATGACTGCAGAGATATATTGTTCGATTCCTTTTGTTGAAAAAAGCATCTGACGGTATTGTTGCCGGGTTGCTGGGGTCGATTCGATTTTGTTTTTTGCAAATCTTTTCCCGATTGTGCCAGTACTTTCATCTGCTGCCAGTATCCCTTTTGAAACCGAAAGAATTTCTTTTATAGTCTGTTCTAAACTCATATAATGCTCTCCTAACTTCAAGAATGCCAGGGGGTGGAAATACAGACCCCTATCATATAAAGTGGAAAGCAAAAACTGTGTCCTGAAAGGAAATTAGAAAAATGGCATTCTGCTTAAACCTAATCCGGATGATTGTTTGGCGTACAGTGGGTTGCCAAAATGTTCAGTCTCAGTTCATTCGCTAAACAGGGAGTTCCCAAAATATTGTGCTGGTATCAGGCTGCTTGGTCAGGGGCTGATTAATTGAAAATGAGTCCTCTTTTAAAACCAATGGATCTCCAAGACTAATTTCAATTTATTTTGAGGCCCTGTCAAAAGAATCGTTCGATTTAGGTTAAAGTTTAAAGAAGAAAAGACAATGACAGCCAGTGTTACTTGACAAATACCATTTTGTTAACCGGTTACACCTCCATAAAGATCGGTGATTTTCCGGACAAAAGAGCTTAATGATGGGTCTCGTGCTCCCATCAATAAAACGCATTCACCTGGTTTGACCTTTTTTTGGAGTATATCAAAGATATCGTTGCGACACAGTGGAGCATGTTTTTCAAATGCAACAGTTCCCAATTCATCGATAATCTCTTTTGATGAGATATCTTTATTTGCACTGCCTCCGGCATAATAAATCGGCAGCAGCAAAAGCAGATCACCAGCTTGAAGTTCATTCCTGAAAACATCAATATATTCGTTTTTCAAGAATCTGGTGGGGCCGAATCCATGAGGTTGATAGATAATTTTAAGGGTATCGCAGATACCACGTGCAGCTTTAATTGCAGCTTTAATTTTTTCCGGATTATGTGCAAAATCATCTACAACATGCACTCCCTGTAATGTCTGATACACAGTAAAGCGACGTGCCACCCCCTGGTATGCACTAACCGCATCAGAGAGAATTATGGGATCACATCCCAACTCTTCACAGATACATAAAGCTGCTGCGCAGTTTGACAGATTATGCAGGCCAGGCAACGGAATCTGGTACTGGATTCCAGAACGGTTCATCACAGAGGAGTGAGACTTTAGTTCATATGCATCAGGATGCCAGTCTGCATTACTCATCAGGCCAAAGCTAAAAGATGAGTTTAACGAATGAAGCTGCTTATCATCTGCATTAACCAGGCTATAATCAGACTGCCTGATAAGTTTGTCAAATAGATCCAGAACATCAGCTTCATTTTTGTGATCTTTGGATATATTAAGAACCACGCTCATATACGGATGATATTTAATCAGGGTACCATCACTTTCGTCTGCTTCCACTACTAGTAAATCGGAAATCCCCCGGAATGCATTTCCAATGAGTCCTTGTTTTTCCAGGCGTTTAAGACTTGCCCCGCTTATCAGTGATGGCGATTTACCCGATGAGAAGAGGAACTCAAAAACCATTGCGGTTACGGTTGATTTTCCACTAGTACCCGCGATGGCAATTGTTTTTCTGGTAGAAATAATGGCAGCTAACAGGTCTGACCGATGTAAAATAGGGATAGCTTCTCTTTGCGCCTTAGCGATGTCAGGGTTAGAGCTTTCAATAGCGGTTGAGACACAGACGGCATCGGTGCTTTTTTGTATCCCTGAGCCATCCTGCTCAAAAAGATCACAGCCTATGTTAAGGAGGCCGGATTTAACTACAGAGGTATCTTCACTATCAAGTAAACGATCCGAGCCGCTGATATTTAATCCCTGCCAGCGGAGATACTGAGCTATAGCGCTCATGCCGCTTCCAAGAATTCCGGTGAAATGAATTGAATTATACTGCTTATTGTTAATCAATAAAGACAATTGTTTCCTCCTCAACTAAATCGAACAGCTCGATTATATCGTGATTCCTCATGCAGACACAACCATGGCTATTGGGTTTTCCAATACGGTTCTCCTGATTAGTACCATGAATGTAGATGTAGCGTTCATAGGAATCTATTCCAGGGCCACTGTTAATGCCTTCCTCCAGTCCTCTCAGTCTGAGGATACGGGTTAAAATCAGGTTATCCCCGGTTAAACCCTCATGCCAGTTTCTACCAGTGTCATTTCTGGATTCAAATATTCTTCCAGAAGGAGCACCCTTACCGATTTTTTCTTCAATCCGATGGATCCCAGGAGGGGTCATATTCGAGCCATCCCTGTTGCCAATACCAAATCTTGAGGTAGAAATATCGAATGAGCGAATGATTATTCGGTTTCCCATAAGGTAAAGTTTTTGGTTCGTAGTATTAACGATGATAATACGGTCGGGATTGAAAAATAGTACATTCTTAATTCTATTTATTATTTTATCAATTTGTGATTCAAGCATACTTGTTTAATGTTCAATCATTGGTTGTGACTTTTGTATTATAGACGTTCTTTTATCCAGAATAATATAATAAAGTGTATATTAGATATCATCTCATTGTCAAAAATTAAACTGTAAAGGATGGAATATATGCCAGTAGATCAGCCATATCCCACAAGTAATGAAGACACTTGGAGACTTTTTAGAATAATGGCAGAATTTGTGGAAGGTTTTGAGACACTTTCCCGAGTTGGTCCATGTGTTACAATTTTCGGTTCAGCCCGGACACCAGTTGAAGACAAGTATTATCAATTAACTGTTGAAGTGGCCCGACTTGCAGCAAAACAGGGCTATGGGGTAATCTCAGGAGGTGGTCCGGGGGTGATGGAAGCCGCAAATAAGGGTGCATCAATGGAAAACGGAAAATCAATAGGATTAAACATACAATTACCCTATGAACAGCTTCCCAATCCTTACATAAAAACTCTTCTTAACTTCAGACATTTTTTTTGCCGTAAAGTGATGTTTCTTAAGTATACTTCTGCAGTGATTATCATGCCCGGTGGTTTTGGAACTCTTGATGAAATGTTTGAAACTCTTACTCTCATCCAAACACAGAAAGTTGCATCTTTGCCATTGGTGCTGATGGGTTCGGAATTCTGGAAAGGATTGCTAGAGTGGCTGGAGAAAATAATGTTGCAACAAAACTATATTCATGAAGCTGATCTTTCTCTTATGAAAATTACTGATGATCCTCATGAAGCAATAAATTACATAAACAAACAAAAAGAAACCAAGGATGTAACCGCAAATTTTGTTTGATTTTTCAATAAACTTTTAGAAAAAAATATTGACATGTCTTTTTTTATGAAATATTATTATAGCTGATCAGCAGTTTTGCCGGTCTGTAGTTTCTTTGACAACAGCAAACAGACATTAAGGTTGTATCGAAATAATCAATATTGATTTGTAAAACGTGACTGCAAACCGCATGTCATCTACAAGGTTTCCTTAAAAGGAGGATGTGAAGTGGTAGCTAAAAAAACTGCTGTAAAAAAGAGGGCTTCTGCCAGAAAGGCCACCAAGAAAGCAGTAAAAGAAACACCGGCCAAAAAGTCTGTTGTCAAGAAGGCTGCAAAAAAGGCTCCGGCAAAAAAAGCGGCAGTAAAAAAAGTTGCAACCAAAAAAGCTGCAACCAAAAAAGCTGCAACCAAAAAAGCTGCGGCAAAAAAAGCTGCGGCAAACAAAACAGTAATTAAAAAAGTTGCGACCAAAAAAACTGCAGCAAAAAAAAATGTAAAGAAAGCTCCGGCCAAGAAAACAACAGCCAGGAAAGCACCAGCTAAAAAAAACACAGTCAAAAAAAACTCTGTAAAAAAAGTATCAATAAAGAAAACGCCGGTCAAAAAAACACCGATTAAAAAAGCTCCGGTTAAGAAAAGCACTGCAAAAAAAACAGCAGTAAAGAAAACAGTTATTAAGAAAACAGTTAAAAAAGCAGTAAAAAAAACCGCAGCTAAAAAGGCTGCTCATCGGGCTATGGGCAGAAAGCCACTCGCTAAAAAGCCAGTAAAACGGTCAAAGGGAAAAGAAAAATTAAGTATTGCAAGCCAAATATCAGAAGTAGTAAATTTGCCTCAGTTGAGTAGTGTTGGTTCATCTGAAGCTTGATTATTTCTTAGCTTGTTGCGGGCGAATTTTCTATTCGCCCCTGCTCTCACTTTCTATTCCTGTTTAAATAATTCCTGTTGCGCTGATTTTTTCCGTGTACTATTTTTAACGGGTCCAGCAAATAATAAACATCTCCTCAATATAGTTTGACCTTCATGATTGAATTTTCAAAACAGATATCCGAGAAATGGAACTTGCAGGCAAGTCTTGCAGAACAGCTCTGTGTAGCGTTCGATAAAGGTGACACTCCTTATTATCTCACAGAGTACTATCCCCAGGTGGCAGTTGAAATGACAATTGCCCAGGTATGGGAAATTTTTGATTTTCTTCAAAAAATGGAGGATCTTTCTTCAAAAAAGAAGCGAGTCCTTAACGCATTGAAGAAGGCAAACCGGTTAAATCCTTCTGAAGAAAAGAGGGTCAATCTAACCACAAATGCTTATGAGTTAGATGATCTTTTGATTCCTCTGAGACCTAATCCTCGTTCCAGGGGGCAGCTCGCATCCAAAAAAGGGCTCGATCCTCTGGCGGATATCGTTGTAAAGCAGGAGCAGGAGAGCACCCCAGTAGAGGTGATGGCTGAAGAATATGTGGGTAAAGATCCTACTCTGTCCTCTGTTAACGATGTCATTCAGGGAGTAAAGGATATCCTTGCAGAACGCTTTGCTTATGATGAAACAGTAAGGGCGATGTGCAGAGAATTCACCTATGATGATGGATTTATTGAGGTAGTTCCAAAAAACAAAAAAGATCCTCAATACTCAAGCTATTCAGGGAAGTTTATTCCGGTTAATGAGCTTACTAAAGATGAAATCCTGAAATTAATGATTGCAGAAGATCAAAAGGTTCTGAGGCTGAAAGTTGGTGTGCAACTCTTCAGAATAACTGAACTTATCCGCCAGCATTTCATCACTAACCCTGATTCTACAGGTTTCGATCTGATATGTGAAGCCATTGATGACTGCTGGTTGAGACTTCTTCAACCAGCTATGGAGAGGGATGTTAAAAGCCGTCTGCGTGAAGAAGCAGAAGAAGTTGTAACTAGAAAAATAGTTTCAGATCTTAGCAAAGACATTCAAAATGAAAATATGCGTGGGCCACTGCTTATGGTGGATGGCTCTAAAGATAAAAATATTTTGTTCCTGGCCGTAAGCGGGAAAGGTGATCTGTTAGGGGCAACTACAGAACGAAAACCACATGCAGGAAAAACTTCTTCAAGTGACAGACTTCGTCAATTCATCAACAGACATAGACCTTTGAATATCCTTATTCTTGATAATGATTATGCTTCTGTTGCCGAATCAATACTAAAACCGATTACAAACACTTTTAATCCAGAACCAGATTTTGTTCATTTTAAACCGGTCTCATCAAAGAATAACCCTACAGATTCTCAGTGGATGCAGAAGGAATTCTCCTCACTTCTCGATGATGAACTGAGAGTCCTTTATGGTTTGGCTTTGCAGTATCTTAAGCCGATTACTCTTATTCCCAAAATTGGAACTCAATATTACTTAGCAAACACATCGCAAAATCTGATTACCGAAGCTAGGTTTCTGGAAATAATAAATAGATTTATAATAGAAGAATCTTTAAAATCAGGTGTGATTCTAAAAGATCTGCTTGATTCACAACTGACAAATCTGGGCAAGTGTGTAACCAGCGAAATGCTTCAATCGATCAAGACTGCAGATAGCCAGAATAAGATCACTTCCAAAAATGATCTTCTGAAGGTTAATGGAATAAAAGAGGTGACTTTCAGAAACATTGCGGGATTTATCATTATTCCCAATGCTGAAAACCTCTTGGATCGCACCATGGTGCACCCTGATTTTTACCCCTGGTTTGATGAAATCAGCGAGCAGATAAATATATCTGCTGAAACCCTGATTACCGAACCGGAAACTTTACTCTCTTTTATATCCAATGATCCGGTACAGAAAATTTTTATTGAAAAGAAAATCTACAACCAGCTTCTGGCAGGAAGACGCTTCTTCTCAATCTCTGCCCCAAAAATCAAACGTAAATTGAAGCTCAATGAACTGCAGGAAGGAGCTATTGTATCAGGCAGGGTTACCAATATTACTCCTTTTGGTGTTTTCGTGAATATTAACGCGGTTTGTGATGGCCTTATTCACATTTCCCAACTGGCAGATGAGTATGTTGAAACACCAGACCAGGTTGTAGCTATAAATGAAAAAGTCGATGTTAAAATAATCAAAGTCGATGTAAAAAAACGACGCATCTCTCTTACCATGAAAAATATTGGGTCCAGGTCTCCTAAAGTCAGACCTTCCCAGGGGCAGCTCTCCAATCTTGCTGAGCATTTTAAAAACCGTTGATATTTAAATATAACCAGAAACACTGTAGATACTTTCCATAAGTGATAGTATCTCTTTTTTCGTTTCCATATTCTTCGATAACCCATACAACTGATTTTAATTCAAACTGTTTTTAAAGAATATTGATGTAACAATTGTTCATCTTGCTGCATCTAAAAAATCTGACAGACTGTCATTTTTTTAAATCAGAGCTGCTTTCATAAGTTGATATCCACTTTTTACACACCAGGAGTTTTAATTCGAAACGGATGGTTCCACAAATGAAGAAAAAAAAAACGATAGTTGGCAGTGTAATACTGTTACTCAGTGCAATATTAGTGATAAACTCTTGTAGCTCTAAGTCCGGTTCTGAAACTACTGGTAAAGCATCTACAGGGCATGGTCGTTCCGGAGCAGCTTCTGTTGTGGCAGTTCAGACAGCTCCGGTCTCTTACGGTCACATTATTCAAAAACGGGAATTGAGTGGTTCCATTAATGCGGCATATTCTTATGTGATCGCTGCAAAAGTCTCTGGACGTATTTCGAAGCTTACAAAAAGAATTGGGGCAAAAACCGGGGTTAATGAGATAGTAGGTAAAATTGATGACATCGAATATCGTCATGCTGTTCAGGAAGCATCGGCTCAGGTTGCAGTGAGCAAGGCTTCGGTAAAAGAGTCAGAAGCGCAGTTGAAATTTGCAGAAAAAGAGATGCAAAGGATAAAAGAACTGGTTAATAAGGGGGTATCTTCACAGGCAGAACTCGATGCAATTGAGACCCAGTATACCACCCAGAAATCCAGATTCGATCTTGCTACGGCTCAACTTGCTCAACGCGAAGCGTCTCTTGCCCAGACCAGGACTCGTCTGGACTATACCTCAATCCGCTCTGCTCAATCAGGCTACGTCGCAATCCGTCACACAGATGGGGGGGCGCTTCTTTCGGTGAACTCACCTGTTTTAACTATTGTAGGGATTGATACTGTTTATGTAGAGGTATCTGTTACGGAGCGCGATTATCCCAATGTCACTATCGGCCAGCAAGCATTTATCACAGTTGAGGCGCTTTCTGGGAGAGAATTTACCGGAACAGTTTCCTCCATATCGCCACTTTTTCAGACAGAGACCAGAACTGCATTAGTAGAGATATCGGTTGTAAATGATTCGCTGCTTCTTAAACCAGGAATGTTTGCCCGCGTTGAGGTTATATTGGTAGAAAAAGACTCCGCTCAGATTGTTCCGCTGACTTCAGTGGTCAGCCGCAACGGTAAGGAGGTGGTTTTTCTGGCCGGTGATTCTGGAAAAGCACAACTAATACCGGTGCAAACAGGCATTATTGATGGTGACAAGGTTGAGGTGCTTCATCCCATACTTAATGGCCAGGTAGTTACAGTGGGAAATCATCTCCTTACAGATGGCAGCAAAATTTCGGGTGGATTAAGTTCTAAAACTTCAAAAGAGGGTTCAGCAAAGAACAACAAAAATGAAAATACCTCTGGAGAGGTAAAAAAATGAGCAGTGGTTTTTTATCGCTTCCAATCAGACGTCCTGTACTGACTACGGTAATTTACGTAATAATAATTCTGATCGGTCTCTTTTCGCTTTGGCGCTTGCCAATTGATCTGATGCCCGAAATTACCAATCCGGTAATTACTGTTATTACCAATTACGGAAACGCCGGACCGCAGGAGATGGAAGAGCTCATTTCGCGTCCACTGGAATCTTCGTTGGCTGGAATACAGGGCATAGAAGAGATCACATCGACATCCTCCGAAGGAGTAAGCCGAATAAGAGTTCAATTTGTCTGGGGAACTAATCTGGATGAAGCCGTTAATGATATTCGTGATAGAATAGATAGAACATTAAACCGTCTTCCCGAAGATGTGGACCGGCCATTTATTCGTAAATTCGATGTCTCTTCTTTTCCTATTATGACCTTGGGAGTTTCTTCAGAACTTGAGCCAATTGAAGTGCGCCAGCTAATTGATGATCAGGTGCAATACCGATTGGAGCGCAGTCCAGGTGTGGCATCTGTGGACATCAGGGGAGGAGAAAGCCGCGAGATATCGGTTGCACTAAAAGCCTCTGCACTCGAGGCCCTGAAAATTTCTCCGGACATGATAGTAAGCACTTTCCAGCAGGAAAACCGCAATATTCCTGCCGGCACAATCTATAAAGGAAGTAAAGAGGTTATTGTCAGAACTTTCGCAGAGTATAATAATCTCGATGATGTTCGAAGTGCAATAATTGCAGTACGTGATGGTATTCCAGTGACAATAGGCGATGTTGCAGATGTCTCTGATGGGATGGCTGAGATTACTTCAATTATCAGAATTAATCAAAAACCCGGAGTTAGACTTTCGGTTACAAAGCAGTCTGGAGTTAATACTGTTGCAGTTGCCAAGGGAGTGTTAAAGGAAATTGAGAGGATAAACCTGGATATCCCTCAACTGAAGATAATTCCGCTTTCAAATAACGCCACTTTTATAGAAAACTCAATAACAGGTATTGGCATCAGTCTGATTATGGGAGGAACTATTGCTGTTTTAGTGCTGATGCTTTTCCTTAGAAACGTATCGAGTACGATCATTATTACTACCACGATACCTATATCAATAATCGCTACTTTTGCATTGGTCTATTTTGGTGGCCTTACTCTAAACATGATGACCTTCGGGGGGCTGGCTCTGGGCATAGGAATGCTGATCGACAATTCCATAGTGGTGCTGGACAATATATTCCATTATCGCGAACGGGGTTTAGTTCCAATTGAAAGTGCATATAAGGGCTCTTCAGAAGTCATCTCAGCAGTATTTGCCAGTACTATGACTACGATAGTGGTGTTTTTTCCGGTAATCTTCATTAGAGGCATTTCCGGAATTATGTTCAGACAATTGGCTTATGTAGTCTCATTTTCGCTTGCCTGTTCTCTGTTTGCCGCCATTACCCTTATTCCCATGCTTTCGTCCAGATTTTTGAGAATGGAAAATTTAGGGAATAAGAAAACCGTTATATCCCGCTTTTTTAAATCCATGGAAAATGCTTACAACTCTTTGGAACAATCTTATCATAGAGTCATCACCTGGGCTCTTCATCATAGAAAAACAGTCCTTCTGGTTACTGCATTATTGTTTGGAATATCAATATGTATACTTCCGCTTGTTGGTATGGAGCTTATGCCCAGTGCTGATGAGAGTGAAGTGAGAGTCAATGTGGAGATGGAAGTTGGCACCCGTCTGGAGCTTCTTGACAGTACTGTTTATGGGATCGAATCGGTGATAAGCAGAGAAGTGCCTGAGGCAGTATATATAGTATCAAACAGCGGTGGTGGTGGTTGGGGGGCTTCAGGGCACACTGCTGATATTCGGGTTTCTTTGGTGCCCAAAACAGAGCGAAAGCGTTCTTCTGCACAGGTTGCAGACAGGCTTCGAACTGCGCTGAGGGGAATTCCTGGCACCACGATTCGTGTTCGTGAAGGACAAGGTTTATTCCTGCTGAGAATGGGTTCCAGCCAGGGAAACTCTGTTGATATAGAGTTGCGTGGTTATGATCTTCAAACTGGTCAGCAACTGGCCGAGCGGATATCAGGACTGATAAGTGATATCCCGGGTGTAACAGATGCAAAGGTAAGCCGGGAGGCAGGAATGCCGGAATTTATGGTAAAGATAAACCGGCAGAAAGCTGCTGATATGGGTTTTTCTGCTTACCAGATAGGAAACTCGATTCAGACGGCAATGGGTGGAACAAGGGCCACCTCCGTTCGACGTGATGGTAAAGAATATGATATCATGGTTCGATTGGCGAAGGATCAGCGTATGAATGTCGAACAACTGGCCAATCTATCCCTGGTTAATAAAAGCGGAGTATCTGTCACTTTGCAGAATGTTGCAGAGATTATTGAGGGTAACGGACCGGTGCAGATAGAACGCAGAGACCGTGAACGTATAGTATCAATCAGTATTAACTATGCAGGAAGAGATCTGGGTTCGGTTGTTAATGATATCCGTGAAAAAATAAATCAGGTGTCAATTCCTTCTGATTTTGCTGTATTGATCCGTGGAGATTATGAAGAGCAACAGGAAGCCTATAGAGAACTTCTGGTCGGAATAATACTGGCCGTGATGCTGGTGTATCTGGTTATGGCTGGTCAGTTTGAATCTTTCAAAGATCCTCTGATAATTCTGATGTCTATACCAGTGGCACTGATCGGCATAGTTACTATTATGCTTCTTTCAGGTACTCCTTTTTCGGTACAGGCCTTTATTGGATGTATAGTCCTTGTTGGTGTTGTAGTAAACAATGCGATAGTTTTAATAGATTTCATGAACCGGTCACGAAGAGAGGATGGACTTGAGCTGCGGGAAGCAATAATAAGGGCTGCTGTAAGAAGGCTCAGACCTATTCTGATGAGCACATCGACTACTGTTTTGGGGCTTTCACCTCTTGCTCTGGCTTTAGGTGAAGGTGGAGAAGCTCAGGCCCCCATGGCGAGGGTGGTTATTGGTGGACTTCTGGCATCTACTCTTATCACTCTGGTTCTCATTCCGGTTATCTATTCAATAGTAGAGGAACGACACGGCAAAAAGAAAACTCTTAAAAAAAATCGGAATTTGAGCCCGGCAAAAGCCACAACAGTTGTCTCAATTATCTGTATTTCTGCACTCTTAAGTTTATCCTATGCCCAATCTGACAGTATTTCTGAGATTTCCCTTGAAGATGCGCTCAACCGTGCTGTCAGCAATAATCCTCTTATCCGTATCGAAAGGATCGATGTCGATTATGCGGAGGCCACTGTGAGGGAAAACCGTTATCGGTTTGAACCGACACTTAATTTCTCCTACGACCAAAAACACATTCCGGGCAACGCAGATTCGTCTGAACTTTATCATAGAGGAACATTGTCCATAGAAGAATATCTGCCAAGTGGTACCAACTTAAAAATTTCAGGAGCAGCCACTCCTAAATACCGAAGATATGAACGTGCTTTAGAACTCTCTGTCACCCAGTCTTTACTTCAGGGTGCTGGCTTTGGTTTCAATCTGGCTCCTGTGAGGAAAGCATCGATTGATCTGGAACTCAGGCAGGAGGAGTTAACAGGTTATGCACAAAAGCTATTAGCTGAAACTGAATCTGCTTACTGGGATGCATATCTTGCTGAACGGGAAATTTCTATCTATCAGCAATCAATGGAACTGGTCAAACGCTTGTTGAACGAATCAAATGAACGGCTGAGAGTGGGTAAGATTGCTCCTATTGACCTGATAACAGTTAAGGCTGAGGTGGCGACTAGAGAAAAAGATCTTATTAACTCACAAACTTCACTGAAACAAAAAAAGTACAGACTGGCTTATCTGATTGGGGACAGACTGGTTTCCTGGGAGAAACCGGTCATTTTTACAGATAAACCGCCGGAACCGAAAATTCAGGATTCTTTGAATTATCACCTGCAAGTTTCAAAAAAATACCGCCCCGACCTGCGCCAAGCCCTCCTTTTAGGCAAAAGAGGGGAGCTGGAAATCGTGCAGACAAGAAATGGGCTTTTACCAAAACTTGATCTGTTTTTAAGACTTGGTGGCACAGCTTATTCCGAAGCCTTTGGAGATGCTTTGTCTCAGGATCTGGATCATCAGAAATCTATCTCAGCAGGTTTGATCTTTTCCATGCCAGCAACCAATGGTGTTGCACGAGAGAGGTACAAAAAATCTCAACTTTCCAAAAAACAGTTAAAGCTATCGATGGAGAATATCGATCAGCTTGTGGAGCTGGATGTCCGCAGTGCGTGGACTGAGGTTGAGCGGTCATTGCTTATGATAGAGAAAGCGGGTACAACCCGACAGCTTCAGCAGGAGAAACTTACTGCAGAGCAGGCCAGACTGGCTGCTGGCAAAACAACTGAATATGTGGTTTTGCAGGTTCAGCGTGATTTAACTGTTGCACAGCTTGATGAAGCCAGAGCCGCAGTAGCTTATGTTAAAGCTCTGACTGATCTTTACCTCAAAGACGGAACTCTGCTGGAGAGACGTGGAGTGAACAGTAACCCACATTTTTGATCAGGTAGCTCGGCAGTCACTTCGGAACAAAATTCTTAATCACAAATCTTAAATCCTGAACAAATTCCAAATTACAAAACTCTAAATGCTAAACAAGAATAAGAGTTTCAAGGTAACTAAAGGCTATTTAATTTGGCCTTGTTGCCATATCTTCTTCTGCTCTTATTCCGAATTTCGTGTTTATTCTGTTATCGGGGTTTGTTTATAATTTGGGGTTTGAGTTTTATTTATTTGAGACGTTAGTCCTATTTTCTTTTTTCTGTTCTTGTACCTGTTTCGAATTTCGCATTTCGGGGCGCCAGGGCGAAGTCTGGAGCATTGGAATATAGATGAATGATTCTATTGAAATTTGCTATTTGGTCCAGTGGATTGAACTCCCATCCGGAAAAGACAGACCATCATCCGGAAGCGAGTCTTGCCCGCACAGGGAAACATAGACAGTTGGTACTGAGGCAGTGTGATTTGCCCGCGAAACCGACATTTAGTTACGTGAAACACTCTGATTACTGTTTAGAAATTAGGATTTAAGAATTGTGATTTGGAACTTCCTCTGATGATACCTTGATAATGATCCACAATTCAGGCCCAAAAAAACGTCCGAATCAGGTCTTATTTATTGAAAAATTAAAAGGATACTGCATTCCTACCTTGACTTGCCAATACCATGTTAATATAATGGATATTCGGATTGAGGATTTTCCTTCAAAATGGATCAAAAGTTTCGATAAATACTGCCTTATAATAAAAGCCCGTGGCCTGTGATGGTTGACCCAAAACTTCAAGATTTAAAACGGGTGTACAGGGAAGGTGAAGTTTTATGGCCAGCAGTGAATATGAGGTTGTGAATTGTTTGCTCAGCAATGACAATCACCGACTATGCGTTGTCAAGTCAAGAGGCGGAAACGAACAGTTTTTAATGAAATCCTGTGAGTTTGATGATTCTGCTCTTGAACTTGGAAAAAGAAACCGCTATAAGCGGGAGCTTGAATTTATTAGTACCTTTGATCATCCAAACATTTTCAAGCCGCTCACCTCCGAAAACATAGAAACCTCCGTATCCATTATTTATCCGTACCGCAAAGGAACGACACTCCAGAGATTCTTTGCTGCAAAAATTAATTTAAACATAGCTGAAAAATTAAAAATGATGATTCAGCTTATGGAAGCACTTGAACACATACACTCCAGAGGTATAGTTCATGGAGATCTCCACCCTGGCAACATCTTTGTGAGAGAAGACAGGCAAGTAGAGGTTTTTGATTTGAGTATGTGTATGACCGAAGAGGAATCTTCCCGCAGGCAGGATGGACTTGTTATCGGTACTTATCCTTATCTGTCCCCCGAGCAGACCGGCTTTACCAGATTCAAAGTGGATACCAGATCAGATCTTTACTGTGCAGGAATAATTCTCTATCAGTTCTTGTCGAACCGGTTTCCATTTGCGGTTAAGACAAACACTATTGAGGAACTGCTGGATTTCATGCTTAAGACAGAGCTGGAGCCAATTCGCAGCATACCCTATTATATAAACGAAATACTTCTGAAAGCACTACGTTCCACACCGGAAGAACGCTATCAGACTGCAACCGGTTTGAAATATGATCTTAAAATCGCCCTGAGTATAATTCAGAATCTAAATGAGGTTAAGGAGTTTATTCCCGGAGAAAAAGATACCATTATTGCAGTCAGCAGACTGCACTTTTTTATAGCACGGGAAAAGGAGATTGAAACTCTTAATAAGGGCCTTTGGGCTTTAAGACAGAAGGAAAGTAACTCTTTTTTAATCACCGGGGGAGCTGGTATTGGCAAAACAGAGATCATAAGAAAATTTCTGTCAAAAGAAGAGATTGATTTTGTATATGTGATTTCAGCCAGGTGTAATCGTTTCACTCCCAATCAGCCTTATTCAAGCATTCGCAGTTTAATGCTTGATTTTCTCGCTAAGATCCAGGATAAGGATTCAAGAGACAAGGCGGTTCTAAGAGAGCGTCTAAATACTTTATTTATAGAATATTCAGGAATTATTTGTTCAGTAATTCCTGAGATGAAGAGTTATTTTAATTCTATTCAGACAAGCGAACAGGTGCAAAAAGAATGGGGTGCAGAAAGAATTTCTCATATACTGGTATCGATGCTGGATATGATTTGTATCTCATTTCCTGTGATTTTTGTTATAGATGATTTGCAATGGATTGATTCACTTTCTATCAACCTTTTGATGAAATTTAAACGCAGTGATTCTCCAAAAATGCTGATCTTTGCCTGTAAGACTGAAGGTAAAGTGGGCAGACACATCTTTAATTTTTCTCTGGCCCAGATTGCTGATAGAATGATGGAGATTGCGCCATTTTCCAGAAATGAAACGGTATGGTTGATATATTCGATATTTGACCAAGTAATAAATGAAGAAATTCTGGTCGACACGCTTGAGCATAAATGCAATGGTAACCCTTTTATGCTTATTCAGATGCTAAGATATCTGCTGGATTCTTCCATAATTAAAAAAGAAAAAGAAAACTGGGTTTTCATACCAGAGTTGGTAAGTGAGATTCCTGGAAATCTGGATTCTGCCAGTCTTATAAAGCATAAAATAGCAAATTTATCAGAAAGGGAACAGCATTACCTCAAGATTGGCTCTATGATGGGTGGACGCATAGATCTGCAGATTTTAGAGGAAGTGGGTGGATTTGATGAATCACAATCCAAAACGATAGTCAAGAAACTGGAGTCTGAAGGGTTTCTGATCACAAATTTCAAGGGTGAAGTAAGATTTTCACATGATAAAATTCAGGAGGTTATGCTTACAAGCATACCAGAAGAGGAAAAGACGTTCATCTATGAGGCACTGGCTCAGGAGTATGAGGCTTTAAGTGATACAAAAATCGAATACCTGTTTGATGCAGCGGAAATTTACCGCAGAACTACCAGATTAGACAGAGCGATTGATCTTTGCGTAAAGGCTGCCAGATATGCCGTGGAAAAGGCTGCCTATGAGCTGGCCATCACCTATTACCGCAATGCCTTGAGCCTGATAGAGAAAGTCTGCAGAAACGGAGGTACCGTAAGTTTAGACAAACGAAAAATTGAGCTTGCTCTGGCAGAATCGCTGATGCTTAACGGGAAATACGAAGAGGCTCTGCTTTTATACAATAATAACTGTATCAATAAAGAAGCGAATTCGATTGAGGATTGTGAAATTATTTTCAGGGTAGGCTGTATTCATCTGAATATTGGTGAATACCTGCAGGCTCAGGATTGTTTTCGCAATGCTCTTACCATGCTTCAGATTCCTTTTTGTACCAGAAAACAGGGCTTTCTTTTTAAAACTTTTGTTCAGTTGATTTATCATTTTGTTTTAAGCTCTGCTGTAGGGTGGTTGATTCTTAAAAAGGATGATCCACGAAAAAGGCTGGCGGTAAAGATCCTTAATAAGTATTCTTATGCACTTTCTTACACAGATGTCAGTTCCTGTTTTTATCCCCATTTTCTGGCCCTGAATATTTCGAGAACTTTACCCGATTGTACGGAAAAGGTGGAAATTTCGTTGCAACATGCTGTTATCGCACATCAGACCTGTTTCAAAAGCAAAGTGTTTGGTAAGCTCGGAAAAATATTTGATTATAATAAAAAATCTGGTAATAAGAATCTGATTGCCAGCACAAAGGCTATTAGTGGAATACTTCATTATTACTGTGCAAACTGGAAGGAAGCCGAAGACACTCTGCTGGAGAGTGTTGGTGAGTTCAAGGCAAATGGTGATAATCTGAATCAGATTCTCTGTTTGGAGCATCTCTGGAAAATTCATTTCCTCAAGGGAGACATAAGCAGAGCTTATGAATATATCTCTCATGCAGTGACTCTGGTCAGCCATACCCAGGAGAATCTTGAGATCAAGCCTTTGACTGCTGCCAGAATCCTTATCGAATGTCTGATGGATGCAAAGGCAGATCTGCAAAAAGAGCCACACTTTCATTCAATTTCGGAGACTTCTACTCCCTTTCTTATTCAATCGCGCTTAAAAATTTCACAGTTGGAGTATGAACTGCTCAGTGATAACTATAACCAGGCCTGGCATATAAGCTCTGAGTTTTTACCCATTTATAATAGTCTTTGGTTTAATTATGAGTATAGTGTTCCGCTTTTTTCACTGTCCTGTGAGCTGGCAGTCAGAGAAATCTTAAACAGTAGAATCAACAGAAGGGTAATTCGGGACCGCAAGAAGACAATGAAGACATTTCGTCGTTCATTGATTATGCTGCTTTTATCCTCGTTTCGATATCGTGCATACAAAGGAGTGAGTTACCGGTTTCTAGGATGGTATTTTTTTCTGGTTTTAAATCGAAAGCATATATCCGGTTATTTTTTCAAAAAGTCGGTCAAGTATTGCCATAAGTTGCAGATGAAGCTCGAAGAAGGCAGGGCTTTACGGGATTTAGGAATTTTTAATGATCAACGTAATCTTCCGGGAATAGCAACCGATTACTATGACGAGGCATTCAGGATTTTCAGGCTGTGCGGTGCTAATCTGGAGGTGAAGAAAATTCTTGATAGGGTATCTGCTGATAAATACAAGAAGTTTCTGGAGGAAACTACCAGAAATTCTCTCAATCTGGCCGAAAACTCTAATCAGATCCGTTTTGACACTCTTTTGCAGGTGAGCTCGTCTATATCTGAAATTGCTGAATTTCCGGTTTTACTGAATCAGATTCTTTCAGGAATGATAAAGGCTACTGGAGCCCAGTATGGTTGCATATTCGTAAAGGGACAGGAAAGCATCCTGAAGTGCATGCTTAAGCTGGATTTTCAGGGAAACAGGCTCGATGATGATCAAATAGCAATATCCCGTGAGATTGTCAACAGAGCTGAGGACAGCAGACAGATAGTGATTATAAATGATGGGGGCGAAGAGTGTATTAAGGATAATAAGGAAACAGAGCGAATTCGGTCTGTCCTTTGTGTTCCGCTTTATAGAGAAGACAATTTTCTGGGGTGCGTTTACTTGGGTAATGATAAAGTAGCCGGTTTATTCTCAGAGAGTGCTGTAAAAACTGCTCTGATCCTTTCTGCACATGCCGCAATTTTGCTTGAAAATTCATATCTAATGGAAAAATACAAGCAACTGAACCGGGATTTGGATAGTAAAGTAAGACAGCAGACCCATGATATGATGGAAAAAAACCGTCAACTGGAGGTGGCAAATCTTAAGCTGGTGGAATCAGAAAGGGTAAAAGGTGTTCTCAGTGGTACTCTGGTGCATGATATAAAAAATTATGCTGCAGGAATTGAAGGAAATCTTCAATACCTGGGGAGAAAATTTGAGCAGGATGTAAAGGTCAACAGGGTTCTGGATGTGGTGAGTGAGACCTGTGCTGATATAGTCAGTCTTGCATCCAATCTGCTGGATATCTCAAAAATGGATGATGGAAAGCTGGTGGTAAGAGCTGAGAGCCTTGATGTCTCGTATGTTGAAACCATTGCAGACAAGTTTTCTGTAAACACTTTGTTTGATGAAAAAGAGATCCAGCCAGTAATAATTCCTTCTAAAGAAAAATTCACCATTTATGCTGATGTTTATCTTCTAGAGAGAGTATTGCAGAATCTATTCAGTAATGCCGCAAAGTATGTACCCCGCCATGGAAAAGTACAGATGCATTTTGAGGCTGGTGAGAAGGAGAATTTAATCTGCTTTTTCAATTCCGGTATTGCGATTCCTGAAAAAGAACGGGAAATTCTATTTGAAAAGTATGCCCGGATCGAGCACCATCATTCCCAATATTCAAAGGGGTTGGGATTATTTTTCTGCAGAATGGTTATGAATGCTCACAAGGGAAGAATCTGGGTGGAAACCGACCAGAATGGCAATAATTTTAAACTGGCATTTCCCAAAAAACTGCCGGAAAATCACCGTCCGGTTTAGCTTTATTACGATTAAGCTGGTTAGATTTAAATGTAATGCGTGATGTATATTTCTGTCGGTTTTTAACAGAATTCGCTTTCTCCAACAAGTAACAGAGGTCTAGTATGGCAAAGTTTTCCAAACGGCCTAAGATCGCATCGCTTTCCAAAGCGGTTTTGAAAGTTCTTCTATTTGTAGCAGGCGGATTTCTTTTTTACCGGAAACGGGAAAAAGTGAAAAAGTCTCTTTTTCAGAATCCAGGACTTGTCCTGGCAGCAATTCATGGAATACTATTATCACTGATTGCTATAATTTACCGGCTGATAGTAGCATTAAACTGGATTATTCAGCAAGCCCGATAGATATTGCTCGATTTTGTTTTGCCCTTGGCTGGCATTCCTATTGCTCCCTTTTGCATCCGGGGGTGATAAAAATGAATTCATATAGCTATCTACGTACAATCGATTCCGGGGTGGACCAGATTCTTAGAAGATTACCAGCCTTGCTTGAGAGGGATGGTTTCATAATCGTCAGCTCCATCGATGTAGCTGGAGTTTTAAAGGAACGCTTGAACATTGATTACCTCAGATACCATATCATTGGGGTAACAAATCCGCCCAACCTTCTTTATGCTTTAAATGCAGAGCAGGAGGCAGGGCTTTTATTTCCGTCCAATGTAGTAGTATTTCAGAAACCCGGGGGGGGAGCTGTTGTTGGCATGGTCAAACTGACTGCGCTGTTAGAAACGACGGGCAACGATGAGCTCAGAGAAATTGCTCATTTTATGGAATCGAAACTTAAAATGATAATCGATGAGATTTAACTGGTAAATTACCTTCCACTTTTTCTATTTTAATCACCGTAGCCTCAGACCTTTATCACAATTTCTTCTGTAAGTCTGGATCTCTTTTATGTTTTTAGCTTCCATTGGGCAGGATTCACATCGTTTTGAATCAGAGAGCTCTCCAAAACCACTGATTTTAGGTGGGGTGAGCATTGGTGGTTGTCCTGGGTTATCGGGTAACAGTGATGCAGATGTTTTGCTTCATGCCATAACTAACGGGATTTCCGGTATCAGTGGAGTAAACATTTTGGGCAAAGTCAGTGATGAGCTTTGTTTGAAAGAGGGAATAACTGACAGTAGAGTTTATCTTTCCGAAGCACTTAAGACTCTCAAAGGATATAGGATTGTGCATGTTTCGATCTCTATTGAAGCGCGTCGCCCGCATCTGGCAGACCATATTCACTCTATTCGCTCTTCAGTTGCCAGTCTGTTATCGTTGCAGATAGATCATGTGGGTTTAACAGCTACAACCGGTGAGGGGCTGACATCTTTTGGGAAGGGAGATGGAATGCAGGCTCTGGTGATTATTACTGCACAAAAACTCAATTGAACAGGACTTTAGAGTTCTTCAGAATCTCATTTTCCCAGATCATCTGAGCTTTATCAAACCAGAACTGCGGCGATTCACCAAAAACAGTATTAGCTTCGGGTGCTTATTTTTCAATCATATCTGAAAATTCTTTGTATATATCTCCAGCATTCACTTTATCATCAGTTTTTAAAAGAGATAACATTTCCATATAATAAATATTAGCTAATTGAGCCTTGTTGATCATTGTGATGTTAATAGTAACATGGGCTTGAAAGTTTGAAATCAGTGAGGTACTACTGCTTCCTGTTTATAATTTCAGGATTTTGTAATTTCCTTCTTACTATATATTTACTTTCAATAGCTGCAGCAGCAATGAATCAATTTGATTTCGTATAATGAGGGTAAAAGAAACTGACCAGCTCTTTGTAGGGAAACCGTTGCTTGTATTTGCCAAGAAGCGATTCCAGATAGCTTAGAGGATCACGTTTTTTTGATGTAGTTGAGATTGCAGCTATCGAGTAGATATATTCTTTACCGTCCGGCAGGCGTTCAACTCTCATATTTACGGGCATTTTCAAAGTGTCATTTCGTAAATCTGCTTTAAGCAGGGTTACTGAAACCCGCATTGTAGGACTGCTTTCTGAATCTTCAACCATCTGATAATTTCCGAGTTTTTCGCATCTGAGGAACTCCTCTTTGAGTGATTGCTGAATCTCCAGAATGTAATTCATAAGAATCTGCTGATTAAGGGCATCATAAGGCCAACCACCAAGCTGCTCCATTTGTGCTTCACTGATTAAAGGTGCAAGGTAAAGCTTCTCATAAGCTGCTGGAATTATAGCAGGTTCAATTCTGAGGTGCTTTGGTGAACAGAAAAAAAATGGCACTGTAATAAAAAGCAGAAGGTTTCTAATCATGGTGCGACTATAATTTTCTGTATAGAAGTTTTCTTTTTGCCTGAATTGTCTTTGTATCTGATAATCATGGAATAAAGTCCAGGGCTGAAAAGCTCTTTTTGAATGTGCCAACTGTATTTTGGGACCTGCTGGGAAATTTTTCTGAGATTCCTGTTTTGCGATGGAGAACCTTCATACTTAATTGAGCCATCCAGGCCGTAAACTCTTATATCGGATACTGCTACACCACATATAAAGATTGAGTCGGATTTTAAATGCCTGAGATGTATTCTGTTAGGATAAACCACTACCTTTTCCGGAGGTTTTTTTACTTTTTGTCTGGTACCGTAAATTCCGGATTCAATTATTTCTGCACTCAAATGCACCGAATCGGATGTACGGGTTAGAACTGTAGCCAGTTTCTCCCAGGAAGACGAAATACTGTTATAACGATAAATGGATGTATCTGAATGTTCTGCTGAAATGATATCTGATGGAAATCTTAATGAAATAGTTACAGTAAGATTATTGCTATAGCGGTCATTTTTCCACGAACCTGGAATTTTGACATCAAAAGCGATTGACATCAGATACATTGAATCTGCATCCTTAGCTGGATCTTCAGCTTGAGAAATCTGCAGATCACCATGCAGATCAATTTTTGTATGGAGGGTGAGGCTGGCATTGTTTTTCAAATCAGGATAGATAACATAGGTTGAGTCTGCAAAATAATTTACATCAGAACACTCAAACCAGACTGAATAGGGGAGTATCTGTTCTGGGTCACCGTTTGATACTACTGCCAGAGCATACTCAGCATTTTTCCATTCTGAGAATTGATAAAAACCATTCTTTTTGGAGTCGAGCTGAACAGGAATCACTGTGTCGCCGTCAAATTTTCTGATGATAATGGAGGCAGCCCAGAGCTTATCAGAGGAAGAGTTCTGGTTTCCAGTTTCGTTATGAAAAGAAATATTTAAAGTGTCAATATCGGAATCAACTCTTTTGATGTAGTATTTCTCCATAGCATAGGGATTGATCGATTTTGTTGTGCCCGAACGCAGGCTGCTGTTTTCCTGAAAACTCCAGTGGCCAAATTTAGGAGCATCACTAAGAAAAAGGTTGGTATCTGCCAGGTGACCGGAAAAATAGGATGCTGTATGAAAATCATTAAGTAAGGTTGTCCAGTCAAACCCAAAGGTTTTTGCTGCAGAGTTGATGTTTTGATTAAAATCTAGGGATGCGGCGAAATTGTTTTTATGAACCTGGGTAATAAAGTTGTTGTTATTTCCATTAACCGTTCTTTTAAGAAGATAAAGCAAAAGAATTGAATTGGTATACACATCATTACTGCCATCGAAAAATGACATTTTGGGGCCAGGGTAGCTGAAATAAAAATTAGCATACTGGACATAGTCATTAATGTCTTCAAAAAGGAATTCTTCCATTGCAGTGGCGCTTCCTTCTATCCAACTGAGAGGAAATTTATCCAGGTAAAGCAGACCGTTTCTTGAGACAACATTCCAGCTCATTGCATATTGAACCGCGTGGAAAAACTCATGTGCACAGGTAACTCTTATTCCTGACTGAGGATGCTTATCGTATCCCTGTTCTTTCCAGTGGGTGGAAGGCCAGTTATTTCTCAATGATATGTAGCTTGAATAACCCTTTGACGAATTAGTTGCTTTCTCGCCAACCCAAGTGAGACCATAATCTTCAGGAGCCAGCTTTTCAACTATTACACTGTATCTGTCTGATATACCTTTTTTTAAAAAGGGGGCAGGAGGCATGAGGCCAAATCTGTCTATCTGAGCAGACCAGCAACTGTCTAAAGCCCATCCCACTTCATCTATGTAATCAGGTATTCCATTCGGTTTCTCCTCTATAAGACGCCAGTTTAGCCCTGAGTAACCATAATTATCAGTACTGTCGACTGCATCGTCTCCCTTCAGAGAATAGCTGATATCGAAATGACCTCCAGGGGAAGCTGTAGTAAGAAAGTAATCTGGAATCGTGGCAGCGCTTTTGTAAAGAGACTTGAACTCCAGGCTCAGATCATCCCAGAGCTGTACAAGAAGAAGAAAATCTCTATCAGTAGGTCCCTTCGTATTTGGTGATTTAATTTGAGACAGGTTTGATGAGAAGCCTCTGGAACGTTTAATACGTGATCTCTTATGCTCAAGAATCGGTCGAAAGCGCTCTTCCAAAGATTTTATCATCTCTCTTCTGTTTGCAAGAAAAGATAAATTAGTAGAAGATAAATGTCTGGTTTTGCCAATAACGATTTGTGGCAAAAGAATGATAATGGTAATAATAACTATTCTCACCAAAATTAACACTTTTCTGAATAAAACTATTGAAATTGAGATTTTGCTCAGATCAGAAAATACTCTCTCGTAGATGATTATACATAATCTTCAAAAAGAAACGGGTGCCTGAAAAGCACCCGTTCTATTTGAAAAAACAATATTGAAGCCGTTAACTCGCTGTTTCCCTCTGAACGCGGGGAAGCCGAGGGAAACAGAATCGCACACAAGGGAGGTGCTCAGAGTTTTAGGGCCTTGTTCATTTTTTATATCGGAAATGCCAACAGGTCACTTTAACACTTTTTTAATAATTTTTGTTCTCTGTCTTCCTTACAGGTTACATTACAAGGAAAACCGTGGATTTAAAACCAGAAGCTCACAATTTTTCGTTTCAGCTTACAGAGTCAAACTGAGATGCAATTTCTTCCAGTGTTGGGAATTCTTTTCGGTATAGGTTAAAAATTTCTCTGGCATAATCAACTTTGTTGCATTCTTTTGCAGCATCTAAGAGATTTTCGAACATTTCGGAGTCCAGAGGGTTAAGTCTAATGGATTCAAGAAACAAAGATAAAGAATCTTCAAATTTTTTCTGATGATAGCAAATGATTCCTAATCCGCCAAAAGCTCTGGCATTTGGGCCTTCGCTGTCATTGGATTTTATAAACAGTTCCATAGCTTTAAGCAGGTTTCCAGACACCAGCTCCTTCTCTGCTTCGTCAAGGATAGGGCTGTAAACACCAATGGACAGAGCTTTTGGACTGAAATAGATATTGTTGTTTTGTTCAATAACACTATCTCTGATTGTTTTAATCTCTTCGAGACTTGGATCTATCATCAAAGCATTCTCTAGAAGTGGGAGAATCTCCTGCACTTTCCGAAGTTTCAACGAAGCATCGAATAAATTGAGCAAGGCATCGGTATAGATTGGGTTAATTGAGACAGACTTTACAAACATGGTGTAGGCATCCTGCCAGAAGCTTCTGGCCCAGGACAAAACCCCCATATTATTGAAAGCGCGCCAGTTTTGCGGATCATTTTCTACGATGGAGACTAAAATTCGTGCAGCTTCCTGCAAATTTCCGGAAGAAATCGCTTCTTCAGCCTGCTGGTTTTCTTTTTCGAATTTCTCTTCATTAAAAGGTGGTTCAGGGTGCATTATTAATCTCTCCCTTTATATGAGATGGGCAAAAAGGCTATTTTTACAGTCATCCGATGCCAATAGAAGATGAAAAAAGAAATATACATTGAACAAGTACGAAATTAAAAATAATGCAAGTTGTTACAGCTTAAAAACGGGGGAGAGCTCATGGATAGCGTCCTGAAAAAACATATTATCACTCAAATATTTATTCCCATCATCTTGGTTCTTTTTTCATCTCAACTGCTCTTTGCTTCTCAGGAGGAGGGGTTGGCTGTAGAGCTGATCCCTTCCAAAAACGCTTACAAGGCCGGAGATTCGATTATTCTGGCTCTGAAAATTAATATTCCCGAAAAGTATCATCTGTATGGAAACCCTCTCGGCCCAGGTATCGGAAAACCCTTCGAGGTCTCGATCGATGGTGCCAGGAATGTGATCTGGGATGAAATCAGGAAACCTGTTGCCAGGAAGTTTAAACCTCCTGTTGGAGAATGGGTTTTTGCATATGAAGATCAGGCAGTTTTTTATATCTCTGGCAAAATTTCACCCGATACAGATGGAACTATTGAAGGTGTAATTCATATTGATGGTCTGATCTGCCATTCTGCCTGTATTCCATTAAAAAAGGAGATACCTTTCAGTGTCAGTTTGAAAGAAACGGCTGGATCTGATCTGCATTTTAATAACAATCCTGACCTTTTAAAAACAATGACTTCAGCAACTGGAACTTTTCCAATTTCAACTTATGCTGCGGCTCAAATGCAATCTGTTACCGGTCTTGATCTGAGTGGCTTAAGTGTTAAGGCACCTTCACAGAATACTCTTGTCCAGTGGAACTACTCACCGCTTGAGAGCAAAGTGAATTACAATGTCTGGCTTGCCATACTGTTTGGGTTTATCGCAGGGATATTAATGAATGTGATGCCTTGTGTTCTTCCGGTTCTGGGAATTAAGATAATCTCCTTTTCAGAGATGAGGCAAACCTCCCGCAAGCTGGCTTTTATAAAAAGTTTGGTTTTTTCTGCAGGTATGCTTTCCATATTTTTGGTACTGGCATCTTTGGCATCGTTTGCCAATTTTTCCTGGGGAGAACAGTTCCGAAATCCGGCAGTGCTGGTTATGATTATTGCAATAATTGTGATTTTTGCTTTGGGAATGTTTGACCTCTTCATGATTCAGGTGCCAACTAATATAGCCTCTATGGGAGGAAAGAAAAGAACCGGATTAACAGGTGATTTTTTGAACGGGATGTTTGCTACCATCCTGGCGACTCCCTGCAGCGGTCCACTGCTTGGAGCAACCCTGGCCTGGACCCTGACACAGAAACCATTGATCATATTTACAATTTTCACTTCCATCGGTCTGGGCATGGCTTTTCCTTATATCCTGATTTCACTGAGCAGCAGAATATCCAGCATAATTCCCAAACCCGGCAACTGGATGAATGACTTCAAACATCTTATGGGGTTCATGCTGCTTGGTTTTGCTGTTTACCTTATGATAGGTCTTCCCCAGAACATGCTGATAAGTACTGTTGGAATGTGTCTGGTGCTGGTATTTGGTATTGCTTTTTTCACCCATTATGCACCATTTGGGTCATCGATAAAAAGAAGAGCTATAGTGGCTACAATGGCTCTGATTATTTGCTTTTCGGGAGTATATTTTAATTTTGGAGTACTATACAGAATTATTTCATCCGATGAAAATGGGATGATGGATCAGGAAGAAAGGAGTTGGAAGGAGTTTTCTGTTGACGAATTAAAGAAAGCTCATGAACAAGGGCAGAATGTGATAATCGATTTTACCGCCAACTGGTGTGTAAATTGTCAGTTTAATAAAGTTACAGTGCTGCATACATCTAAAGTTAATAGTTTAATAAAAGAGAAAAAAATAGTGACACTGAAGGCCGATCTGACCAGACCCGATCCCCAGATAGAATCACTGCTTGAGCATTTAGGTTCACGAAGCGTGCCATTTCTGGCTATCTTTTCAGGATCAAATCCCTATGAACCGGTCATAATGAGGGATATTATCAACAAAAAGAAACTGGTGGATGTATTGAAGAAACTGGAGTAGCGCTTCGGTTTTTTCTTATTGTATCCCGGGATCTATTTCACCAAGCACCTTCTGCACCGGAATGCTCTCCATGCATTTATGATCACACTTTTGGGGAGCATCCTTTTTTAGATGACAGGGAGAGCATATTTGCTTGTTGTAAATTGTTGTGACACTTTTTCCAACAGGACTCCATACTACCGGATTGGAAGAGCCAAATATAGCAATCGTTCTGCACCCTGCCATTGCTGCAAGATGAGTAATACCGCTGTCATTACCAATGTAATAGCCACAATGTTTCAATAGATAAGCGATAGATAAAAGACTTTGATTTAAAAGCATTTTATCATTATCAGGAAACCGGAGATTCTGTTCTGCTGGACCTGCAATCCAGATAATCTCGAAGCCGCGCTTTTTAAGTTGTTCTGACAATCTCAAAAAATTATTAAAAGGCCAGTTTTTCAAACGACTTCCGCTTCCCGGGCATAGCAACGCCACCTCTCTGCTGTCAGACAGGAGATGTTTTACTTTGTCCGATTCTTCCGGAGGAATGTAAAATTCCGGAAAAATGTCAAAATCCGGTGTTAAATATTGCTGAAGGAGAGCAAGATGATAGTTTACGATGTGAATGTTGTCATTTGCTGGAAAAGGTGGATGTACCATAATATCTGAACTGGTAGATTGCGAAATGTTTTTAATAAGATGCGAATCATGATAGGAGAATAAAAGGAACCGGTTGAAGCGGCTTATCAGCTCAACCGTTCTTGGATCAAATTCGTCCAGAAAAAGCGGAATGTAAGATCTGCTGCTGATATCCAGAGTTTCATCTACCAAACCTGCTGCTTTGCCAAGCTGGGCATAGGACGGATTTCCGAGCAGACTAATACGACCGGTAAATATGCTTCTAAAAAGCTTTAATAATGGCAAGGAGGTGAGAAAATCACCAAGTGCCCCATTATGGTAAACTAACGTATCCATACTATAGTAATGAATGGAAATATTTTAAATCTTCTGAGAGGTTGATTTCTGGATAATCAGAATACAGCTTCTTTATTTTTTTTATCTGGGAAAGTGCAAATGCCTTTGTTGAATCTAACTCAGGATAGAGAATCCGATGCTCACGAGCCAAAAGAACCGGAGTATAATCTTTAATAAAAGAGAGAGCTTTTTCTGAAAGATACGCATTCTGAAACTTCTCCCAGATTATTGAAATCGCTGTCTCATTTGGGTGAATCATATCTTGATTGTAAAAACGGTAATCTCGAAGTTCATCTATCATTATTTCATATGCAGGGAAGTAATAAACCTGAGGAAACCGCTGCTCAAGTGCGTAAATGGCTGTTAAAAGATGAGATTTGCTGATCTGGTTTTTATGCAGGCTATCTTGAATGTAACGCACAGGACTAACTGAAAAACCGATTGTAAGAGAAGGATTAGAACTAAACAGGTTTTCAAAAATTGGACTGAATGTGTTTACAATTGAATCCGGTGTCAAAAGTGTCTGGAAAAAGGTCTTCTGAGGAAATTTGTGACAGTTGGCAACTGCTTTTCTGTTTTCAAGAAGACAGAAGACAGATGCGGTGCCGGGGGTCAGTAAAAGAAAATCGAGTTTTTTAATGTACTGATTGGCCTTTTTCAGTTGGTCGTTTATTTTCTGAAGGGTGATGTCAGGATCAGGATGTGAGAACCTGGAATGATGATCCCAGCTTTTGTAGAGCCCCTGATGGAGAAAAATATCTTCTCTGGTGTAAGGCTGAGCAGATATTATTCGGGATAGAGCCGATGCTATCGAACAGGGATTATATAGAATTCCGGTAGGGTTGTTGCAAACGTTAAAATGATAACGTTCCAGTTTCTCTCCGATATGTTCAGAAAAGCAAGAACCCAGAAGAATCAGGTATTTGTCATGAGATATTTTTTTTGAGACTGGAGAAATGTTTACCTGTGTCTGAAGTTGTATGCTCATAAGCTGGATAAGGCTGTGGTTAACTTGTCAGGGAATTTTCCTGAAGCAATATCTGAGAGTAAAATACGTTCAGAAGCCAACTCAGGAAAACCTGCCACTGTGCAAAAAGCCAAATTAATCTTCATAAGATTCATTGTCAGATTTTCCCAATCTAGAATACTGGTCTGTTCGGAGATTTTGCACTCTTGAAAATTGTATGGGCAGCTTTGAATACATAAATCTTCACCACTTTTTAATAGAAGACCATGGGTACGGCATATCACAGGTCTGCAACTGTATATTCTGCATCTGTTGTTTCCAAGAAATCCGCAGTATCCATGTTTATCAACAGATGAATAACTCTGAGTATTAAGGCCGATATGCATGATTATCTTCAAAGCTTCAATAACAGATACGGTTTCGAGTTCACAACATTTACTGCAGCCGATGTGGCAGTGAATCTGATCTGGATTGTAAATTACTGCTTTATTCCAGAGAGCGTCACAGCAGGCAACGATTGAATCATACCTGGAAATGACATCTGCAATAGTGAACATATTCTGTAGTCAATCGAGTCCGATGGTTATTTTGCCATCCATTATTACTAGACCTTTAAAAAAGTCACCCGCATTTCCTGCAGATTTGAAAGGACGTGGACCTTTACCAGCTCCGATATAGAAACCGACCTGATACATGGTGTCTCCTGCAGAAATGTCCCTGGGTTCTACATGTACAGCCAGCATGTCTACTCTGCAGTTTTTCCAGTATGGAGGAGCATTACGGTCACCGCCTGGCAAATAATAGAGACCTTTGGACTTGCCCCATATAAACTGCAGGAGAAGATGGTTTTCGATGCTGGCCCAGAATGACGGACAGTTTACTTCCCGGTATTTATGCTGAGTGGAATTGAAAGTCTCTCTGAGTGAACCGCTGCAGAAATCCAGTTTATAATTAGTCCAATGGTCATTAACCAGATACAATGGAGAAAGATATTGTTCATGCATTTCAAAAGTGCTGTCAGCGGTAATATCGTCCAGAATCACCAATCCATCATCTCCCCAGGTAAGCACTCTTATGTTTCTGTGGAAAATCAAATTGCCTCTTAAATCGAAATAGTTGATTCTTCCGCTTGTATCAAAGCCGTCCCTTTGAAAACGGTCCCAATGATAAGCTACTTCCCAGCTTTTTACCGGGTTACTCACCGAAGGAATTCCCAGTAAAGATGCCTTGAACTGTGCAACTAATTCCGGTTGATTATGAACGCTGAAACCGATAAGCGGATGATTTCCAATCGCTTTCCAAGTCATACTCCGGGTAGTACGGATGTTTCGACGATAACAGACTTCCACATAGGGATAGATATGGCGGGTATCGATGGCATTTTCAATCTGGCCGGATGAAAAAAACCTCTGTTCTTTTGAAAATGGCAGACATGCCAGAAGGGAAAGCTCAAGACCCACCTGACTCTGGAAAAACAGTTCCCAACCTTCATGGTGTTGCTCGAAACCGAAAACCCATGGCCCCTGATTCTCCTGACTGGTTAATAGGCAGGTATCCATCCAGGAAAGAAGCTTGCTGGTCATGTGCAGAGCTCTGGGATCATTATGCCACAGACCCCATGCGAGAACAAAAGGCCTGGGAACGAACATGGGCATATCATGACCACCAGGGGTAAAGACTAAGCCGTTGGGAAGACAGAATCGCAAAAGTATATCGAAAGTTCTCTGGTGATTTTTACGGGCAAGAAAGTCCGGCCTTTCCTTATTGTGTATGGAGTATGCAGACATTGCAAGGACTACCCATGCGCCATACATAAGGACTTCCGGATGGAAGAAACCGTGATTCTCTGCTGTCATATCAGGAAAAAGGTTTTGAGTGGACACCTCTTTGGCAACAGAACTTCCGAAATATTCACTGTGATCAGTTTTATCATGAATACAGGATGCTATATTGATAGACCATTTTCTAAGTGATAATTCCCATTTGGACACATTTGGGTGCTTGGGGTTGAGATTGATGGCCCAGGCAAGCACAAGGGTGTCAATCGCATTCTCTTCTACTTTAGTATCGAATTCACTTCCACTTGGGGGAAGAAGGTCTGTGAAGCGGTCTGCTTCAAATGCAACGATCTCCTTTATGCGGGACATAAGCTTCTGGTCAAGTATTTCACGGCAGAATACAGAACATACTCCAAGCAGCGTTGCCCACATACTGCTTCGCCAATTTTCCCCCCATCTTTTACGCTCAAGAAATGTTTCTACATCCAGTGAACCAGTAAGATGTGTTTCGCAAGCCCAATGCAATCCTTTTCTGATTTTTTCTATCAAATCCTCTTTGTTGATTATTGCGCTTATTAGATCACACTGGTTCAGATAAAGATAGCTTCCAAGGGTGCAAAGGATGTTTAAGTGGGGTCGGATAACATATTCGATGACCGGCGAAGAGGAGCCTACTGAGCGCATGTTGAAGGTTTGGGGGTCAATAGATCCAAATATTCCGTTTTTCTGATCTATATCCACCCAGGACTTTAAATAATATGGAATACTTCTTGAAAGGAGTCGAAGTATTTTCTGGGATTCTATTTTTTCTGTAAATTGAAGCATGTGTAGTGCCTTAATGTGCTGAATTGTTGTAGAGGGACATCAAACCGGTTTGTCCATAGGATAGATGACAATCACATTTTCATCATCTGATGCCTCTTTGCATTTCTTAGCAAATTCCCTTGCAGTGTTTGAATCATAAAGGACAATAAAAGCATCACCAAAAAACCGCGGAAGCCGGTCACCCTTAAGCCAGGCTATATGTTTGTTGACCAGATCGCGTAAAAACAAGTTATCCGGACCTAAATAACCAATTCCCAAATATGTCATTTTTCTTTTTCCAAGTTTATTTTGCCTGATAGTCGATTTTTATTCAACAGAATTTCTCAAACTCTTGCATCGAAAAACATAAAAGTAAGCACGTATGCTGCCTGTTTTCACCAGAAATCTAAGAAAAAAAGCTTAACGCGTATTTAGATAAAATTAATAAAAGGAATGCATCATGAAAAAGGGTAGATCAATAATAGTAGCCTTTTTAATTGTTTCACCTCAAAGGAGCGGATATGTAATGCACAGTGTTTTTGCTTTCGGGATGATTAATTTTTGCGGAATAAGGGCTTTTTGGAAAAAGCGGCATCTTCAAAAGCTCTTTCTGTTCCAAAAATAGGCACAGTATCTTCAATTTTTAACTCATTGAGAGTGGCTTCGATTTGTGGAGATGGATCTAAAATGGCCATATATCTACCTAACTCCTGAAACTTTTTAAAAGTGCTAAGGATAAAATTACAGGAATCGGAATCAATCAGCAGAACGTCGGTAAATTGCAGTGCAGTTGCTTTCCAGGGAGCTGTAAAAGACTTTTCAACCTCTTTTTCAAGCAAGTAAAGGTTTTGTTTGTGTAATACTCCCACCATTTGAATTACTGCGTAACGGGTTTTTGTATACAGGTATACATCTAAAAAATCACCCACAGAGTGATACTGCGAAATTGCAGAGGAATCGTTGATGTCTGAGTTGTTTTTCTGCTTTATTCGCAAAACGATGTTGCTAATAGTTTTTAAAGGAAGATTCAATGTAGCGGCAATTAGTTTAGGTTCAATGTTTCTTTTGATCATTCGATAGATCCGGTGATACATTTCCTGAGAAAGTTCGTCTGACCGATTTTGCATATGCTCCCCATTCTGCACATAGCCGAGGAATTTATTTTGTTACAACTCAGCTCTTAAAGCAAATATCCAATAGAAAGAGATAATAAGAAAAAATCAGAAAATCGGATATAAGACAAAAAAACGTATAATCTCAAACCATAGATGAAAGTAATTTTTTATTTTCGATTCTTCGTTTAGATGCTTTTTCCCGCCCTGCCCATCGTGCTTAGATCTTAAGGAAGGCGGAAACTTACTTCTGAATTTGATATTATTACTCTGTATTTTACATTTTCGGGTTAAGAGGGTCAATATTTGCGAGCCTGCTATAAAGGAAAAATCCGATATTATCTTCACTTCTGAACCATATCAAAAGCCTCATTTGGTGGCTGGATATACAGAGGGGGACTTCTTGTGCCTGTGAACACAGAGATGTATATTTTACCGATCAAGGGGCTGTAGCTCAGTTGGGAGAGCGCGACGTTCGCAATGTCGAGGCCAGGGGTTCGACCCCCCTCAGCTCCATAACCGGCCTGGTTTTGACTGTTTGTGGGAAAGATGTCACTAACCCCTATGTTTGTATACCCAAAAAGATACCTCTGCATTATGCAATCAGCACGTTTAATTTTTATTCTGTTAATAATTACCACTTATTCATTTTCTGCTGAATTCTTCAGAAGCTTCTCATCCTGCATCTCTATACAGGACATAGAAATAGCAGGTGATACAGTTTGGGTGGCCTCCAGTGGCGGTATTTATAAGCACAGTTCTTCGAGCGGAAATGGAATATTACTGCCAAATACCTCTTCATTGCCAGATCCTCTACATAACTCTTTATGCTTTGATTCAGAAAAATTTATCTGGTCAGGAACAAATCAGGGATATCTTGCCAGATACGCTGCTGGAGGGAAAAAGAAGGTTTCTTACAGTTACGTATCAGCAAAGTGGCCTATAACCAATCTGCAAAGCATTGGCAAATACATGATAGTGGGTTCTGAAAAGGGACTAAGCATTTTTGATACAAAAAAGATGAATGCCGTTATGAGCGCCACCAAATTTGGCACTTTGCCTACTGCAACAGTAAATGCGATGCTGATTCACAATAACATTCTTTATGTTGGTCTGGCTCAGGGTGTTGCAAAGTTGGACATTTCTGGTGGCATAGAATCCATCAAAAATATGTATGATCCTGGTATCTGGATTATCGATTCTTCTGTAGTGACTCCGGTTCGAAGTTTTCTGGTTAACTCCGGAACAGTCAAGGCGTTTACCGGATTATCGACATTGTTTAAAGGGGAAATACTTCATACGGATAGCAGTATACTTTACAGTAATAAAAAAGAAGTTTTTAGATTCCCCAGTGACATTACGGTTTTAAAGTCAAATGGAAGTGACTGTTGGGTTGGTACAAAGGAGAATTATTTTTACCATTGGGATGGGAAAAAAGCCATCAATTACAGCATTCCAGGAATGACTTGTGCAAGTATAAACAGAATAATTGTTGATCATGCTTCCAATGTATGGATGATTCCCAGAATAAGTGCAGCAAACTTCCGATGGTGGCATGCAATAACGTCTTTACAGAATGATAAATGGATGCTTTTTAACAAACGAGATTATCCTGAAATAGGTAATTTTGGTGATGGTCCTAATTCAATTGGCATCACAGAAAGCCGTCACGCCGGTAAAGGTTCTGAAGAATGGAAACTCTGGTTTGGCTTTTCAGGTGGTGGAATAAAATGTTTCGTACCAGGGTTAGACAAGTGGTCAGTGTTCAGCGAATCACAACAGGTCGGAACAGGTGCTCCATCAAAATTTTACCGTAATAAATCAATCTGGACTAAAAATGATGCAATTGCACAGGATTCTTCTGGTTACATCTGGATTGCTTTCTGGAGAAACGTGAAAAATAATTACAAACATCACTCATTGCTCTGCTATGACTCGGAGTATAAACCAGATACTGAGCAAAAAGATCCTGAGAAAGCACATTTTCGATGGTTTTTTGGTGTAGATGATCCCTTTCATTCCGATAATTATACCTGCTTGAATGTGGACAAAGAGGGGAACATTATTGCCGGTAGCGAAGATGGAAAGGTAATAGTTTTCAATCATAACGGAAATCCTCTAAAAAATTCCGTATCGCCTAAAGCTGTTTTTACAAGAGGGCAAAATGAATTTGGAGACTTACAAGATTTGGGAAAAATTCTGGATATGGCGAGTACAGATGATGGTACAACCTGGATCGTTTCTCAGACTGGAGTTTATAAACTAGAAATCAGCTTCAGTGAGCCCTTCGCCCACTCTTTTAGTGATACGCTGGTATTACACGAAGAGTTTGGGACAGGGGTAAGGGCAATCGAAGCAGAAGACAAATCGGTGCTTTGGATGGGGATAGCTAATGAGGGAGTGGTAAGATATGATCTTCTCACAAATGAACGGACTGTTTTCGGGACTAATCATGGGTTGATTTCCACTAATATAACAGATCTGGCCCTGGACAGGAAAAATGGGCTTTTATGGATAGCAACTGAGGAAGGTATTTCCCGATTGTCGATCGGATATAAGTTTTCTGAGAAATCCAGTTCCAGTGTGCTTGTCTATCCTAATCCTTTCAGCAAAAAACGCCATTCAACGATTCACTTCAAAAATCTTTCTAATGGAAGCAGTGTGGAGATTTATGACCTGAGCGGGAAGCTGATAGATAAAGCAAAAGTGGCACGCGAAAGTATAGAGGGCACCTACTATACCTGGACCCCCTCTTCTGCCACAGTCCCAGGGACATACTTTTATTCGATACATGGGGAAAACATTAAAAAAGCCGGTAAATTCATTATAACTCCCTGAATAATCCAATCCGGGGATTCTATTGTTTAAATTTTCAGTAATCATTCCAACCTGTAACCGCTATCAACTACTTAAACGAGCGGTACAAAGTGTTCTAAACCAAAGATTGGTTTCTTTAGAAATCATAGTAGTTGATGATAGCACCGAGACAGATGCTTCCGGAAATAACCTCCAGCAATACCTCAGACAGTTCGACATAATCTATATGAAAACCGGAGGAGCTAAAGGTGGAGCTTACTGCCGGAATCTGGGCCTCTCTCATGCCAGAAATGACATAGTGGCTTTTCTGGATGATGATGATCAATGGCAACCTGATAAGCTTTACACTCAATTGCAACTGATGAAAAATACTGATATTGCACTTTGCTACACAGGCTTGTTTATCTGTAAGCAGAATGGTTCCCTACGTTACTCTTTCCGTAAGCCCGATTCTAAAGATCATTTCAGATCAATAATGAAGAAAAACTTTGTTGGCACGACCTCGTCTATAGTTGTATGGAGATCACATTTGAAATCGGCTGGTGGTTTTGATGCATCTCTTCCTGCCCTTCAGGACTATGACCTTTATATCAGGCTTATGAAACGTTGGAAGGCATGCTGGACGCCCGAGCCGCTTACCTGGTATGACGATATGCATAGTATGCAGAAAGTTTCCGGGAGCCGTCAGCGTTATCTTGATGCTATGGAATATATGCTCAATAAATATGAGGGAGAAATGTATTATCCATTATTGATAAAAAGCCTTAAAAATATTAAATACTTGAAAATTGTCAGATCTCGTCAGTTTTTTCTGGAAACCATCCGCTCCATTCTGAAAAGATAACCATTTATGCAAAAAATTAGAGTTGCACATGTTTTACACACCTTTCTGCCGATCACTGAAAACTGGATTTATAATCAATTGTACTATAATGATGTCTGTGATCATCTGGTAATCTCTCAGTTTCGTAAAAACGAATCATTGTTCCCGGTAAAGACTCATTATTCTGCATGTGAAGGCGGGTTTAGGCAGAGAATTTACAGACAAATCTCCAGAATGAAAATATGGCCTTCACAATCCTTTTATCATTCTATAATCTGTAAAGAGAAACCTCATGTTATTCACGGCCATTTTTCGACTGAATCCTGCAAGGTTTTAAAAGTAGCATTAAGGCATGACATCCCGCTGGTGACTACCTTTTATGGTCTGGATGTAAACAAATTGTCCAAGCGTAAATACTGGAAGAAAAAATATGTCAACTTGTTTAAAGCAGGAAGTGCATTTATCGTAGAGGGGCATCACATGGCAAATAAACTGGTTGAAATCGGTTGTGATCCCCAAAAGGTAAATGTCATCCATATTGGTATTGACATAGAAAGAATCCGCAAAAAGCTGAATAGAAACAGAACTGATGAATCGGTTTTCAAGATACTTTTCATCGGTCTTGAAAGAGAAAAAAAAGGTGCAATGGATGCAGCGTGGGCTTTTTGCAGACTTTTTAAAAAATATCCGGGTGCAGAGCTTCACATGGTAGGAGAGGGTAAATACAGAAGACAAGTAGAGCAGCTCTTCAAAGATAATGGTTGTATATCACGGGTCATTTTTCATGGGATGGTAAATGTGGACCGGTACCATGAACTGCTTGCTTTATGTGATGTTGTTTTAGCACCAAGTTGTACTGCTGCCGATGGAGATACTGAAGGCGGGGCTCCTGTGGTTTGTATTGAAGCGCAAGCTGCAGAAAAGGTGGTGATAAGCACTAATCATTGTGATATTCCTGAAATCGTGCTGCATCAAAAAGGTGGCTTATTGTGCAGTGAACATGACATCGATCAATTGACCAGAAATCTTCTTCTGATGGCTCAAAAGCCACAACTGCGAATCAAGATGGGACAACAGGGTTATGAACATGTGCAGAGAAATCATTGTATAAAAAAACAGGTTAGTAAGATTGCTTCTATTTACCACTGCTTAATGGAGAATAAAAATGAGTGGTCTTAAAAGTAATATCTGCAGTGATTATCAGGCCAGCGATTCTCAATGGCTTTCTTACTGCAAGAGTTGTTCATATACAACATTTTTTCAAACACCAATGTGGGTGAGGGCGTTTGAACAATGGTCAGAGGGGAAAATAAAGGCAGATACAAGAATAATCGAATTTAGTGATGGTAAAAAAGTTCTGTTCCCTTTAGCAATTAAAAAAAAAGGTTGGCTGAGAATAGGAATCAGCATGCCGGCATCCACTTACGGTGGGTGGCTGACTCTGGAAAAACTTCAACCAGAACATGCCTGTTCTTTAATCAAGTATATAAGAAAGAAATACAAGGATTTAATATTGGTTGAAAACCCTTATGCACCTCTTCTATCCGCTATTTCCATTGGTAATGCGAGAGATATTGGCACCTCATCGATCGATTTGAGCCAGGGAATGGAAGGTGTGACAAAAAACAGTAAATACTATCACCGTAAAAACCTAAAAACAGCAGAAAAATGCGGTGTTACGATTAAAGTTGTGGAGGATTTCTCAAAATGGCTTGAGTATTATGATGTTTATAAAGAATCAATAAGCAGATGGAAAGGAAGAAAAATCTTTTCAGGAGTAAAATATGATCTGCGGCTGTTTGAAATTATTCACAAACTTGATCCGTCATTAAGAAAGCTTTGGACTGCTGATCTGGAAGGTAAAGCCATAGCTGGTATATTATGCTTTTATTGGAATGAACATGCGGTAGCCTGGAATGGTGCCGGACTCTCTGAGTATTTTCACTGCAGACCGAATAATCTGCTTTATCAGCATGCAATTGAGCATGCATGCAAGAATGATTATCACTGGTTTGATTGCAATCCAAGTGGTAGTCTGGAGGGAGTTTCCAGTTTCAAACAGGGGTTAGGGGCAAAAATGCTGCAGACCAGAATTATTGACCAAAGATCTTTCACCAGAAAGATAGCTACTTTAGCCAGATCTCATAAATTGCATTATAACTGTTAAATCACGAACGACAGATTAAAAAGACGAAATAAAAAGAGACTTTCTGGGGCAACCCACCAAGGTTGCCCCGACAATGAAAGTCTCAAAATCAAATCATCCTGAAGGAAGCATTTGAACAGTCAATCAGATCAGTAGTTTCTGTTTCTATTGCGATTGCCAAATCCACCCGATCTGCCACCAAAATTGCGAGAGCCACCACCACCCTGTGGATTTTCTCTTGCGATATTGACTTTCAGTGGCCTTCCCTCAAAATTAAAATCATTGAGCTGATTAATTGCTTCTTCTGCGTTTTCCATTTCAACAAAGCAGAAACCCCGGGGTCTTCCGGTCATCTGATCTGTTGGAATTTTAATGGAAAGCACTTCGCCATACTGAGAGAAAAGTTCCCTAATGGACTCTTCAGTACTTGAAAATGACAGGTTTCCGACATAAAGCTTCTTAGACATGCGTCCTCCAGAAAAAAATAAATAATAAAATAAATGTGACAGAATCACATGAAAAATTCTTTGAAAAGTATAAAAAGCGGGTACAAAGGTGGATTTTAAAAAAAAAAACCAAAGATGTAACCGGGTCAGTATTTATATCCTAAAAATATCAAAACTCTTAAAAAAGTAATAATTTCAACACCCGGAATATGAGGCATAATAAAAAAGGAAATGCATCAACAGACCGACATTTTAAGTAAATATAATTCATGGGAATATAAAACAACCTAAATTTAGAATCTGTCTGCAAATCAATTATAAAAAAAATCAATAATCTACCTTCTGACTCATAAAAACTGTCAAATCCGGAGCTTTTTTTTAAAAAAAAACGGGTAAAGAGGAAATAGTTTGCCATTTTTGTAACTACGGTAGCTATCAAATCGGAGAAAAATAGTGAACTATTGCATTATAATCAAAAGAAGAAAATTCCAAATCACAATTCTTAAATCCTGAACAAACTCCAAATTACAAAATCCTGATTTCAACAAAGATTAAGAAGTTTTAAATAAATAGAGTTTATCATTGAGTACTTTTTCCTTATTCTGTTCTTGTTTCGTTTTTCAAATTTCGTGCTTATTTTTCGTATCAGGAGTTTTTGGATTTCGTACCGGAAATAGATAAGTAGATACCATGTTTTTACAAAAGGATTCAATTATTTTTCGGTTTCTCACTTCAAAAAGGGATTAAAGTTTATGCAAGAAAATAAATCCAGCTATTCAAAAGAAACTATCTGTGTACATGGGGCTTATAATCCATTTCAGCATTATCACTCCAGGGCTGTGCCTCTATATCAGAGTTCTGCTTTTGTCTATGATTCAACTGATCATGCTGCAAGTCTGTTTAATATGGACAGCTATGGTTTTATCTATATGAGAATAGGTAATCCAACAGTGGAGGAAACAGAAAAAAGGATCGCAATGCTGGAAGGAGGAATCGGAGCGGTTGGCTTCGCTTCTGGAATGTCTGCGCTTATGTCATTTATACTTAACTTCCTAAAACCGGGTGATCATATTGCTGCAGCAAATTGTCTCTATGGAGGATCAGTTGGTCTTTTTAAGGATACTTTGGCTACTCTGGGGTATAAAACCACATTTTTTGATCCACTAAATATTGATGAACTGAAAAACTGTATCGCAGATCAGACAAAACTGATCTGGATCGAAAATCTGGCTAACCCAACACTTGTTGTACCTGACATAGAAGAAATCGCATCTTTGGCTCATCAAAAAAAAATCCCTTTGGCAGTCGACAACACAATTGCTACTCCAATATTAAGTAACCCCATAGAACATGGAGCTGATTTTGTGTATCACTCCTGTACCAAATACATGGATGGACACGGAAGTATTATAGGTGGATTTGTTGTCGATGCAGGCACATTTGATTTTGATAAAAAGCGCTATCCGCTGTTGTATGAGGAAGCACCAGGAGGAAAAAATTACATGGAAAAATACGGTAAAGAGGCTTTTCTTTATCGAATGCGAGGCAAAGTACTCATGAACACCGGTGGATGTATGGCGCCATTTCATGCTTTTTTATTGATCCGGGGTATAGAGAGTATGCATGTGCGAATGGAACGTCATTGCACTAACGCTATGAAAATCGCCACATTTCTCAGTGAGCATCCATTGGTGGACTGGGTATGTTATCCAGGGTTGAAAAACCATAAAAGCCACCAGAATGCACAGAAGTATCTGGGAGGGTATTTCGGTGCGATGGTCGGTTTCGGTCTTAAGGGTGGATATGAGGAATGTAAAAAATTTATGAATAATATCAAACTTTTGACCCATACCACTAACATCGGAGATACTAAGACTCTGGTCATTCATCCTGCCAGTACAACTCACAGAAACATGACTGCCAAAGAAAGAGAGATGTCCGGTGTTTACGATGATTTTATCAGAATGTCAGTAGGCCTGGAGAATTCGGATGATCTTATAGCAGAGATTGAAAAGGCAATAAACTCAAATTGTCCATTATAGGCGTTGGGTGATGAAATCCCTTCTGTAGAGATTCCCTGCCGAACATCTCTACAGAAGGGATTTCCTAAAAGAAATATCGAACATCGAATATCGAATCTTGAATATCGAACTGAAGAAAAAAGAATAGTAAGCTACAGAGGGGCTTGAAATATTGTAACTACTCAGGTAATCTGAGTAGCAAAAAATCGCCCTTTGATAATGGGATACTCTTAAACATTAAATTTGAAAAACATGATATCACCATCCTGAACAGTATAATCCCGCCCTTCAGAACGGATTTTCCCTGCTGCACGAAGTGCTGCTTCTGATTTATGAGTCTCCAGATCGCTAACGGTGTAAACATCTGCCCGGATAAATCCTTTTTCAAAGTCAGTGTGGATTACCCCAGCTGCTTGTGGAGCTTTACATCCATTGGTGATTGTCCAGGCGCGGTTTTCGGTTTTACCTGCTGTAAAATATGTCTCCAGTCCCAGAAGTGAATAGGCTGCTCTGGTCAACACTGCCAATCCAGGCTCCTCATACCCAAGCTCAGTCAGAAATGCTATCCGTTCCTCCTCTGCAAGCATGGCAATTTCTGATTCCAGTTTGCCGCAGATCTTTATGCAACCAGCGCCTTCTTCTTCTGCAATTTTACTTACCGTTTTTACTGCATCATTATCTTCAATCATCCCATCCTCATCTACGTTTACCACGTAGAGAACCGGTTTGGAGGTCAACAGATGAAGCTCATGAATAATTTTTACTTCTGCAGGATCGGTGATAATTTTCCGCACAGAAATTCCCTGTGAGAGTGCATTCTGGACTTTTTTAAAAATTTCCAGTTTAATAAGAGATTCCTTGTCACCCGATTTTACGACCTTCTCTATTCTGGTAATCCCGCGCTCTACAGTGCTCAGATCGGCAAGCATCAACTCCGTTTCTATGATGGAAATATCTCTTGCCGGGTCGATAGATCCCTCCACATGCACAATATCATCATCACTGAAACAGCGTACCACATGAAGTACTGCATTAACATCCTTTATATGACCCAGAAACTGATTGCCCAAACCTTCACCTTTGGATGCTCCTTTTACCAGACCCGCTATATCTACCAGTTCCAAAAATGCCGGAACTACCTTATCTGTGGGGATAAGAGCGGTGATCCTGGCAAGGCGTTCATCCGGAACCGCCACTATTCCATGATTAGGGTCGATGGTGCAGAATGGATAGTTGGCCGACTGGGCGCTTCCATTGGATAATGCATTGAAAATTGTGGATTTTCCTACATTGGGAAGCCCTATGATACCTGCTGCAAGACTCATGAATTGTACTCGTTTCTAAATTTCTACAAGGATTTTATTTGGAAGTAGTTAGATCCTGGACCTGTTTGGTTGATATGATGCATTTTTTTTGTTACTGGCATTATACACCATTTTTACGATCAACAAATATAGATATTTGAAGGAAATTTGCCAATGTTTCGTGATTATGGGGATTGCAGCATAATCGTATTTGGCACATTTATTCACATGAGCAGCAGAAATCGCGGTGTAATATAAATGGTCTATTGCATCTTGGTGCCCTGCGCTTAAATTTAATTACAATTGTCTGAATCCAGGTATTCGGGAATGCTGTCGAGAGTGAGGATAAAGTAGTCCTGGAAGCCGGGGAGTAGCTAGCCGAGGCCGGGGATGGTTAGATGAGGCCGGGGATGGTTAGATGAGACCGGGGAACTGCTAAGTGAGACCGGGGAACTGCTAAGTGACTCTCCGGGAGCAAAAAATGACCCATTGGGAACTAAAAAATATCCCCGGGAGCCTATAATTAGCCGTGAGATCGTGTTGAATGATGGGAGTATGTGGATTTTTCTGTACTTAGTATTTTAACTTAATACAGAAAGGTTTTTAGGATTATGCGATTCACTAAAATTAAATTGTCCAATGAGCCTCAGGTGATGAAGTCACCCGCTGGAAAGCGCTAAACTTTTAATTGCCTGAGTAATAGTATATTTGTAATAGTAGTAATAAAAAAACAGTGTCAGGAAAAAGTCAAAAAGGTTGGATATGAGTAAATTTAATTTTCTAATTATTCTTATCTCAGGTCTTTTTTGGGGTTGTCAGGAAGATCCCCCCGGGCCTGTTCAGACGCCTCTGACTGACTACAACTGTGTATGGAATGGAACCGACAATTTAATATACCTCAATTCAGTTCACTGCCCCCAGGAGTATGAAGCTCTTGCCAGTCCTCCGCTTCTACAGATTCATAGCAATGTAAGCTCGGTAAAAGTGGTTTATGAGATCGCAACCGCAAAGCTGTATTTTGTATCTTCTTTCGCTTTTTACCTTCACTATAATTTTTGTAAAGATATTTTAAATTACCCCAAATCGCATTCCGAATTTAATGCTGAACAGTATGGCAGTGGCCCAGAAAGGCTTTATTATTTGGGATCGGTTAATCATTACAGAAGCTCAGGAATTTATACACTGGAGCTTTTTGCTGATGACCGTATCGATGCAGAAGGGCTTGAGATTATCTATTCGTCAGTTGTAGATTCCTGTTTTTTGGGTCGGGATCTGAAATTTTTCCCTACATCTACTAAGCTTAAGAAGTTAAGTGATGAAGTCCCCGAAATATTGGTTATTGATGAAACCACACTTTATAGTTCGCAGATTTATCAGGCTCTTAATCCACAGAAAACATACGGATACTTGAGAAGAGTTAATATTTCCGATGTTGGTTCTACTTACCTGGGACGACATGATATATTAGTAGTAAATGGATTGCCTCTTGATATCCCGGTTATAGCTGGAATTATTACAACTGTTTTCCAGACACCACTAAGCCATATTAATGTTCTGAGTCACAATCGCGGTACACCAAATATGGCTCTGAAAACAGCCTGGGAAGATTCCCTGATCTCCAGATTTGTCGACAAACTGGTCTTTTTGGAAGTCAGAGCAGATTATTTTCTTCTCCGGGAAGCATCCCTGGCAGAGGCTGATTCTTTCTGGATTAATAAAGAGCCAAATAAGCCGGTTGTTCTTGAATGCAAGGATGACAGCGCTGGTCTTTTTGACATGCAAGATCTGTCGCATGGCTCATTAAATCTGGTGGGGGCTAAAGCTGCAAATTTCGCTGAGCTCTCTAAAATAAAGATGGGAAATGAGTTGATGCCTGTGCCTGATGCTGCATTTGCCATCCCTTTTTATTACTACCGCAAGCATCTCTCTGATAACGGAATCGATACATGCATCAAGTCGATTCTATCCGACTCTCTTTTCAAAACCGATTATCGAAGAAGAATATTTCTGCTTGATAAACTGCGGGGCTCCATAATAGATGCACCCCTTGATAAACAATTCCTCAGCGATGTAGAAGACAAGGTAAGAGCTGTTGGCAATTATAAAAGGATGAGATTCCGCTCCTCTACCAACGTTGAGGATATAGAGGGATTCAATGGTGCAGGGCTGTACCAATCACATACCGGTATCATAGGTGACTCCAAGAAAACTGTTGAAAAAGCCATAAAAAAGGTGTTTGCCAGTCTGTGGACACTTCGGGGATTCGAAGAGAGGGATTACTTTAAAATCGATCACAACAGTGCTGCTATGGCAATTCTGGTGCACAGATCCTTTCCTGAAGAAGAAGCCAACGGAGTGGTAATCACAGGTAATATCTACCTGCCACAGTTGCCAGCTTATACAGTCAATGTACAAATTAAAGAAATAAGTGTAGTTACACCTCCTCCGGGCATTATTGCAGATCAATTTCTTTTCCATTTAACTTCCAATGATGTATTTGAAAATCCGGCGATTGAATATATCTCTAAATCAAATGTAAATAATGGCGAACCAGTAATGACAAACGATGAAATCGTGCTCCTGGCTAAATGGCTCTCAGCAATAAATCAGCATTTCTATAAAATATTTGAGCCTGTCGTTCCTGTTCAGATGTTTATGGTGGATGTGGAGTTTAAACTCGATGAAGAGCGTAAATTGTGTATCAAACAAGCTAGACCCTATTAAAAGGGAACCAAAAACAAGCTATCGCCAGAGACGGTAGTAATTTAACTCATTTATAATCACGATAGAATTATCTTCTGATGAAAAACGTTTTTATTTTTTCCCTGCTTCTTTTTACGGTTATAGATTCAGAGACCCTTGTATTTCCTCCATACGGTCACTCCTATGGAATAAGAAAAGCCAAGCCGGCACATCTTTTTATGTTGTTAGGTCCCAGAACATTTTTTGACGATCCGCAGGGATTGGCCACAACCCGCTTGGAATCCTGGGAAGATACCACAACAAAAAAAGACGACGATGAAGTGGTGGTGTATGGGGTTAATTCCGGACGTCATCAGATCATTTACAACACCTCCATGTGGACACTGGGTATTTATGGAGAGAAAGGGGAGGGAGATGGTCAGTTTTGTAGTCCCAGGGGTATCGCTGCAGATCCCAAAGGGAATGTATTTGTCGCTGACTCCGGAAACAACAGAGTGGTACATCTTTTTAACCCCGGGAAAGCAATTCGATGGGAAAAATCGTTTAGGGGGGAGCTTTCTACTGATAAGGGGTTAAAGGGTCCCTCACGCATCTCTATTGATGAAAGTGGCAATGTTTATGTAAATGATCCTGGAAACAACAGAATAATAGTTTTTACAAAAGATGGTGAGATATTGAAAAAAATCCCTGGTGATAATGAATACTCATTTGTAAAAGGTCCTACGGCGCTGGTTGTTGCTGATGGCACAAGTAGATGGAGTCACTTTAAAAAAGAACGTGTTATTTTTTGTGCAGACCTCAATGGAACCAGGTTGTGGAAAATTGATCTGAAGGGGAACCTGATCAAAACAACGTCTCTTCCGGAAAAATACCAGGCCTGCTATGCTGAGATCGATTATTACCATAATATATGGCTCACCGATACGTATAACCACTGTGTGCTCAAATATGATCACAATCTGCAACTGCTTGATGTTTTCGGAAGCTATGGCACTGGAGACAACCAGTTTGTTGAACCCCGTGGAATTGCCATATACAAGCGTTTTGGACAAGTTTTTATTGCCGAGAAAAAAGGTGCACAGTACTACTGGATCGGTACTGATTTAAAGAGTTTTGACCTCTCCAAAAAGAGAACTGGAAAATATACCTTGACTGTGAATGCTACTGAATTTAGCTTTGTAACTCTGTTTTCAGTTTCAGGCACTGACACCTCCTTTCTTTTAAAGAAAAGGATGGTCTCGCCAGGGGGGTATAGAATTCCAGTGTTTCAGATCGAATCCGGAAGAGTTACCCAGAACCAGTTGAATCTGAAAATAGAGCCAACATACTCTTCATACACCTACAATGCCTGGTTTTTCCCGGTCAGTATTATTGAGTAATAGAAAGAAAGGAATCAAATGGCGTTACGTAAAGAAGAAATAACTCGCAAGCTCTTGCATCTTTTTGCATTGGCTATGCCTGTTGGAATATTTTACTTTCCCAAATGGTCACTTCCTTCATATCTTCCACTGACGATTCTATCTTTTCTTTTGGTGGGTTCAGTGGTAGTTGAAAGTCTCCGCTTTAAAAATCCCGCTATACAGAAGCTGTTTTTTAAATTCTTCGGTTCTATGCTTCGTGAAGAGGAGTCGTCAAAAACAACAGGATCTACTTATGTGATTGGAGCCGCTGTTTTGTGCAGCATTCTTTTCTGGAAAACTCCTCACATATCGTTTATGGTGCTAAGCATGTTTATTCTGGGAGATGCCATAGCTGCGATTGTAGGTCTGAGTATAGGCAGAATAAAAATAGGGAAGAAGAGCCTGGAAGGATCGATGGCCTGTTTTATCCTTTGTATGGCTTTATTTTATGGGGTATTTCCTTTCTTTCCGGGAATTCTGGAGCCATGGGGTGGTAAAGTTCCTTTTATAATTGCAATCGCTACTTCTTTATCCATTACCATATTTGAACTGATTCCTCTGCGGATAACTCCCAAAATAGTTATAAATGATAATCTGGCAGTTCCGGTGATTTCCGGGTTTGTGATGCTTGTATTGTCAAAAACGGTTTTTGGAGTGTGATGGAGAAAATCCGAAACTCTAAAGTCCAAAATTCGAAACAGGGAAAGAGGGTCTATACAATTCAAATCGATATCGTTATCGTGGTCGATATCGATATAGAATCAAGATAGAAAAAAGACGATGTTGATGACGATTGGTCTTTATATTTCCCAATAAATATGATGTTATGTATGGACTGGCTGGTAAAAAGGAATAAGCACGAAATTCGAAAATCGAAATCCGAAATAAGAACAAGAACTGGAAATGGCATCAAAAGTTCAATCGAAAACCTTCAGCTACTTTGCAAACTCTTCTTCCTGTTTGGCATTTCGATATTCAGATTTCGGATTTTCTTCCTTTGATTGTTATCCATTAAGGAATCGGGCAGAACCGGTTCAATGTTTACCTGAAGCAAAGAAAACGGTTAAGCATCCGTATCACCTGGAGACTGAAGTCTTTGAAAAGCTCCCGATCATGAGAGTTGAAGCTGTTCTGGTCGTGGATACCGTATTTACTTTTGTCGTATATGGAAAGTGATCCCATTATTTTTCCATTGAGCCGTAAACACATACTGATTACCGATTTGGCAGAAGTTTGTTCACGTAAGAAACCAACGCCCGAGAGATCTGGGATAAGAACGGGACTGGTGTAGTTGATGATCTCGGAGGTGATGACTTTATCGGTACTTTCCAACTGCCTGATATGGTTCTGGCCCTTTAAAGAGAATGACTCCAGAACTTCAAAACAAGTCATAACGTCGTTATAAAGACTCAGGATGCAGTTTTCTGCCTCAAAAAGCAAGCAGGTATTTATCACAATCAGTCTTGCAATATTGCGGATATTGTGAATAGTTGAAAAATCGGATGAAATTTCAGAAAAAGCAGAGTATTTGATTAAATTTAGTCTTGCTGTTTCCAGAAGCGATAGTTGAGTGAATTCACGTCCCAGATATTGAGCGATTTTTTTAAGCAGTTTTTTTTCGGTCTCCAGTTGCGTGTCCTGGTTTGCTATCAGTTGAAGCAGTATCAGTCCAGAAATCTCTTTGTTGGAAAAGAGGGGCTGAGCAATGAACCATTTCTGCAGATTCAGTTTTTTCAAAGGTGTGAAATAGGTGAACTGCTCCGGGTTACGAAGAGTGCGACCTGTAAAAAAGTCGTTCAGCCTTATCATCTGGGTATATCTTCGGTTAAGATCATAGTAGCTGGATGCCTGGACATAGAAACTCTTGCTTTCTTTGTCAAACTGGTAAAGGTTGCAGATCCGGCCATTGAGACTGTTTACCAGTTTCATCATCAGAAGATTGAGTCGTTCCTGAAGCGGGTAGTTGAGATGAAGTATGTCGCTTGTGCTGGAAAGAAGAGAGTGAATAGTCGAGGTCTGCTTTATCTTCTGGTATTCTCTGGATGAATCGATTACTCCTGCAGCAAACTGAGCCAGATCAGCCGCGTATTTGAGATCATCATAATCAAAAACCTTGCAGCTTTTTTTACTGCTCAGGTTTAAAACCCCGATAGCCTGGTTGTTTAAAAGAAGCGGGACAGAGATCGATGAAATAAGGTCCTGCCGCTCTACAGTGGAGGCGTTTTCTTCTGGTTTGCCATTAAGAAGAAGTGGTTTGCCGGTACAGGCAACTTTACCTGCGATCCCTTTTCCAAGCTTCTGCTCAGTGTTACTGATAATAGCTTCATCAATCCCATGTGCCATTTCAATTTTCAACATCCGTTTTTTGGGATCGGTCAACATTATGGAGCCACAGTCTGCATTCAGCGAGTTGATTGCTACCGAAAGAATAAGAGTCAGGCATTCTTTGATATCACGGGTAAGGTAGGTAGTGTGACAGAGATCTTTGAGGCCCTGAAGAACTTTAGCCCGGAAATTAGCTGTGTTGCTCTTGTTTGCCTCTGGAACAACCGAACAGAAAAGAAGCTGTGCATTTAACGCACTTAATACGTTGCAACTGGAGGATTTTATCTTTTGCAGAACGGCATCAACGGATGGATCGCTTGATGCATTAATGACCAGATCCGGATTGTAGGAGTTTATATGCTGTAAAAACAATGTTGTATATGGATCAATGTTTCCAAGCACCTCGAAACGGTCTGAAATACATAATGCATTAAGCATCTCAGCACATTCTGTGTCTGTACCCACTATAACTGCACGCAGTACTATCGATCGGTTCAGCATAATTAAAACTATGGGTTAAGGTGAATTCGTACGTATTTCATTGCTGTCGTAAAGTTCATTTCTGACACTGGCGGCTAATGCAGTCTGGTTAGTTATTACTGCTCCGATTAATGGATTTTTTAGCACTTTTCTGATCTTCTCCCGGGTATCGACTGTCCAAACAGCAGTAGAACACCGGTTTGTGGTACTACCAAAATAGTCCCTGTTAGAAAAGAATGTATCATAATCAGGGCAGAGAAAATCTATCTCTTTACTGGCTTCATTAATTGTGTCCATCGATTCAAACAGTAAACCGGTTTGCAGGGAATGGTCATATTTCTTGAGCTTTCTGAGAATGGATGAGTTAAATGATGTAAAAAAGCAACTGGGTTTAACAGGTAAATCCGATATCAGTTGCAGGATTTCCTGCTCGCAGTCCTCCTCTTTCAACTCAATATCCAGGCCGACATTTCCGTAAAAAACCTGCAGTATCTGTTTTATTTGCGGAACCTTAAAGTTATGTTCTGAGGCAATAATTGTCAATTCATCATATGTCAGATCGCATATATTGAGCTTTTCTGCATTTTGCACAATATAGGGGTCATGATGTGCAACCAGCAACTTATCTTTGGTACGACGCACATCGAATTCGATAAAATCGGCACCAGCCTCGCATGCCCTGAAAAATGATTCCATGGTGTTTTCGTGTGCCAGAGATGGTGCGCCGCGATGAGCGATGATTTTTTTCATAAGCATCACTTATTCAAAAGAAAATCCAGCAAAAGACGTAATCCGAAACCGGTTCCATATTGAGGTATTTCACCACGGGGATTACTATTGTTAAAAGATGTTCCTGCAATATCCAGATGTGCCCAGGGAATACTGTTGACAAATTCCTGTATGAATGCAGCACCGGTTATTGAACTGGCGTAACCTTTTTTAAGTTTGGAAATATTTCTCAGATCACCAAGTTCACCTATGAGAGAGTCACTGTATTCTTTGTACAAAGGAAGTCGCCAGAGTCGTTCATTTGTAATCTCACCTGAGTTGAATAATCTTTGTGCCAGTTCATCATTATTTGAAAACAGCCCCGACACATACTCTCCAAATGCGGTGAGGATGCCACCGGTAAGAGTGGCCAGATCAATAAGTTCCGTTGGTTTATAGATGGCCTGGCAATAGGAGATGGCATCGGCAAGAATCAGCCTGCCCTCTGCATCGGTGCTGTGAATTTCCACGGTTTTTCCGCTATAGGATCTGTAAATATCCCCTGGAAAAAAGGACTTATTGCCAATTGCATTGTGTGCAGCAGCTATCACTCCAATTACATTAACTGGTGATTGCTGACTTGCCAGAACTTTCATCACTCCCATGACAACCGCAGCTCCGGCCATATCCTCCCGCATGCTTTCTATGCTCCCGGTGGGCTTGAGATTCTGACCACCTGAGTCGAAGGTGATCCCTTTTCCAACTAAAGCTGTTTTGGCCTTGTGATCCGATCCATTGTATTCGATAATGATAAGCCGGGGTGGGGTAGATGAACCCTGACCAACCGCACTGATAAGTCCAAGTCCCTCATGCTCAAGTTCCTTTGATTTAAGAACTGTCACTTTGACATTGTTAAATTTTTCAAGCTCACTGGCTTCTTTGGCAAACCTCTCCGGAGTGAGAACTGATGCATTTTCATTGACCAGATCTCTGCAGTAATTGACCGTTTTACAGATAATGGTAATTTCCTGAAGATCAGTGCTGCTCATGTTCCCAATCAATTCGACAGTATCTACCTGATGAGTCTTTTCGCTTCTGTATTTGTCAAACTTATAGGAGCCCAGTATTATCCCTTCGGTGATAGCTTTACTGCTCTGGGCCAGAGTATCGGATGGTGGGAAAATTACCGAAATCTTATCTCTTTTAAGCTCAATTGCTTTCTGAATTGCTTTGGCAGATACGTTTCTGAGTATAGCGGTTGAGAGTGAATCCTTTTCTCCCATACCTGCATAGATTATTGTATCATGCTCTGCGTATCTTACTACAACTTCCCCTGCCTCTCCTTTAAAATCCGGTATCTGCGGGTTTACCTCTTTAAAGAGAAACTGTATTTGCGAGGCGAAATGGCGTGACTTTGAAACTTTGATTTTCATGGATATTCCCTGTGAATTCAACTGAAAACTATTGGATTAATTAATCTAAGCAATGATAAACTGATCTGCTTAAATTTGGTAATAATGAATATAATTTTAAACAGTGTTTAAATCATGGTTCAGGAGGTTAGGGGCATCATAATCGTAGGGCGTTGTCCTATATTAATGTAGCTCAGCCCTACATAGCCCTGAAAGGGCGCATTATCTTAGCACAGGGCAACGCCCTGTGTTGTTGGATATGTGTTGTTTGATGGGATGTTGGATGTTGGATGTTGGATGTAATTTTCTCTTGCATACTGTTCAAATGGACAGTATATTTGAATGTAGATCTCAACTGTGGAGGAAAAAAGCCATGAAGTATGAAAATCAGATGTTCGAACAAACCATCGAACAGATGTCCTTGCCCCTTTTTCAGCCGTTACGGCTATGGAGTCCCCGTCCATCGAAAGTTCACGTAGATAAAAGCAGCAAAGAGGTTAATAGTACTCGCTTAATAGCACCTGTCAGAACTTTTGCAATGAAAGGTGGGTATGTGAATGATTCCAAAGGTGTACGACGGATGGTAATTGCTGGAAAAATCTTTAAAACCGAAGGAGCGTTAAGATTGCCATGACCGGTTATGAACTCACTTCTGAACAAAGCCGGGTTTACACTTTTATTATCAGGTATCGTCAGCAGACAGGATTTCCTCCCACTGTCAGGGAAATAGCTCAGGGCCTGGGCTATAAGAGTCCCAACAATGTTCGTCAGCATCTGAGGCTTATCGAACAGAAAGGCTTCATCCGTTTGTTGGCAGGTAAGGCTCGTGGTATCGAAATAACTTCATTTGAAGAAAACGTACCTGATGAGGTCGAAGACGGCGTATCGGTGCCTCTTATCGGCACGGTTGCAGCCGGTAAGCCGATTACCGCTATAGAAAATGTGGACGGGTATCTGACTCTAGATAAATCGATTTTCAAGGGGGAGGGGCTGTTTGCGCTGCGGATAAAGGGTGACAGCATGAATGGCATGGGGATACTCAATGGCGATATGGTGGTAGTGCGGAAGAAGTCAACTGCCGAACATGGGGAAGTGGTTGTGGTTGTTATTGATGGGGATGCCACCCTCAAACGTTTTATTAAAGAGGGCAACAGGATTCTTTTGCGTGCCGAGAATCCCGCATATTCTGATATTGTGCTCTCAGCAGCGAGTTCGATTCAGATTGCTGGTAAACTTGTTGGGGTGATCAGGAAGTATTGAGCAATGGATGTGATATCGAAACTGCAGGTGCTCTCCGATGCCTCTCAGTATGATCTGGCTTGTGCCTGTGGTACCGGTGGCTCTGACCGTAGACAACGAGGCAGTGATGGTGCCTGGCTTTATCCGGTTTCGCTTCCCAGGGGGGGCTTTTCGGTGATGCTTAAGACTCTGATGTCAAATGTATGTGTCAATGATTGTAAATACTGTCCTTACAGAAATACGATCGATCTCCCCAGATGCACTATTGGTCCGGATGAGATGGCGCGTTTATTTATGGAATATGTGTATCAGAAAAAAGTGTTCGGTTTGTTTTTAAGTTCCGGGGTGGTTAAATCTCCCGATTTCACGATGCAGTTACTAAATGATACAGCAGGGATTTTGCGAAAAAAATATGAATACCGGGGCCACATTCATCTTAAGGTGATCCCTGGGGCATCTGAAGGGGCTATCGAAGATGCGCTCAGGGTGGCCAATGCTGTTTCGCTCAATATTGAAACTCCGGGAAAGAAACACTGTGACAATCTATCATCCAGAAAAAATTTCCATCGGGATATTATCAGGCCGCTTCAATTTATAAATGAAATGACTTCCAGGAAACCGGAGTTTAGTAAAATAAGGAAAACAACACAGTTTATTGTAGGGGCATCGGATGAGACAGATGCGGAAGTGGTTCGATATACTGCAGGTTTATATAGCAGACTCAAACTGAACCGGGTCTATTTTTCGGCATACCAGCGGGGACTGGGAGATAAGAGCATCCCGGGGGAGTTAAGAGTTACCAAAACTTGTGAGGATAATTTTCTCCGGGAGCATCGGCTTTACCAGACCGATTTTCTTTTGCGTTCTTATGGGTTTAATACCGATGATTTCGTCTTTGACAAACAGGGCAATCTTGCTTTGGATAAAGATCCCAAGCTTGTTTGGGCCATGTCTCACATGGAGTTTTTTCCGGTGAATGTAAACAGGGCTGGTTTAATGGAGCTTCTCAGGGTGCCTGGAATTGGTCCATTGACCGCGCAGAGAATAGTCGAGCGGCGCAGGGAAGCTAAATTTGGCAATACAGATGCTCTTCCGTTTAAGGGAAGTCGTCTGCGGATGGCCATGAGATTCATTTCTCTGTAGATTATCGTGGTTATTTAAAAATGGCTGATTGCAAAAAAAATTCTTCGAATATCCGTATAGGCACCAGTGGTTATTCCTATAATGACTGGGTAGGGGTATTGTACCCGGCGGGCACCAGATCATCGGATTATCTAAAGTTCTATGCATCGGAATTTGATGTCGCTGAGCTTAATTTTTCCTATTATCGTATGCCGGAGACGCGGCTTAGTGCCAGGATGATATCGGTGACTCCTCCGGAGTTTCTTTTTTCAGTGAAGGCGCATAGTACCCTTACACACCAGGGTTCATCTGTGGGGGTGAATTCCAATGTGGCTGAGTTTGTAAGGGGGATAGATCCTATAGTGGAGGCATCAAAGCTTGCAGTGATTCTTTTGCAGTTTCCATTCAGTTTTCATTACAACCGCGATAATCGGGAGTATCTCAATAAGCTGTGTGCTCAGTTTGGGGAGTTGCCTTTGGCTGTGGAGTTTCGAAATCGCTACTGGCAACGCCCTTCGGTTTACGAGGGACTAAGAGAGCGTAATATTACGTATGTTAATGTAGATGAGCCGCAGTTATCTGGACTGCCACTTGCTCAGAATATTGTTACTTCGGGAATCGGATATGTGCGGTTTCACGGACGTAACAGCGATAACTGGTGGACTGGTGATAATGTGAGCCGTTACGATTACCTTTATAGTGACAGTGAGCTGGGGGAGTGGGTTCCGCGTATTGAGGCGATGGCTGCGCAGACATCTTTGGTTTTAGTGGTCTTTAATAATCACTCCAAGGGGCAGGCAGTGGAGAATGCCAGAAAACTAAAACAGAAGCTTAGAGAATGAGCCCTGAAAGGGCGTACTACTTCAGCATCTGGCAACGCCCGGTGCTGATTCGTAAAGGATAGGAAATTCCGAACATCGAATGTCGAAATATTTGAGGTCGGATTTCTGGTTTGATTTTTGTGGTTTGCAATAAATGGAACGAACGATTCTTCATATAAATGTGATAAATTTTTTTGTAGCTGTTGCCAGGGTGTTAGATTCGACGTTGATTTCCTATCCTGTGGGGGTAAGGGCATCTGGTTCACGCAGGGTTCTTATGGATATTTCCACTGAAGGGCGTGAGGCGGGAGTGGTGCGGGGGATGACTGTAGAGGCGGCCAGACGTAAATGTCCTGATCTTCGGGTGGTAGACCCGGTGCCTTCAGAGTACAGTCGTGCCGAGAAATTTCTCTTTGAGCAGGCTGCCAGTCTCTCTCCTCTGGCAGAGCTTGCGGGACCGGGACACCTGTTTATCGATCTGAGCGGTACAAATCGGCTTTTAGGGCCTGCTGTGGATGTGGCAGATTCCATGCGCAAAAGGATAAAGCAGCAGTGCAGTTTTGATTGTACGGCGGGGTTGGCAGCCAATCGTCTGGTAAGTAAGATTGCCACCCGGGTCATAAAGCCGGCTGGCCTTTGCACTGTTCTGTCCGGTTGTGAAGAGGATTTTATGTCGCCACTTCCGGTGTCTTTTCTTCCCGGACTTGAGCAGCGTTACCTGGAGCAGCTTTTGCAGTTTAATTTGCGGCTGATTAAAGATCTGAACCGGATTCCCGCATCGACTCTTGCCACGGTACTGGGTCCTTCAGCATACGAAATCAGCCGCCAATCTCGCGGCATAGATGACACACCAGTGAGGGAGATCCTCAAGCCGGCTCCATCGGTGGCACAGAGGCTCACTCTGGGTGAGCAGACAAATGACAAAACCCGGATCGCAGCAGTGCTCTTTGGTATGGTCTCTGGTGCCGGAGCTAAGATCCGCAAAATGGGGCTGGCTGCCGGCAAGATCCGTCTGGGGGTGACCTATGCTGATGGATCACAGGCCTCACGCTCCCTTAAACTGTCAAGACCTCTTCGGGGGGATCTGAGCCTCTATGAGCAGTGTGCCATGTTGCTGGACAAAATATTTACCCGTCGGGTACGTATTACAGAATTAACTGCAGAGTTTCTGGAGTTAACTTTTCCTTACGGCCAGATGGATCTTTTCTCAGACAACCAGCGGGAAGAGAAGCTTATGGATGCTTTGGACTGTATACGGAGTTCTTTTGGAGAAAAAGCGATTAAGTACTGGGGACGCTCTGCCTGAATTAACTGGTAAGTTAATTAGAAACAATCGGAAGGATTCAGAAATAATATTTAATCGGATGAAAAATTCCAAATCATAATTCTTAAATCCTAAATAAATTCCAAATTTCAAAATACTCAAATCTTAAACAGTGAATAAGAGTGTTTCAGACTTGTTTGCCCTTTTATCGTGCTGAGTAGATGGTTTCAAAAAATATTATTATAAAAACTAAATCTCAAACTGTAAATCAGGAACAGTCAATGATTTTTACTCTGGAAAACATAGCTTACTCCTATTTAAAAAACGACCGTTTTTCGTTGGGGCCACTCTCCTTTAACTTGCGCTCAGACGACATAACCGCTCTGGTAGGCTCAAATGGCAGCGGTAAAACTTCCCTTATCCGGGTGCTTCTTAATGAGCTTGTCAACTACGGCGGTCTCTACTCCATCGATTCAAAACCGGTACGTGATATTAATGGAACAGTCCTGTATGATTTTGGAATCGGCTATGCTCCCGAAGATCCGCTGCTTGATAAGCAGTTAAGCGGTTACGAAATACTCTGCATTGTTAAAGAGATCCATCGTATCAAAGAGGAAATCTTTGAAAACAGTATCTCTCAATTTCGCCACCATTTTCAGCTCGAATCCTGGTTCGATACTGCACCGTGTAAAGAATATTCTCAGGGAATGCGCAGAAAGGTTTCTCTGATGATCGCTTTTCTAAGTGCGTCAGGCTATCTGATTATCGACGAACCCACAAACGGGCTGGACCCGCTCTCTGTTTTTGGAATAAAGAAACTTCTAACGCAGTATAAAGAGCAGGGACGGGGGGCTCTGGTTTCGTCACATATGCTGGATTTTGTGGAGAAAATCGCCACAAATATTGTCATTCTCAAAAAGGGTAAGATCGCATTTGCCGGTTCCGTTAAGGAGCTTATGGAACGCTGGCCCGGTAAAAGTCTCGATGAAATCTATTACCATTTGTTCACCAACACCGATCTTGTACAGGAGTGGTCTGTCTGATGAACAGTTCAATGGTTAAGATGCATTTAATAAGGAATCTGGTCGGACCGCTTTCCGAAAAAAAACGTTCCTGCTCAAAGGGCGTTGCTTTGGGAGTATTGTTATTCGGGCTCTTTGAATTTTTCTCTATGGTAAATCCTAATGCTCCCCGTGTTCCGGTACCCTGGCTTCTGGGATTGACGATCTGGGTTGCACAGATTGTTGTATTCATTAAAATCGCGGTTTTCCTGCGTTATCCTAGGCGGGAGGACTTCTTTTTTGTTATGGCAATGAACAGTGACCAGCGCAAGGAACTGGCTGCTGCTTCAATAAAATCGGTGCATGGTGCAATTACTCCGTTTATTCTTTGTTCAATGGGTGCAGGAATATTGCTGGAGTTTTTTGTTTTCAGAGAGCGTTCATTTATTAACCTTCTGGTGTTGCCTGCTATAGTTATAGCCATGGTGTGGCTTTTTTTCATGATTTCTGTGAGCCTGTTAAATCGCGGCATTATTGGTCCATCGGCCAAGGATGATCGCAGCCGGGGGCGTTTGGTGGCATTTCCCACTGTCTTATCTTTATTGATAATAAAAGTTTCAAAAGGGATAGGATTCTTTGCTCCTCTTAAGATCAGGCCATTTGTGATCAGAAATGTGATGTATCTTTTGCGCACCGATCCGCTGCAGTTTCTTTTGTTAACATGCGCAGCTCCTGTACTTCTCCTGTTATTTATGATTCTGATAATCAAACAATCTTCTCCCTTTATGGAATTTTTCACTATTCTTACGGTCTTTGTCCTTAACTCATATTATTCATCCAATCTTAAAGAGTCTGCAGCAACACTTAAGCGGTGTCCATATTATCGCTATGAGCCTCGACTTGTCCTTTGGGCGCATCTTTTTACGGTTGCAATTTTTTCATCTTCATTTATACTGGTTTTCTCTGGCGTCTTAAATCTGCATCTGATATCGGTGAGCGGACTTTTTCGCATGCTGACTTTTCTGATCGCATTTGCAGCGACACTTTTTATAAGCAGCAGGGCAGTACTGCATCCGCATAGGAAAGATTCGGAATCAGCGACCGATTTTATCTTTTTTATTCTGGCTGTGGCTACCGGACTTTTTATTCCCCTGTATGGATGGATATTTCCATTATTGGGAATCGTTGCAACCGTTCTTCTGGAATGGGAAACGATTATTGCAGATACATCCGCTCAGAGCTCTCTACAGTAATAATTTTAAAAACTGATAGCATCCTTTGTCCATCAGGAAAACAATCTACCATCTCAGGAAATAACGGGATGTCGAAGTAAATGAGACCGGGGAGCCTACATTGTGCAATCAATTACAAGAGCTGTGCAGTAGATAGGAACAAGAACTAACTGATAAGCTATAGTTTCTTTGAGCACTTTTGTTCCTGTTTTGGATTTCGAATTTGCGGGTTTGTAAGTAAATGGAACGAACGCATACAAATGTGATATTTTTATTGTAGCTGTCGCCAGGGTGATAGATTCGACGTTGGTTTCATATCTGGTTAGGGTGAGGGCATCTGGTTCCCGCAGGGCTCTTATGGGTTTTTACTGGAGAGAAAGCGATTAAGTACTGGTGGCACTCTACCTTAATTAACAGGCTAGAGGCCGACAGTGCGAATACGACTCGATCTTAATCCGTTCAGAAAACGAGAGTAAACCCGAAGGCCACTTATGTGGAAAAGCTGCTTGTACGTTCTGTTAGGGGATGGGCAGGTAACTGCCTCGTTTTACTCGACAAATTCGGGCATAAGAACAGGAAATGGGAAAGAGTTTTTTTCGATTAGATACTGAGAAATAAATTATTTGTCGGAATAATAATCTGATTCCCGATCCTGGGACTCTTCTAAAACTTCTACATATCTGACCTTCTGGGCCTGGTTTTCTGAACTGTCTTCTACTTTATAAATAATCTGGTAGATTCCCGGTCTTGTGGAATCAACTTTACCGGACATCTCTATTCTTTCATTAATACTTGTACTGTCATCTCTGTTATCTAACGCATAAACACCTGGATCAATAAATAAGTCTCCAAAATTGTGAGTAATAGTATCTGCGCCTGTAAGGAAAATCACAGGTGGTATTCTGTCACGAAAAGAACCGGGTGTAACATATACTACACGGGTTTTTGTAGCTGCATCATTTCCAAACCTGTCAGAAACCGAATATGTAAGAAGGTAGGTTCCAGCGTGAGAAGTGTTCACAGTGTTGTCAACTTCGACTTTTTCAGAGATATTACCATCAACATTATCCAATGCGAATACACCCGGTTCCACATAACGGTCACTTATTGCCAGTTGCATTGTGTCGGGTTTCAGGAGGGTAATAACTGGAGGAACAGTGTCTTTGACATCCCACGTCCAGAAAAGCGTATCAGATGCTTCGAAATTATCGGTTACAGCAGCCCACAGTCGGTTCTCTCCAACATCATATTCTGTGGGAGTCCAGATAACGGTATCTTCTAAACGGCTGAGCACAGGACTTACGGTTATGAAAAAATCATCACAATCAGGGTCGAATGCTGTAAGAATAACTCTTTTGGTCTGACCCGGATAAATAGTTCCGGACATCTGCTCAGAGGTTTGCAGAAACTTTGGAGTTCTGTTCTCACCGTTGAATGAAGGTGATTCGATAAACTGAGTGATTGTGTCAGAAGTCCCGGCATTATTGAATGCAAAAATCCGGTAGGTATGATTTTCGGCATATCCTACATATGAGTGCAGATACACATTTTCACCTTTAACGGTATCAAGAGTTACGAATTCATCATTACCTTTGTGTTGAATGATGAAACCGGTTTCGTTATTGGAACGATCTTTCCAGCTAAGATAGTAATTGCAGGAGGATAGGGCGATCCCGGAGAAGCTGGAGGGTTTTCTGGGGGTGACCTGTGTCGCATCAAGAGTAATTGTGACATCCTGATCCGATGCATCGTCAACCAGAACAGTGCCCTTATATATTACAGCGCCTTCTTCATCAAGACCTTCTACCTTTAAGGTAAGCCTGGAGTCAGCCGGTACGTTGATAACTGCTTTGTGATTATCAAAATGAAAAGTTTTCTGAATGGTATCTGCGAAGTTTCCAGTTGAAGAAAAAACCGTGAATCGCATACTATCGACTTCTTCGGGGCCTGGATGATCCCGAGTGGTTTTCCAGAGCACAATTGGCTTTATGTGACGCATCGATTCAGAAGGATTGTTGGGCTGAGTCGTACAGAGGCAGACAAATGTCAGCCCTATTGAATACAGCAGATATAAAAGTACCTTCACCATTGCACTTCAAGTTCCCTGGTTTCTGGTTCGTTACTGACCAATTTTTTAATTAAGAAATATGCCGGCACAGCTAATACTGCAGATGTAATAGTAATAACTGTGACAGGGACAAGTGCCCTTCTTTTTTTCTTATACACCTGAATTGATGATGATGCGTTAGTGTTGACAAACTCCTTGACCAGGTCAGGAATGATTTTATTAAATAATGCTGCTTGTTTTACGGTGTGTCGTGTGGAAATATCTTTTAAAACCGAGCCACTGCTGATATTGATGATCTTTACATCTAAAGCATAAGTTTTATCGATTTTGCCGATATTTCCAAGGATTACATCATCGACTGCCAGGAGCTGGCCAAAAGTGAGGGCGCAATAGTTGTTTCTGCATGCATCATTTAAATCGAAGCCCTGATCAGAAAGAAGCGTTTCCATAGTCTGGCGGTCCAGCACATTGTATTTGCTCAAACCGACGAATTCGGCCCTGAATTTTTCACTTATCTGACGGGTTTCTTCAGCGCTGATACCACTGGAGTTGAAGGGCAAGATAGCCAGGGAAGATTGAGCAAAGAGATTCGAGATCAATGCAATCAGTATAAAATTAATCGTATAAATAGAGGGAAACAGATTCATGCTCAAGCTCCGCAATCTTTTTAAATAACGATTCTGCAATAATATACAAAAAAAAAAGAGACGGTGCGCAAATTGATGCAAACCCGGTATCCGCACTGAATCAATTTGCTGGTTATAATTTCCATCTGACTTGAAACTATAAAAACGCTTCAATCGTATTTTATTAGTATAAGAATAGCCCACTGATCCGAGATCAATTAATATACTTATTCATTATTATATAGGAACTGCTCAGCTCTTGAAACAAATTTTTTGTAAGAAATCAGAAACAATCTAACAGAATTGGTCCTTTTCCCCTTCCTTTTCCTGTTCTTGTTTCGTACTTCGTGCTTATTTTTTCGATATTCAATATTACAATGGAATAGTAGTGATTCCACTTCATATTATATTTGTTATAGCTTTCGACATTCATCACACAAGAGCCTTTTTTGAATGAATCATAAAGTCTCGCCAGAGTTGAAAGCCCGATGTCGGAAAGAAGTCAGCTCTGGTAAATATGTTTAAGGTCCCTGCATGATATCACAGCTACCCATTCTGGATTTATCTCAAAAAATCATCGATACGCTGGCCAAAAGTAACAGACTGATTATACAGGCACCTACAGGATCTGGCAAATCTACTCAGATTCCTCAGATGTTACTTGATAGCCAGTTGTTTGATGGGCAGATTCTGGTACTGCAGCCACGAAGACTGGCTGCCCGCATGCTTGCAACTCGTGTTGCTGAAGAACGGGGAAGAGTACTGGGGCAGGAGATTGGGTATCAAACCCGGTTTGAATCCAGCTTCTCAGAAAGTACCCGTATCCGCTACATTACTGAGGGCATTTTACCACGCCTTCTATTTTCTGATAAAAGCCTCAAAAAAGTTTCTGCGGTTGTTTTTGATGAGTTTCATGAACGAAGCCTGACGGTTGATCTTGGACTTGCATTGATTCGCGATCTTCAAAAAAACCTCAGAGCAGATCTGAAACTGATCGTAATGTCAGCAACACTATCGAGTGATCCTTTGGCTCAATATCTTGATGGAGCCGAAGTCATTGTCTCTGAAGGACGTACATTTCCGGTTTCAGTTCAATACTATTCTGAAGTTGCCAAAGAAAGTCCCTGGGTAGCTGCTGTGGAAGCGGTTCGTTATCTGATAGGGCAGGCCACTCCGGGTGATCTGTTAATCTTTATGCCTGGAGTGTACGAAATTAATAAAACAGTACAACTGCTGCGGGAAAAAAATATCGGTGAACCGCTAGAAATTCTGACTCTCTATGGAAATATGTCCTCAGAGATGCAGCAGTTGGTTATGAAAGGGGCTGCAAAAAGAAAAGTCATCGTATCAACCAATATCGCAGAAACCTCGCTCACAATTCCAGGTATAAGACATGTAATTGATAGCGGACTTGCGCGAGTCAACAGGTATGATCAGGGAAGAGGATTTAACACATTATATGTAGAGAAAATCAGTATCGATTCTGCAGATCAACGGGCTGGACGGGCAGGCAGAGAAGCCCCGGGCACCTGCATAAGGCTCTGGAGTGTGGCTGATCACAGGGGACGAGCCCAAAGTACTCAACCAGAGATAGTTCGTGTCGATCTCTCTGAGGTTTTGCTACAGTTGAAGTTACTGGGTTACAAAGATATCGGGAAATTCTGCTGGTTTGAAGTGCCAGAGACTAATTCGATAAAAACAGCCATGGAATATCTTCAAAGTACTGGTGCATTGACTCCTGAGGGATGCCTCACTGCTGAAGGTAAATTGATAGCCGAACTGCCGATGCATCCAAGGCTTGCCAGACTCTTGCTGGAAGCTCACAAGAAAGGTATCCTGCAACAGGGCGCTTTGGCTGCTGCTGTTTTGAATGAACGTCCTTTGTTATCCGGCTCTGCTGAAATCCCTCAGGAACTTGCAAAACAAAGCGCAGGTTCGGATTTTGAACTAATCAGATTAATAATTGACAGGATTACAAAAAGCAATTTTGACAAAGACCTCTGCAGAAAATTAAATGTTAATATTTCATCTTTACACCAAATTCTTAAAACACAATCATATTTTCTGCAGGTATGCAGGAAACGGGGTTTGGATACCAGCGATGAATCCAAAGACCCGCTTCTTTTGTCGCAGGCGATTTTAATTGCCTATAGTGACAGGCTGGCTAGGAGGCGTGATCGTGGAACTCTTCGGTGTGAGCTTGCTTTTGGCAGACGTGGTGGACTTGACAAAAGAAGTATGGCCAAAAACGCAGGATATCTGGTATCTACTACTATCAGTGAATTAAAATCAAAACAGCAGACTTCTCCCAGAACCATGCTTTCATTAGCTTGTGCTATAGAAGAGCGGTGGCTTATAGATTGCTTTGCTGAGCAGCTCAAGTTTTCTGACGAGCTGGTGTGGAATAGTACCCGCAGGGCTGTGGAATCGATAAAACGCTCGATCTGTTGTGGCATTGTGATTGAAGAATCTGTCGATATACATCCTGATCCAGAGAAGTCCGGTGACCTGCTTGCCAGAATAATAATTGATAAGAAGCTGCAGTTGAGTGGGTGGAATTCTGAAGCAGTGGAATATATGAGTCGACTGCAATGGCTGACAGAAACATTTCCGGAAAAAGCTCTGCCTGTTTTAGGTGATGATGAGAAGATGCTGATCGTGTATGAACTTTGTAAAGGCGAAGCCCGGTATGATGCAGTGAAGGATAAGCCGGTCATCGGCATAATCAAAGGATTGCTTTCTTATAATCAGCAAAGAATGATCGAAACTCTGGCACCATCGCACATTATAAATCAGGCCGGGAAAAAAATGCCTGTAATTTACAAAGCAGGTAAGACACCGGTGGTCAGAGCCCGTATTCAGGAGTTATTTGATTTCAAAACTACTCCCAGAATAGCTGATAAGCGCGTTGGGGTAATTTTGGAAATATTAGCTCCAAACATGCGTCCGGTACAGATAACTGATGATCTGGAGGGGTTCTGGAAAACTCACTACCCTGAACTGAAAAAAACTCTCTCCCGCAGATATCCAAAGCATCAGTGGCGTTGATAATATGTTGGTTTTTATTACTTTGGTAGCTCCTGGAACAAATATCTTGTAAGAAATCAGATAATAGATAAAAACAATCAGAAACAGTCTGATTGAACCGTATTGAACATCTATTTAGAAGAAAATTCCAAATCACAATTGTTAAATCCTAAAGAAATTCCAAAACCTAATTTCTAAACAGGACTGAGATGTTTCAAGTAACTAAAGTTTATCAGTGAGTTCTTTTTCCGTTCCTGTTCTTGTTTCGAATTTTGTGCTTATTCTTAGTATCAATGAGTTTTGATTAGATATTTTTCAGGTAATTTTTTTGCCATCAGATAACAAATAAGTTATTAGGTTTTTTATACATCTTCTGTTTCCCCCCAAATTCTACACGAATCAAGTATAAACAACTCTCTAAATGAGGGACAAAGAAGAAGACAAAAGAAAAAAAATATAGTATACATCTGATATCGGCTTGATACAATTTTGTATCTATTTTTAAAGGTTTTCATGCAAAAAGCATAAAAGAATCTTTTTTCTTTTATATTTTGCTCACGATAACTATTTTAACAACTCCAATTTCTTCAGTACATGGAAAAAAATGACCATGCTTCCTCTTAACGATCGATTTCTGATGAGAGCTGAAAGCTTCTCTGTTTACAAGTTCGCAAGTCTTGATTCTACCAGCCTTTTTCTAAAAACTCATATAGCTCGTTACCCGGATTACACTGTAATAGTCGCAGAAAACCAGCATGGAGGCAGGGGGCGTTTCGACAGGAAATGGCAGACTGTAGCTGGTAGAAGTTTAACTTTTTCAATCAAACTACCTTTGGAAAAAATACCTCAGAAATCTTGGAGTAACATAACTCAGGTGATGGCGCTATCTGTTTCATCGATGATAGAGGAGATGGGGCTGGCACCGCAGATTCGCTGGCCTAATGACATACTTGTAGGTGGAGTTAAGCTGTGTGGTATTCTGGCAGAAACTTTATCTATTGAATCAGAGTCTTGGTTAATTCTTGGTGTTGGGCTCAACGTGAATGAAGAAAAAAGACATTTTTATGATATAGATAGAGATGCGACTTCACTTCATATCGAAACGGGTAATACTTTCAATCTCGATGATATTTTAAAAAAACTGCTTTTGAATTTTACTGGGTATTATGAGAGGTTTGGGGAAGCAGGATTTAGTGGGCTGCTTGAAATGATTTCTGAGAGACTTTACAGGCCTGAGGGATTGGTGCAGGTTATTCAGGGAAACGAAACTTTCAGAGGAAGGATTTCCGGAATAACTGATCAGGGTACAATCCTTATTGAAACTCCAGAGAAGATGGTGGAAGTAGTTTCAGGAGAAATTACTTCTCACACCGATTGGGAGCCATTTATCTGAACCGGAGTCGTCTTTTCAAAACCGGTTAAGCCGTATTGTGTTTCCTTGGAGCAAGAGGTGTAGAAAAAATGAATAACTGTACTGAACTAACATATAACCACAGGAGCTGATATATGCTTACACAAGGACTTGGACTGATGGTTATCGGGCTGGGTGTGGTATTTATTTTCCTGATCGTAATGATTGGGGCAATGAATATTATGGCTGCTTTGATGAAACCATTGGCAAAGCTGATTCCGGAACCGGAAGAGAAGCAAGTTGTGAAACCGAAAAAAACAGCCGGAGGTAGCAGTGGTGGTGGTCTTGATGAGATCGCGGTCGCAGTTGCTGCAGTAAATTCTTTTAATAAATAGTTTTAAATTACAGGAAGGCATAAAAATGGGTAAAAAACAAGTAAAGGTGATGCTGACCGCCTTTCGTGACGGTTTTCAGTCTGTATTTGGCGCTCGTGTATTAAGTAAAGATTATATGCCCGCAGTGGAAGCGGCTAAAGAGGCTGGTATCAGACATTTTGAAGCTGGCGGCGGGGCCATGTTTCAAAGTCTCTATTTCTATTGCAATGAAGATGCATTTTCAGTCATGGACAAGTTCAGAAAAACTACCGGTCCTGATGCTAATCTTCAGACTCTCGCCCGTGGTATTAATATAGTGGGATTGGATTCTCAATCCAGAGATATCATTAATCTTCACGCAAAAACCTTTAAAAAGCATGGTATTACCACAATAAGAAATTTCGATGCTCTTAATGATGTGAACAATCTCATCTATTCGGGAAAATGTATCGTTGATGCAGGTTTGCAGCATGAAGTAGTTGTCAGCATGATGGCGCTTCCTCCGGGAATGACAGGGGCACATACTCCTGAATTTTATGCAAAAACACTAAAGCAGATTCTGGACTCTGGAATTCAGTTCAATTCAGTATGTTTCAAAGATGCTTCGGGAACTTCTACTCCAACAACGGTTTATGAGACTGTGAAAAAAGCAAGAGCAATGCTTCCTGCCAGTACTAAAATCGTTTTCCATTCTCATGATACTGCAGGTACCTGCGTAGCACAATACAGAGCTGCCCTTGATGCTGGTGCAGATCAGCTTGATCTCTCTATGGCTCCAGTTTCCGGAGGAACATGTCAGCCTGATGTCATCTCCATGTGGCATGCCTTGCGTGGTACCGATTACGATCTGGGCATAGATATCGACAAGATGCTTATGGCTGAAGAGACATTTAAAGATTGCATGAAAGATTATTTTGTTCCCCCTGAAGCCAAAGCGGTCGAACCGATGATCCCATTCTCTCCCATGCCTGGTGGGGCGTTGACCGCCAACACACAGATGCTTCGTGATAATAACCTGATGGACAGGTATCCTGAGATCATCAAAAACATGAAAGAAGTGGTCAGCAAAGGTGGTTTTGGAACTTCGGTTACTCCTGTATCACAGTTTTATTTCCAGCAGGCTTTTAATAACACCATGTTTGGACCGTGGAAAAAAATCGCTGAAGGTTACGGAAAGATGGTTTTAGGCTATTTTGGTAAGACTCCGGTGGCTGCTGACCCTGAAGTGATAAAGATCTCTGCAGAACAGCTTAAGCTTGAGCCAACCAAAGAGGATCCACTGGATATCAACGATCGCAGCAGTTCAAAAGGAATTGAAGCTGCTAAAAAGATGCTCCAGGATGAGGGTATTACCGACCTGAGTGATGAAAATATCTTCATCGCAGCAACCTGCAAGGAGAAGGGAATTCTGTTTCTTAAGGGGCAGGCAAAGGTAAACATCCGTCTCAAAGAAGCGAAAAAAGAGGAACCATCTGCCGCTTCAAAATCAGCTTCAAATGGATACACAGTTACAGTTAATGATAAGAAATACTCAGTGATGATCAGCGGAAATACTGCTACTGTTAATGGTAAGAGCTACAGTATTGATGTCAAAGAAGGTACTACTGCGAGCGCAGCAACAACACCGGCTTCAGGTGCTCAGAGCACAATAGTAAAAGCTCCTCTTCCAGGGCTTGTTCTGAGAATTAACGTCAGTGTAGGTGATGAAGTTACTGGTGGGCAGGAGCTGCTGGTTTTGGAAGCCATGAAAATGGAGACTCCGGTTAACGCACCTGGTTCCGGAAAAATAACTTCCATTGAGGTGAGCCAGGGTGATCAGATTAATGCTGGTCAGGTTCTGATGAGTATCAACTAATTGAAAAAAGGGATGTGATACAATGAATCTATCAAATGCAGTAAGCAATCTGGTGGCTTCGACCGGAATTGCAAACTTTCAGGTTGGCCAGGCTATCATGATCTGTGTGGGCATGGTACTTCTTTTTCTGGCTATAAGAAAAGGCTTTGAACCACTCTTATTGATTCCCATCGGATTTGGTGGAATTTTAGCCAATATCCCGGTAGCCGGGATCGCAGGCCCTAACGGATTTTTGGGATTGATCTACAATGTGGGTATTAATACTGGTGTTTTTCCACTGATAATCTTTATCGGTGTTGGTGCAATGACCGATTTCGGTCCATTGATTGCCAATCCTAAAACGGCATTACTTGGTGCTGCAGCACAGTTGGGAATTTTTGGTACACTACTTGGGGCTTTGGCTTTAAGTCAGTATGTTCCGGGAATAAATTTCAGCATTAAAGATGCTGCATCTATTGGAATAATTGGTGGGGCGGATGGGCCTACGGCCATTTTCCTCGCTTCAAGACTAAGTCCGCAGCTTCTGGGGGCTATAGCGGTTGCCGCATATTCATATATGGCTCTTGTACCGATTATTCAGCCACCGATAATGAAAATGCTAACAAGTGAAAAAGAGCGGAAAATCGAAATGGTTCAGCTTCGTCATGTATCCAAAAGAGAGAAAATTTTCTTTCCTCTTCTGGTGCTTCTTCTTTGCACGTTGCTTTTACCGGATGCAACTCCTCTTATCGGAGCACTGTGTTTTGGAAATCTGCTGAAAGAGTCTGGAGTCGTTGATCGGCTTTATAAAACTGCCATGAATGAGCTCATTAATATTACTACGATATTTCTGGGTCTCACGGTAGGCAGCAAGCTTTCTGCAGATCAATTCCTCAGAGGTGAGACTCTGGGAATTTTAGTTCTTGGACTGATTGCATTCAGTATTGGAACCGCAGGCGGTGTATTGCTTGCAAAAATAATGAACAAATTATCGAAGACACCAATAAATCCGCTTATCGGTGCGGCAGGAGTTTCTGCAGTGCCTATGGCTGCTCGAGTGGTCAATAAGGTAGGCCGGGAATACAATCCTAACAACTACCTTCTGATGCACGCGATGGGGCCCAATGTGGCTGGAGTTATCGGTTCTGCCGTTGCTGCCGGTGTTTTACTTGCTTTACTTCAGTAGTCTTATATGCAGCAGAGACTGAGGAGTTTTCCTCAGCCTCTGCTTTTTCTTCTTAAGTTATCCACGGTATTCGGTACTAAGCCACTGGTTTTAAGCACACGGTTTTTCTACAATTGATATGCTACGCGGCTTTGGTCTATGAATCACCCGAATTTTAGGTTAGAAAAAAATCGGCTCCTTTTAATAAAAGGAGCCGCCCGATATGAAGGACCCGTCCGGAGTGGCCTTTTTACTTAACAGCCAGTTCCGGAGGTGCCTATAAGTCTGTTACTACTGATAGGACCACCCCCAATCTTTCAGGAATTACACCCTTATCCCTGAATCTCCAGTCGATTCAAGAATAATACTGCTCCTTTTTGAGGAGAGCCGCAGGATTTTTTGGATCCTGCCAGGACAGGAGATCGATCTCACAATTAATAAATACCACCTAAAAAAGAAAAAGTCAAATGTTTCGGAATGTCTTGGACAGAATCAGTCAGATGGGAAAATGGGAACGGCAAATGACCGGATTTTCCGGGCGAAAAGAGGTTCTAGGGGTTCAGAGGTTAAGAAATCTGATTAGCTGAAAGAGCGCCTTATAATAGCTTAGGCTTCCAGGCCTTAGGTGTGGGAGACGTCCGGCTGGACGTCTATGCAATTAATGATTTCCTTACCCAATTAGAGGTTTTTCGAAATTCGAAATTCGATGTTCGTTATTCGATATTTCCTTTTCTTCTTTTTCATCTCTTCTTGTCTGTTTTTTCTCTTTAACAAACGAAAACCCCATCTGTTTTTTCAGCAACCACGAAACCGTTACTATCCCCACAGTTCCAGCTAGTAAATCGGTGAGAAGTCTTCCGGCGAAGATTCCCTGTACACCCGAGACACTGCTCCCCAAAAAAGAAAGAGGTAATAAAAGAATCAGTATTCTGAATCCATTAAGCACAGTGGAGAGCACCGGATGATGAATACCAGTGAGAAAGAAACCACAGTACCGGTGAACTTCCATCATTCCGAAACCGACAGATATAATTCTTAAACAAAGAGTAAACAGCTCCACTACTTTTTGATCATTGGTAAAGATAAGCGCAAGCATCGGTGCTGCAAAGTACATAATTACTGCAACGAGTGCACCGTAAAGAAGTGCGAAACGGATGGAATATGTTTTTGCCTGATAGATACGATCTATATGGCCGGCTCCATAATTCTGACTGACAAAGGGAACCAGAGACATTCCAAGTGCCATCGGAATAATAAAGGAGAACATTTCCACCCTGCTTGCAGCACTTACCGCAGCAACCGCTTCATTACCAAACTTACTAATAAGCTTAGTAATAACCCCTGATGCCAGTGGCATAAGTGTCATGCTCAAGCTTGCCGGAATCGCAAAATCAGAGATACTTCGGCACGATCTGGGGAACTGCGAAAGAGACAGATTTTTAAACCGCAAAAGTTTATGCTTTCCAGCCAGTAACCAGATTAGCCAGATCGTTGAGAGTGCCTGTGCAATAACCGTTGCCAGAGCAGCTCCAGCCATTCCCATGGCCGGAAATCCGGCCAGACCATATATCATAACCGGATCGAGTATGCAGTTTAATACAGCCCCAAGAACCATGAAACTGCTTGCTGCTTTCGAATCACCAAGAGAAATAAGTATCCCGTTTCCCATCATCGGTAAAGCCATGAACAGAGCGCCGATATACCAGATACTCATGTATTCTTTAATAAAAGGCATCGTTTTTTCATCCGCTCCCAGCATGGCAAAAACCGGTTTTATACTCAAAAAACCCGCTATTGCAATCACCGCAGCTACAAGGGTTACCAGAAGAATTCCATGGGTTACCATCTTTTGAGCATCTTCACGGTTTCTTCGGCCAAGTGCATGCGAGGTTAAAGTTGTTACCCCTGTTCCTATACCTCCTGCAATAAATATCAGCAGTGTAACTACTGGAAATGTATACCCAATTGCTGCAAGTGGAACTGTCCCCAGCTTCGCCACAAACATTGTATCAACAAAATTATAGGTGTTGTGTGCAATGGTGCCAGCCAACATTGGGACAGCCATTTTGAACAGTGTCTTTAAAACATGGTCATTAGTAAGTTTGCTCATATTTTCAGTTTGTCTCTGTCAAAAGGAATTGAATATCAAGAATTTTGTTCATGTTCTAGTTAATAATGGAGCGGTTTTCCAGTTTCTGAATACTACAACATTGTATGAAGCTGCAGAACTGGTACTACGGGAAGTACACCGCATATACTCATGATTCTCATGTGCGTCTGTTTTATCGTGTTTGGAATATTGCAAAGGGCTCATTATCAGTCGCGGTAGAAAATAGGTATCTAATGAATCGAAATGCAAGGTAGTGCGGAAATTTTTGTGTAAACTAGTAAATAGTGTAGGTGTATTAAATGAATCAGTAATATAATAGCATAGTTTATGTGTTAGCAATAGTGTTACATTAAAGGGAACCAATCCCCCCATGGGGGGATTGGTTGACAATGTGAAGCACAGGGATAGTCCAGTCCTTCCACCAGATTGTAAAGATCTAAAGCATTACTTTTTAATTGTTACACGATCACCAAAATAAATCGAAAGATTACCAATTATTGTTCCCCAGTCAGGAAGTGGCCTAGTCCACTTTTCAACTACTTTCATAGTGGTCAGATACAATACTTTCATAGCTGCATCATCGCTGACAAAAGCACTTTTGGTCTTGGTTGCCTTTCTTAACTGCCTGTTAAAACTCTCTATCGCATTAGTGGTATATATTAATTTTCTGATTTCAGGCGGGTATTTAAACATCGTACTCAGTTCATTCCAGTTATCTCGCCAGCTCTTTACAGCAAACCTATACTTTCCGGCCCACTTGTTCTCAAGCTCTTCAAGTGCATTAAGAGCCTCTTTTTCTGTTGCTGCCTTGTATACGAGTTTCAGATCATTAATAAACGGTTTACGGTCTTTATAGCTCACATAACGGGTACTGGAACGAATCTGATGAATAATGCAGCGTTGTACCTCAGTCTTGGGGAATGCCACCCCTATGGCCTCTACGAAGCCTTTTAAGCCATCTATACTGGCTATCAGTATATCTTCAACGCCCCTTGCTTTAAGTTCATTTAAAACCCCTAACCAGTACTTTGCCCCCTCCGATGCTCCAAGCCAAATTCCCAGGACATCTTTATAGCCGTCATTTATTCCAATTGCTATATAAGCGGCCTTTGTAACTACCACCCCTTCTTCACGGACTTTGAGATGGATGGCATCAAGAATTACCAATGCGTAAACTTTTTCAAGAGGCCTTTGCTGCCATTCACGCAATACCGGAAGTATCTTATCCGTTATTCGCGATACCAAGGTATCATCTACTGATGTTCCGTAAAGCTCATTGATTGTCTTTTGAATATCACGAGTTGACATCCCCTGTGAGTACAAAAAAAGAATCTTATCTTCAATTGCGGATATGTCGGTCTCGTGTTTTTTTACCAGTTGTGGCTCAAATTCTCCATCCCGGTCTCTGGGGACCTTAATAAGAATCTCTCCCAGGCTGCTTTTAAGTGTCTTTTCTGAATAACCATTTCGACTGTTAGTGGTGCCTTTGTTACGATAATCCCATTTGGAGTACCCCAGCTCATTTTGCAGTTCTGCTTCAAGCATCTCCTGAATTAAGGAGCCTGTCAGCTCTTTTACTAAATTATGGATACCCTGCAAGTCCTTGATTCCACGCTCTTTAATAAGCTCTCGCAGTAATGGGTTGCCATGCTCTTTTCTGGCCATAACAGTAAACCTCCATTGATGTTAAGTGGTTAAAATAATCCACACCACCTATTACAGAGGTTTACACAAATATTTCAGCACTCTCGCCGATTCCCAAAACCACTTCTCCTCTATCACAACCGGCAATACCATCTCTAATTCAGGGTAAAGAAAATCACCCGGTACACTTCCCAGCCATCCTTATAGGATAGTGTTCCCGCTATATGGACCTCAAAACGGTTTCTGAGACACCATGAATAGATCATAGTACGCCATGCACGTGTTTCAGGCGCACTATGATAAGAGCATAGAATGCCATGCACGTGTTCCGGGCGCACTATGGTGAGATCATAGTATGCCAGGCACGGGTTTCGGGCGCACTATGGTAAGTGCATAGAATGCCATGCACGGGTTCCAGGGATACAATGGTAAGAGCATAGTATACCAGGCATGTGTTGGGGGCGTACAATGGTAAGAGCATAATATGCCAGGCACGCGTTCTTGGCATACTCTGGGAAGAGCATAGTATGATGAGCACGCGTTCTTGGCGTACTATGACGATTTCTTTGTTGAACCCCAACTGTCGACAGGGCTGTTTTTTAATTCGGGAACGCATCCATCAGAATTTCTATACTCATTCAGGGCAGTAGTCTTCTTATAAGGTTCTGAAGAGGTTAGAAAAATGGTTGGTAAGGCATGCTCAGTCCTCCGTAGTAGTCTGCTACGAAGGTGGGCGCCCTTTATTGGTTACTGCTAGCCTTCTACAGATGTAAGTCAGAATGCGAGTTGCCGTTGCTTTCAATTTTATGAAAGCATTTTTCTTTGCCACATCAGGACTGCCTGAACTGGATATAGGCATTTTGTATGCAAAAGGAAGATATTTCAATATAGAGGTTAGTATTGAATTTATGTTTCTTATATCATTTCCCGGTATTATTGTTTCCTTGTTATCTCTATCATGTCTGTACACGATTTACAGGATTGCATGATGGACACGATTAATGAGAGATGATAGGAGAAGGAATCCTGTAATCCTGTAATCATGTAATCATGTTGAAGAATCTTGGTAATCTTGTAATCCTGTAATCCTGTTGAAGACAAGGGAAAGAAAGAGGGGGGCACGAAAAATGAGCAATTATCCTGTAAACGATCTAACCCATAAAATTATCGGTTGTGCCATGACTGTGCACTCTTCACTTGGCAATGGTTTTCAGGAAGTCATATATCAGCGTGCACTGGCGATTGAATTACAATTTCAAGGTTTATCATTTGAACGAGAAATGGAAATGTCGATCTTTTACCGTAAAGTCCACATTGGCACAAGAAGGGTTGATTTTTTTGTGGAAAACGCAGTAATGGTGGAGTTGAAAGCGGTTGAGAAAATAGAAGATGTTCACAAAGCTCAGGCAATAAACTATTGCGAGGCTTACAATATCGCTGATGGACTTCTAATAAATTTCGGTGCAAGGAGTCTTGAGTTTAAACGTGTTTATAATAAAAAACTTGTTACTCCAAATCATGGTAATCCTGTAATCCCGAAATCCTGATCAAACAATGGAATAGCAGAAACAACATGACCTCTCACAAAATCACCGAATCCTCCATAGAAGAATTTGCAATTGACCTTCTCGAACAACAGGGCTTTAACCCTATCTACGGCCCCGATATTGTCCGCACCTCTCCTTAGCGGTGTTTCGTTATTGACTTCTCCCGACGTGAAGTCGGGATTAATGTCGTCTTCCGCTTGAAGCCACTAACGGGGCTCGATAGTCTTCAGGAGTTACGGTCCTCCCTGCCTGCCTGCACACCGTAGCTTTAGCGCAGGCGTGTGGCCTGTATAATTGATTCGCTTTACTTCTTTGTCAGGTCAATCGGAAATTGCTCCCGTGCAGTTATGCTTCGGTTGCGCCTCCTTCAGAAAGGATAAATGGACCATCTCCTGCTTACACGCAGCCGAGTCATCGAGACCAGCTTTTAGCTGAACCGAGGTACTGGCCCGTTCTCCGTAGTAGACTACTACGAAGGATGAATGGATGGCTAACCCTTACCAGATATGGACTTCCTGTCAAAATACTCTTTGACAGGTCACTATATAAGAGACGCCAAGTTTCGCTCGGCGTACCAACGGTACGGCAACGGCCGCTGTGCCAGAAGTAATGCGAGTCTTCGAAGCTTTACTGCTGGCATGGTGGCCTTGCGCTGTTGTGTGTCTGTAAACTGGCATGATCTTAATTTCCCCGCGCACTCTTATTTTTTAACTGTTGCAACTAAAACCTATTTAATTGTTAAGTTCACATTAATTTTGAGCATATTACTATAGTAATCTTAAAATTCGAAGGCAAAATTCAATTTAATTTCAGAGTCATTTCCTAATTGTTTATTTTGATATTCATTGTACAATTTCCATTCTTTGTTAGATTTATATAGTAATATTGCCCCAGGGATAACACAACCTATACCTTCAACCGTAGCAGTTAATCCGATCCATCGATTTATCAAAAAATATCCTTCATTTATTACTCCACCTATACTATGCTCATGAGATTCATATTTCTGCGTTTTAGCCATTAATATTATTCCAAATGGAATCGCTAAAACACCTTCAATTGCCAATACATAACCTATAATTGTTTTACCAATCGGGCGGTTTGGAATTAATTCAACCTTGTTAATTTTTGTTACGCTATCATTTTCATTCACATTTATTATTTGCATACTAGAATTAATCATTCCTGCAAATGTCGTATCCAATATGATTGAAATAACAAGCACTATTTTGATTGAATTTGTTTTCATAAATATATTATTTACATCTGACTTGAATTTTAATTTGATTGGTTATGTTAATCTATTATATTAAATTGTTTTTATCATATTTATTCCGTACGCGTTCTTGGTATTTTTCCGGTGGCGGTTTTATTCTTCATGCCAGTTTATTGCACACAACTTCCGATTGTACGAAAAAAAGTTCATACGATCTGCACTGTACGTTTATTCCATACCCTGCCGCTTTTTTCCCCGAAGATATGCAAGCGGACTGCGTATCTTGCCTATTTTATTGAAGCTTACATGGGTATAAATTTCAGTAGTCGTACTTCTGGAAAGACCTGAAAGTTCCTGTATGTATCTAAGATCAACGCCGTTTCCGTGCCCGGATAAGTTCCCAGTTTGGTCCTTAATCCTTATTCTGAAGCATATACCGTAATCTTTTCCGCACTTATTTAAACAAAGATATTAACAGAACATAATCCTAAGATAATTCAAACTGTATATAGATGCAAGGGACAAAACAGATGATATTACTATAATTACACCACCATAATTCAAAACTGAA
>JAEYNR010000061.1 GCA_023412475.1 Fibrobacterota bacterium | reverse complement strand
AACGTGTGAGGCATTGCGCCGTGTACTCATGGCGTAATGCCTTTGTTGTAAGCTGTATGGGCGGAAATTTAGAACTTGCATCATGTATTGTTGTAGCCTCTTTATAAATCTTTATATCCCAAATCTTCTGAAAATCTTAACATATATCCGTCGGGGTCTAAAACCAAGAATTCTCGGCTGCCCCATTCTCTACCTTCAACTCGATACCAATTGTCTTCGGGAGGTACAAATATTGGATAATTACCTTTCTCCAAAATTTCAATCAATGGTTGAATTTCTTCCACCTCAAACTGAAAATTTATTCCTCTTCCAAGTGGGTATTCTAACGGATCACCGGTTTTCCAATACTCATTTATCTGTTCTATCATTATTTGCGAATTGCCAAGCGATAAAAATGCAAACATTTTTTCTTCTCGTTGATATTCAATTTTGAACCCAATCGTGTTTACATAAAAATTTATACTTCTATTAAAATCAGTAACACTAAATTCGGGAATTAATGAATTAAATTTCATTTTCTATCTTGCTTCCTTAAAAAACTAATCTCACTGGTAACATTGGAGATTTTTTGAATCCAAATTTCTGTTTTCATACTTTACTGCCTTTTTGTTTTCGCCCATATTGCGCATAACTTCCGATTGTACGAAAAAAAGTTCATACAATCTGCACTGTACGTTTATTCCATACCCTGTCGCTTTTTTTTCCAGAAGATATGCAAGCGGAATGCGTATCTTCCCTATTTTATTAGAACTTACATGGGTATAAATTTCCGTAGTCGTACTTCTGGAAAGACCTGAAAGTTCCTGTATATATCTAAGATCAACGCCGTTTTCTAAAAGATGCGTTTCAAAGGAATACCGTAGCGTGTGTATACCACCAACACTTCTTATCCCTGCTTTTTTGCATGCTTCCTCCTCGGCCGGTCATTTTAAGCCGGTATAGATTACAATAGATTTTTCGTGCCCCGATAAGTTCCCAGTCTGGTCCATATTTCTTATTCTGAAGCATATTTCCGTAATCTTTTCCGCACTTATTTGCACAAAGCTATTAACAGTATAAACTTAAGATAGTTTAAAATATTTATAGGTGCAAGAGACTGTACAGGAGATATTACCAATAAAAACTGTTTTTTTCAGGGTGCTGCCAGGCCTTCAGTCTGGGTTGGTATATCACGCCAGAGCTTCTATATACCTGTTAATCATTTTTGTCCTGAATTTATTCCCACTCTATACTTTTGGTTTCATCCGTTTATTATCCTAAAAACCGCAGTAGCTTGGCGCGGATAACACGTAATCTGTTGCGCATAAAGGGATTGTCACTTCGCTTCTGCTATGTAAGGTATTCCAGTACTTCGTACTGTACTTTGCTTATAGTTCTTTGCATGGTCAGCTCTTTCGGTCTTATCACCTGTAGATAAAACCTTCAAGATCTTCAACCCTTTCTGCATCAACATCTTACGGTTCTCCATCGCCACCTGCAGCGGTTTTTAGGATTAAAAGTCCTTTGCAACTCTTATTTACTCTGAAAGAACTTTTTTTTATAACCCTGAGCTCTCTGAGCCTTCGGCAATCAATTCATTCCCTCTCTCTGGAAGCGTATTTTTGGTCTCTGAAAAAGTGCTCATCGTAGCTGATTGCAGATTTTGCGGGCAGGTTGAGTTAAATGTCGAGTCTTACGCTTGCGCTTCGGTGGAAAATTCCAGGATATTAACTTTGAGGCGCTCTTTTTGGGTTCCCGGAGCCTTCATTTAATGTGCCCCGGTTTCCAGGACAGCCTCACGCACAGTTTCCCATGCCGCACGGCAAAGCTTTCCCAATAAACTGCGATCAAATCGGAAGAAAATCCGCAGTCGTTTAGGAATCGTAAAAACCCACTGTCGATGCGGAACTGGTGCAAATACCTCGCTATTCAACCGGTGTGCTAAAAGTAATGCCCTCTTCTGATCACAAGATGGACAGCAGAGATCTCTCGGCGATGCCTGCACGATGGGTTATCCGGTATGGAAAATCAGATATGCTTTGCTTTTTGAAGAAATTCACACAGCAAATCGAAACACTATCCGATTCATTTCGAAACTTCTCCGGACGCTCAACAATAACATCCATTTCTATCCATCAGATATCTAAACAGCTTCTCGAGATCGATTATTCGATCCATTGAAGCCATTGTATAAATCTTTTCGTGCAATGATACAACAAGGAAAGCGGTATAAACTTCTTAAAACAATTTTGGGGTATTCTCTATGAACAAATCAATTTCAAATAACAAGTTGCGAATTTGTCTTCTGGATTTACAACTTTTTACTGTTAACCATAATAGCCGGTAAGGTCTATTTATTACTGATTTTAACTTTCCCGTCTTTTTTCTCAATTCCCCAGTCCAGTGGTAATCCTATCGGTGCTTTCTCTGCTTTTTTCTTCTCTAAGATAGGTAACACTTCTTCAAGTTGGATTAGCATATCTTTGGCAACCCCTTTCATTAAAGGGTTTTTCTCATTTTTAAGCTGTTCCTTGAGTGTATAAAGCTCTGGTAGGAAATCATATCGGTTGTTATATTTCAAAAAGTTAAAAAAATACTCTTCATTTACATTAGGAATATATTTTAATACTAATGAATCCATTTTTTCTGTACTAAATCTAACAAATACGCGATAATAGAACATACGAACAGTTTCATCTGGTTCATATATAATTCTGTCAGCAAGAATATTGCAGTCTTCCAACCTCGCAGCATTTGCCAAATGATTGAGCGCATCTATCCTTTTTCCTTGGTTAGGATGACTAATTACTATATGTGTTATATAATCCATCAAACTATCATTGGTCCATGGGTTTCTTGAGTTTAGACTCACTATACATGTAAACAATGTTGGATCATCTAAGGTATCACCATGCTTATAGAGAAAAGTAATAAAGGAATGCATCCTGTTTTTAGCCATTTTTTTTATTGAATGTTCTCTGTATAGCATGTTTCCCTCAGAAAATCTGAAAAGAGTTTGTTCATGATCCGGGCAATTCTGTTCAATAAGTTCATCTATTACTCTTTTTACAATACCATCCTTATGCCATTCTTTGAAATAATCTGAAAAAAGTATTTCTTTAAGAGAATCACATCTGTTTTGGGCGCTATATGATTGGCCATTTAATATTATTACAATCAACACAAATAATAAATAACGAATCAGATTTACCATTATTCCTCCTTATACTAAAAATTCAGTCCAATGCACCAAAAGATTATTATTTTGCATTACATTAACTTTCATTTGACCGTATTTCTCAGGAAATTCGATTTTATAATTCACATCCTCCCTGTCTTCAATTAGCTCCAGCTTCCCCCTTGTCCCATGATACGGACACCATCCCCACGAAATCTTCATAACCGACTTACATTTAGGACAAATAGGATGACCGGCATCAATGTACTGAAGAAACTTCAATACAGTTATCGAGTCTATAATCTCATCTTTTGTCATCTTGTGCGGACAATTAATCACTTTACGTAAATTCTCTTTCTCCTTTTCTGCAAAAAACTCAAACTGTGGATTAAAATTACACCCGGTTCTTGAGAAAATCTGGCTCAGCGCGTTACCATTTGTCAGAGCATTGTAATAATTGCCCATGTTGTTATCAGCATCTGCTTTCACCTTCCGGACAACTCCCCTCGCATTCTCAAGGTTTTTATGAAAATCAACCCGATATATCGAAACACTATCCGATTCATTTCGAAACTTCTCCGGACGCTCAACATAACCTCCGCCTCTATCCATCTGATAGTTAAATGGCTTTCCAACATCGATAAAACGATTCAAAAGAATCAATGCAATTAAATCATTCTTATTATTAATAACTGTGTATCTTCCACTTTTTGGGTCTAACGAACGCCTTATCCTGGTTGCTGCCATTATATATAAGCTGTCTAGCTGATCTGGTGACATACCAAAATCAACCGTATCCATAAACGGATGCAGGATTTTTTTCATTTCACCACTAAATTTTTTGGCTGAATCATAAATATGTTTAATTAAATCCGTAACGATAGTCACCCTGTCCAGATTCATTGTTTTTATTCCTAAGCGCATCAACAATTTTGCCACAATCTCAGAAACCACCAGCGAATACTGCAAAACCTCATCCGCCTTTATACCCGATGACTTCTTCCCCTCCGAATCTTTTTTTAAGAACATTTCAAGCCAATCACCTATATCATCATCCGCAGGTTTATAGGAAACAGCAAACTTGGCAAGACCCATGAATACATCTTTTTTGCAATCACTGTCCACTTTCTTTTTAAACTTGGAAATCGCTTCAAGATCGCGTACATCATCAATTATCACCAGCGGATTATCCTTAAACAATCCATGTTCCGCTGGTACAAACGAATCATGTTCTTTAATCTGAGCCACTTTAAATTCAAGGGACCTCTCCCATATTCTGATTCTTTGCATCTTATTAGATGGACCGATAGAAGGATTGAATTCATCGAAAGAGTGGTTCTGAATTGGAATCAGATTTTCGGGCGCACTTACCGTTACCCAATATTCAGGATATCTGATGCGCTTAACTTCAATTCCCACAAACTGTGGATACATAACAAAAAGATGAATCCCCTGTTTTAACCCATACTTAAGTTTCAGTGGTTTATTGAATAGAATCACCTTACCATCATCGGTGCATGTGATTTCAAAACGTATCGTTATCGGGTTTGCATTATAACGCTTCATCTCCTCTTCAGAAAACTCTCGTTCAACACCTATCATCAGGTAGATCGGACGCTGACATACCGAATGTGCCTGCCACTCATCCTTTCTGCCTCGAATACCAACCTTGTTATGAGAGACACCGATAAAACGGTATCTTTTGTCGCTAACTGCAAATCCTTTATAAAGCATCATTTTTGCATAATCAGTTTTCACCTCTTTACCATCATTCTTTAACTCCAGCCCATCAATGGCTTCATCCTCTATAATCCACAGGTAATCGATCCTGTCTATCGGAACAGGACAGATCATTCCACTTCTGATAATTTCTTTATTCTCTTTTGAAACCTTACCAACCATAAGATCAATACATTTAAAAGGAACCGGAACAGAAGTTTCAAATGGAAAATCTTTTCTGATTATCGGTTTGTTACATCTGGTGCTAAAATCCTCGTTATGAAAGCTGTCCTGCTCAATCGCCTTCAACCACAGATCAGCACTCTTTTCCCTGAGAAGATACTTGTCAATCCAGGCAAAATACTCACCGTAATTCTGATCGTTAAGATTCGAATATCGTTCATACCAGGCAAAATCTTTCCCCTCTGGTTCACATATTCCGATCGGATAGCTGTCATCGACACCAAGAATAACTTCAGATACCGGTAATACCCGTCTGAATGCTATAAAATTACAGAAAAGCTCATCAAAGGGGTATGGATCCGGCAAAGTTTCATCATTTCCAGACTGATTCTTATTATCCTGTGGATTCGAAGTAATTTCACCCAGCCTGGTTCCCTCAAGCATTTTACATTTCTTTGCAAATGGAGATTGTTCATTACCGACTACCCACTTTGTTTTCTGCTCTATCATCAACTTATAAGTATCTGCCAGTAATCCGAGGATTTTAGATAATGGTGATTTATTCTTTTTAATCACATGGTTCTTCAGGTGAGAGAGCCGGTCCTGTTTATTCATTATGTCAATATCGAATAAATTTTTATACTGATTCCATGTTCCCCAGTTCAGTACCCATGCCCATGCAAACAGTGTTTCATTGATATCACCATTTTGCAGAAAGTAGTTATAGAATTCATCTGTAAGATCCACCTTGAAACAGATATCCCATATCGTTTTGTTTTTGAAATCGTTTACACTTTTAATTTTTAGCTGTACATATCGGTTTAGCTTTTTGTCTCCGTTTAATCGAAAAACAAACTTAGGATCACCCTCTTTTCCATTATCCGGATTCACATTTTCCGGATACTGTCCACAGTAGTTGTCATCGAATTTGACCTTCCCTAATGGAGCAATATCCACCGTAATATCGGCAAAATCGGTTATCCTGTTCTTTATCAATTCCAGATTGTTGTCAAGTTCTACGGTTAACATTCTGTCCAGGTCATTCGTCTTGAATGCAAACAGGTCAATTATAATCTGAGTTGCAGGAATCTCTTTTTGAGTTTCGCGATCCTTTTTCGCCTGGTATATTCTTCGATTCACCCCCCGTTCATCTGGTTCCTTCGGAATCTCGCCAGTACTCAGTGATGTGTATAAAACAAAAAGGTCTTTAACTCGAAAATGGCACCATAGTTCCCACTGATTTTCCCCTTGTTTGCCATAAAATGGAAGTACGCTGCCTTTGGTTGATGTGGTAATTTCCGTAGATTCTGAGTATGACCAGAATGCAGTCACTATCTCTGGTACACCGTTAAGCAGTATAAATCGTGTTATATTATCGGTGGTCATCGTTTTCTCCAAACATAAACTGTATTGTATGTTTTTCTTCTTTTTCAAAAGGAACTAACATTTTTCCGTTTTCATCGACTAAACCTGTATAAATAGGATTAACATCTTCTGACTCGGTATCATACACGAGAAATTTGATATTACACAGTGGAAGATCATCCTCGGCAAACAGCTCTGCCCACAAAAATCCCTCAACTGGAATCTCTACCTCTACAGTGCTTTCACCGGCACACGATGCCTTAAATACAAGAGCAAGAATTTTCTTATCCTTTATCTCACTTTTATCCACAGTCCATTCAACAGAACAAATTCCATTCTTCTGCCCTCCATCGATAAAAGCAATCTTCTGCTCTTTCTCTTTTCCTTTGTTTTTAACAACGAAAGACACCTTCTGTCCTTCATCTGCTCCTGCAACATCAACCGATAGTTTAATTTTGTCCCCTTCAGTAACATTCTTCGGAGATTCCTGTCGGCGCACTTCATCTGTGTGTGACCATCCTGGATTTGACAAATAGATTAAAGCCTGCGATTTACGCCAGTTTTCCTCCCACTCAAGTGCTTCATGAGAGAGGCAACGGCCAGACAGATACTTTTCGGGTATTGGTTCATCTGACTCATCGTCGAAAAAGTGACGCCATTCCGCTTTGGTATACAGGTACCCTTCAGAATACAAATGCTCAATAAAACGGTAACGGAAATCGATTGAAACAAGATGATTATACCGTTCATATCTATGGTCTTTCACGTTGGGCATGAACATCTTTATTGATGTTATCTTGACAGGATAAATCGTGTGTTTGAAATAGAAATAGTACTTCTTCTGTTTTACCGAGCACTGCCGCCAGAAAATCTCGACCCGATTGATATATTCACCCTGGTCAACCCTGACTCCATAAAGCCTGGGCAAATAAGCCCCTGTTTCAAGGACAACTTTAACAACCTTGTGCTTTGTGTCCCAATGAGATAATGGCGACGGGGTTAAAAACGGAAGGGCTGAAATTTCATGCGCAAATTCATGTATCTGCCAGAGATTATCTTCACCGCATTCGGTGATCGGGCCAGGAATGAACTCTTTTCTATGACGTATTCGCATGTATGCTGGTTCCGCCATTTTTCAGCTACTCCTCCTTATCATCTCCACTTATGATTTCAACTTGTCTGCTTCCCTGAGAACTGAATACCGCCCGATAACGGATTACTTCTTCTTTTACAGTAATTACAATCATTCTACATGTCAAACAGCACCGATTCTCATCAATACTCCAATTGTTGAAATAGATTTCCTTTATGTGTCTGTCGAATTTCTTCACCATTGCGCACAGAGATTTGCCAAATACCCGCGTCCACCCAGGCACAGAAGTAAGTATATCAGGAATATCTTCAATTCCCATATCAGGATTTTTTAAGTCACTTCCTTTGGGCATATTGATAAGCTGTTTAAGATGATTTTTTATCGAATGAACCAGTTTTACATTCTCCGGCATTTTGTCAGCCGGTAATCCATCATGAGTGAATCCGGTTATATTCTCCCAGAAGCCCATCCAAATCTCCAAAAAAGATGCAACGAAGAGGGAAAAGATGACAGAACCGGAACAACAGTATTAAATGATACGAGAAACATAATTACTCTTCAGTCTGGTTGGCAGACCGCTGTAGTTGAAAGACAATAGAGATTCAGCCACAATAAAGGCTCCTTCTATAATGTGAGAATAGAAATAAACCGGCCCAAAAAAAGGAAAGTGAAAATTGGTGAAGAACGACAGCCGGATTTGTTAGATGATTTGTATATATATCATGTAACTTGAGGATGCAAGAAGTGTAATGATACAAAAAAATAAAAATCCGTAACTGCGCAGCAATTTTCGGTATTTACGAAATCCAATATAAATCCCAAATCACAAAGCTCTAAACTCCAAACAGGAACAGGAATTACAACGTAATCTCTTTATTCGATTCAGGCTCCTTTTCTGTTTCCGTTCTTTCCATGTTTGTAATTTGAATAATTGTTATTGAAATTTGTTTAGGATTTGGTGCTTTAGAATTGGAATTAATTTGCGTGTTCAACTTTTTTTGCAATCTTAAGTTTGTTTAATTAACCGGACACTACTGAAGGACAATATGTATTAACTATCAGAGCTTATGTTAAATCCGGTTTATGGGATAATGTCTGGGAACAATATGTCCAAATAAAAAAAGCAGCGTAATTTGACTATTAGAGATACTGAACTCCCTACCGATTTAAGCGAAAAAGACGAAACACAATATTTTTTCTTATACTACTGCTTCCCTCTACTGTCTGCTTAACACCTGCAACTGAAGTCTCGGTATTACCGCTCTCCGCAAGCTCAGGTGATAATACAATCTTTGTAAATTTCTCCACACCACTTTTCTTTTTTTCAACCTCCTCATACGTCTTAGCTTTGTCTTTGATAATCTTGTCTTGAGCATCTTTGGTGTCATTCCTTTCATCTTGACCGTTAATTTTCTGCTGATTTCTGATTTTGAATGATCTGTCACCTGATCCTACTTCTTTATGATTCCTTTGTTTCCCCTCAAAACTGCTCCTTGCTGTATCATTGCTCTGCTTATCCTCTTTTCGGATCAGGTTCTCAGGACTTTGTTTATCATTAATAAATAAATCCGTCATTTTTAACATTGCAGAACCTGAAGACTCACCTGTATTTTTTAAAATATCGGGATTTTTATCTATCGATTCCAAAGCACGATTAAAAATCTTTTCTACATTCTTCAATTTCACCTTTAACAGAGCTTTGAGATCTAACCCCTTAATATCCAGATCCAGCTTTTTTATTGCTGCACTGACTCCAACATTTATTTTAACCATCCTGGCAAGCTCAGCGTGTAAAGCCACTCTGGCATCCAGATCCTCTAATGTAAGTTTAATCTCCTCGGTTTTTAACTGCGGAACTTCCAGAAACATATCAGGTGATGTCTCTGTTTTCTCCTGCTGCAATGAGGATTCATCGCTATCAGCCATACTTTGGCTTTGTGTACCGGTCTGAAGCAGATTTTTTACACGTTGCTTCTTTACTTTCTTCCCTTCTGCTTCTTTTCTTCGATCCTTAACGGTCGAACGGAACTTCTGGCCTGTTCTCCCCAAAAAACCTCTTATTGATTCTTTAATACCTTTCAGGAGAAAAACAGCAGACATTGTTAATAGCCCCTTTATTCCGAAGTTTCACAAACCTTCTCATAAGAACATTTCATCTTAAGTCGCATTGAGCATCCACAGATACTGCTATTTTACTTCTGCCGGTTGTTTTCGGGTTAACACTGCTGGCCGAAAGACAAATTTCTGACCGCCTATTGCAGCTTCTATTAAAAGACCACCCTCAGAAAAAATGTAAACTTTATCAGCCTGATACTTTGTGGTAGCTTCAGCACCCGCTTTTACGATTACTGCCCCGGCATTTGCAGCGAAGCCGATTTTACCTTGTTTAAATCTCTCCAACCCATCCTTATCTGCAAAGAGGACCACAGCATCAAAGGTCTCTCCACCAACCTGCACTCCAATAGTTAATTGAACTATCCCTGCATAACCAATCAGTTTTTTCTGTTCAAACACCTCTCCCTTTCCGTATGCTCCTCCCACCACAAGTCCGGCTCTACCCACTGAAGGAAAAACAGCATAACCATAAGCCTGATCCATAGATTGCTTAAACTGAGGATGAGCCTCCTCTAACATGTTAAGAATTGCCTCCACCTCCTGCTTTAATACCTTGTTTGTAGAGAGCTCCTTTTTAGCCCCAGTTACCAGACCTGCAACCGCTTCTATTGGTGATTTTTTCTGTTTTCCATCATGAGGTATTATTTTTCCCAATATCGGTACTTTTGTCATCTGCTTTGTTGCCCACTGTCCCAGGCCATTTTTTATTGATGAACTCCCCGATGAGTTATGATTTTCTTGCTTATCATCAGAATCCTCTTCTTTTGATTCTTCCATCGATGGCTGCTCCGATTTTTCGGGTACTGGTTCCTTTGGAGCTGGCTTGTTTTGGGGTAGTTTCTCTAATGGTGGAATAAACATGAATTTTGATCCACCCAGCGAAAGCTCTAATAACATTCCACCCATCGAATAGGCACTAGCCTCCACATCAGAAACATTATTAGTGGCGGTTGCTGCAGCTTTAACCATTACAGCTGATGCATTAGCTGTAAAACCCAACTTTCCCCGTTTTTTAAATTTTTCAAATGACTTTTTATTGCCAAAAGAAAGTATTTGGGTGAAAGTCTGTCCTCCTACCTGAACCCCTACAGTTATCTGACTCATGGTTGCAAAACCTACCGGCTTACTATCTTCAAAAACTTCACCATGTCCGTAGGCCCCTCCCAATACCACGCCCGCTCTTCCTACCGAAGGAAAAACAGCATAACCATATGCTTTTTGCAACTTTTCTTTAAGCCCCTTATGCTTTTCTTGTAATCGATTGAGCGCCGCTGCAGCTTCTTCATGAATCGTAGCTTCAAGCATGTCTTCCCTCCCCTGATTCTGGCCAATTGGCCCAGTTTAGTTTTAAGCACAGCATTGCGATTTCTAAATAAGCAATAAATATACCTGAGGGCCGAGACGGTGAGAATCGGCCAGATTCGCAGTGCTCTCAATAGTCTTTAATTAGGGGAAATCAAAATTCAAAAGCGGATTGGTTAAGTTTAAGCGCGAAGGTACTCTTTAAGCAGACACAACAGATGTCGCAGTCAAGTTAGTATGGAGGAAAATGCTAAGTTTTCCTCCGTCCCCAGGTCTATCCCGAAACCCCTTCCAAAGACTTATCCTGGGCTTCATCTTTTCTCTCATTGGTACTTTCCGAGGAGATTCCCTCCAGCCTCAGTGGAAAAGGCTTTGACACCTCACCAAAATACAATGTCCTGTGAGGCAACGCTATCCGGATCCCTTCCTTGTCAAATTTACGCTTGATCCGAAGATTCATCTCTCTTCCTACATACCACTGTTTTATAGGTTCGGTTTTTATCCTGGCCTTAATCACCAATGACGATTCTGCAAAACGATCAACCCCCTGAATCTCCAGTGGCTCAAGTATCGCATCCTTAAAATCGGGATCTGATATAATATCTCCTCCCACTTCCTTAAGAGCCGATATCACTCTGTCGACGTTTTCATTATAATTAATACTGATCTCAAACACATAAAAAGAAAATTCGTGTGTCATATTAGAAAGAGAGTTAATATTACCATTGGGGAAAACGTGTATCGTCCCGTCAGCCGATCTCAGGACTGTTGTCCTTAGGTTCACCTGTATAACCGCACCTCCAGTTCCATTAATTATGGCTACATCTCCCACTCTGATCCGGTTTTCAAATATCAGAAACAGCCCGCTAATAATATCTCTGACCAGATTCTGTGCACCAAAACCCACTGCCAGACCAATTATTCCAACTCCGGCAAGCATCGCTTTAATGTCAAAGCCCAGCTCATCCATAACCATAATCACTGCAAATATAACCACCCCTCCGATAGCCATCTTCTGCATCACATCACCCAGAGTAGAAACCCTTTTCTCTATTTCAATAGAACTGCTGATATGAGAGGTATTCATGCGGTTAGCAGCCACTTTTTTCATTCTTCCAATAAGTACTTTAGTGAGCTGGATCAGAAAATATGCTCCACCCAAAATTGCAATAACCCGAAATGCACTTTTCAGGTAAGTATTATCTGTATTAAGAGCTCCACCTGCGCTTATCCCTACAACCTGAGATAACGCAATAGCAGAAATTCCAGTAATGACTATCAACCCTGCTCTTCTGATAATTACTATGTTTCTGGCAAAAAATTCTGAAAAATCGGAATTAGTTTTTGAAACTTTATGAAGTTCTTTGTTAATTTTCTGTAGAATAAAATTCCATAAAGCCATCAAAATAACTGCCCCTGCCATAATCAAGCAAGACAACAAAACCCCCACGGTTATCTTTTGCAACACACCTTTATAACCTGCCACCCAAACCAGTGTTATAAAAAGCAGAAACAGAAATGAAATATGGTTACTTTTTAATAAAATGTTTTTTACCACATAAATCATTACCCCAGGAAGAGCTTTTCTTTCGATGGCTTTAGTTGTAAACCATTGAGAAATCGGGTAACTGTACTTTTTCAGTGTTGAAGGTATCCAGAAGATAGTGACAACCTGGTAGAAAAAAACCAGTATTAATGCAATATCCGGTGAAAAGCTCCTGGTAATACAGTAAAAGATGTACACGATCAGTGAAAATCGCATAAACATAAGAGAATTGCTTACAACAGCCGAAGATGCTTCATCACTGAATGAAAACAACTTGTATTGGCGATTCCAAAAAGTATTTACTACTCCGCGAGCTGCTACATAAACCAGTAATGCTAAAACAATCTTCCTGGTAACTGTATCGAATCCAAAATCAACAGGAAATAAAATTAAAAGCAGTCCCATACCAATCAATGCGAAAGAGAATGTACTCTTTATGAGTAAAGAAGCTGTTATACCGGCTAACTTCTTGTACTTTTGCCCCTCTTTATCTGCAACCTTCCGAAGATGTTGACCGGTTCGCCAAAAAAAGAACCCAATAATCCCACCTGCAACAGCTGCAATCAGAAGTACTATCAAAAACGAATATAACCGTTCCAGATTTCCCTCTTTCTTTAATTCTGTATTTATCTCAGAAATCTTCTGTGTAACCGAAAGCAGCTCTGCACGTATCTGAACCGTTTTTTGAACCGATCTCTTTTTAAAGTTGTCAATTGCCTCAAGAAACATCAATGAGAAAGCCTCGTCTTTTGAAGCCGTATCAATAGCTGTAATCTTGCGAGCATCACGTATTGTCTTTAACCGTGCTACCATCTCACCTATCTTCTGGCTGTCTTCCAGAAACTCTATAGTCGATTCCAGCTCTTTATCGGAGAATGACTCTTTAGACAAATCCTTTTCTGAGGCTAAAACAGAACTGATAAAAAGAAAAGAGAAAAAAATCCATACATTTTTATTCATAACTCTCCCTGTTTTCTAATAGCACCCGTTTTGGAAACACTATGCGGCAATCCAACATCTAAATTGCCCCAACCGTCAATCCACCCGCTCCTGTACACTAATAAAAAGAGTAACACTCTTCCAATCATGAGACTTGTTATCTAACTGCACATGCAACTCTTTTTTAATCTCTTCAATCTCCCGGGTATCACAACTTTTCTCCAGTCTTTCACCAAGTGATAATCGTCGGGCCCCACCGGTTTTCCTGAACCAGAACTCAATATCAGAACTTTTAAAAATCCGGGGATTATTTTCAGTCACCTTGCTAAAGCTTACTCTCATTGCATCCACCTCCCCTATCTGCTCTTCCAGAGACTCGGGCGTCCAGTTGACCAGATGATCAAGTGGATCATTGAAAATCTCTGATTCTGCATCTATCAGCTTCTCCATCAAAGAAGCATCTATCCTGTTAGGATTTAAAAGCTCTGTCAGATGCTGCCCTTCCGAATAAACAGTTTCAGCCAGAACAAGCTTTCCCTTTTTGTTAAGAAATTTTACTATGCGATTAAAAATGTCCTTTTTCTGTTCTCTTCCTGCAAGAACAGAGCGACCAATAACACTGTCGAATCTTACATTTTCACCCGCAGTTTTCTTTAAATCCGCATCAAAAGAGTCCCATTGTGTCAGAACCAGTTGAGGCCTTTCCAAAGGGTTAAAACGCTCTGTGAGCTTTGATATTATTGACAATGATTTCTGATCGTGCACAAGAGCCCACACACCGCCATCAGGGGTATATCTTGTCGCTTCCAAAGTCAACAACCCGCTTCCTGCATTCAGGTCGAGTACCAGATCTGCACGTGAAAGCTCAGCCATAGTAATTATTTTCTCTCTGATTCTTCCAAGCTGCTCTGCACTGTTTCCAAGAGTCCTCTGTACCCAGTGTCCCTTGCGGTCGTTTTTTTCGGGTGCAAAGAGTGCGGAAGAATCACTTTCATCAAAAGTCGCCTCCAACTGTGCCTCTCTCAAACGGCAAACCTTCTCTCCTATAGATTTTTCATATCCCTGCCCGGAAGGCTGATAAAACAATTTTCCTTGTAAAGATGAAGGAAGGTACTGCTGAGCTACCCAATGATCCCTGTAAGCATGAGGATAGAGATACCCTGCTCCGTGTCCCAGCCCTTGCCCATCCCGGTTTGCATCACGCAAATGATTTGGAATATCCTCGGTGGCCTCATTTTCCACCATTTTCAATGCATCAAAAAAGCCCAGGCTGGAGTTGCTTTTAGGTGCAGTAGAAAGATAGAGGCAGGCATGAGCCAGATGATACCTTCCTTCTGGCATTCCCACGTAATCAAATGCATTGGCCGCATTGATAACAATCCCCAAAGCATGCGGATCAGCCAGTCCGACATCTTCACAGGCTGATATCAGCATTCGCCGAAAGATAAACCTGGGGTCCTCACCCGCATACAACATTTTTGACATCCAATACAATGCGGCATCAGGATCAGATCCCCGGATCGATTTGATAAATGCCGAGATGGTATCATAATGCACATCACCATCCTTATCATACAGAACCGCCCTCTGCTGAATCGATTCTTCTGCAATTTTACGATTAATATGGATCACCTGTTCATTGTCAGGTGTGGTCGTTTCAACAGCCAGCTCCAGTGCATTGAGCACTCCGCGAGCATCACCATTGGCAACTTTTACCAGATGATCCAAAGCATCTTCGTCAATACAGATCGATTTGTTCCCATATCCTCTCTCTTTATCTTCAAGAGCCTGCAGAGCAATTGCCCTGAGATCATCCTCTGTTAATGTCTTCAGTTGAAATATGCGTGATCTGGAAACCAAAGCCTTGTTTACTTCAAAATACGGATTCTCGGTTGTGGCTCCGATCAAGATGATTATTCCGTTCTCAACATGCGGAAGCAGTGCATCCTGCTGAGATTTATTAAACCGATGCACCTCATCTACAAAAAGTATCGTCCTTTTTCCGTAAAGTTCCAGCGTCTTCTGAGCAGTATCGATCGCTTCCCTGATCTCCTTCACACCTGCCAGCACAGCATTTATCGAAAGGAACTGTGCCCTGGTGGTGTTGGCAATTATTCTGGCAAGAGTGGTCTTTCCAGTTCCTGGCGGACCATAGAAAATCAGGCTGGATAGCTGATCTATCTGTATCGCCCTCCGAAGCAGTCTCCCTTCTCCAATTATATGCTGCTGCCCGATATACTCCTCAAGTGTCCTCGGACGCATTCTATCTGCCAGCGGCGCAAGCCTTCTAAGCAATTCTTCACCATTTTTCTTGAATAAATCCATTTTTTTCTTTCATTTCTATCTTTTTTTGGGCCATAGCTCTGGAAAATACATTCATCTTTTGAGTATTTAAAAATACCCTGATCGATAAACAAATTAAAGGTCCGACTCTGCAGAGCTTTGAACTGACGAAATCTATCAACCTCAAAAAGAATCTGGCCTCTTTTTCCAAAAAATCAGTCGTTACAAAAAAACGAAAAAACCAGGGAAAATGGTTTATGACATCGATTCACTACCATACATAGATTTACGTTTCTCGGGCAGATTTTATAGTATTCCAGCACACCTGTATCCAAATTTGCGCGCAGAAGCACCGAGCACTTAAAGGTGCTGATTTACCTCCGTCCCCAATTTGGAAGAGGGAGGATATTTGCGGATTTGGTGATTTTTGAGTCACATAACCGATTGGCATTGATTCAAGATCCAATTCTCGATATCTTCGACGACCTTCTTTCCTTCCTGAACAAAAGTGCCTTAAACACTGGCAGTCAAAGGAAGGCTGAAGAGCGCGCTACAGTCAAATGTGGCACGAAGAGTGAATGCCCCAAATAGGGGTTGCATGAACAACACCCTGGTAGCCCCATTCCGGCTTTCCCATTCGCACTTCCGCCCGCAGGAGCGACCAGAAGTGTTTGACCGAAAAGCTTAGCTGTTTATTTACAGAGCTTTCAATTTCTATTTACATTGCTTTAAAAATAATTCACAAAGCTTCGAACTTTACCGAAAAAGCTTACCGGTATCAATCAAAAAACCAAGGGATTTGAACTAAAAAACTTGCCGGTTTGATCGAAAAAGCTTAAGTACTTTTACGAAAATGCTTTGATGTTTAGTTTACAGAGCTTTAAATTCCTATTTACAGAGCTTTAAAAATAATTTACAAAGCTTCGAACTTTACCGAAAAAGCTTACCGTTTTTAATCAATTAACCAAGGGATTTGAACTAAAAAACTTGCCGGTTTGATCGAAAAAGCTCAGGTACTTTTACGAAAATGCTTTGATGTTTAGTTTACAGAGCTTTCAATTTCTATTTACAGAGCTTTAAAAATAATTCACAAAGCTTCGAACTTTGTCGAAAAAGCTTACCGTTTTTAATCAATTAACCAAGGGGTTGAAACTAAAAAACTTGCCGGTTCGATCGAAAAAGCTTAGGTACTTTTACGAAAACGCTTTGATGTTTAGTTTACAGAGCTTTCAATTTCTGTTTACAGAGCTTTAAAATTAATTTACAAAGCTTCGAACTTTGCCGAAAAAGCTTACCGTTTTTAATCAATTAACTTAGTGGGAAAAACTAAAAAGCCTGGCAGTTCAATCGAAAAAGCTTAGGAATTTTTGCGGAAGAGCTTTTGGGTTTAATCTACAAATCTTTCAGTTTTTGTTTACAATGCTTTAAAAACTAATCTGAAAAACTCTAAGCTGAACCTGAAATGCTTAGCTCTTTTTCACAAAATCATGAGGATTCTTCTTAAAAGCCTGGCTAATAAAACCTAAAAACTTTAGATGAGATTCACAGCCTCCTTTAGAAGACTGGGATTTCGAAAGCACGGGCATATCCATTGAGAAGAATAAGCGGTTTGACGGCTTTTCCTCTCAAGTATGCCACGAAAAAAATCAAACGTTCTGGCTATTATGTAATCTAGCCACAATAGGTTTTAAGCCCTTCTTAAATTTTTCGTAAGAGTAATTGTGTGTCAAAGGTACTGTAACTCTTCCCAGTACTTCTGCTTTAGGCGCTCCTATTAAAGTTCCCGATGGCACCTTGCGCGAAACGACTGTTCCAGCCTGAACAACTGAGCCCTGACCTATGACTACATCAGGGAGTATAATGCAATTAGGACCAATAAAAACATCATCTTCAATTATCACCTTTCCAGGATGATCCTTCTTTTTTGGTCCCCAGTAAAGATGTGAAATAATCATTGAACCAATTCCAATGGTTGAATGATTTCCAATATAAACAGCATCCGGATGCAGCTCATCAATATAAACATGCTGGCTTATCCATACCCCTTCTCCTATCTTTACACCTCTTAGTTTATGAAGGAACGGGCGAATTGTATATCCACCTGGAGCGTTAAAAACAATTTTATTCAATACCCTTTGAAATATCTCCGTTAACATAATTAACTCCATGAAAAAGTAGCACTCTCAAGAAATTCGATAAGATATCTTTCTATTATTCTGCCCCCCCCATCTTTTGAAGATTTCATGTTTAATCCCCAGCAAATCCATTACCTTTCCTGCAAAGTAGTCACATAGATCGACAATCGTTTCCGGATGGTTGTAAAATACTGGGATTGGAGGGCAGATAACAGCACCGCGGGAAGCCAGCTTCAACATCAACCGTAAATGTCCTTCATGCAAAGGCATCTCTCTGACACCCAGTATTAATCGTCTCTTCTCTTTCAACGTGACATCTGCGGCTCTGGTTAATAAGTTATCATTGTAACACATAGTAATAGAGGAAAGACTCTTAATGGAGCAAGGTAAAACTACCATACCATCCATCAGAAAAGATCCGCTGGCAACAGGTGCACTCAGGCAATCATTTTGATAGACATGTTCGGCCAGACTTTCTACTCCATCAACCGAATAGTCCGTTTCCAACCCAATAATCTCTCTCGCTGCACTGGTAATTATCAGATGCAGATCAACTCTGCCCCTTAATTGCTCCAATAAGCGAATGCCCATGATCACTCCTGAAGCACCGGAAATAGCTACCAGAATCCTCATCACTAAAAATCCACTCTGATAATCAATTGTCTCATGTATCCATCAACACATCCTATCCACTTCTGTTCATCTGTCTTAATTGCATCAAGATGGTGCATCCCATGCCTAGTCCATCCTTTCCCCCCGTTTTTCAATACCGGATTCCATGGTGATTCCTGCTCTGAATATTTTTGTTTTGTTAAAAGTGTTATTTTAAATGCATTGAGTGACTTCCCATATGTCGGGCTGCAATCCTGAGAATAACGTATCAAGGCACCATCCCAGAATATGATTCTCCCACCAGGACGAGCTTTGTTGGCGTCATCAGAAACTACAGGACTCATCGGGTGCTCTCTGAATTTTCCCTGAAGATCATCAGAATAATAAAGCCTCAATGTATTATGTGTATATGGTTGTGAACAGGCAAAAAGATACCAGCAGCCCTGATGCAGAACTATCCCATGATCCCCATACTGCCCATTTAAAAGCGTTGATACACGCTCCCACTCAAATGGAAAACTAACAGCTCTGTAAAGATTCAATTGATTGGCTGTAGCACTCTCAGGAATCATGTATATCTCCCCTTCATGGCCAAACACATACGGATAAGACAGGTGATGCTCTTCATCAAGAATGATTTTTTCATATCTCCAGTTCTTACCATCTGAACTAATTGCCATTCCAATATCTCCCTGATTACTGAGAGTATTCATTACTTCAAAAAACATATACCAGTTACCATTATTGTTATATAAAAACGGATCTGCAACAAATGAAGCTTTTACATCGGTAACATCGGATGCACTGATAACCGGATTTTTGACCTCAAAAGAATCAAAAAAATCAAAAGGTGATCTTCCCTCATAAATTCCAATAGCCCAGATGTTCTCCCGTGAAATGTGTACAGGAAAAAAAGAGATAAAAACCAGTATAGAAATAGGGGCTGCAACCGCCAGTAAAGAAGAAATGATAGCTATCTTTCTCATTTTTCCTTCCCTGTTATCTTTTTAAACTATTTGCCAGTGACCCAAATCTTCCAGACAATTGAAACAAAGAAAACAACCTGTGTCTGAGAAAAAAGTTCTGAACTCTCTGGCGCAGCGCTGACCCATGAAAATCCACCAGATCCAGAGCAGATAAAATCGAAAACAATTGATGATCTTCTGCACCTGCCCTGCCCACAGACATTCCTCTGAATATGGCATCAGCACGACTGCTAATACTTTTGACCTCAAAAAGGTATGCTGCAGGGTTTATTCCTGTTTTTCCGGCATAATCCAGATAAGGCCCATCCTTTACCCTGATTCCATACTTTATATTACCCTCCAGAACGTATTCCGCTTCAAGAGGTACTTCAAGAGCTACTTCTTTACATTGGCGCAATTTTACCCCTTGGTGTCTGAGTGCTCCTGCAAACGAAAATTCATCATATCCTAATGGAACAGATGATGCCGCTGCCAGAACCAAAACCTCATCAACACCAATAGCAACCGCCATCTCCAAATCTCTTCCCTGCCTTTCAGCATTTCTCATGTGCATTGCAAGATGACTTTTTTCAGAGACACTCAAAGTAGTCTGATTCTTATTTAAAATCTGCATCCTGTATACACCGGCATTTCTTATGCCAGTAAAGGGATCTTTTGTGATGTTAAGATGCCATGTACCAATATATCTTCCCCCATCCAACGGGTTCCACCAGGGAACTGGCAATTCATATAAGTTGACATCATCATTGTATTTTATAAGACAATCCAAATAGCCCTGCAAAAACAAAGGTTTGATTGGATTTCTCAAGCTCAGTCTTATATGATCTAATAAAGCTTTTCTGTTAGCAGGTAGCGGTAAACCCAGATTAATCCCTAAAAGATCAATTCTGGAAAATCCTCCAGTAAATAACCTGCATCCGGGATAATCTGCAATATTATCAAAGAGCAGAGGTTGTGAGTAATTTTTACGGGCGAAACATCCTATTTCATATTTCCAATTTACAGGATGGCTTATTTTTCTCAAAAGACCATATCTATCGAGAATAGAAATAAATTCCCTGAGTTCCATCCTTCACACCACTTCAGTTGCTGTTGATTACTTTCTCCTCTGCCACTTTCCACCCATCCATGAATGCATCTTCCATCGAAAAATAGTCCCAAGAGCCAAACCTGCCAGCAGTGTATATATCTTTTCTCCTAAGATAATCCCCGACAGCCTTCAGACATTCTTTACGTTTATGATCAAAGATGACATAGGCATAGGGGATATCAATTGTATACACCTGAACTACCTGTTCTCTGGTATTAATGACCTTCATGGCTAATAACGATTCAATGCTCTCCTCTATTGCCCTCCTTTTGTCAATCCCCCTCAAAGGATCATAAGATATCTCTATAGAAATGGAACTGTAACCGTACGGAGCCATATTGGCAGAAAAATTGTGGCTAAAACCGATCCGGTGGAATACGAACTTTTCCTCTGGTACATAAATCCAATGTTTATCTGTTATTTTTCCGGATATTCCCAAATTGATATTTAAAACTGACACAAATCTAAGATACCTTGCATAGTCTCTTATTCGATCCACATCACCATCATCGCATGATTCTATCAGTTCATTTAAAGGCTGTGTTGAAACAATCCTGGAGTAACAGACCTCTCTTCCCTTTGATGTCAATATCTTTTTTTTGCCAGTCTTTATCTTTATCACCTTTTCACCGGTATTTACAGGAATACCTTTACCCAGATTTTCTGCCACCGCCATTATCCCTCCATTTGATGGATAATAAAAGGAGGTATTGTACCCCAGATATTCTTTGTTCTCAGTCAAAGCCCCCCTTAACAGCAGTTTCAGATCGGAATCAGGAATAAATCTTCCGGCACAATCAGGTGTCAACTCGGAAGGAGCTCTCCTGTACAACTTGGTATTGTATGGGATTAAAAAATGTCTGGCAATTCCACTTCCGAAACAGGCATCTATCCATTGATCAAAATTATTTATGGGTCCAGTGTAAGGATTAAAATGCCTCCGGCTGTATTCATAAATACAATCGATAATGATATCTGAAGGAAGACCGTAAAGATTTGCCTGAAAAGGATATCTGGTAAATGTTCCTTGAGAGAAGACCCAGGCATTTCTTTTTTTACTTTCCAGTACAGGTTCCTTAAAAGAAAAGACCAGTGATTTAAAAATATCTTTTCTGAAATGAAGCAGATGACCAGTGTAATCAAACAGGAATCCGTTTTTTCTCTCAGTTCGACACAATCCCCCAATTCTCTCTTCCTTTTCGAAAATAAGGTAAGCAAATCCTTCCCTTTTTAATCTTGTTGCCGCAGCTAATCCTGCCAAACCAGCACCTATAATAACAACCTGCTCCATTATACCTCACTATTTCTCAAGAACACTTTTTGGTTCATAAAGCTGCTGGTACATATTCATCATCTTATTTGCAAAAAAGGATGGGTGAAATTTATCAAATGCTCTCTTTCTTCCTTTCTGCCCCATCTCACGCGCCTTCTCCCGGCTGTTAATCAGTTCACATATTGCATCTGCCAGTTTTTGCTCATCTCCTGCAGGAAAAAGTAATCCGGTTTGATTATGAACAACCAACTCAGGATTACCACCGACATCAGTTGCCACCACCGGAAGCCCCATCGCCATTGCCTCCAAAATGACTATCGGACAGCCTTCGCTTCTGGATGGCAACACAAAAACATCCATTTCCCTTAAGGCCTCAAAAGAGTTCTCCTTATAACCAATAAATTCTATCCATTTACTGATATTAAGAGTTTCACAATAACTTCTAAGCTGACTTTCCAGAGGTCCGGTACCAACAATCATACACCGGACATCTGCAATTTCCGATAATACTATGACCATGGCCCTGATGAGTGTGTCTACAGACTTTTCTTCGGAAAGCCTCCCAACAAAACCTACCCTCTTACCTATAAATTCTATCTGATTTCTTGGTATTCGAACCGCTCTGTCATACTTATCCAGGTTAAAGGGAGGATAGATCAGCTCCAAACGATCATTTGTTTTAAAACCAGTCCATTGTCTTTTAATATATTCTGATGTTACCATGAACTTATCAGCTCTGTTAATCATAAATAATGCTGCAGGCTGTATAAAACAGTCTCTTAATCTTTTCATTGCAGTTGGGGCTGTATCCTTAAGAGTCATCTCAGTTGTAATAACTGCCGGAACCTTTGCCATCTTCGCTGCAATTGATCCAAACAGATTCGCTTTAAGCACATGGGTTTGAACAATATCAGGTTTGTATTGTTTAAAGAATCTGCTTAATTCCAGTATTTGGCGATAATTGTATCCCAGCCCAGGCTTTATATCCAGATTGAATATCTTTGCTCCCAGTCCCTCAAATTTATTTCCAAACGAATTTTCCTGGTATTCATTTACACAGACACCCAATTCAAACTTCTGATGATCCAGATTCTGAGCCAGAATTGTCAGTATTTCTATCAGTCCGTTATATACGTTAAACGATTTATACACATGTAATATTTTTATTTTCTGCATGAGTTAACCCTGCTGGAATTTTAAAAGTTCCCTTGCCATATCTTTGGCATGATAGGTTATTATCAGATCGGCACCAGCCCTTCTTAGGGAAACAAACATCTCTCTGCATAGGCTTGCTTCATCCACATATCCCATTTTGGCCATCGACTTCACCATGGCAAATTCTCCGCTTACATTGTAAACAGCAAGCGGCATTTTGAATTCATTTTTAGCCCTGTATACGATATCAAGATAAAACAAGGCAGGTTTCACCATTATGACATCAGCACCTTCTTCTATATCTAAAAAAATCTCTCTCATAGCTTCATCAGAATTGCTGCAATCCATTTGGTGAGTTGATTTATCTCCAAATTTCAAAACAGTATTAGTCCCTTCTTTAAAGAACAATTCATATAGTTTTGATGCATACTTAACAGAATAAGCCATGATTGCCGTATTCAAATAACCGTTTCGATCTAAAGTGGTTCTTATGGCTTTTATCTGACCGTCAAGCATCGCAGCCGGTGCCACCATGTCTGCTCCAGCCCCTGCATGTGATAAAGCAACTCTGGAGATCAACTCCAATGATTCATCATTCAGTAAATAACCATTTTTCATTAATCCACAATGTCCATGGTCTGTATATTCACAAAGACACACATCGGTTATAACCACCATCTCTTTGTCTTCCCTCTTTATCTCCCGTACCGCCCGCTGAACTACTCCCTCCTCAGAGTATGCTTGTGTAGCAAGACTGTCTTTTTTTTCGGGTATACCGAAAAGTAAAACAGCAGAGATTCCAAGTTTCTTAATATCTGATATTTCCCTGGCAATCAAGTCTGGTGAAACATGATAATTTCCTGGAAGAGATTTAATTTCCTCTCTGATTCCTTTCCCACTTTTCACGAACATAGGATAAATCAGATTTGATAAAGACAAGCTGGTCTCCCGAACCATTCTTCTTATTGTCTCATTTCTTCTCAACCTTCTCATTCTATGCACAGGATAACTCATTTTATTTTCCACCTACCTTACAAGATGAAATGGAAGTATCTTACCACTGGCAGTAGACAATGGAAACCCTCGCCGTACTCTTATCATTCTTGCCTGTTCCCACATAACAGTACCCGATTGTGCCCATGATTCAGGACTGCACTCTGATTTCTTCAATAGCTCAATAAATTGACTTACCACTTTATCTTCATCCAACTCACCCACACATGGACTTATTAGAAGTCGTAACTGGTTTAATCCCTTTTCATCCTCCTCCTGAATGAGCTGATAATCGGTACTGGTACCACCAAACCTTTCCGGCAACTCCTTTTCTATGATACGAATAAAGTCGTTATCCACAAAGGTGACTCCTTCACCAGTCAGCTTCTCGTAGCTTTTAATGGAACTTATATGTGTGTTAAACCCGATCTTTCCAAAGGGGCAGTTGGTTTTAAAATAACTCAGTTTGCCATAATCCCCCATGCCTACATTTAACAGAAGTTTTGGTGATTCGTAAAGCAATGATGTAAAAAGAAGAGAATCAACTGCTGTGTCAAAATGAGAAACCAGATACTTGTGTGAGATTATGGCGATACTGTCTCCATAAATATGACAGTGATCACTATCCTGATTCGGGTGAATCTGGTTGCATCCTGCAGCAACTACTCCAGCCTCAGAAATTCCATATACCGGTACTGCAAGCGCCCCAACCTGTTCAATCTCATTTCGTTTCTGAGTAGTAAGCGTCTCACCAGTAACCAGAAATCTTGTTCCTTTAATATTGATATTATTTTCTGCAGCGGCCATGCAGACTCTTACTGCTGATGTCGCAAAGGTATAGATCACACAATTATCATTCGAAGAAAGCATCTGATTTGCCCATAAAGCCACTTCCAGGGCATTATTAAGGCTAACGTATTCCGGTCTTGCAAGCGGCACACCTTTAATTCTGGCCATCCAGAAAATCAGGTTTGTTCCCCAGGTTTTTTCCCAGTTTACTTTAATCTGGGTTTTCTCCACCTGTGAAAACCAGCGTCTGGGAGGATTACCGATTCTGGTAAAACGTAAAGATGAATTAATACCCGGAGCTCCCGGGAAAACAGGAAACCAGTTGGCTATAGGCGAGGTCAGTGCACCATGAACATTCAAAAGGAAAGCATCATACAATGAACGCTGTCTTAAATATTCAAAATCTATTCTTATTCTTGTTCCTGCACTCCTGGTAGCTCCGCTGCGAACCTCATAAGTACCAGACAAAAATGGATTATCAAACATCGATTCAGTACAGCAAAACCTCTCTCCGTTTCTGTTGACTTCTGTTTTTCCCTTGAATTCATCTACGGTGAAATAAACACCCTCATCAAGAAGCTGCTGAAGAGCTCCTTCTATACCTTTCTGATTCACCCAGTTATAGATATCCTGATAAACTATCTTAGGACGTTTCATAAGCCTCAGATAAGGGCTCTTTTCATGTGATAATATCCCTTTTTTTATCAGATTGAGAAAGTTGCTTTCCCTACCCTCAATCCTCTCCAATAATAAGCTTTTCGCCTTTTCCAATGCTGCAGCCGGCTCTAATCTTTGGTTAAAATAATCATGCAATCCTGTGATAAATCGCATGTACTTACGCATGTTTTACCCCCTCCAACTGCAACACTTTCTATTATTCTGATATTGTTAACTTTTCATGGTTTTACTGGCAACACAATATTCCTTTAATTTTATCTCTGAATGATTCAATATTTTCTTTACTATTTTTTTAGTCATCTCTTCAATGATCATTCTCTGTTTACCTGATATATAAAGTTTATCGATTATCTGCTCCATACTGTTTTTTCTTATTTCCTCTGCCTTGCACCTTATAGAAACTAAAGTAGGAATTAAATCGACAGTACTCATATAGGACTGCAATGAGGTAATGTTCTTTTCAATTAAAGAGATTGCGATCTGTGCTTCTTTTTGACGGACAATGGAATTGAATTCAACTATTGATTTCAGATCGTCTATATTGTGTAGATAAATGTTTTCCACCGAAGATATCCTGGGGTCTATGCTTCTTGGTACAGATATATCTACCAGAAACAAAGATCTTCTCTTTTCAGGTTGGTAAACTTCTTTGATCATTTCTTCGGTGAGAATAAAGGATGAAACGGAGATGGAGCTTATCAGGATGTCAACTTTCTGAAGATATTCAATTATCTCATGAAGCATAATAGCAGTGCCGCCGAATTTCTGGGCAATTTCCACTGCTTTCTGGAAAGTGCGATTAGCTACTATTACTTCGCTTATACCAGCATCTATCAGATTACGCACTGTAAGCTTGCCCATTTTACCTGCTCCCAATATCATCACCTTCTTGCCCCTAATATCTGGGAAAACCTTTTGTGCAAGCTTTACTGCAGCGTAACTTATCGAAACATTTTTCTCCCCGATTGCAGTTTTGTTGCGGATTTTTTTTACTATTGCAAATATTTGAGAAAACAGATGTGCGAATGTGTATTTAACTGCCCCTCTTTTCATAGCATGAGCATAAGCATCTTTTAACTGTCCAAATATCTGAGATTCCCCCAATACCATGGAATCAAGTCCAGAAGCTACAATACAGATATGCTTGATCGCCTCAGGTCCTGTTTTACAGTAAATTTTATTTTTCAAATCACCATTATAGTTATGATATTTACTGATAAAGTTTTTAAATGACTCAATTGAATCCTCTTCAAGCATAGCATAAATTTCTACTCTATTACATGTTGAGAGTATAACTCCTTCGCTGATCCCTTCATTAATTAACAATAACCTATATGCCTCATCCAGCTCTTTCTCTTCAAATGAAAGTTTTTCACGAATTTCTACTGCAGCCGTTTTATAACTTATTCCTATAATGCAGAGCTGCATATTTTTAGTTCCCCTGAAAGATAATCTTCTGTATTTTTAAAAAGCAAGTAACAGACCACGAATCTAGAATATGCTGTATCTCAGGTATTTGATAGTCTTTAAAATTCCATGCAAAGGCGTTCGTTTCATTTTCATTATTAATTTGCTGCTCATTTTTTGCTGCGGATTAATCAAATAGTTCAGCGCCTGAGGCCACATTTTTTTAATCAGTGCCCGGTGAAGAGAATTATTCATTGTCTGTCTGCAATTTTTTTTAACCCCCAACATCGTACTCAGAAAAAGACGGCAGTTCATTGGCGAAAAACTTTCAAATGCAATATCATACTCACTATAAGACATTGCAGCCCAGCTCCCAATCCTCTGCTCCCAGTAAAAAAGATCTAATAAAGGAACCCCGCTCTCCCTGCTCACCTCCCTAGTACTCACAAGCCAGTTCTCAAACTGCTCCAATGCCATCCTGCTACCCCTCATTCCTGTTAGCAAACATAATGTTAAACCATTCACAGGAACCAAAGCCGGCAAATAATAAAAACCCCGGGTAATCTCTCCGCAAACTCCATTAATTAACACCCGCTCCTTTCCCTGTTCACTGAAATAACGATGAAATGCGTACGCATTCAGTCCATGCCCATACCTGGCTGTGCTAACATTGCGCCTGTATATACTCTCGAACTTTTTGTCCATCATCTCATAATGAACCACAATCTTATGCTCCAGCCCAAGCGCAGGAAGCATCTTCGAAGGAATCATAATATCCGCCCCATTTATCCCTAATCCCGCATGGGTATGAGTCAGATATTCAATTCTTGATCTTACCTCTCTGCTTGCAGCCAGTAAAACTCTACTGTCAAGTCCGGCTGTAACCCCTTGAGCAAGGTCATAGCGCTTTTGAATGCTGCTGTAAAGTCCACGCAGGATTCTTGAGCACTTCTCCACACAATCTTCAACACTCTCTTTGGCTATTCTCTCCATGGGCCAGTATCGCACCTGCTTTAATAACCTAAGGTCCAGATAATGGTTTGGAATAAGATGCTTAACCCCACTATATGAAGACAAATCTCCCGGATACCAATACTCATGAGTATTAGCAAATAAAGGCAGACTGTAGAGATCCCTCTCTAAAGTCTCATCCACCTTCAGCTCCAATATCTCCGAGAGTATCGACGACTGAGAAGCAGCCCATATCCCCCCACGAAAATCCCTCATATAAAAAAGTTGCTTGAATCCAGCAGGATCACTAACCATTATCTTCTGAGCTCCCAGACTAGCAAAAATCACAAACCTTCCGCCAACCGGCTCAATATATCTGAACAAAGCCTCAATTGACTTACAACTTTTAAGCATGTCAGCTATTATCTGAGAATTATTCCTATAAGAATGGAAAGGATCCAAAATGTAACCCATTAGAGCAATGAAATCCCTATTCCTTCTGGCCACTATACAGTGAAGATCCGGATGTACATAAATAAGGGAACCATCTGGTAGCTCAGAATCGTGCCAATGGTGAAATCCGCTTATCCTTTGTGGACTGATAATAAACTGACGACGATATAGATAACGATCTGCTTTCATATATACTCCTGATATCAAACCAGTTATAATATTATAAAGCAAGTCCCAAGCCGTTTTTAAGTCCCATTATTACTCTGACTACAAAATATGCATAAGAGAACGGTACTTATCCGTAATGAAATCAGCACATTTTGCACAAATTTAGTTGCCCAAATCCTGCCCTGCCCGCACTTGACCCGAAATACCCATGAATCCCCGCTTATCAGACTGTCAAAGCTATCAACATCTTTGACGCTCCAGCACCCAGAACTGTCAGCCCATGTCTTACTATGAACAGAACTGTCAACCACTAATTCCCTCTGAAATATCTACTGTATCCCCTGGAACAGTCCTGTTTTTTACAGCCTGAAACTCACTGGTATACTTCCCAGTTCACTTGTAGTTTTCCCGTCTGTCCTTATTATGCAAACCATATGCAGAAATCAGCAGACACTTTATCTTGTAATAAGCAGCATTTCGCAATCATCATTATTCTCTCTCTCCTGTTATTTTTCTGATTCGTTAATGGGAAGCTATTTATCTTTACGCATACATACTTCAGGTCATTACTTCCAGCAGATGTGCAAGAGCCTTATACATTGTAGCCTGCCCCCAGTGAAGCATAGGTGTTTTAGCCTTAATACCTGGGAGTTGCCTGAAATAAAAATATCCCTTCCTGTCTTGCATGTTATCTATAGTCCACCTTGCCACTTTTTGTGCCAGCCAAAGCGACTCCCGATCCTGAACGGCAAAATAGGCTAACGTGTCAATTGCTTGCGATGCACATTGAATATCAACAGGGTATATCCGATTATGGTAATATTTGGGTCTTCCACTACTCTCAAAGAAATGATTTTTAAAATATCTGAAACCCCGCTCCAGGTTTTCCTTGAAAGAGTTATCACCTGTTGAGTCGATAAAACATTTCAGGCTATCCAGATTGTAGCCGGTATGGAAATTATCTATCCATCTGGTGTTTAATCCCTCACCGTAATACCAGGAACCATCTGCAATCTGCCTTGAACAACTATATTGCATAGCCTCTCTGGAAACCTTCACCATATCTTTGTTGCCAGTGAACTTAGCGGTTCTTGCAAGCATCGCAGACCCAAGCATATTGGAATTGTGAATCGAGCTCTGAGTATATGCAACATAGCTGATACAATTCCCGCTGCTGGTTCTCTCCCTTGGAAGATCAAGAATCCAATCACAGATTTGTACAGCAGTATCCAGGTATTTTTTTTCATGCAACAATTGGTACGCATCAAGAAATGCCTGGCCAATAAGACTGGTCCATACAATAATAGGCTCATGCTTTGGAAGTCTTCCTGCACGACTGGTAAAATCGAAATGATTCCCCCAGCTTGGTTTTATATACCCTGGTGCTTTGTTTTGTATCAGCCAATCAAAACAAGAACGGACTTTTCTCAAATACAACCTGTCCGATGTAGCTTGAAACCTCTTCAGGTACCCCCATGCCATGTATCCTCTACCCTTTGTAGATTCTTGTGGTTTTACACCTAATAGAGGCCTGAGATTTACCGGACATTGCCTGACAAGCTGCTGCAAAAGCCGCTCGGCCAGAATGTTGTTCATTGTTACCGGTCTGAGATACGATGAAAGTCCATCAAATGGTTCATAACCTTTGTAACTATTTTCTTCCACCCATTTTTCAACTTTATCCAGACTGGTTTCGTAATATATTCTTGATACCTGCACTTTAACCTCCTGATCATTTCTACTTCTATCATCAATCCTTTTTCATCAATACCAGTTTGATCAGATTCGTTTTCAACCTTTTCCTCTGCTCCTGCCTGTGAAATCTTATCAGTTTTTCTGAAACCGGATTCTCGACTCCTTTTATTCCAGCATATGTAAAACCAGCCAAAAGAGACAACCCTCCTATCACAAAAGGCTTTCTAGTCATCTGATATAACGATCTGAATATCTCCCAAAATGGATCTCCCCCCAGATAGTAATCTTTCTGTCCATGTAAAAAACGTGACATAATAACTCCGTGTTCGGCCGTACCCATGCTTCGGTGATGTATAAACTCCTTACCTGGAAAAGTCCTGGTAATCCATCCGTACATTCTTGCTGTTGTTACTGCTGTCCAGTCAATACCCCCACCTTTTATTGGAACATATCCCCCAATCTGCTCATAGCAGTCTCGTCTGAAAATCTGACATGGGCCGGAAACATGCTCAGGATTTACTACCATCTGCCGGTATGAGCTCTGCTGTCTTTCAATAAATGGTGTACCGGCTACCCCTAAGCCAGGAATCTCTTCAAACTTTTGAAGAATGAATTCGAAATAATCCGGCTCAAATGATACATCCGCATCCAGATTTCCAATAATATCGAACTGTTTCTTTTTAATTCGCTCATATGCAGTGTTGAAACAAATAGCTTTGGCCGCAAAATGCCGATCCCTGTGCTCAGGCATTCGCAAAAGTTCTATCCAGGAGTATTTTTTGTAACTTTTCACAATCTCATCGGTCCCATCAGTAGATCCATCACTGACAATGATCCATTTCACCGGCTTTTGCGTCTGTGAAATTACCGATTCGATTGTGTCTTTTATATACTGCAATTCATTTCTGGCCGGTGTAATCAGTGCATATCTCAGTTTTTTCACATTCATATCTTAACCCTCATCTTCTGCTTAAAATTTTGACACCCAAAGCAGCAGTCAGCATCCCTGCATGATGAAAGTAGCTATTTATCACTCTCATCCTGATCCTTTCTCCCAATGGGATAACCACAGGAAGAGAAAAAGTGTATACAGAGAATGCAACAATCGACTTTACTAAAGCTTTGTACCGTTCAGCACGGTTTTTTTTCAGGTAAGAGAAATGTTTCACCCGTCCCCTCATCATAGCCCTTTTTACATAATAGGCTCTTTTCCACCTCTCTACTGGAACAGTTTCATAAACAGAAGCTTCCTGACACCACACAAACTTTAGCCCGCATCTTACAGCTCTTCTGAAAAAATCGGTATCTTCTCCTCCTGTTAATCCATATGAAGGATCAAAAAGCAATCCATTATTGGTGAAAACCTTTCTATCAAAAAGCACATTCCCGGAGCGTGTCTGTGATGCTTTCAGCAAGGTCCCTGAGTGATAGGAAGGCCGTAAACAAATCTTGCTTTTTATTAACCAAGCTGGTGCACCGGAATCAAAATGAGGTATAACAGGTCCCAATACTCCGTCTGCTCCGGATTCTTTAATCATTTTGTAATGGTTGTATAACCAATACCTTTGGGGAAACTCATCATCATCTATAAATGCCACATATTCACCTCTGCTAAGCAAAACTGCTCTGTTTCTGGCTAGAGAGATATTTTGCACCGGTTCATTTGCATAGCAAACGAGCATTCTTCCTCTTCTTAAAGTTCTTACTGTATCCCTGGCCGAACATTCTTTGTCATTATCAACCACCACCACTGATATATTAAACTCTCCAAAAGTTTGCTGTTCTCTTATTGATATCAACAGTCTCTCAAGAAGCAGCGGGCGTTTATATGTAGGTACACAAACTGATATATTTTCTTTTTTCATAACAATTCTTTTCCGATAAATCAGCCCAACGATGCAGCAGCAGTAATATTTCTTCTTCTTTTTCTCTGTGTTCTCCTTTTGTTATATGACAGATTATTTTCTTTATACACACTTCCTTTCTCTGGAAAAGGTTCTGGTATGTTGATAGAAATCATAAGAAAAAGAAACCATAAAAGTGCTGTCGGTTTAATAAAACTGCTTTCAGTAACATTGTAAATGAGAATCATAGCAAGTAATGCAAGTCTATATCTTCCGTAATCAGAATCATTTCTAAGATTTGTCAGCACATTTCTGTAGGTAAGGAATATTAGAGAGATAAGAAACAATAATCCTACAATTCCAAGATCTATATAGACATCAATATACCCATTATGCGCCTGCCCCGGATTCCACTGAAAAATTTCCCACAGATTGTTTCCAATATTTCCAATCCAGAATCCTCCATATCCTGAACCCAACAACTTGTGCTGCGCGGCAATTTTCATCAGTTCATCCCATAGTAAAGTTCTTCCGGTAAGCGTTGGATCTTCACCTATTATCGCCGCTAACCAGGGAATAAGCTCCCTCGAATAAAGATACTGCAAAAGTGTATTCCCTATTAACAATCCCCAAACTGTCACTGTAACCGCAACCCTGGTGACTGCCACATTCTTCTTTAATAACATCAACAATATTAATATTGCTAAGCCAATGAAATACACCCCCAGAGATGTTCTGCTAGTTGCAGTCCTGGAACCCATAAGAAGCCATAAACTCATAAGAAGAAGTGGAATGTCAAAAATCCACCTTTTTTTGAAATGTCTGCTCAACATTATCCAACTTATAAAAAAGGCACTCATGCATGCTAATTGACCCAAGCTGTTTTTATGAGTAGTCACTCCCACCCACATTTCATATTCACCAGCATTATCATACTGTACTCCCAAATGACGGTAATATTTGATAAACAATACAGATAAGGGAATCAGCAGAAATGCCCATTGACGAAACATTCTCGGCATTGCTTTCATAAAGTTTGGGTCAGTTATCAAAATCAGAACCATCATCAGATCACCAATAGTTCTGATCCATCTTTTGAAAGAAACTGATTGAAAATCAGACCAAAACACACTCATTCCCATGTAGAGATAAAACGAACATAGTAGTTTGTTACGTTTGAGAAACGTAAGCCAATCAATATTTCTTGACAATAGAATGGCAAAGCCAAGTCCCTCAAGAATCAATAAAAAAGTTCTATCAATAGGGCTACCCTGCAGATAATCAATTTCGGTTTCTGTTGCCATTTCAGGGCTGAGCCAGTAAGTTATACCTCTGGATGCGATTCGTAAAAACCACAGCAATGGCACGAGTAAAGCCCATGAAACTCCTTTTTGATTTTTTTCATCCATATTTATCCTGACAGTTTAGGTACAATCTCTTAAAGAATCCACAATATTCAGATAAGTATTCTTTTTTGTATTCCAGCTATTTTTTTCTATATATTTGAATGCATTCTTTACCAACTGCCGTCGCAACTTTTCTTCTTTTTTTAACAAAGTAATGCAATGTGCAAGATCATTTTCATCTTCTGATCTGAAAAACTTAACCATAGTTTCATCGAAGTAATGAGTATGTACCATGGTATCAGATGCAATTACTGGAATCCCTACAGTCATGAACTCAAGAATCTTTGTACTGAATGCCTCATTACCAAATGACCTTTTAAATTTAGGTTCAACTCCCAAATCAGCATCAGCCATTAAGCGTGGTAACATCTCGATAGGAACAATAGATCTGAAGATTACTCTTTTTTCAAGTTTAAGTTTATGTACCAGTTTGATAAAGTATTCTTCATCTGTTCCTTTTCCGTATATATGGAATTCCAGATCCGGAATTTCATTTTTAATCAGGTCAACCGCCTTTATTGCAGTTTCCAACCCCTGATGAATACTTAATGTACCAGGATATATCATAATAAATTTGTCCGTTGAATCACCTGCTTTTTTTCTTATTGTAAATATCGATGGATCAGGATAATTCATTACTACCGAACACTTTTCAGGAGCCACAGAGCGTTCTATCAATCTTTTAAACCAAATATGATTAGCGACTATAACATGATCAGCAAAGGCCATGGATATTCTCTCCACCCATAAAAGAAGCTTGAAAAACATGGAATCTTTTCCTGCCTTAAATTTTCCAGCAAACAACTCTGGTACTATATCGTGAATATCAAGTATCACTTTGGCTCCGGTTAATTTTGCAAAAAGGGTGGCAAACACCTCAAAATCAGGTACAGAATGAATATGTACTACATCATATTTTTTATGCCAATGAAGTTGAGTCAGTTTGCATGCAGACTTAAAGAGGAAAAGAAGGAGTTTGAAGAGATATTGGATTTTTATTTTCTCATTTACTTTGCGTCCCTGAATTTTAAAAACATTAACCCCCGAGACAACATCTCTGGTCTGTTGTCCAGGTTGTCTTAACACAATAGCATCTACCTGATCCCCCCTCCTTACCAGCGTCTCTGCATATCTTCTGACTCTATTATCGGGTTCGTAAAATGTATAAGCAACCATGCATGCTCTCATATATCACCTCTCATCCTGCAAACGCACAGCAGTGTTGCGGCTGGTATTTATATGGGATGCAACATCCCTTGGAAGCGCATTCCAGTATTCTCCGTTGTATTTATCGTTTACATATCTCAGGAATTCCCTGTAATTATTTATCGGATATTCCTCCAGATCACATTGACCCGATCTTATTCTCATATAATCTGGATGGGTGTTTATAAGAACCATACCACCATTCGATGCAATCCAGTCCAGCTTTCTCCTCCATATATCTATGTTTTCATGTCTCATTAGTATAAAAAGAGTGAAATCCTGCGGCATAGTATAGGGAATCTCTACATATCCTCTGTCCTTAGATAATCCGGAGCCAACCCAGAATGGGAAAATTGTACCCACTCCATCGGGCTGAGGTTCAAATGGATCTGTATCAAATGTAGAACAGTCATACTCTACATTCAACTCACCAATCCACTTTAAATTATGATGCATTGCACCAGCTCTGAATCCAGAAGCATTCCACTGCTGCAGATAATGGTTAATTCGGGGTGCTCTGTTAAGAAAATTTTTCCTAGAGCTGAAAAGCTTCCCATCATGCTTTAAATCATGAACACCCACTTCAAAACCTTTTTGTATAAGGTAATTTCTAAGAGACACCGAAACATTATACCGTTCGGGAACAAAGTAAAAAGCCGATGTAAACCCGGATTCCTGCTCCATTGAAGCAATTGTCCTGCAACGGTTTTGCCCTCTTTCCCATTCGACATCGTGAGTTAATACCAGTGCAAACTGCTTTCTATCCGGCCATCCTGGCCACTGATGCGGAACCCTCGCTGAAGCAGGATCTATGGGCCACACATCTTTATAGTACTCCATCAGGTATTGTACCCTCTTTCGTCGCAAAAACAATTGAAAATGACGTGGAATAATAGGTTTAAACATATAGAATAACTGATTAGTCAGCATATTAACCCTCTCTCCTTTATCTTCCTCAATCAGATAGGTTATGATTTGTTTGTGGAAGATATTCTTTGGAAAAAAGCCTGATACTCTGTGCAACCCGCTCCTGCTGCTGTTCACTGAGTGTAGGAAACATGGGAAGAGAGAGAATCTCTTTTGAAAGCTTCTCACTAACCGGAAGACTCCCTGTTCTATACCCCAAAGCACGATAAGCTTTCTGCTGATGCAAAGACACAGGGTAATGAAGCCCGGTTTCAATCCCTTGCTCTTTGAGAAACCCCTGAAGCATATCTCTATAAGCAGTTCTGATAACATACAGATGATAAACAGAACGGGCCCATAAAGGCTCCTGCGGTGTAATAATTGGGGAGATATTTTCCAGAAGTCCATTGTATACCTCTGCACGCTCCCTTCGCAACCGGTTCCATCTCTCAAGATATCTTATCTTTACATTAAGAACAGCAGCCTGAATAGTATCAAGCCGACCATTATACCCTTCCATTTCATGGAAATATTTATTTATCTGGCCATGATCCCGCAACATCTTTACAGTTTCAGCAACAGCCGGATCGTTTGTAGTAACTGCACCTGCATCACCGAGAGCCCCCAGATTTTTTCCCGGATAAAAGCTGAATGCAGCGGCTTTACCTATTGTACCAGCCCTTAACCAGCAACCTCTCTCTTTTGAGTAATAGCTTGCCCCGTGGGCCTGACAGGCATCCTCAATAATTATCAGACCAAATTTATCTGCGATTCTTCCAATCTCATCCATATCTGCCATCTGCCCATATAGATGAACAGGCACAATCGCACTAACTGCTCTTCCTGTAGGTATATGAATTGTCTGTGCAGTAATCTCATCTACAAAACAGTTACTCTCCAGATATTCATTTAGCTTTATTCCAGATATATTGAATGTCGTTTCATCTACATCCACAAACACCGGTATTGCACCCGCCTGAGTGATTGCCTCCGATGTGGCAATGAATGTATTGGGAACAGTGATTACCATATCACCTTGTTTTATCCCACAAGCTATTAGCGAAAAAAGTAAAGCCTCTGTGCCGCTTCCCACCCCGATTGCATATCTACAGGTGCAAAACTGTGCAAACATATGCTCGAACTGTTCAACCGCTGGTCCACTTATAAATTTCGATGATCGAATCACTTCACCAATAGCCTGTATTAAAGAAGTTTCCATCTGTTGCACTTGTGTACTAATATCTGAAAATGGAACAATGTCTGAATCCATCTGAGCCACCTTGTCTATTTGAAGAAAAAAGCCGGCATTCCTGAAGCATCAGAATGCGACTTTTAATTCATAAGGCTATATGTCTGTGGGACTATCCAATGCGTTTACATCCATAAGCTGTGAAGTATGTATTTCTACCGGTCTGCCATCGTTACGTAAAGATAGATCGCATGCTTCCAGCATTCTCACCACCTCCAATCCCTTATGGCCACTATTAATAGGAACCAGATCCCTTTCAATACATTCAATAAAATGGCAGCACTCCAGCTTCAACGCCTCAGTCTGTTCTATTTTGGGGGCCCACATGTCTCCAGAACGGTAACTGACCAGTAAATCATAAATACCCTGTTTTCCCTGAATATCTACTCCTTTGTCGTAAATTTTTATTTTTTCATCTGCATTGACATCGTTCCATACCAGCATTTTTCTTTCTCCACCAATAAAAGTAGTCCTTACTTTGACTGGAGAGAGCCAGTTGACGCTGAAATGAGCAATTATATTACTTTTAAAACGAACTGTAACATATGCAATGTCCTCCATACCGTTTATATGACTTTTTCCCCAGGCGCTCAGAGCTATGGGGGGTTCATCTATCAGGTGAGCCATAATCGAAAAATCATGCGGTGCAAGATCCCACACCACATTGACATCATGCTGAAATAATCCCAGATTTACCCTGATCGAGTCGTAATAGAAGATTTTTCCTAATTCACCAGAAGTAATAAGATCTTTGATTTTCCTCACTGCCCCTGTAAATAGGAAAGTGTGATCCACCAGAATTTTTAAATTCCTGGTCTCCGCCAGCTCAATTAACTCTTCTGCCTGAGTACTATTGGAGGTGAAAGGTTTTTCAACAAAAACGTGTTTTCCATTTTCCAAAGCTTTGCGCGCCAGCTCATAGTGAGTAGACACCGGAGTCACTATAGCTATGGCATCTATATCAGTAGCACTAAGTACTGAACAGGTATCTTCGGTTATACGAATATCAGGAAATTCCCTGCAAAGCCTGGTCAAAACAACGGTATTTCTGTCGCTGACTGCTACCACTCTGGCTCCCTCAGTGGAATGGAAGTTTCTCACTATGTTGGGCCCCCAGTATCCATATCCGATCACACCAATGCGAATCATCCTGTATCTCCTTTTATCAATACGCCCCCTTAGCAAACAGCAATGCAGCCGGAGTTTTCATTATCAGTTTCAGATCACTCAGAAAAGTCTGGACTCTGCTATATCTGATATCCATGCGCACCATACCATCAAATGTGGTCTTACTGCGTCCCTCCACCTGCCATAGTCCGGTAATGCCTGGCTTACATTCCATAAACCTTCTAAAATGCCATGGCTGGTATGCTGCAAGCTCATAGGGTATCGGCGGACGAGGCCCTACCAAAGCCATATCCCCTTTGAGTACATTGAAAAACTGCGGAAGCTCATCAATACTGGTCTTTCGCAATATCTTTCCTATTGCTGTCACACGAGGATCATCGGTAATCTTAAATACACCCTCATTTTCACTGACTTCCCCCCTTATCAGTCTGGCTACATATTGACGATGTATACTGTCATCATTGTTTACATGCATAGAACGAAATTTTAAAAATGTAAATAATTTACCTTTATTACCAATTCTTTGCTGACTGAAAAAAACCGGGCCCGGTGAACTGAACTTAATCATTATCGCAATTACCGCAAAAAGCGGCAACAATAGCACTAATATTACAAGGCTTACCATCATGTCAATTATCCGTTTCCCTGTCGTTATCATTTTTTTTTTAATCTCAGAATCATCCTGATGGTAAAATTTATTATACTCCACGCTCCCCTCCTTTAATTGTTCGGAAGGAAAGATGATAAGTTCATAATCCACCAGATCACAATACAAACTCAAAGCCTGCTGCACCTTGGCCTGTAAAATCTGCTTCTCTCTGATATCCGTTTCGGTATATATAACTCCCATACTCTTATGCTGTTCATACCACCCGAGGATATCAGTCTCCCTCACCACATCATGAAATACCTTCATGAGAGTATGGATACCTTTAAAGCCGTTTTTTTCTTTATCCAGCAATGCTTCGATATTTATAAGAGCCAGTAGAAAAGGTCTCTTTGAACGCTCGGTACGCTTTCTTTCTGCTACAAGCATCCTTCTAAAATGCTGCTCCTCTAAAAAGCCATACTTCAGACAATGTGCTTCCCGACATCCGCTCTTTATGCCCTTTGCAGCAAGCATCCCCTTTCTGTCCATATTTTCCCCTTGACTTTATAGGCCGTAATCGATGTGTTTCCAATAGATTAAAGAGCAATAAGAAGGCCAGACCGGTAAGTTTTTCCGGCTTTGTAGGTCTTAATAAATGAAGATGTTATGAAGAAAACAGATAGCAGTAAAATTATCCGTTCAAAATACCAGGAATGTTAAATCTATAAGCAATATATCAACAAATTGAATGCCGATTCAAATGTTGTCCCTATTGTAAAAGCTATTCTCAATATGCAAAATCAGCCCTCCGAAAGAAGCTCCAACAACTCCTCACGAGAAAACATCTTTAATGTGTCTGCAGAATTCTCCTCCAGCGTCTGCTGACTCAATCTCTTTTTTCCTTCAATAACGCTGTCTATTCGCTCCTCCAGCGTCCCCTCAGAAATAAGCTTAAAAACCTGCACCACCCTCTTTTGCCCAATCCGGTGCACCCTGTCTGTGGCCTGATCCTCACGCGCAAAATTCCACCATCGATCATAATGAATAACCACCGATCCAGCCACAAGATCTATTCCTACCCCACCAGCCATTAAACTCCCCACAAATACTTTGCACTCGTTATCCTCGGCAAACCTTTGAATTATCCTCTCACGCTTCTTACTAGATCCGGTTAGTGCAACGTAACCTATCCCTCGCTTCTGAAGGTAGTGTCCAATAATTTCCACCATTCCCACAAACTGACTGAAAACCACAACCTTTTGACCAGATTCTATACTCTCATCTAATAGCTCTGTAAAAAGATCCCATTTCCCGGAACTGAAAGACTCGTACTCCTCAGGCTTCCCTGCTGCCAAAGCCGGATGATCACAAACCTGCTTAAGAAATGAAAACAAAGCAAAAATATGCATATAAGGAATTGGGTTCTCACTATTTTTAAGTTCCTCAATTATTGGTCCACCACGCTCCCTTACTGCAGTATCGTAAATAAATCGCTGCTCACCAGATAACATGCAGCTTCTCAGATCTTCTATCTTTTCGGGCAACTCCTTTAAAACTGTTTCCTTTAACCGTCTCATAATAAAAGGTGATATCATCCTCTTTAGTCTTTGAGTCTCAATAGTGCTTCCCAGCTCTAATGAACTTAGGAATTGCTCATCCTGAGTACTCCCTCTGCCAAACAGACCAGGCAACACCAGATCAAAAAGCGATTTAAGATCAGATATCCGGTTTTGCACTGGTGTTCCAGTCATACCTATCTTTACGTGAGCATTAACCCCTACAGCAGCCTGAAAACTAAGCGTTTCTTTGTTTTTAAGCTGATGTACCTCATCGAAAACTGCAACATCAAAATTGATTCTCTCCAGCTTTATAACATCATTGCGCAAAATACCATAACTGGTCAAAAGTATGTCAAAGCTCTCATTTAACAGCGATTCCCTTCCAGATGTATGATATACCATCACCTTCAAAGAGGGCGCAAACTTCCTAAGCAGCTTTTCCCAGTGGCTTATCACCGAGGTTGGACATACCACCAGAAATGCTCCCTCGACAGATCGCTGCTCTCGAATACCCACAAATAAAGTAATGATCTGAATTGTCTTTCCCAGCCCCATCTCATCGCAAAGCAATCCCCCGAAATGATTATCATATATAAAAAACAACCATTGCACAGCCAGTTTCTGATATTCCCGCAGAGTACAGTTTAATCCCTTAAACGGCACAATACTGTTTACGGGTTTGAATTCAAGCATCTGGCGGATTCTGGAAACCAGTTTTTCCTCACCGAATAATTTAGTTGACAAAGCTGTTCCCCTGAACTGAAGCAGAGCTGCCTTTGACAAAGTTATTTCACCTCTCTTTAATCCCTTTGTCATTATCAGTGCTGAAGAGATCTTTTCAGATAACAGATCTATTATTCCATGATCAGTTAGAATAAAACGGTTCTTCTTACTCTTCTGATTGATAATTTCAGCTAAGGAAACAGAAAAATTTCCATTACAGTATGAAACTGACAACACACAATCCTTACCAACCATTTCGATAAGATTAAGCTCAATCCTCTCAAAGGAATCAATAAAAATCGGATGCAGTATTCTGCCAAACCCTTTAGCCTGAGAATTAGCAAACAAATCCAGTGCAACCGTTTCGCCCGAATCAGACTGACTCTCAAAGGACAATCTCTGCTCCTCTTTTTCAAGAAATGATGAAAACTCCTCTTTTTTAATTTTTCTTACACAGCACGAACCGGTGGCTACAAGTTTGAGACTGGAATAACTTAACACAAAGTATTCATTATACTCAGGAATATACAGATGCGATCCATATATATACCTGCTATCAATATCCACTAGACTCTCATCATTACCTTTTACTACCGGACCGATACATATATCATTCCCGCTTTCCCAGACACGGAAATACAGTTCTGTTTCATCTTTATTTACTTGTAAACTATCTGCCATGTTATTAGCCGCTAGGACCTGAAGAATAAATGGTACTGCCGAGGCTGGTATTTCAGCACTCAATATCAGTTTGCCACCAATACTCAGATGAAGCCAAAATGCACCACTACTCCTGTCAATTAACGGCTCGACACGGCAATCCTTTACATCGTACTCGCGGTAGCAGTGATACGCCAATCGGTACCAGAATCCATCTTCAATTGCCTGGTGTCTAGTCTTATGCCCCAATTCCATAAGAGCCCTCTCCTGCTCACTTAGCACAAATCCAGCAGCAATATTCATCAAAGAAAACCTGGATAAAGCCGCAGGACTGATCCGGCTTACTAAACGCTCACATTCATCTTCTGTAGAAACGAAATGGAAAAACGCTCTTTTTTGCTGATTAATTACAGTTACCTTACTCTCAGATTGAATCACATTTATGGACGAAACTGAATCGGTTAAAAACCTGGTGACCGGTTCAATCATTAGCCAGAAAAACGATTTTTCAAAATCATTTGTTGGCAACAGATGACCAGTTCCTTTATAGTATGAATCGTAGATATTCTGCAGTTTCCGGGAATTTTCACACCGTGCATAACCCTTTTTTGAGCAGGAACAAAAAAGTCGAAGCTTGGGCTCTTTTCCATTATTTGATGGGATCAGAAAAGTCTTGTGTTCGCCATTTATGTCGGGAGTTATAGTGAAACAATTTCTATGAAAATCAATAAGATGCAAAGAATCAGACATGAAAGAGATTTCCTTAACAGTTTAAAGCAATAAACGATAAACAAAGTAATAGCTGATAACGAACAAATTCTTTGGTATTCAATAACAGATAACCCAAAATATTGGTGATTTGACTCTCGTTCATCATATCTCAAGGCTAATGTGGTCCAATAGTCTGTGGCTCCCTCAGGCAAAAGAGGTAAAACAAAGACGCTCTAAAGAATCATTGGCATTTATTTCAGGTATAGCAAAATAATAGTGGTTAGTTATCGAAAAAAGAATTTAAACTAATATGCGAATTATGTATTTATGGCTCAACCCAAATAACAGCATGTTTTTTTGCAAGTTATGCCTGAATTGATGATGTTATAATTGTATGAACAAATCGCCCCACAAAAGGAAACAATCTTTATCCATTCAAAACTGTTATTATATTGGTCTTTAGGGACGGAGGAAAGTGAGGACCTTATCATCAAGCCAAAGAAGTAGTCCCCGCTTCTGTAATTACCTGAAGAATGTCCAAAAAAAGGGAGTCTTAATTGAATAAATATGCCTCTCAGCTAAACTGTGTTAATTCAATTCTGTTATTTATAGTTTTTGGATTCTGTAACAATACATTCGCTGACACTTTGATTCCAGCGAATAACTCTCAAATCAACTATTACGGGCGTTTCGATATGAGTGATCCTTCAAACCCGGTTTTCAACTGGTCCGGTACAGTCATCGAAGCTAATTTCCCTGGACCCACCATCGGGATGAAAATGTCACATAATAATGCATGGTATGATATCGAAATTGACGGGCAGATTGATACGGTGATTAACTGCGGCTCTGAGCAGAAGCATATTTTCAGCACCGGTCTTTCTACTTCAATGCATACAATACGGATTATCCTGCGAAGTGAAGATCACTATTCAAAGGCAACTTTCAGTGGGCTTTACCTTGCCGATGGAAATACTCTTGGCCAGGCTCCTGCAAAACCCTCACGAAAGATAGAGCTTATTGGTGATTCTTACACTGCCGGTTATGGTATAGAAAGCCCGGAACGCACATGTGATCCACAATCTCTGCACAGATTCACTAACGCCAATAAGGCATTTCCCATGCTTATCACCAGGGCGTTGCATGCACAAAGCATCATTCTAGGATGCTCTGGCAAGGGAGTGGTCAGAAATTACAATGACCCAAACACTCGCTCTGATAAACCATATTCTTATTACTATGAAACACTTCTGGGTGATGCCTCCGATAAGAAATGGGATTTTTCCAAATGGATCCCCGACCTGGTGGTTATCTGTCTTGGAACAAATGATTTTTCCACTCAACCCTACCCCAGCGACAACCTGTTTATGGAAAACTACCACAATTTAATTGATCGGATTATCACAAACTACCCTTCAGCAAAAATTTCCTGCGTTTCCACCACAGATGAAAATGTTAAGAGACTGGTTAAACAGGTTGTTGATAAGGAAAACAGTACTTTAAACCACCCTCAGGTATTTCAGGCCGTTTTCCCCCCAAATGTGGAGAACACCGGTTGTGACTGGCATCCTTCAATGGCTGACAATGTTGCAATCGCCAGAAGTATAGTTGATACTGTCATGAAAAAACTTTCCTGGGATACTGCAGCTACAAAAGTCGCGTTTACAGCAAATGGGAAACAAAATCGCCAGCCCGATAATATAAAGGTTAAATCGAATGGTTCCAGGATCTCTTTTACAATCAGCTCAACAGGTTTAAAACACAGCACTGTATATCTCACCACCATAAACGGACAAAGATTAGCTCAGGCTGCTCCGGATATCAAAGGAAAAGGAGTTTTCTCCATCCGCTCTCTCCCTTATGGAATGTATATCATCGGGAACAAAAATCTGGGATGGACAAAGGTAACTGCTGACTATACAGGCAGATAACGAAAAACAGTGAATTCAGTACCATCCCAATCGAATATCGAATATCGAATATCGAATATCGAATATCGAATATCGAAGTGTTCAGAGTGGGAAACTAAAACGCAAAGTCCACAGAGGATACACGAATTACATGCCTATTTGCAAATAACAAATAACAAATATCAAATATCAAATATCAAATATCAAATATCAAATAACAAATATCGAATAACAAATATCGAATAACAAATATCGAATATCGAATATCGAATATCGAATATCGAAGTGTTCAGAGTGGAAAACTAAAACGCAAAGTCCGCAAAGGACACACGAATTACATGCTAATTTGCAAATATTGAATATCGAATAACGAATATCGAATATCGAAGTGTTCAGAGTAGGAGACTAAAACGCAAAGTCCATAGAAGATCTGCTGAAAATGCCGTCCATCCCGAACTGCAATACAGAATGTTCTAAAACCGAGAAGGCCAGCAATATTACAACTTTAATAAACGAGAATTAGCGATTGGAAGCAGACCACTTTTCCATCCTTATAAAGAATGTAATAACTAATGCCTCTGCTGAGAAGCAGAACATTGTAAGTTTCAGAGTCAGCCAGCCATTCAACCTTAGTAACCTTTCTGACATCAATGGCTTCCATATCGACATTTAAAGAATCGATGGAATAGCAGGATGCACTGATAAGATTAAGCAGGTGTTCTACAGTGTCAATATCAGCATTGGTAACAACTGCCTCTATGGTACAGGAATCCAGTGTTAATATGGTTTTATCATAAGATGAAAGACGGTTTGAAGATGTGATCCAGTTGTTTCTGATGATTTTGGAATTAACGGTAAGCAAATATTCCGATTCCTCCCATGTAATATTAGATACGAATATACTCCTGTAGCGTTTAATTTTATCGCTGATATGCTCTGGTTTGAATGTAACATAAACATAATTTGATAGTAGTGGAGGTGATTTTATTGAAGCCATCACTTCAATCTTTCCTTTTCCATTAAACATGCTTCTGGCTGTTGAAATGATGATATTCTCAATTTCTCCCGGATAAACCGTTTTTGCAAGTGTTATAATATCTGCAGTATCCTGAGCTGTAAATGATAGCTGCTCCTGGAGAGTAGTCGGAGTAGTCGGGAGGGCTTCATTATTGCATGAATAAAAAATTGTCGCTAAAGAAGTTATCAGTAGTACTGCTCTCAGGATGTGTATTTGTTTTGAGGTAATACTAAGTTTTAAGAGAACAGGTTTATTCATGGTGCAGCTCCTTTTCCTGTTATTTGTGGCAAATAAATAACACATATTAATCGCTTATTTTTAAATATAGCACCAAATTAAGCTCTAATCACCCACCATTTTTAAATTCCGTATTCTTGCAGAATACGTGAAGCACTGGCAATGGCATTGTGTAAAGAAATAATCAGATGAGCAATAATCCAGACTCCAAACAAGAAAAAAGGCAGAGAACCGGGAAAGACTCATAAGTTAATAAGGATAATAAAGATACATGTGTATAAATGTTGTTTAGGAATGGGATAAAATCGATTTAATGATGGTGAAGATCAGTTCCTTACACCAACATCCTTTTAATAACGTGCAATCTTGTCATTATCCCCCAATTTTAAGTGTTTAGACATAGATTAATCAACTTTTTATGAGTAACTTCAGACGCTTTTCTAACTTTTGCTTGTCAGCCAATTCACATTCCCAGACGACAACTTGTTTCCAACCCACTGTAATTAGTTCCTTTTCCACTTGTTTATCGCGTGTAATATTTTTTTTAAATTTTTCTTGCCAGAACTCAATATTCGATTTAGGCATATAGGCATATTTACATTGCTGATGCCGATGCCAAAAGCAACCATGCACAAATACAGCGATCTTATAACGTCTAAGCACAACATCAGGTTTTCCGGGTAACTTACTTGGCCCAAGTTTGAATCTGAACCCCAATCCATGAAGAATTGATCGAACAGCAATTTCTGGTTTTGTATTTTTTGATCTGATGCGAGACATATTCCAGCTGCGATGTTTTTTAGTGAGCCGATCCATGTGGTCAAACCTTAAGTAAATCGAAGACTATTTCTGCAATTTGATAGGCTAGTAGTGGGGGGACTGCATTTCCCACCTGATGAAACTGTTTAGTTCTTGGCCCCTCAAAGAAATAATTATCAGGGAACGTTTGTATTCTTGCAGCTTCGCGCACAGTAAAGCTTCTGCACTGTGTAGGATCCGGGTGTATAAAATAATGTCCATCTTTCGATATGTGTGAAGTTATAGTAGTTGCTGGCCTTGAAGAGACTTGAACACGAAACCTGTCCAAAAAAGGGCTATCCTTTATTGCGCGACTTACGTTTTTATGTTTAGGAAGTAATGATAGTGGGAAATCAGACAAATTTGGTGAACGACCATACAGTTCAGCAAAACATGAACAAAAAAAATAGCGATGAAGGTCACTAGCCATATGTGTTCGAGATTTGTGATTCAGAGTAACCTGAAGGCTATTGTCTAAAAACCAGTCGGCTCTGTATTTTGCCTTGCTCTTAATCGGGAAATTGTCTGAACCACAACAGGTTTGCTCATCACACTCTTTTATTTTGCGACGGATTTCTCCTTTAATACCACTTGCGTTGTCTAATTCACTGAACCATAATGATTTTTCAATATGCTTTATCCAAGGACCCCAGCTCATTTCAGAACGCTCTCTTCTGGAAAGCTCAGAGTGAATTTTAGGAATGCCGTAAAGAACCTGTTGTATTGGAACACGTTTCTGAGGAATCAATGTTTTAGGGATTGCTTCAATGTCCTCACGAATCCCGAGTATTATCACGCGATGGCGAGCTTGCGGGATACCATAATCTTCACAACGTACAACGAAATCTGCAGGAGCTGGAGTAGATAATTGGCGCTCACCAGATACTAAAGAATAGATCCGATAATTCCAGTGCTTCCCGTTTACATTACCTATACTCAAGTTGGGATGGCACAGGTCTTTAATAATTTTATCGAAAATTGGATCTCCAGATTCCTCTCTAGCTGAAAGAATACCCTTAACATTCTCCATGACGAATGCAGCAGGAGAATGTTTTGCCAGAATTCGAAGGTATTCTTTATACAAATAATGCTTGGGATCCTTATAGAAGCCTTTGTCATTTCTTCTGCGTGCACGTCCCACTATAGAATATGCTTGACATGGTGGGCCACCAATTAAAACCCATTTATGTTCTTTGCCTAAAACTTGTGCTATCTTTTTATCGATCACTTCTGGAGGGAAATTTTTTCCTCCAAGCTCTGCATGCATCGCCTCAGCACAGGCTTTCTCTGCAGCATGCGGATGAGCGGCGAAAAGCTTTTCTCTGCTAATTTCACCCCGGAGGTAGGAGTAATATTCTTTAGGGGCTGCGTTATGGAACTGCCTGTAAAAACTTCTCAATAGCAAAGTTGCGTGAGCAAATTCATCCATTTCAATGCTAAGGCATATTGAAAATGGATATTGTTCTTTGATCATATACTTTGAAAAACCCTCGCCAAGCCCACCTGGACCGGCGAAAATGTCAATTAAGGGAATATTTTTCATTAATTCATCCATGTGATTTTTTTAATTATTGGTATACTACTTTTCCTGCTGCTGTGTGATGGATCACCTGATAAACACCTGCAGAACCCCGTCCGGGATAAATAGCGCACCATAAGAAAAACATATCTTCGGGATTTTCATTTCTTGAAAACGGGACGATATATGTAACGCCTGCATTTAAATTTCTCAGTCTCAAAGTCGGGCTATCAGATGTGTTCAAGTCTAATCCTTCGGGATGATGTGCTAACCAAGCAGAAATCTTTTTGTGCCCGGGATCAAGGGGCTTATCATAAATTAGAATTCCATCTGTGGGATTTTTATAGTTTCTTGTCCATTTTGGAAGATCATGTTTGCGTCCAGGGAATACACGATAAGGATCTATTTGCCTTCTAAACATAATAATTCGCCATGGAAGAGGTGGCATCTCATTCAAGGCAGTTTTTTGTTCTTCAATAACTTTTGGGCAATGATTTGGATCAATGTCAGAATATTTAACATTTTCCAGAAAATTAAGATAAGCTTTCGACGTTGAGGATCCAGTAATGGCTTTCTGTTCTTCTATTCCTTCAAACCTAAGTGTGATATCAGTCAGGCCGTCTTCACATGTATTTGCGTATTCCATCAATTTCAATTCATTATATGCTCTGCAATTGATTCCACCAATTCTTGTTGCAGTTCTAATTACGCCGCCAAGGTAAGTAGTTTTATATGTGGCATATCTTTTCTTATTTGGAGCTGTGGGCTTTAAATATGTGAATTTGTGTGGAATATCTTTAAATTCATATTGAACTAAAGGAGGAATATCCTCAGGTTTAAGTGTTTTTGAATACTCAAAAAGGTTAGTACGAAACGATTCCTCTACCATTGCACCAAATCGAAAGGCTTCAAGGAGATGGTATTTTTTTACCACTTTTGTTTTTTTAAAATTTTGCTTTGATTTCCCTCTGGGAAGAAATTCGGGTATAAATAAACGGACCAAATCGCGATACCCCTTTCTATATCCATACCAGCGTGCCATTTGTACGAGAGTATCAAGCTGCCCAGGTTTTCGGGAAAAATAAGTTGTAGTAAGCCCCTCAATTGTGTATCCTCGTGAAAGCTTTGAACCACCAACAAGTATAGCCCAGATTCCTCCAGGGATTTCAAAATCAGGAGTATCTTCGTTGTTTTTATGGTTTACAATCTTTACTTTTTCTGCATTGATTCTGGTGATGGTCTTGCATATATATGGTTCAATCTCATTCCAGGATGCAGGCATCGGTTCGCCTCTATTATAATATGAGCAAATTGGCTTAAAATCTTCTTCCCATAACTTTATCATTTTCTTTCGACTTGTATCAGTGAGATTGTTAATTGGATAGAGTTCTTCAAGAAGACCTTCAACTTCACGAGCAATGTCATCATGTTTTTCTGTCAACAGGTCTGTATTTATAAGCATGGTATGATGTTTAAATTTTCCTTGGTGGCTTTCTTCTCTCCACCACTTTATGGCACCTGCAAGCATGAAAGAATGAATTGCATTATCCAATTTTGGCGTGTTGTCCCATATTCCAGTCTTCTGTATTTCGGTCTCGGTTATGACTCTAATATGAGCATCTTCGTTTCCTTTTGTATTCACGCCATCTGGTTCAGAATGACAATCGCTGATATCAAAGAATTCCAGTGCTCCCATATAATGGTTTGGACGCTCAAGACATATTACGAAATCATTAGGGAAAAGCTCCTCCAGTTCGTCTGGGCGAATGAAGACATTTGCATAGGGTGTTGCAGTGTATCCTACATATTGAGAACCATCTGATGCTCTTAATATCTTTGCGATAAGTGCAGATATTACAGTAGGAATCTTTTCAGGATTATTAGTATTGATCGATGCATCATCTGCTTCGTCATCTATAAGGAGAACTGGTTTGTTTTTCCATTCTGATTCTCCTAATACTTTAGCGATTTTTTTCAGAATGCTGTTATTTTTTTTTATTACCAAAACGCTAGGAATCCCATTGTTTTTCAGTGCGATCGATCCTTGATCAAAATCCATTTTTGCTTTTGTAAGACGTATAATCGGCTTTGAAGGTAACCTGATTTCACCAGAAACAAATTTCTCACGATAGTTTTGATTATCCCGTTGGCTTATAATTTCATACTCTTCTTTTTCTCCTTCATCGAGACCATCCCAGCCAATAACTTCCATGTCGAGTCTGGCCTGGGTTTGATCACGGAGTATGTTTGTGCGTCCTGATAATACAATAATCATCTGGTATCCGACATCAATAGCTTTGGCGATCAATGCACTGTAATTAGCTGTCTTTCCACTTTGAACATACCCGACTACTAAACCTTTCGTTTTTCGCAGTTCACCACCCATTGGATCAATCAGATGATTAAGGATTCTTGTAGTGCTTTTATCTAAGCTATCAATCGCATCACTATTCCAGTTTTTTACATTCTTTAAGTGCTGCACATATCTTGTCCAATATCCAAATTGATGAAAACGGTTTGGTTGTATCCAGTCTTCATGATCTTTGTTTTCCGATATAACAGCAGGACCTATTTTATTTTCGTTTAACGGTATATTATCACAAATGCTTTTATATAGTTGTGTTCCTTCAATTTCTAACTTTCCTAAAATGATATTTCTTCTTTCTTTCGAGCATGGTCTGGTATTTTCGGTCCATGAACCTTCAGCATTATCCCAAATTGAAAAAATTAATCTCCACTGGCGAATTTCATAATCGTTTTCATCTTCCGGAATACCTTGTGAAAGACACCTTTCGATTTCTTCCTGTGAATACTCCAGTGTCGTTAACTCATTTTTTATACTATATGGCCTTTTTCTTGAGCTTAGTGCATCCAGAAGTTCTTTTCTAATCTCAACCATTTTGTTCTCCATATGTTTGAGCTTCGAGAAACACTTCTTCAACTGTTTGATGAGATGGTTCAATTGAAGAAAGATTAAGTATGTATTTGCCTCTTTCAATTAGATTGGTTTTAGCTTCACCAAACATAATTTTAAGGAATGAACGATTAATCAATGGTATAGAATCAGATATTCTGAATATTACAGGCAGCCCATCTGGCTTCATGCTATATTGCATGCACGGTGGTGTATTTAATGTATTCAAAACGCAACTGATTCTTTCATCGAAAACTTCTCGAGCTACTGCAGAAAGCATCCCATTAATTGAGTTTTTTAGCATCTCAATGGACTGCCCTCCGTCAGCTGGCTCTGCATGATATGCATGCAGAATAATGAGCCAGGCACAATCTGCATCAAGTTGATCAAAGCTTGAGATTTCCACAATATTTGTTTGTTTTTTTGTGGTTTTTACTTCAATAGCTGTTTTGCCAAAAGAAAAATCATTAGGATGTCCTTGCGGACCAGTCCAGTTGAATACTGCAGAATCCGGATCAATATTCAAGTTTTTAATTGCTTGACTTAAAATATTAAGTTCACCCCAAAGCCCAGTAAGTGTGTATTCGGATGGTATCGCGGGCCTGCTGAGTATTGCTTTGAATTGTTCATAAGAATTGATTACAGAATACAACGGCGATTTCTTACCTACAACACGGTTATAGGCAATAGAATAGAAGAAATCAAGCACTGCTTCAATAAGATCTGGAAAATAACATTTAATGGCTAAATATTCATAAGAACATGTTCTAACCTTCTCATAATCAAACATAGTCAAATTTGGCAAAGTATCGACTTTTGTTAAGTATGACTCCTCATCGCGTAACTGTAATTCTAAACCCATTGAAGGTTTAACAACTAGAATGCAGTTATTTGAACCGAACATTGGTATAGGAGTGTCAAAAGCACTCTTTAAATACTCACATATAGTTTGCCAACTTATCCTGTGACACTTCTCACTTATCAACCCAAGCCTCCATTCTGGCTTTGTTGCAAATCATATTCCATGTTTCTTCACGCTTAGCATGCTCCTTCACAGATCGATCATTACTAAGCTCAAGGAAAAAACAATGGACATTTTTTAATAAGATCTTCATTTTTTCTTCCAAGTTTGAAGGAACTTCTTGACATGTATGGGTTCGTTCTATACCACTGTAAAATTCTTTATCACATGACATAATTGCGCAAGCATATTCAACAATGCATGAGCGTCCTTCTCCAATACCAAGGGCACGCGCCAGTGTTGCAGTATGCCGGAGAAGTATAATCTTTCCAACCAGCTTTCTATACCAGTCAGAATCTGGCTCAAATCCTTCAGGGATATTTTCCAAGAAATCTGCATGGCATTTTGCTTCACCACGAGATGCAATCCATGGCCTCCCAGAAAAAACACAATCTGCCCTTGCAACGACACCTTTTTCTATTACAAAATTTTTTGGAAAAGTCTGTTCAAATTTTTTTAGTTCGTTGTGCCCATTCTTCTTGTGTTGGGCTAATTCTGCTTCATATTCTTTTCTGACTCTACTGAAGTACCATTTATATTGTTCAGTACCTTTCCGAAAAACTGCCAGTGATGAAATTTCCTTTATTTTTCGATAAAGTGGATTGTGTGACGACAAATCGGTTTCTTTAATTGTGTTTTGAGTGTTTGATGTTTCTGCTATTCGTTCAATCCAGTCCATTTGCTTATCACTATGCTTAACATGGATTATCTTAGCCGCAACCATTGCACTGGAAATACTTCTGGGATCATTGATTTTAAACTCATTTGCAAGCACGGCAACAGTTTGACCTCCATTAACTATTTGGGTATCATCAATGCGTATCAGGTAATTGTTTTTAATTTCAATGTCACTTACTGTGATCGTCAGCCCATTATTATATGCTAAAAATCTATCTGGATGCGTATTAATTGTCTCTTGAATTTTTTTGTTTTTGCTTTTTCTGCCCTTTAATCCTAAAAAAGCCCTTACATTTTTTTGCAGAAGCCTTTGCCCGTGTTCCCTGAATGACTTAGCTAAAGTATATCCTGGAAAGACCGCTAAATAAACATCATGATCAGCCATCTCATGAGCCTGGAAACATTTTACTGTCTCATCAATAAATTCGATTGAAGGTCCCTGTGTAGCGCCTTCGCTGCAAAAACACAGGTCTTCGATATCGCAAAACCGGAAGTCAGTATGTATATCATCCGGCAACTTGTTTCTAAGGCGTGTTTTAAATTTTTTTTCAAGATTAGGAATAGAAATGCGCGTGTCAGTAATAACTCTAACGAGGATAGAATCTGGGCATGGTACAAGATTCTGAATACGCCGTATTAGTTTGTCTACTACCTCTGGAACAGCGCGTTTGGTCGGCCTGCACAAGTTTCTCAAAAGGTCAGTACTTTTCTCGAAAGCGCTGGAGATCTCAGATTTAACTTCTTCGTCATTAATTTTACCGTTCACAAATAACAAAATTTCAACTATTGGTTGATCCTTGTCTGGCCAACAGATTGCATCAACCCTGTATCCATCTTTGTCAATCAACAATATTTCTGGTTCATCAACAAGTAACCCCGATTCACTAAGTATATTTGAGCATACACGAATAAATGCTTCTTTTTCCGGGTTGGCCGAAGTACAATCATCAAGTATCTTGATTTGTCGCTCTTCAAGCTCATCACGAAATAATAATAGAGTATTGCTATCTATCATTTTATGCTCTTAAAAATGTCCACTTGTCTTGTACTCTCCAAATCTTGTTGCCAAATATGGACGTGGATTGTTTAAACGCTTATATTAAACGAGAAGCCATGTTAAACGAAATTAAATTCTAACTGAAACATAAACAATTAATCCAAATATTCAGTTCAATTTGTATCAAAAGTAATATATTTTATGCCAACATTCCAATTATCAAATTCAATTTTTTCCGGATAATTGCGCTAGCATACAAATAATATTATAGTTATTAAATTATCAATTGTTGCATAATAAGTGGTTTTATTTTCAAAAAGACAGAAACCTCAGTAAAGAATTTATCATAAAAATCTCAATTTTTCCAGATCTCCGTCATTATAACCTAGCAGATTTACTCTTTATTTTCTGACCAGAAAAACTGAAATTATATAAACAAAATGAACCTGTAAAATTCACTCTCTAAAACTTCTGCTTTCCATTATCGCTTTTTCAGGTATTCAAGTGCAATCAGAGAAGTTAGACAATTTGATCATAACGTAAGCGCATTCTATCAAACCAGAGCAGAAAAATGTTCGAAGGATTCATCTCTAAAATCGTGATTGAGTAGTTGTATATAAACGAAGCTGTATGCATTTGATGAAATTTTTATCACTGCATATTTTCATACTGCAGTGACTACCAGCGGATCTTGAGTAAGTCGTCCTAAAAACGATTTATTAAAAAATGGTTAATACTTGGAAATCTCCTTCACCTTTTCCGGATTTCAGCCTACAGTCACCCTAAACCAGATCCTATATCCAATTTGAGCACAAAACGGTAGCCCGAAATGCCCTCCACAGCCGTTTTTTGGTTCCCGCCAGCTCTTTTTAGATTCCTGGAACCTTGAAGGTAACGGGTTTACCCCTATATCAGGCAAAATTTTCTATGCCAGCAAGGCCGATTTTCAACTCTACCAAGGAAATTTTTCAACACCATCAAGCCTTTTATCAATTTCACCAAGAAAATTTTTTAGTACCCTCAGGCCGATTTTTATTTCCACCAGCCCAATTTTCAATTCCACCAGCCCAATTTTCAATCCCACCAGGCCCCATTTCAATTTCACCATACCCAATTTTTAATTCCAACATCCCCCTTTTCAGTTTCACCAGCCCCGATTTTCAATTCCATCAGGCCGATTCTCAATTTCACCAGGGCAAATTTTCAACTCCATCAGGCCGATTCTCAATTCTACCAGGCCGATTCTCAATTCTACCAGGCCGGTTTTCAATTCCACCAGGCCTATTTTCTAATCCATCAGGCCAATTTCAATGCCACCAAGCAAAAATTTCAAGTTTATCAGGTAATTTTTCGATTCAGGAGGCAGTAGCCTGCTATTTTGAGTGGATAGAGAATGATTTCTCTCTCTGCAGGCCTTTGTAATTGTCTGTTACGGAAGGTCAGGATGGTGGAGTACTTTGTTGTAGTATTTTTGGCTGTTTTTTAGTGATTTTCTGAAAAGCTCACTCCCGCTATTTAAAAGCCGGGTCGAGATTTAACCCGGCTCTTTTCAAAGGAGCCCCCATGGGCTAATGGGGTCTTTAGGCACCAGCCACTTCTGTTTCTTTTGCAGCTTCTTGACTACGCTTCGCCTTTGCAGCAGCTTTCCCAAGCCTTACGTAGTAGTCGCTGTAGTAGAGATCATGCCTCGGGTCATCTTCATCAAAGACATACTGGCCCGCTTCATATACTTCTTTAAGTGCTTCATTGAGATAAGTCCAGGTCTTAAAAAAGGTAACTTTGGCCTGATTCATCTTCTTCGGATCGGTTACCATGCGAGAAAGGATATCTGATAATCTCGCGTAAAGTCCAGAAGAGCGATCTATAAGAGAGAGATCTGCATAGACTTTCTCAAGTTTCTCCTTATTTTCCTGCGCCAATTTGCTCATGGAAAGAAAATCAAGAACCTGGTCAAGATTTCCCCTTCCATCTCTTATTCTTTTCACAGCATCGGACAGTTCTTCATCCTTTCTGAATGCCCTTGCAAGTACTTTCAGAAAGTCTCGTCTCACCTCATTTGCTTCTGGCTGCAACGCATCCCACTCTTTTTTGGCAGTTGACTCCATGTTTATATAGGTCACCAGTTCTGCCGCAGCCCAGCTCATTGCACCAGCGCGTGCTTCAAAGCTGTCCAGATAATGAAGTTCGATTCCAGAACGCTCGAGTCTGGCCCGATCTTCTTTGATAAGGGCATTGACCCGGTTTGCCTCTCCCACCGCCTCTTCGGGAGGCATTGATGTTGTAGTATACACTGTTAACGCGGAAATTTGTGGAAGTAACATTTCGTAGTGCTTCTTCTGCTCTGGTGTTACTTCAATGGGACGGACAGGGACATCTGTCATGGTAAACCTCCTTTAGACAGATTTAATGTTTTTGTTAAAACCCGTGCATAATCCTGTACAAGAAGGACCGGTCTTTTTGCAACCTGTAACTTTTTCAGTTGCTGCTAAAAAAGAAACCGGAAGCTTTAGAGAGAATGAAACAAGGAACAAGAAACAAGGATCAAGGATCAAGAAACAAAGAACAAAAACAAGGATCAAGCAATAAAAACAATCAGGACATTGCAAACGGGACGTTGTTAAAACAAGATATTTAATTTACTGCAGGATTGGCAATTTATTTTTTTGAAATTCTCATTTTTTTTTCTGCAGCTCCTGTTCCCCGTACGCGATTAGCAATCCCTCTCAATAAGGGGGGCAACCACAAGGGTTGCCCCAAACAAGGGTTCATACTACTTTGACTACCTGCGGTTTTAATGTATTATTAAAGGACGATCTTCAAGGTCGTCCTTCTTTTAGAGTGAGGATATTTGGTTATGAGCAGAACCAATCTCTTTAACATGTTTTTTTCGGCCATGCTCGCATACAACACCAGCCTGGAAGCTAAAATACTTTCTGTAGAAATTCCGGAAAATTATGCCTGGAATGGCCTCAATCCATTCTTTCAACCAGCTCATACCCTCAATTATTATGGATCCGGCGATGTTGACAACAATTGTCAGATAAACCATAACGATCTTGATTCTCTGGAAAAACTGGTATCCGCAAATGCAACATCTAATTACAGAGCAGATATCAATGGTGACGGCAAGCTTACAAATGATGACATCATCGTGCTCAGGGAATATCTGGATTCGACGGCTGTTCTTCCGTCACACTGGAATTCTTTGACAAAAGAGCAGAAGATCAATTGGCTGAACTGCTGCCTTAAACTTGACATAACTTCTTTAATCCCCTCTTCAGATGAGTTCGTTTGCGGGAATTTCAGTCTTCAGTTTTATTGTAACTTTTCATATTTCGGCCAGTATCTGGCACATACCACATATACTGGCGGCGGAACCATATTCAATATTCCGGTTTATAAGGTATCCATCCCTGGTCATGCTCTCAATGCTGTTCTTGTTGGTGATGATCCTCTGAAATTCGATAATTGGTGTTTTATCGAACCACAAAATTTCAAATTTGTTGATCCTGTCAAAGAAGGTAAAGCAATCACTTTTATGATTCCAACATATATCGTATATAATGGTATATATGGCAACGAAATAATTAATGGAACAAGAACAGCGGAGGGGTGGACTGTTAACAAAATCGCAACCGGTTTTTTGACACAACGACCTCAACCACCTTTAGAAACCAATTATATTGACATGCTTCCTTCATGGAATCCAATGATTATCAAACCGGAAAATTCAGCACCATTAATTCTTTTTGAAAAACTCGATCAGCTCTTACCGCCCACAACATCGATTCATATCGCATCAATTATCAATGATAGTATTGTCGCAGAAACACCTGTTGTATTTGATAAAATGGCAGCCCGGCTTCTTGATGCCCAAGTATCACCATCAGGCAAACTGCACCTTTTTTGGAGAGGAACAAAAAACTTCAGAGCAGCCTCCTTTACCGGTGTCCTGAATCTGCAGAGTAAAAATATTGAAGATATCTCAGAGTACACCAGTGCACCACTTGCCAAAGCAGGCCGTTTGAGCATATCATCTGATGAATCATTCAATGCAATCTGGTTGGACGATGTGTATAGCCAGGACACTACTATTCTGCCTGGAATAAACCAAAACACAATTGTTCAGGGTAACTGGTCCAAACATCAATCTATCTCTGCCTTTAACTTCAGCTTTTATTCGCCATATTGGACAAGACCACTGTTAGTCAATTATGTCATGGACATGGCTACATTTAAAGGAGATCCTGTTGTACTCTCCGTTCCTCATTCTACCAATGGTAATACATCGGAAATTTATGTGCATTTTCCAGATGATCTTGACCATAACAAAAATGCTTATGCCCTGAAAAATGATACACCTGTAAGTGGAGCTCAAATGGCAATCGACCATGAAGGAACGATTCATTGTATCTACTGGGCAAAAGGTTCCTCGTATTGGACCGGTAAAGTATTATACGCATTCTTCAGAGACAACAGATGGTCTGAACCTGTCGTGATAGACTCCTCGACCGTAAACAGGTGTATCGACATTGTTGTTAATAAACGAAATGACCTGTTGACCTGTTGGGAAAAGGTTGTTTCTGATAAAAAATCGGTTCTTTGTACACGGGTTAAAACTAATGGTTCCTGGCAGCATGTTGAAATATTTGATCCTCAGAAAGATCAATACCTTTGGTACCCACGTATTACCCCACTTCATGATACCAACTATATTGTAACATGGGAATCACATGGGAAATACAAGGCAGAAGTACAATTCAAGCAATTTTCCTATTCAACAGAAACAAACATTAAAAAGGTAAGTATCAATACATTAGCAAAAACTAAAAATATCTCTGTAAGATTTCGAAAAAACGAGTTGATAATTTCATCCGATTATGGTTACCCGTGCAAAGGAACAATAACGATTCTTGATATTACAGGAAGATCAGTCTTTAGATCAGAGATAAACAACATGCGACAAGAGATCACAGTTCCCTGCCCGGTCGGGCAAGGCTTTTACTTTGTTAAAATCCGATCAGGAAAAGACACTTACATTCAGAAGATAAACACCTTTTAGTACATCATATCTCACCCTTTCACTGGAGGTAAAAATGAAAAAAGTGGTCTTTTTATTAATTGTTTGTTTAAATCTTGGGCACATATCTGCAGGCGAAATAATCGAACACCAATCTATGGCAAACTTTATAATACCTGGTTTAATGAAGATTCCTCCACTTGAAATTTTGCAGAACCTGGAAGATTTAACCCTCTTTTTATCCGAAATCAACATCGACACCAGCGAGATTGACGATCTGCCTGATTTTGGCACCAGGAGCGTAATTGCAATCGGATTCAATTTGAATAATCGGTATTACAAATTGACGCACTCTATAAAAGAGATTATTTCAGATGATACAGTTTTCATTGTGGTGGAAGTAGATAGTCAACAGATAGACTCAACTTTAACCCCTCAACCAGCATACATGGTCCAGATAATAACCATACCCAAAACCGACAAGCCAATTATCACCCGATTTGAATCACTCTCTTCAATTGCGGAGAAAAGAAGAAATATCGTAGTGCGCAATACCGTCTACCACAACACAGCAAATAAAATATTCGATATGACAGGACGGGTTTTGCACCCAAAAAATAAGAAAGGAAATTTCGATTTAGTACGTCCCATTACCAACAGGATAGGAATGTTTATCAGAATACATTAGGAGAAATAAAATAACGATTAACGAAGTAAATGAGGTTTGGATACGATCTGTAGACCAGGGAATAAAAAACGCAGGATCATGTACTTTACCCACTACAGGTTTGTCATCAGGTATCTTTTTTTTTTGCGTTTTCCAACATAATAATATCAGAAATGTTTACCACATTTTAATTCCGTAGAGACAGGGAAAACCTTGTCTCTTTGGTAGGCAATAATTCTTTGCTCATCGTTTTCCACCCTCAAACCATCTTTTTACCATCACACCCATCATTAATAATAACAGGCGATTCAATTGTTAATTCATTTACCTCACTGATCTCTTCTTTTTCTGCTATGGATATAAGAGATGCTCTTGTAGATTTGACGATAAATTTGTTTGAAACAGAATCAAAATTTAGAATCTCATTTATTCCATAACTTTTCAATAATGCAGTACCTTCTTTTTCTTCTACTTTATCGTGCCATTTAACATATGCTACTATCGTCGATTTTGTTGAGTCGTATGTATTTATCTCACTGAATTTTTCTGGGTCGATAATTTCTTTTGAGATTTTATCCACAGGGACAATTTCTTCTATTCCTATTATTATTTGGTTTTTTTCAATAATTTCATTCATGTTTTTAAGTTTTTTATCAACTTTGATTTTGTATATATAATCGTTACCTTTTTTTAACATTAATTTTTGAATTTTTATTCCATTTTGCAGTAATATTTTTCGTTGATCAGGATCAGGTTTTTTGCTAAAAGCTGCCCAAAAATATTCAGATCTGTTAAAACCATTCTTTTTGATGATTCTATCCGTAGTTGATTTAGATAGAGTAATCTTCCGGCTGTGAGTATTATATTCAACTCCTTGTGAATAGGAAGAAATCACTGACAACATTAGCATTTCTACAGCCACTACAAATGTCACAAATGATGATGGGAACTGCATGAGATTTCCTTTCTTTTGCTATTTTGTTAATCTGCTATAAAAATTATTCCGGTTTTCAGGATTTTGAGATACTATTATGTTATTGCATAACGGAAGAGAAATATTGTTTATAGACCGACCAAGGAGGTTATAGTGAATGGAAGATTTATCAAAAATCGGTTTTACAGAATAAGGATTGCTTTTCATAATGCCACTGTTTATCAAAATAAATCCCTTTATAATAACATAATCCGAAATCTCTCCGTTTTGGTAAAATGTTAATTTCACAGTATAATCGAATTCTGGTGTTTCCTTTGTCTTTTCCAATGACTGAATACTGCTTGTGACTATCTGTTCTCCTAAATTGTTACCAGTCTCAAGACGATGTATTCTAATCTTTTTTTTAGATGGTATGGTCATCGATGACTTCAATTTATTCGGACTTGCTATATCAGTTAAATAAAAAGTTGTATCGTTTTCTTTATTTAACACCGAGTGGAGAAAAACAATATTAGATTTATCATTAGAATCAGTATCCTGAACAGTTAAACCAAAATAGATTTCACGAAAAATGCTTCCACTAAGAAGTATAATTTTCATAGAATCAATAATTGTATCAGTATCAGAGTTATTTGTGATAAATAACTCAGGCTTAATTTCATATACATTTGTTTGTTCTACTGTGTCTTTTGATATTTCAATAGAATAAGTAAATGAATAAAGTACCAGCAACAAAATCGGTAATCGGGATAGAATTACTTTCATTTGAGCCTCCATTTTCGTGTTTTGAGTGAAAAATGTTTTTATGATAATATTTTTAAAAAAACTAATAAAACGACCTAATTTCAACCTGATTCAGATTACTTTTTGTACCCTTCGGTCCTGATAAGGCTTTAATTTGTTAGATAAAGGCAGCTGCTGTGATATAAAACGCCCGGTAAGCCTGTTATTCTACCATCGTACCATCTTTTAAGGCCAATTCAGGATAAAACTATAAATGTTTGCATCACTATATAATGTGACATCAAAAATACATTTTTTAAAGGTTTTTAGGTTACTAAAGTTAAAATAGATCAGTAAATTTATATAGTCAACTAAATATCTGATTTTAACCAAGAAAGTGTTGACAAAATGTGGCAATTCATGTCCTTCTTCAGATTATTTTCGTATCAAAACAACTAAATCTCAGATTTATTCGTAAAAGGATTGCTGAAGGTGTGATAGCTACAACGAGTATCTATTAACCGAACGGAAATAATGTTGGAAAATTTTTAGCCGGTGTTTTTTATATTCCTTAGCGTACGTTATATTCCGTTTTCTGTGGGCACCCCTACAAGAAGGACCGGCCTTTTTTCAACCTGTAACTTTTTCAGTTGCTGCTAAAAAAGAAACCGGAAGCCTATAGAGAGAAAGAAACAAGGAATTAGAAACAAGAACAAGGAATTAGAAACAAGAACAAGGATCAAGAAACAAGAACAAGGAACAAAAGCAAGAACAAGAATCAAGCAATAAATAACAATCAGGATATTGCAAACGGGACGTTGTTAAAACAAGATATTTAATTTACTGCAGAATTGGCAATCTTTTTTTGGGAAATTCTCATTTTTTTTCTGCAATAATGAAAGCTCTACAAGCTTTGAATGAAGAGAATTTACAGGAATGCAGTTAGTGGTTTTGCTTGATGCGGGTAAGGGACCTGATGTGAAATTCGAAACGCACCTTTAGCCAGAGAGCACTTCATTGCGCTTAAAATCTGCATCATACTTTTTCCGGGTTTTGATCCTTTCAGATTTCACACCACTCATCCATACAAAATTAAGTACCATTTTGTTAGTGTGGCTTGACTTTTTTGTCCACAAAACCATACGGAATTCAGCCATATCTTCTTTGGCGAAAGTGATCACTTCGAATTTGCTGTGGAACAACACGAAGGGTAAAGAGAAAATTAATGATAAATAAAAATGCCTGGACTCGTTTAAGCAACAATCTGTTAAAAAGTGACTAAGTTTCACAAATTTGGACAGTTATTGTTATTGTTTTTCATATGAGATGGTAGTGGAAGTAAACCGATTGTTTTCAGTCGCTCTGTCCTATGATAATTTTTTCACTCAGCGTTCTGGATCTGCCTGCCCACATCTCAAGTAAATAGCTGCCGGGAGTACAATTACCGATTTTTAAACTGTGTGCTCCGGCTTTCAGGAAACGCTTTTCCAGGGTTTTTACCTTTCTTCCATGCAGGTCCAGAAGGTTTATAGTTACCACCGAGGAGTTGTTAACAGTATAAGTTATCTTCCCATGCATTCCCATTTGGACAATTTTTATTTCAGGTGGATTCCAATCGTTTTTATGCTTTCCGTAAGAGATCGGGTTTCCATACAGGTACATAGAATCGGAGGTTGCCACAACTATAGCTCCGGATGAAAGCGGCTTTGCCGTTGCAGATGAATATGTGTTTACCCCGTATTCCTTTTTCCATAATATCCCACCCCTCTGATCAGTTGCAAATACCACCTGCTCCTTCTCTCCTTCACTGAACTCATACACACCGGCATAGCCCGCTACAATCAAAACATCACCTGCCTTTTGTACCGATTTACCGAAATTAACGGTTCTGAAACTGTAGCTGGTATCAAGTATAACCTGACCATCTTTACCCATTTGCACAATAAACATGTCGGTTGCAGGAAACCACTTGATCTTTTTAAGGTGATTATCCGAAATCTGCAGATCTGTAAACGATGAAGATCCATTTTCGGTCGATCCGGTAATCAATACAGAATTTTGTGCCGGACATAATTTATAGATGCCAAATCCGGGGCGGGATTTACTCCAGATCTCCTTTCCTTGTGGCGAATAATAGAATCGATCCTTCATTATACCTCGATCCATTTTCAAACCGAAAAGCTGTTTCTTAAAAATTCAAATTACCCGCAACTCAATGAGCATCTAAATCTGCACGAGGAGTTAACCGCTAATATCACTTCAATAAAAAGAAACATATATAAGGAATCAGATGCTTCTGAATTATTGAAATTGTTGAAATACTGGTGGTTAAATCATATCAATGTAGAAGATAAAAAGTATGTCCAGCACCTGTCCGAGTATGTTAATAAATAAGCAAACTGCAGAAGTACTGCAAACATCTGTACCTTCTGATCATATTCATTAACCATTCCGTCAACAGACTTTATTTTATCCGTTTTTCAGCATGTTTCTGGTACATTAAAATTCTGTTTGTTTAATTATCAGAATTCCTGTCCCGCAGGTTTTATCAAGCATGCTTTTTACCTGTATTTTCGAAACAGTTGAACTGAAAATAGGCATTCTGCCAATCAATACACCATTTAAAGAGAACACTGAAAGCTTATAACGATAACCTGGATTCAGGTCTGTAAAAAAGTCCGGTATGTACATACCATTAAAAACTGAATAAACCCGCCTTGTTTCCTGTCTTTTAATTGGTTTAAAGCGGCTATACTCTATTTGAGTTTTCACAGTAATGGCCCTGTAAATAAAATGTGCTATACTGTCTGCGGCATTCCTGTCCGGATGAACCCCATCGGTGGTAAAGTAGCTGCCAAACTGGATCAGTGGTGTATACGCATCAACAACTGTCATTTCCCTCTCTGATGCAATCTCCCTGATTAAAGGAACTATGCAATTGATAACGACACTGTCTCTCATACCCCAGGAATTCGAAACAGGATGATTAAATATTGGTGCCGGAAGTACCGGATAGATTACAGGTTTTCCGGTATTTGAAACTAATAATGTATCTAAAAGTGCAAGATAATCATTTTTGAACTGTTCGTGCGAATTGTTCCAATTACCTGTTTTCGAATCATTTGTACCTAGTTTTATGGTTATAATATCAGCATTTGATGTTACGGCTTCGTTAAAAGCAGAGGTGTTCCAGTAAGGTTGATTACCTTTTTTCATCAGAGTGGTTCCACTTACGCCATAATTTACAACCGTGTAACCGTTGCCAAGTAAAGTTGTAAGCGTTGGTACATAAGAATAACCGGTATTGGAATAGCCGGAAGTGATACTGTTTCCGATACAGGCGACTTTTATCTGAGCTGAAGTATAAAAAGTACAAAAAACGGTTGATAATATTAAAACTGATATCTTCCTCACCTTAGAATTTCTCCTGTTGATCCACATTTTTTTTGGGATACTTACATTTTTAAATGAATACCATCTAATATAGAATGAATTTATTAATCGTGGAAGGAATTCTTGAGCCGGGTTACTCTAATCATAATTTCTCATGTATTATTAAAAGACAAAATAGTCGTCAATTATGAATATTAAGGTGTATTTTTTCATCTATGCTGGTACATAACACCAGTCGGGAGGCTAAGATACTTTCGGTAATATCTCCTGCGAACCTCAGTATTGTAAATTTACTGCAACATTACAGACTGTTGAAATGACAACCGAATACAAGACCAGGGTAAATTCTTTTTCCTTGTGAGAGGAGATAAATTTGATGGGGTTGCGGCAACGGAAAACAATGTGTGAAAACCATCAATTTGAAATTTTGATTCCCCCTTAAGGGGATAATTTTTTGGTTTATATGTTTCTACTATGATGAAGGTCCTACAGACCTTGCAAAGAAATGAAAAAACATCCAATAATATAAATGCACTTTGGCAGGGCCTACGGACCTTGTAGAGATTAGAGTTGTAGAAGCAAATCCATGTTTTTCACCCTGTTTTCACGTAATCTCAATTATTTTTATTTTTTAATAATTCCATTTAACAAGGAGCAAATAATGGCAGATGTAATCGATTACAACATCGTTGGTGATGATATGCAGCTTGTGGAAATCGAACTTGATCCCGGTGAAGGGGTTCGTGCTGAAGCCGGGGCTATGCTGTACATGGAAAACGGAATTGAGATGCAGACAAATGCAGAAGGTGGACTTTTTAAGGGTTTCAAAAGAATACTTACCGGGGAAAGCTTTTTTATTACCACCTTTCTACATAACGGAAGAGGCAAAGCGAAGGTCGCTTTCGCTGCCCCTTATCCAGGCAAAATCATCCCTTTTGACCTCTCCACGATGGGTGGAACCATGATCTGTCAAAAAGATGGGTTTCTTTGCGCAGCCAAAGGAATCGACATCGACATAACATTCACTAAAAAAATCGGGGCCGGAATTTTCGGTGGTGAAGGCTTCATTCTTCAGAAACTTACAGGTGACGGGATGGCCTTTGTGCATGCTGGCGGTACCATAATAGAGAAAAAACTGGAAGTCGGGCAAACTTTACGGGTAGACACCGGATGTCTGGTTGCATTCCAACCCTCTGTCAGCTACGACATTCAATTTGTGGGTGGATTTAAAAATGCGCTGTTTGGTGGTGAAGGACTGTTTTTTGCCACTCTCAGAGGACCCGGTACCGTATACCTGCAAAGCCTTCCTTTTTCCAGACTGGCAGACCGTATCCGTGCAGCCACATCAAGCACAAAGGAACAGTCACGGGGACTTGCCGGAGTTGGTGGCGGTATTTTAGGCGGCATACTTAATGGTGATTAAAAGATAAACCCTGGTAACCACAGTTTTCTCCCTGTGGTTACTTTACCCTGAGAGGCAAAGTCTGTTTATTACATAATTCAGTAGCCTGCTGTTTTATCTTCTTCGCATATATTAATCAATATTCGCCCGCAATCCGTAGCGTCTCCACGAAGGATTTGTGATTTGAAAGAGTTTAACCCAACTCTCACTTATGTATATTGTTTTTCATGAAAAGAAAACGATTACAAACCCCTCACGATCGTTTTTTCAAGTCAATGTTCAGTAAAACTGCAGTAGTTTCAAGTTTTGTTAATACCTATTTATTTCCAGACACAAAAGTTGATATTGATTTTAGCTTCTCAAGCACCATAGAAAACGACACTGTTGATGGATTTTTGAACGAATTCCGCTCAGATATTGTATACAAACTCTTTGATAATACAAACCGCCACTTTATCTATCTTCTCTTCGAGCATAAAAGCACCGCTGATAAAAGAACTATACTACAACTGAAACACTACCTGAACTCAATCGAAAACGACATCCCGGAATTTGAAAAATATGAAGGACCAATACTGGTTGTGATTTACCATGGAAGAAGAAAATGGGGGATTTCATTGTCACTTGATCTGGATTATCCAAATCCCGCTTTAAATAAAGCTGTTCGAAAACGTGAATATCTCCTTTTTGATTATTACCACACCCCTGACGAGCAAATCTTTGGATCACCCCAACTTCGCCTGGCACTCATGGCCCTCAAATATGTTAAAACGAGATCAATTATGAAGAAGATTGACTCGCTTCTCGTAATCATTAAAGAGATGATAAATGAGGCGGATGTCGGAGAGTATGTTGATGAATTATCACTTTATATTGACTCTGCAGCTCCTTCGCCATTAAAAGAGAAAGTCCTGAAAAAGATTAAAAATGCAATAATTACTGGAGAGAACAGGATGTCTTCAATTAAGGAATACTTTAAAGAGGAAGGTCGCAAAGAAGGTATTAAAGAAGGTATTAAAGAAGGTATTAAACAAGGTACTGAACAAGGGTTTAAACAAGGTACTGAACAGGGAATTGAAACAGTCGCTTTCAACATGCATAAAAATGGTGAATCTAACGAAAAAATCGCCTTCTATACCGGCTTGTCTTTAGAAAAGATAGAATCGCTGCTAAAAAGAGATGCTAAATAAGGTAGATGTCGAAGAATACGTTGATGAGTTATCACTTTAAATCGACTCTGCAGCTCTTATTGCTGTTAATAGAGAAGGTCATGAAACAAATTAACCCGAATACTTATCGATTGTCGGTTAATAATACTGCCTGCAATCCGTAGCGTCTTCGTGAAGGATTTATGATTGGAAGAATTAACCCAACTCTCACTTATGTATATTGTTTTTCATGAAAAGAAAACAATTACATACTCCTCATGATCATTTTTTCAAGTCAATGTTCAGTAAAACTGCAGTAGTTTCAAGTTTTGTTAATACCTATTTATTTCCAGACACAAAAGTCGAAATTGATTTTAGCTTCTCAAGCACCATAGAAAACGACACTGTTGATGGATTTTTGAACGAATTCCGCTCAGATATTGTATACAAACTCTTTGATAAGACAAACCGCCATTTTATCTATCTTCTCTTTGAGCATAAAAGCACCCCTGATAAAAGAACTATAATACAGTTGAAACACTACCTGAACTCTGTCGAAAACGACATCCCGGAATTTGAAAAATATGAAGGACCGATACTGGTTGTGATTTATCATGGAAGAAGAAAGTGGGGGATTTCGTTGTCACTTGATCTGGATCATCCAAATCACGCTCTAAATAAAGCTGTTCGAAAACGTGAATATCTCCTTTTTGATTTTTACCACACCCCTGACGAGCAAATCTTTGGATCACCGCAACTTCGTCTGACACTCATGGCCCTCAAATATGTTAAAACCAGATCAGTTATGAAGAAGATTGACTCGCTTCTCGTAATCATTAAAGAGATGATAAATGAGGCGGATGTCGCAGAATATGTTGATGAGTTATCACTTTATATCGACTCTGCAGCTCCTTCGTCGTTAAAAGAGAAGGTCCTGAAAAAGATTAAAACAGCTATAATTACCGGATAGAACAAGATGTCTTCAATTAAGGAATACTTCAAAGAGGAAGGTCTCAAAGAAGGACTTGAAAAGGGAATTAAACAAGGCACCGAACAAGGGTTTAAACAAGGTGCTGAACAAGGAATTGAAACAGTCGCTTTTAACATGCTTAAAAATGGTGAATCTACTGAAAAAATCGCCCTCTATACCGGCTTATCTTTAGAAAAGATAGAATTGCTGCGAAAACATTTATTGAAAAACCAATAAGATGCGCGTTCCCATTTTCTTTCATAACAGATCCTTTATCCTACGCTACTCAGTTCGAAACAATCCCAAAAAACCAGTACAAAATTCAAAACCACCTTTAGCAGCCCTGAAATAAAGATTAGTGGAACACACGAATGACTCGAAACAGGAAACACGAATGGGTACGAAAAGGATAATTTTTACAAAATAATTATTTCTGTTTCGTGTTGGTCACTTTGAGATCAAATCCGATCAATTTCAGGATGCATGGAATTATCTTTATGGAGAATGGATGCCCCAAAGTGGTTATCAGCCAGATGATGGATTCTGCTATGAATCATACATTAATGATCCATCAAAACATCCGGAAAAGAAACATCTCGTCGACATATATGTACCGGTTAAACCATTATAATCATTTCGGGACGACCCTACCGGTCGTCCCTGAATGTATGCTCAGGTGACCATGGCAGGTCTAAATCTCTACACCAGCAATCAGATGGAAAGTCTGGTCACAATTCTTGCCCAGATCCTTAGAGAGCCTCTACCCTCTCCCTTAAGCCAGGAAATAATAGTCATTCAGAACCGGGGCATGGAAAGATGGCTTTCCATGCAACTGGCTAAAGAGTTGGGTGTCTGGGCAAACTGTCGCTACCCCTTTCCTAACTCCTTTATTCAAGAGCTCTTTTCGATTGCAATCAAGGAGTTACCCGAACGGCTCCCCTCTGATCCGCAGCTTCTGGTCTGGAAAATCATGCAAACTCTTCCCGACCGGCTCTCATCCGATCAGTTCATTACACTATCCAATTATCTCTCAGACTCCGATCCCCTTAAACTGTTTCAACTTTCCAAAAAAATAGCCGACCTGTTTGATCAATATACGGTATACCGTCCTGAGATGATCCTTCAATGGGAACAGGATCAAGAGCAGAATCATTGGCAGGCCATTCTCTGGAGAACCCTTTTTAGTGATGACTCTGTTCATTTGGCAAAGCTTAAACAGTTATTTTTAAACAAATTATCTGATAAAAGCATAGAAACACAACTATTTCCTCAAAGAGTAAACATCTTTGGAATCTCGGCTCTTCCTCCTTTTCATACAGAGCTATTCAACGCGCTCTCCACTATTACTGAGGTTAATTTTTTTGTGCTTAACCCCTGTGCTGAATATTGGGATGATATCCTCTCTGAAAAAGAGATTTCCAGATACATGAACAAAAATCTTAAACGCAGAAAAAAACGAAGCTCCGCAACACAGCTTCATTTAGAGCAGGGCAACTCCCTTCTTTCTTCGTGGGGAAAGTATGGACGCGATTTTCTGGCCCGGCTCCATGAGTATTCACCCGAGGAGTACTCATTCTCTGTTGATAATGAAAAAGCAACTGTCCTGGCTAAAGTTCAGTCCGATATCTTAAATTTGCGCGATTGTGGAAGCTCCGAACACCCTCCATGTAAGGTGACAGAAAATGATAATTCGATTCAGGTCCATAGCTGTCACAGCCCCATGCGGGAAGTGGAGGTTTTATACGATAATATCCTGAACTTTTTTCGGCTATATTCTGACCTGAAACCATCGGACATCGTTGTAATGTCTCCCGATATCGAAACTTACGCTCCCTGTATCGATGCTGTGTTTGGATCGGTTCAGGACCCGTTATTAAGAATACCCTATACTCTGGCAGATCGTAATATCCGGGTTGAAAGTACAGTCGCAGAATCATTCCTTACACTTCTGGAACTGCCAGGATCACGCTTTGCCGTTTCAACAGTTATCGACCTGCTGGAAACCAGAGAGATTCAGTCCGCATTTTCCATCTCAGAAAATGATCTTCCTGTGATTAAAAAATGGATATCCGAAACCGGGATCAGGTGGGGTATCGACAAGCATACCAAAGAGCAGCTCAGTTTACCCGCTTTCGATGAAAACACATGGAGTTATGGTTTAAACAGGCTCCTTATGGGTTACTCTCTGCCCTCAAATGATAAGTTTTCCTTCATGGATATTGCCGGTTATGACCATGTTGAAGGCTCTCAGAGTGAGATTCTGGGCAATTTTCTGGACTTAATTGAGAAACTTACCGAACTTTTAACTCATCTTGAGCAAAACCACACTCTTGAGAAGTGGTCTGAGATTCTGATCAGGTATTTCAACTCTTTATTCAAGGTGGATCAGGATCATCAAAACGACTCCTTTATGATCCTCAACACACTTACAGAACTGAATTCGATCTATAAAGAGCTGAATTTCCACGAAAAAGTTCCCCTTGATATTATAAAAAACTGGATCAGTTCAAAGCTGCAACAGCAGAGCCTTCGCCCGGCATTTATCACTGGGAATCTCACTTTCTGTGCATTGCTTCCCATGCGTAGTGTTCCTTTTAGAATCGTCTGCCTTCTTGGTATGGATGATTCCACCTTTCCAAGGCGCTCATCCTATTTCTCCTGGAACCTGATCGCATCTAGCCCCAAACCCGGCGATCGCTCTCTGGAACTGGAAGACCGCTATCTTTTTCTCGAAGCACTCCTATCAGCAAGAGAGCTTCTTTATATTAGCTACACAGGACAGAACTCTCATGATAATGTTTCCAGACGTCCTTCAGTCATTCTTGAAGAACTTCTGGATTATCTGGATAATTCTTTTCATATCAACCCATTAAACACTGATACCCCTGCTGCAGAAAGCGAATCAGACACCACTATCCCAACTACCGATGATTCCACAACCGTTTCTGATGACAGCAGTTACACTCCCCCTGTAAGTGAAACCATTATCACAAAACACCGGCTTCAGGCTTTCAGTCAGGCTTACTTCCAAAAAAGCTCAAAACTGTTCAGTTTTTCCTCAGATAACTATCTTGCAGCCCTGAACTCTGGTAATACAGGAGAAAATACAGAACCCTTTTTCCAAGGCTCCTTAGATGAACCGGATCTGTCTTTCAAATCGCTGCAAATTAACGATCTATCCCGTTTTTTCCAGAATCCTTCAAGATACCTTCTTGAGCGGCGTCTGAATATCAGCCTCAATATTCGTCATAATGATTTTTCTGATGAAGAACCATTTGATATTTCGGGACTTGAAAGATACAAACTAACTGGGAAGCTGATCGACAGTCTTTTGTCAGGCTCGACAGTTGAAGATTGTTATAAGCAATTCAAAATCATGGGAGAACTTCCCCATGGAACCGTTGGAAAACATCACTTTGATATTATTTCCAGTGATGTCTCTAAATTTGTAGATACACTCAGTTCGCTTAAACTTGAGCCCCAACTGGACAATCTCTTGATCGACAATGATTTATTAGATTTTCACCTTTATGGTTCTATTGAAAACATCTGGGAAAACCACCAGCTTCAGTACAGATACGCCCGCTTTAAGCCGGGAGACCTTCTTAATCTATGGATAAGACATCTGATAGTAAATCATTTTGGATCTGCCTCTTATCCAAAAATCAGTCTTATGCTTACCCGCGATGAATGTCTCCGTTTCAAGGAAGTGAAAAACAGTGAGCAAATACTCAATAACCTGTTGAATCTATACTGGAAAGGGCTTAGTTCCCCACTCTGTTTTTTCCCACAGGCATCCTGGGAATTCGCAGAAACGATCCTAACGAAAAAGAAACCTGAAGAGACTGCGCTCTTTAATGCCCGTAAAAAGTGGTATGGTGACAGCTACTCATCGGTTCCGGGAGAAGCTGAGGATTCCTATAACTCATTGTGTTTTGGATCAATAGACCCAATTCTTGAAGAAGATTTTAAATCAACCGCAATGGAGGTCTTCGAGCCACTTATATCCAGTATGGATAACGGGATGGAGGTGTAACCAGATGAGTACAGCCATTAAAGAGACCAGTACACTTCCACAATTTGACCTCATCAATACACCGCTAAACGGCCATATTCTCATTGAAGCCAGTGCGGGGACTGGTAAAACCTACACCATCTCACGACTGTTTCTGAGACTTCTTCTTGAAAAAGAGTACCCCCCGGCTTCGATACTGGTGGTAACTTTCACCGAAGCTGCTGCAAGCGAATTGAAAGAAAGAATCTATAGTATTACAAAAGAGGCACTTAAGGCATATTCAACCGGTCTCTCGGATGACCCTTTTCTGCAGTCTTTGATAACCCGTATCGATTCAGAAAAAGCATGCCGGTTGCTGCAGGAAGCGCTGTATAACTTCAACACCGTGTCGATCCATACAATACATGGATTCTGCCAGAAAGTACTTTACGAAAACTCTTTTGAAAGTGGAACTGCTTTTGAATCCACTATTATAACCGACCAGAACTCATTGATTCAGGAGATAGTACACGATTTCTGGCGAATTAACTTCTATTCAGAGAAACCGCTCTTTTTAGCCTATGCCATTAAAAGTGGTGTCAGCCCCCAAACATTCCTGGATCTTACCAGAGCTGCTGGTCGTTTCTTTCAGAACTTAAAGGTTATTCCTGAAATCGCTGAAAATGAGGACTTTTCTATACAGGAGACTTCTTTTATCCAGTCATTTCAAGAGCTTAAGTCACACTGGGCCGAGTGTAGAGATCAGATCCTCAAAATGCTGGAAACCGGTAATCTCAAAGCCAATAAATACAGCGCGAAAATTATCCAGGAGCTTGTGGTTTCGATGGATACGATGCTTGAGTCTGAAATCGCTGATCCAGGTCTCTTTAATCGTTTCGAAAACTTTACTACACCAGTACTGGTCAGCTCTACTAAAAAAGGCTTTACTCCCCCGCAACATCACTTTTTCGAATTGTGCGATAAACATGCAGAATATGCAGAACAACTGAGAAGCTGTTTCGATAGAAAAATTCTTAAACTCCAGATAAGTTTCCTTTCCTATTTAAACCAGGAACTTAGCAAAAGGAAACAAATCAGGGGACAGCTTTTTTTTGATGATCTTCTCAGGAATGTTCATACCGCTCTGACAAGCAGCAGACAAAGACAAGAACTCACCAGTAAGCTTCGTCAAACCTACAGAGCAGCACTGATAGATGAATTTCAGGATACTGATTCAGTTCAGTACCAGATCTTTTCTCTCATATTTGATAACAGCTTACCACTTTTTATGATAGGTGACCCCAAACAGTCTATTTATGGATTCAGAGGTGCCGACATCTTCACTTATCTTCAGGCATCACAACAGGTTTCTGCCCGATACACCTTGTCTGCAAATTACCGCAGCGATCCATCTTTTCTGTCTGCACTCAACACGCTGTTTTTGCGAAACGATAAACAGTTCGTGCATGAAGAGATCGAGTACACCGAAGCGGTTTCCGGCAAACCGGATTCACCGCAACAGCTTATTATTGATGGAGTTATTCAGCCTGCGCTAAATTTCATATTAGTTGATGATCAGGCTGACCCGGATAAGCGGATCGACAAGACAACTCTTATCTGCAATTCGGTTACCTCCAAAATTTCTGAGCTCCTCTCCAGAAGCCTCGAGCACAAAGCATTCATAACTTCTCAAAAGATAAACCCTTCCGATATTGCGATTCTGGTGCGAACGAACCGGGAAGCCGACATGATTCAGCAGAGTTTATCTTCAGTGCATATTCCTTCGGTTATAGACAGCGGAAGCAGCGTTTTTGAATCCGACGATGCTATTTACCTCGAAAGACTTCTGTTAGCTTTGCTTGAGCCCACCCGCTCGGAGTTGATCAATGCAGTGCTGGCAACCCCGTTTTTCGGGCTTGATGCCAAGACGATCGAGAATCTGAAAACAAACCAGAATGACTGGGAGAGCTACGTATCAAAATTTCTTCATTATCATGATCTGTGGCGTGATCATGGTTTCATGTATATGTTTCGCCATTTTCTCTCACAGGAGCATATCAGACAAAAGCTTCTGGCTGTTGAACAGGGTGAAAGACATCTGACCAACATTCTTCATCTTTCTGAATTACTGCATCTGAATGAAAATCAGAAACAGGCCGGGATGACTAACCTGCACTCCTGGTTTCTGCAGAAAATCACCGATAACACGATGCAGGTCTCCGATGAAGAGATACTGCGGCTGGAAAGTGATAAAGATGCGGTAACGATTCTGACTATTCATAGGAGTAAGGGGCTGGAATATCCGATAGTGTTCTGCCCGTTCTGGCACAATTCAGAATTGAGCAGCAAAGCGATAGCCTGTACTTTTCATGATCCGCAATCGGACAACGCATCTGTGCTTGCGATCGGCACAGAAGAGATTAGCAAAAATCGTCAGTTTATTGAGACCGAAATCCTGGCAGAAAACATGCGGCTTCTTTATGTGGCACTCACCCGGGCAAAATCATGCTGCTTTGTAGTATGGGGGAAAATACGGGGTGAAGAGAGCTCGGCCCTCGCCTACCTTCTTCACAAGGATCTTATTGAAAGCGATTTCTCTTTGCCTTCACTAAAAGAGAAAGTGAAATCCCTTACATTTGAGCAGATCCGGCAGATTCTCTCAGAAATCAGTGACCAGAACCTATCAATTGCGATTCTTGAAAAGCTGGCTGATCCAGAGAAGATCGTGATGCCGCAAACTGATGAAAAACAGTTATCCTGCTTGAAACTCGAAAATGGTGTTCCTGAATCGTGGAAGATAGCCAGTTTCAGTTCATTAACCAGAAATCATTATATACCGGAGTCTCCTGATTACGACCCAAGCCCCAGATACGATGATTTTAATGGTAATGATACAGAAAAAGAGGATTACACGATCTTTAATTTTCCCAGAGGATCGATTGCAGGTACTTTTCTTCACAGCGTTTTTGAGCAGATCGATTTCACAGATCCCGGCTCACTCCAGGAAAAGATCGATCTTGAAAGTATGCTGGATATTTATGGGTTTGATCATTCCTGGAAACCGGTGATCTCTAAATTGGTGAACGATACTTTGAGCACTCCTCTGAAAAGCGGGTCTGATATTTTTAAACTGTCTGAAATCCCGGGCAGCTCCTGTATAAAAGAGATGGAGTTTTATTTTCCACTCAAAAGAATAACCCCATCGGATCTGCAGAAGCTTTTTTCGGGTCAGATGCAGACTGATCTTTTCTCTTCTGATTATCAGGCAGAAGGGTTGCATTTTTCACCTTCGGGCGGATTTATGAAAGGGTATATCGATCTGTTCTTTGAGAAAGAGGACCGGTTTTATATTCTGGACTGGAAATCGAATCACCTTGGAGATCGTCTTGAGAATTATCAGAGCGGGCCACTCAAAGAAGCGATGAAATCTGAGCACTACATTCTTCAGTATCACATCTACCTGACAGCTATATATAAATATCTTCAACTGCGGTACAAGGGATACAGTTACCAGAAGCATTTTGGTGGAGTGTATTACATTTTTTTAAGGGGTATTGACGGAAGAAGTGACAGTGGGGTTTATTTTGACAGGCCAGAGGAGGAGATGGTGAGGCGGATGCGGGAGGTGTTGGTGGGGTGATGAGAAAAGGGATCACGCCTCCAATTCAAGGGCAGGTTCTTGATTGAACGATTTTAACAATTTAATAACCGGTTCTGCGCGTTCTTGCGAAAGCCATGTTTTCTGTGCCTCGATAAGATCTTCCATGCCAAGTTTTTCGATAGACTCTGGATATTTTTCACAAGCTTTCTGATAAGCATTTAGAGCATCGTTATCCCGGCCACAGGCTAAAAGAGCGAGTCCCAGATTGAAAGCAGCGTAATCCATTGAGGGGTTTTTAGTTAATGCAGCTTCGGTGTCGGTAAGAAAATCTGAGAAATTATTTTGCTCATAATGAGACCATCCACGATTGGCCAACGCTTTAGCCACTCGCTCAACTGGTGCTTCGGGTAGTTCTATCACTCGAGTGTAATCAGAAAGTCCTTTATCGGTTTCGCCTTTATTACCCCATGTGACACCGCGATTAACTAACGCTTTAGCCACTTGTTCAACTGGAGCATCGGGAAGTTCTATCACTCGGGTGTAGTCTGCAAGTGATTTCTCGGTTTCACCTTTCTTACCCCATGTGACACCACGGTTAACTAACGCTCTTGCTACATGTTCAATCGGTGCTTCGGGTAAATCGATTACATCTGTCCAATCCTTAATAGCATCGTCTGGTTTTCCAATAAAATATTGTGCTAATCCTTTATAAAAAAGGAGCTCAGCTTTATCGCTCGAAGCGAGTTCTGGCAAACTAAGCGCCTTGATGCAAAGCTTCAATGCTTCCTCGAAAATTATTCACGCTAAAAGCCCATCTTGCTTCAGAAAGTAACCTTTTAGCTTCACTCTTCGATTGAAATGTGTCTTCAATCTCTTCCAGGCATTTAATTGTCAAGGCCCATTTTTCCGCAATTACATTTTCTATTCCACCTTTAACAGATATTTTAGGTTCTTTTTCGTTAGAAGATGCAGGCTTCTCAAATTCTTTAAAATCGACGATAATCAAGAATTTCTCGCACTTGCCCTATTGGATTTTCCAGTAGACGGGGTAAACCATTGACAAGTTTTCCACAAAGATTTGCCATAAAAGCCCCGGCGCTCTTAATCTTAACGTAGCAGGCAGTGGATTTCTGTAAGATATCAGGTACTCGCGGACCAAAAGCACCTTTGGCCAAAGGATCAATCTCCTCCAATCCACACCAGAATAAACGATGATCGAATCTATCACACTTTGCCAGAGCATCTACAATGACATCATCCCACCCACTATAGCCAATCACTATGACTCCATGGCTTTTCAATACATCTGCAAGCTTATCGGCATTATTTTTTTTGATATCCTCAATCGAATCTTACGAAGCCGCCTGAAAACGACAGTGCACACTTCCATGAACATATACAAGGTGAATTGCATCCGCATAGGCATCGAAGATATCATCGTTTATTCCCAGTTCCATAGTGTCGGTCATAAAATAGAGTTGGTTGACCAACTGAAGAGCAGTCTGAAGAAATGGGTCGAAATTTGTTGTAAGAATAAGCCGGGAAAATGCTCCACTGGTCTTAAACAGATCACTTTTGCGGGATTCTTTATAGGATTTTTTTGGTTGTACACCAAGAATCGAAGCTAAAAGAAAATGAGCCGCATTGAGCCGGGGCTTATCAAGACGCATAAGCTCACGCTGGAATTTTCGTGCACTTGCAGGAGTTCCCAGAGCTCCAATATAATCTGGATTAAAAGCCGCTTTATATGCAGCAGGATAATCATTTGGCATGCCAGTATCAGGATTGAGCGAAAACTCCAGCTTGGAATCTATGTTTTTTTCAATCATCTGTTTCCAGAAATTCTTAGCAATTTCCGCCCGTTCTGTCGCAGGCATCTTTTTCAACTTTTCGAAATCATCCTTAGTTATTAGATGATGCATCCACAAGGGAAGAGTTTCGTTAACTATCTCTTTTACCATATAACCAGCACATGGCTGAAACCTGAACCAAGTACAAGGACAAACGGGGCTGTCCCGGGATCTGTTTTTTCGAGCGTTTGGAAAATCTCGGTTAATGCTTTTTCTTCAGACCAGGAATTAATACCCATAAACAAGCCATTCCCTTACTGGTTCGCATCCTTTCGGTTTTGTATAGACATGACATCAATATCAACCGAGAGTGTTAAGCGGGTTTCTAACAATAGCGTAAATAAATTGCTTTTTCACTATTGACCAGAACAGTAGTTGTATTAGACACAAAATAATGCATGAACCTGTTTGGATAAAGGTCTACTCTGATCCGGGGCTATAGTATTGGTTGTTTTCTGCTTATTAATAAGCAATGGTCCGGGAGCTGTTAAAAACATTCTGTGCTATTTTTTCTCGCAAAGATTCCATTTGCTGGCCGTCACGGTTTATAACGTTTTGAATTGCAGTTCGGGATGGCCGGCATAAACTGGATTTTTTCAACAGTACTTCAATTTCAGAAGGTACATTAGTCGAAGCTGCAAAAAGAAGCATTTCCCGTGTCTCAAGCGTTGCAAAATCATCCTTTTCAAGTCCAAGTGCCCTGTCTATGGGGTAATAATAGCTGCCTTTATTTATCTCATCATAATACATGGTACGTTCAACTAAAATCGTACCGAATCCAGTTACGTTAGATTTAATCCACAATATTATTATCCTTACAATACTTACAGCCATGAAGTTGAAAAATATAAAACTACAAAAGGTGTTGGCGAAATTGGTATCATGCCCGGGTTTTCTTATGGCCGCTTCAGCCTTCAATTCAAATTAGGCATTGGCGGAGTATTGGCAAGTAGTAAAGAGGAGTGCGGTTCACCTGTCAGGGATGGGGAAGCGAAGTCAGTTTATGCATGAACGGAATCATTAAGCTTCGCAGATCAGACAGGAATGCAGAGTGTTTGCTATTTAAGGGTGCAGCCTCAATTTTAGGCATCCCGATAGTAAATTTATGCTACTTTTTTCAAATTTATGTATTGTTCCCAGACCTTATCCCATAAACCGGATTTAACATACGCTCTGACAGTTAATACATATTGTCCTTTTTCACAACTCCAGCTCATTCCGCTGCGGCACATTCTTTGTCGGACAATAGTTTTTGCGGCTGCTTCTATGGGGCCACTTCCAATCGGTAGACCTCGTTTGTTAAAATCGTAATATTTCATAAGTTTTTTGTTTTTCCTGAAAAATGTAATCTCAGTTTTCAATTCCTTCTTCCGCTTTCCTGTAAGTGTACATCTAATACGATAATTCGCCTTCATTACGGATGATATGTTCCCAATAATTGCGTTCCCATAATTTATTGTAAAATGGTTGCCAATTTTTTGTTTTTACGCCATGAATATATTCGACTGTGACAATTGATTGATATGCACCGAACATTTCGCCTAATGTTTTTTTTGGGGGGGTAACCACTAGGTTTACCCCCCCTACGGTTTCTGCGACATTGGGGACTATTTGCAAAATGCATGAAAATGGTTCGGCATAACTACATATTCATCTATCTGGATATTATGAAACCGGTTTGATAATATTGTCCATTGATAATCAACCATCTTCCCTGCGTCGTTCAATTGCATTTGACCATTGATTACTCTGCCAAACAGACAATAGCGATACTGTGTGCAAACGGTAACAAAATAGTATCCCGGTGATGAATAATTATATTCTTTGAGACGAATCGATCTGCGGTGATGGATTTCTGAATTGTATCGGATTTTTTGATTTTTCATAATCTTTTGCTCCGATCTTTTAGAATTAATTTGTTTTGAAAAGAAGTTTCGTTTTCTTTGGTCGTCGGAATCGTCTGTCGGGGCACCCCTTGTGGGTGCCCGGGGCACCACAAGAGTGCCCCCTACAGGAGATTAACAATACATTCTACAGCTTTCTCCATCGCATCGACCGAGCACCACTCCGCTCTGCTATGATGATTTCCGCTGCCGGTAAACATATTTGGAGTAGGAAGTCCCATGGCTGTTAACCGTGACCCATCAGTTCCACCACGTATCGGTTTCCAGAATGGCTTTAAACCGCTTTTTAAAGCGGCATCCCATAACCGATCGGTTACATATGGATATTTGGCCAGCTCTTCAGCCATATTTCGGTAGGTTTCACTTACAGACAGTCTGATCTCATTTTCTGGAAATATCACCTTTACTTCTTTTATGATTGTCTCCAGAATAAACCGATGCACCTTCAATCCCTCAGTATCAAAATCTCTGAGAATAAGCTTTATCACCGAAGAAGAAACATCCCCTTGAGCGCTTGTGGGATGAATAAAAGGCTGGTAGCCATCGGTGCTCTCAGGTGCCATTTTCTGTGGAAGCCTTCTGATAATCTCAGCCATAGCTCGGATCGAATTAACCATTACACCTTTGGCAGTCCCAGGATGAATATCGCGCCCAATTATCTCAATTATGGCCCCATCTGCGGAAAATGTCTCTTTATTCAGTTCCCCTGTAAAACCACCATCAACGGTGTAGGCGAAATCTGCACCAAACTTCTTAAGATCGAAATGATCCGCTCCCTGCCCTATCTCTTCATCCGGAGTAAATGCAATCTTTATCTCTCCATGGGTTATGTCTGGATTTTCCACCAGATACTCGATAACAGTCATAATCACTGCAATTCCAGCCTTATCATCTGCCCCCAGAAGAGTGTTTCCATCTGATGTAATTAAAGTGTGGCCAATACATTTCTTAAGCTCAGCACACTCTGATTCACGCAACTCCACTCCCAGAGCTTCGTTTATAGTGTAATCCCCTCCTGTATAATTTTCTATTATCATTGTCCTGACATTCTCGCCGGATAATGATGGTGAAGTGTCCAGATGAGCAATCAAACCTATTTTGGGAGCATCTTTTGTGCAGTTTGAAGGAAGGGTAGCCATCACATAACAAAACTTGTCCACAGATACATCCTTAAGCCCTAACTCTTTTAGTTCATTTGCCAGAATGTTGGCCAGAATAAACTGTTTTTCAGAACTGGGAAAGGTAAGTGCTTCCTGATCAGATTGAGTATCAATTACTACATACCTGGCAAAGCGATTCTTCAGTTTCTGTTTCATTTTTTTACCTTTTTTATGCGAGCCAAAGATTTAAAGCATACCTTGTGAACCAGCACGTAATTACCCTGATAACAATTACTTGCATAAACTACAAAGCATGCTCCATTTTTATATTTCATTGTAATTAGCTTCCATTTATATGACCTGGAACCAGGGCGAATCAATAGGGAACTTAGAAAAAGTCAGTCTGGCCTATCCCAAATTATTTCCCCCAGCCTTGATGTAGACTGAGAAAGACTACTGGGATAGAAAGTATGGAAGCATTAAACACGGATCTGAATGTGAAAATAAATGAAATCTTTTCACCGTTGTTTTTTATTGGTTTTTTTCTGCTTCTTTTGCAGTATGGCTAAAGACAGCAGTTGGCACTATTCAATTGATGGAAATTTTCTTATCACACTTAATACTTTCAGTGATAATTGGACAGGTTCAAGTGCCGGTTCTATCATCTGGGTTTCAAAACTCAATGGAATCTGGAAACGCCAGCTCAATGACTGGATATTATCGGAAAACACCCTGAAACTGGCCTTTGGTCAAACCAGAGTGCAGAACAAAAAGAGCAAAAAGTGGTCATCACCGGAAAAATCATCCGATAATGTAAGTTTTTTGGCGCTTTTAAAATTCAAGTTCGGAGGGTTTATCGACCCGTATGCATCCTGGAGTATAAACAGTCAATTTCTGGATAACCACAATGATGATCACATTACTTATATTAATCCGCTTGAGATTACTGAAAGTTTCGGTCTTGCGCGAGATCTGATAAAAACTGGAAATGTGTTCTGGAATTTCCGCCTGGGTTCTGCATTAAGGCAGAAAATAGATATGAATTACCTGTTGTATGCTGGTAATTCGGTACATCCTGCGTATATTGGGACCAAAATAATCAATGATGGAGGTGCAGAACTGGTTTCTGAACTGCGGTTTCGAAGCACAAACTTCTTCCGTTTTTCAACAAAGCTGTGTCTTTATCAGGCTTTTATAAGCTCAAGTGCGAATAAGTCCTCAACAGAAGATTTATGGCGTTATCCAGATTTAAATCTTGAGAGTTCTGTTAATTTGAATATAACCAAAAATATTCTATTTAATTACCACATTATTGTAGTTTATGACAGAGAAACTAGTGCAGATGCGAAATTTAAACAGTCTATGGGTGCAGGAATTGGTATCAATTTTTCCAGCAGAGCAAGAAAATAGTAACTCCATAGATTGATTTTTTTTCCGTAGAGGCTTAAATACATCTACATTATAATTTACCAGTGTCAAGGGCAACACCTTGAATTCAATAGAAAAATAGGAATGCATAAATATAATATTTTAAGGAGGAATTTTATATGTATCAAAAAAAGGAGTATGTCAAAATGGAGACTGCTATTCGTTTAAAACAAAAAATCAATTCTGAAAAGTTAGTGATATCCTGCCCTGAAATAAGAAAGCTTATCGGACAGGAAGTGGAGATTCTGATTCTGGTAAAAGGTAGTGTTGATGAGGAGGGAACCCCACCAAAAGCATTGCAGAACTCTCCTCATGTGGCCGGTTCGTTGATTCTTGATCAGGAAGCCATGCGGCAGATGCTGGAGAACAGATTCAGATAGGCGTTTGAGTTGAGATTTGAGGTTTGAGATTCTATATTTAGGGCTTTATATTTAGGACTTCAGATTTAAGATTTAAGATTTGAACTCTTCAAAAAATCAGTAATCTTACATCTCAGATCTGAGATCCTTTCACGTCCTCTTATTTATACTTCAGTTTAAAGCATAGAATGACGACTGCTGAAATCAGGGTCAGCAGATTGGATAAAATTACCGGCCACTGTTGCAGATAAATTCCATATATTAGCCATAAGAGAACTCCGATGGTAAAAAGCAGAAACATCCATAAGGAGATATCTCTGGTTGAGCGGGTTTTACATACCCGGATTAGCTGAGGGAAAAATGATATGGTGGTAAATGTTCCGGCAACAAGACCTATAAAGGTAACTGAGTCCATGAAAAAGAGGCTCCTTTTTAATGATTGGGCTCGATTCGATTGAAGCTAAAAAAAACGGTTAATTCATTCCTTATAATTTAGTATTTGCTCTTGATAATCAGCAATTTGGATTTGGTTTCGAATTTCGAGCTTATGATTTCGATTTTTTTTCCCAAAGATACAGCCGTTTTTTCACCTTAATAGTGTCTTTTTTCATATTTTTTCAATGCCCTTAAGAAAGCTGCTTTTTTTTACTTCTACAGAATTGATTTTTTAAGAACGTAATGTATTTTTAGCCATTAGAATAGAAAATTTGACTCTTTTTAGTCTGACAGTACAGCTCTGACAACAAATAAACAGCCGTTTTTCTATCATATAAAGGGGATAAAACATGTTTGGATGTCACATTGGCAAACTCTTTCAGGTCACAGTCTCAGGTGGCTCTTACCAGGAAGGTTTGACATCAGTTATTCAGGGGATTCCCTCAGGGATGCTTGTTTCAGAGCAGGAAATATATGGAGATTTGCTCTTAAGGAAACCGGGTGCAGACGAGCTTTCCTCTCCACGAAAAGAGCCGGATCTTCCGGTAATCTACACCGGGCTCAATGCCGCAGACACCATCGAAAATGCCGGTAATGAAAACCATACCAATGGAACTCCTCTTGCTATCCTCATACCAAATCTGGATAGGCATTTTATACATATAAAACAATACCAGGATACTAATAGAACTCCCCGTCCTGGCCATGCCTCCTATGCATCCTTTATGAAATACGGACCTGATGATGATTCTATCGGTGCCGGGATTTTCAGCGGCAGATACACCTCAGCTATAGTGGCTGCCGGGTTTGTGGCAAAAAAGGTTCTTGCATATTCGGGAATCCAGGTGTTTTCTTATGTAAAAGAAATGGCTGGAGTGCGCTGCCCTGATATGGACTACCGGATTGTCCAGGATAAATGTGAATCTTATAAAAAGATGCGCTGTGACTATGATCCTTTTTATCAGGAGGTCTATGTTAAAAACCGCATCAATATGTCTATGCGTTTTCTGCAAAAGATGAGCATCTTTGCTCAAATCGAACAGGAAATTGATGCTATCCGGGATAAAGCACCGGCAGTGGATCATCAGAAAATAAGGGAAAAATACGATGTACATTCGGTGGTGAATTGTCCTGACATTGAAACGGCCCAACAGATGCTTGATGCGGTTAATCGGATTTCAGCAACAGGAGATTCTGCAGGAGGTATTGTGGAGGTGGTTGCTACAGGAGTTCCGGCAGGTCTTGGTGAACCGGTTTTTAATAAACTTGATGCAGAATTAGGAAGACTACTTGGGCTTGGAGCGGTTAAAGGGGTTGAAATTGGTGCAGGATTTGCGGTTAAGGATATGACCGGGTACCAGTCCAATGATCGCATGCATTCTGAGAGTAACAAAGTAATTTTCGATTCAAATAATGCTGGTGGTATAACTGGCGGGTTAGCCACAGGCCAAAACATCGTTGCCAAAATAGCTGTCAAAGGTACCCCTACCATCGATAAAAAACAGACTACGATCGACAAATACACCCTTGAAAACAAGGAATTGGCTGCGATCACCCGTCGAGATCCGACGATAGTAGCTCGTATCTGGCCGGTTGCTGAAAACTATGCTGCTATAGTATTGTTGGATCAGCTTATTGCTCATTATGGTTTTCAGACACTGAGAAAAACCATCAAATAAAATTGAAACTGCTTGGGGTTAGATCTTCTAGGCAGCTTCAGCTTTTCTGATCTTTTGAAGACTAAAACTGTTCAGCTAAGCCTGTTGAACAGAGAGAATGAATGAAATTAATATCAATTATGTATACAAAATACTATTTTGAAATTAAGTTTTAGACCGCAACTGAATTTGATGCAAAAGCGATTGAACTGCAGGGAAGCGTTTCTGCACTAAATCGGGCACAAAGAATTGCTAGCTGGAAGGGTAGTTGTATGCGATTTATTTATGCGTTTCAATTGATGTTCTTACTTGGTTTCGCCTCAATACCATTGATTGGGAATCAGATCATTTTTGCTCAAAACGATGATTTTGATATTGAAACCGAGGACTGGCCTGATTTCTCAATAGATGAAGCGGAGGAGTCTTTTTCTGAACCTGTCCAAAGTGAACCGGTAGTTACAGAGCCGGTGGTTAAACCGGAGCCTGTAGAGACAAAAGTGGCAGAACCGGTAAAAGAACAAGTGGAGCCTTCTGCTGCCCCGGCTTATTCCAAACCACCTGAACCAGTTCAGAAGCCATCATATTCCTCAACTCCTGTTTCTGAGCCGGTTAAAGCTAAACCAAAGCCAGCATACCAGGCAGTAGTTTCACAAAACATTAAAAGGGCAGGCCCACCGCTTCTAATGGTTGCACGGCCTACATACGCCCCCTACTCCAGTGAGCAAAAAACCATGTATATATCTGCTATTGCAGAAGCTTACTTCCATTTTAAGCTCGGAGCAATTACCCAGATCCAGGTCATACCTCAGGAGAGAATGGCAAATAATATTCAATATTATAGAGATTTTTCCCGTCGTATCTCCAGAGCTTCCTATATAGAAGCAGCAAAAAAAATGGGTACCACATATCTGATCTATCATGAATATGAACCACAAGGTAAAAAAGTTCAATATACCCTTGAGCTTTACTCAATTTCAGACAACCAGAAACTATATGCTGAAAAAAAGGAAATTGACCTTTCCCAATTTGAAGCCGGTTTGCTTGAGTGTGTCAATGACATTGCTTCTACTATCACTTCATCACTTCCCACCAGTGTCAATAAGGTTCTTGCAGAAGATATCCTGGGAGACAATTCCAAAGCGATCGAAGCACTTGGATCACAAATTGTCTCAGAGGGCGAGTATTCGAAAAAAAGAGCAGAAGCTGCAGTCTCTGGTTATGAAAAAATCAGTAAACATAACTCAAAAATGCATCTGGCAGCATTCGTGGCTGCTAATGCGTTTGCAAGAGCCGGACAATTTGAGCAAGCATTAGATTATCAAAGAAAGCTTATTTCCACTTTTGGAAGCGGTTATCCGGGACTGTATTTGAAAATAGCCAATTATTATAGGATGCAGAAAAGTTACAATGATGCTCTTGATGCGGCAGAAGAAGCAAAAAGAAATTCTGATCTTGACCTGCCTGCCAGTGCCGTTATTGCAAGTATTTACGAGGCCAAAGACGATCTTAGCCGTGCACAGAGCGAATACCAGGCGATTCTGAAAAAAGGTGGTGAAGATGCAAATATCTATTTTGAACTTGCTCTGGTAAGTATAGGTCTTAAAAACATCGCTCAGGCCAACAACTATCTGTCAAAAGCAGCCAGTTCCGGACGAGAACTGGACAGAAGTGACTACTACGAACTTGGTCTGCGTTATGCAGAATTGGGAGCCAACGATGAAGCTATCGATGCATTTAATAACAGCCTTGGAATTCAGCAGGATAACGAAGATGCATGGCTTCAGCTTGCTCTGCTCTATGATAAAATGAACCGCCAAAGTGATGCTGCCGAATGCTATGTCTCCCTGTTTCACATGAACAATTCCGCCAATAAAGATTATCTGCTCAAGGCTGGGCTTCTTTACGAATCTCTAAACATGCCTGACAAGGCAAAAGATGCGTATGATCTTTTCCTGGCCAGACAGTTTAAAAATCCTGAAGTATCGGTTCGACTGGCAAAAATCGAGGTGGCCAACCAGAACTGCAAACGTGCAATCGATCTTGTCAATGGTATCGACACCAACTCGACTCATGGATACGATGTGAAAAAAATCTATGAGTCCTGCAAACATGAACGGCGTGTAGTGGTAGTTGCAAAAGACGATCCTGCACAAAAAGGATGGGCTGCAGTATTTGCCTGGAGATTGGGTTCCAGTCTTCTTACTGCTGCAGGTGCTGGAGTGGGTTATTATTTTAATAAACAGATTGAAGATACCAAACCGATTTATGAAGCTGCCAGAAATCAAAAAGAAACTGTCAAATTGAGAGAAGACATGGATACTTACAAAAGCACCAGAAATCTCTGTTATTTGGGTGGAGCCGTTGGACTTACCAGTCTTACTGCTTCAATCGCTTTACCAATTATTACCCGGAAATGAGGTATTTATGTTCTTGAATAAAAAGAGAATCCTTTTTTTGTCGTCTCTGGTGATCTTTTTTGCTAGTTGTACCGAAGTTGAATATACCAATATCCTGGATCCCAAAAGCGATAACTACGTGGGTCCTGATTCCGCTGGGGATCATGATAGTGATGATATCGCCAATATTTATGACAAAGATTCACCACTTTTTAGAGTAGATAAGGATTTCCCTGTTATTGAACTTAAGGGTAACAACCCTGATACTCTCAGATATAAACCAAGCGAACAGGATAAGTTCTGGGAGAGAATCAGACAACTTGAGAAAGATTTCCACTGCTATGATCCATCCGATAAAACCATTAATAATGACGATGTCAATGTCGAATCTAATGTGGCATTTATTGAGAGTAGCAACTACGATATAAGATACTCTGTATCAGACACTACTGGTAATTACACAAAAGTTACCAGAACCATAGTCGTTAAACATCTGCCAGAAGATGATGTAACTCCACCATCAATTGTTTCTAACTCTTACTTTGTAACAAACGACACGGCAGTAATCATCCTTGGTTCTATCATCAACTACATTGACTATGTCAATATAACAGATGAAGATCTTACCATATTCAAGATAGGTGAAAGTGTCACTCTGGATGGTGAAGTAAATACAAATGATACCGGTGTCTACAAAGTCAATTACACTGCAGAAGACAAGTCGGGTAATAAAAGCAGTCATACTATTTACTTCAGGGTAACAGATGAAGGTGGCAGTGTTACTGATGCAGTAATTAATGTTTTTTATGACGGGGATGGGATTCATGATGGCTTTATTATTGAAGATACACTTCCAGATGTTTCTTTCGATCTTTCACTGCTGACTAGCGTTGCTTATGAATATATCAACAATGAAATAAGAGACCTGCAGGCAAATTTGGATCACGATTATGAAGAAGGTAAGGAAGGTATGTTTACTGCGACTTTCTCTGTTACGGGAGAAAGTGGTACTGAAGTAAAAAGTGAAGTGAAAATTATTATTCATGGAAGCGATGCTCCGGACTGTGATACATCCATTACTCTGGAGCTTGAAGGTGATGGTGTAATTAATTTGAAAGTCGGAGAAATGTACGAGGAGCCTGGATTTACCGCAACTATGACATGGCCAAGAAACACTGCACAGGTAAATTCAATTCCACTTACTAAAGTTGTCAATAGCATGGTAAAGATTAACCCAGAAACCGTTCGCACCGATAAAGAAGGTACAATTACGGTCACCTACGAGATCAGTACCTGCGATGGAACCAAAAAAATCACAAAAACCAGAACTGTGAAGGTATCTAAAGCTGATGCAGAGGACGATAAAACTCCACCAGTAATCAAACTCAAACACAGTAAGGATCAGGATACTGTTGCAGTTGGAGCCAAATATAGTAAAGATTATAAATCGAAGGATATTGGCAATACTGTAACAGATGAAGTGGATGGAAATATCAGTTGGAGTAAAGTAAAAGTCGATACATCTGGTTTCAAAACATCCGAAGCCGGAAGAGCCTGCTCACTGATTTACACTGTAAAAAATGAGGCAGGGAATGAGGGCAAAGCTGTTAGAAAAATAACAGTTGTCGATAAAGGAGATGAAGGGTTACTGGAAAAGTATGGTGTGCCCAGTTCTTCGCCGCTACCTGAAATTCAAAACACTACCTTTAGTAAAGGCACTGTAGAAGGAGAGAGTGGGCCTGATATCAGTAAGATTAAAACATTTACAATTGACTGGGACGCATCACAAAAAAAGATCTACTCTTGCGCTTTTCAGTTTGATGGGGCTCCATGGCATGCTGATTTAACAGGTAGTATCGATCATAACTTCGGTTCTTCTAGTCCAGGTTTTACTTTGACTGATTCAGGAGTTAGCGGTCTGGATGACGAATATTATGTCGTCTACAAAGATGATCAATTTATCTGGGTAGAGAAGAGTGGCAAGTTTGCCATAATCTGGGAAGAATAATTTACCATAAAGGGCAGGGGCATCTCCCCTGCCCTTTATTTAACTTCTTGAATTAATGTAGCTCTGTAGCTCCCTCATTGATTCATTCAATTTCCCTTCCAGTATTTTCAAATAGAACCAATTTACCGTTTTGTTAAAAACGCACTTTTGTTTGTAAAAAATATGCACACTGTCCATCACAGGTAAAACCCTGTATTCTATTCTGATGTTTAAAACCTTAGGGAACACATTGCTGTTATGATGAAACTTGATCATTTCGATTACAACCATATCTTTATCTTCAAGAAGAGTTCTCCTGTAAACCGACTTGCTGGAATAGATCAGATATTTAAGAAAAAATGATACAAGATATGAGTTTTTCTCTTCAGAAAGAATCTCTATCTTTGACATCTTAGAGGAGTATTTCACCAGGTGATCAAATTTGAAAATAATCGCCAGAACAGAATCTGTTGAGAGGGTGCTCTGAAAATCGCACGAATAACTGTATCCTTTTTCGATCTGCTCTATTTTAAAATTTATCTGGTTTTCTCTTCCATTTATTACACCTAAAAAGAGTGAAAGACTGATCAGAATGGCAAGTTTTATCATTATTAAATCCCGGAAATGAAAGCTCTATCCGAGTGAAAAGGATAAAAACAATAACACTGTTATCCTCTTTGTCCGATCTCTTCAATTGATCCAAGATCAAAAGGTATGCCGTAATCAGATAGCAGATTTCTGATATCTGATATTAGATTTTGGGAGTTATGATCACTATTTCGATAGATTATTAAAAATGCGGCCAATTAAACAGCATTGAGGGGAAAAAAGGTTTATGAAAAATTCGAAATAAGAACAGGAAAAGAGAATTAGAAAAAGTGGTAGATTTCAAAAATCATATTCCCGACTCCGGCTTTCTATTTCGGATTTATTTCCACAATATACCCCACCCCGCAACCGTACTATTTATAGCGATACCAGAAGGGTTCGCTACCTCCTTCTTAAGGGTGAAGGTGCACGAGACCCGGATCGGATTAAAAAATTCGGTCCGGGTTTTTTAAATGCTTTTCCCAGCTTCGACAGCACTCTTTTTATTTTTTCCAGAACCTAATCAATATTAACCACTTACATTTCGTATACATTATAGCGGCTGAGAAGTCGCTACTTCACATGCCTCCTTCTATAGGGTGAAGGTGCACGAGACCTCCGCCAGGGATATTAACCCTGGCGGAGGATTTTTTTAATAACAGTCTGCACTACTCCTTATTCTGTTCCTTTTATGTTTGACTCCCACCTATCAAAACATTATTTTGTTGCAGAGCTTGAAAAACTTTTTTCCTTCCAAGCAGCAAATGAAAAACAGTTTCGACCATTTAAAGATACCTATCCTTTCTCAAAGGGATGGGTATCTTTTTTTTTTTGTGTTTGCACATTTTTATTACTACTCTATACGTACTTTGGTGGAACAGTCCGCAATTCTGTAAAAAAGTGAGGTTTTTTTGAAAGGTATTATAGCACTGGAAGACGGCACCGTATTTGAAGGTGAATCATTTGGAGCAGAGGGTGAATCTGTTGGAGAGGTGGTTTTTAATACCAGCCTGACTGGATATCAGGAAATCCTCACAGATCCATCCTATTCATCTCAAATAGTCACCATGACCAACCCCTTGATCGGCAACTATGGAATAAACGAAGATGATGTGGAATCTTCACAGATCTTTGTAAGCGGTTTTATAGTAAAAGAGGCATGCCGCTATCCATCAAACTTTACCTCCACCAAGTCAGTTTGCGATTATCTGGCTGAAAATAATATAGTCGCTATTCAGGATATCGATACCAGGGCTTTAACAAAACATATCAGGGTTGCAGGAGCAATGAAAGGGGTTCTCTATGCTGGAGATGGCTCGGTTTCTTCTGATGCGCTGGTGGAAAAAGCAAGGGCCTGGACCGGTTTAGTTGGAATCGACCTGGTAAAGAAAGTAACTTGCCAAAAAGCTTATGTTTGGAATGACAGCCAATTTAGCAGTAAAAAATCAGAATCCAGATTTTCTGTTGTAGCTTTTGACTTTGGAATCAAGCATAATATCTTGCGTATTTTTGAATCACTTGGATGCAGAGTCACTGTGGTCCCGGCACATACCAGCGCTCAGGAAGTCCTCTCTTATGACCCTGACGGGATATTTCTTTCAAACGGTCCTGGTGATCCGTCGGCAATAAGCTATGCCATAGAAAATATCAGCTCTCTTATAGGTAAAAAGCCGATTTTTGGTATCTGCCTTGGTCATCAGCTTTTGGCACTGGCTCTTGGTGCGAAAACCTATAAACTTAAATTCGGTCATCGAGGAGCCAATCATCCTGTCAGAAACTTAGACACTGGAACAATCGAGATTACCTCACAGAACCATGGCTTCTGTGTCGATATGGAGAGTCTTGAAAACAGTGGAGCAAGAGCGACCCATATTAATCTTAACGATATGACCTGTGAGGGGTTAGCTGATACACAAAGAAACCTGCTCAGTGTTCAGTATCATCCCGAAGCGGCGCCAGGTCCTCATGATTCAGGTTACTTGCTCGAGCAGTTTATCTCTATTCTTGAGAGAACAACACCTGCTAGGAATCACCCGGCATTTTCAGGCGTCGCAAGATAATGAAAAGGAAAATTTTGCAAACCAATTTTATCATTCAAATATATAACCTCTACCCCATGTTGATACCAACAAGGTTCGAAAGGTTTTATGCCAAAAAGAAATGACATACATAGTATTCTGATTATTGGAAGCGGTCCCATCGTTATCGGGCAGGCATGTGAATTTGACTATTCAGGAACTCAAGCATGTAAAGCTCTCAAGGAAGAAGGTTACCGGGTTGTGCTGGTAAACTCCAACCCTGCAACCATCATGACTGATCCCCAGCTTGCCGACAGAACCTACATCGAACCGATTACTCCTGAGATAATCGAGAAGATCATTGCACAAGAGCGGCCAGATGCAGTTCTTCCTACCATGGGAGGTCAGACTGGACTCAATGTGGCTATGGAACTGGCTGAAAGCGGCGTTCTTCAGCGTTACAATGTAAAGCTGATCGGTGCGGATGAAAAAGCTATTAAAAAGTCCGAAGATCGCAGTGATTTCAAAGAAGCAATCGAGAAAATCGGCCTTGATCTTCCAGAAAGTGCTTTCGCATATAATCTTGATGAAGCATGGCAGATCGCCAGAAAAATCGGTTTTCCTCTTATTATACGGCCCAGTTTTACTCTTGGCGGTACCGGAGGAAGTATAGTTTACGCTGAATCCGATTTTGAACGGGCTGCTCAGTATGGGCTTAACTGCAGCAGAATAAATGAGATTCTTATTGAAGAATCAGTAATTGGCTGGAAAGAATATGAACTTGAAATCATGCGTGACAAGGCAGATAATGTAGTAATAATCTGTTCTATCGAAAACCTTGATCCTATGGGAATTCATACTGGAGACAGTATCACTTGTGCTCCTGCTCTAACCCTTACTGACCGTCAATACCAGAAAATGCGTGATGCAGCCATTGCGATTATCAGAGAAATAGGTGTTGAAACAGGCGGCTCCAACATCCAGTTTGCAGTTAATCCGGATAATGGTCGCATGGTAGTCATTGAAATGAATCCCCGTGTCAGCAGAAGCTCTGCTCTGGCAAGTAAGGCAACCGGTTTTCCGATCGCAAAGATTGCTGCAAAACTTGCAGTAGGGTATACTCTTGATGAAATCAGAAACGATATCACCAGAGAGACACCTGCTTCATTCGAACCGACTATAGACTATTGCGTAGTAAAGATTCCCCGTTTCACTTTTGAAAAATTCCCTGAAGCAGATCCTACCCTGGGGATACAGATGAAATCTGTTGGCGAAACAATGGCCATAGGACGAACCTTTAAAGAGGCTTTGCAGAAAGGCTTAAGGGGCCTGGAAATTGGCCGCAAAGGACTTGACCTGGTAAAATATCCTTACAGGACAACAGAACAGATACTTGCAGCTCTTGCTGTTCCCAAGGCTGACCGTCTTTTGCTAATCCGGTTTGCTTTTGAAGAAGGCCTTACGGTGGAGGAGATCTCGAAGGCCTCCTGGGTAGATCCCTGGTTCATTAACAACTTGTTCGACGTTTTCCAGTTCGAAAAGCAGATAAGCCCCGCTCTTTTAACCAAAGACCAGATCACTCAGAAAAAATTCATCAAAAAGGCCAAAGGATTAGGTTTTTCCGATGCCCAGTTGTCAAAGCTTCTGGATATGGGTGAAATTGATTTTAGAAATTTTCGCAAATCACTTGGTGTAATTCCGACATATAAACTGGTGGATACCTGTGCTGCAGAATTTGAAGCATACACCCCCTACTATTACTCTACTTATGAGCATGAAGATGAAAGTATTGTCAGCGACAAAAAGAAAGTCGTGATTCTTGGTGGCGGTCCTAACAGAATCGGGCAGGGAATAGAGTTCGATTACTGCTGCTGTCAGGCATCGTTTGCCCTTAAGGAGCTGGATTATGAATCAATCATGATCAACTCCAATCCGGAAACAGTCAGCACAGATTACGATACATCCGATAAGCTCTATTTCGAACCTTTGACATTCGAAGATGTCATGAACATAATAGACAAAGAAAAACCGGTTGGAGTGATAGTTCAGTTTGGTGGTCAGACACCTCTCAATCTGGCAAAGAGACTCCTGGATGCCGGCGCACCTATAATTGGAACCAGTGTTGAGTCTATACAGAGGGCCGAGGACCGGGATGAGTTTGCAGCTATGATCAGCAAACTTGGATTAAATCAGCCTGACAATGGAATCGCAAAGTCTACAGATGAAGCCATCGCTATCGCTCATAACCTGGGTTATCCGGTTCTTCTTCGCCCATCGTTTGTTCTTGGTGGCAGGGCTATGCGTATTGTGTACGATGATGATGAGCTTCGGACATTTATAAGAGAAGCTCAGGCTGCAGCAGAAGATCATCCAGTTCTGGTAGATAAATTTATAGGTGATGCGATCGAAGTGGATGTTGATGCGATAAGCGATGGTAACGATGTGATGATCTGTGGCATAATGGAACATATTGAAGAAGCTGGAATACATTCCGGTGATAGCGCATGTGTAATGCCACCACATACCTTGTCAGGGGATATCATTTCTGAAATTCGCAAAGCTACTATAAAAATCGCTGAAGAGCTCAAAGTTGTGGGACTGCTTAATATACAGTTCGCAATAAAAGAAGATTCACTTTTTGTTTTGGAAGTCAATCCAAGGGCATCCAGAACCGTACCATTTGTGAGTAAAGCAGTTGGTACCCCCTGGCCAAGAATTGCCGCAAAGGTTATGACCGGTCAGAAATTGAGCGATCTTGATGAAGCTGTCGAACGGAATATCGACTATTTTGCTGTCAAGGAATCGGTTCTTCCTTTCAGAAAGTTCCCTGGAGCAGACATAATCCTTGGACCGGAAATGAAGTCCACAGGTGAAGTCATGGGACTGGATACAGATTTCGGTCTTGCATTTGCCAAATCTCAGGAAGCAGCCGGTAACAACCTGCCCAGATCAGGAACGGTTTTTATCAGTGTCAAAAACAGCATGCGGCGTAATATAATATTCATGGCAAAAATGATCGCATCCATGGGGTTTAAAATTTTTGCCTCAGAAGGTACCTGGAGAGTCCTGAGCTCCAATGGCATTAATGCTAAAATGGTACCAAAAATCGGTGAGGGAAAGCCGGACATAATCGATCTTATTAAAGGCAAAGCAATTAATCTGGTGATAAATGTACCGGCTGGAAAGAAGTCTCAGATTGATTCCAAGCCAATCAGAAGTGCCGCTGTTTCTCAGGGTATTCCCTATATCACTACTCTGGAAGGTGCACAGGCCGCAATAAGTGGCATGGACTCTACCGAAAAAACCGGTTTTTCTGTCAAACCGATTCAGGATTATACAATAAATTTACAAGTAATTAAGAACAAGTATAAACACGATTTAGATATCAGACATACCATGTGGAATTGAGAGAGAGAGAAACGTCTCTGTCTTTCCTATGGTTGAATTGGATCCGGAGTTAAAACAAATGGCAAAATTTATTTTCGTAACAGGCGGTGTGGTCTCTTCACTGGGTAAAGGAATAACTGCTGCATCGATAGGTTTATTACTAAAATCCCGTGGTTTAAAAGTAGTCAATCAGAAATTTGACCCATATCTCAATGTGGATCCTGGAACCATGAATCCCTACCAGCATGGAGAAGTGTATGTAACCGATGATGGTGCAGAGACCGATCTTGACCTGGGACATTATGAACGTTTTACCGGTATCACTACAAACCGTCACTGCAATTATACCTCTGGACGGATATATGATTCCATTATAAAAAAAGAGCGTCGTGGTGACTATCAGGGAATCACTGTTCAGGTGGTTCCTCATGTGACAACCGAGATCTGCGAAAGTATACGATCAGTAGCTTCCTCCGATGTGGATGTGGTCATAAGTGAGATTGGTGGAACAGTAGGAGACATTGAAAGCCACCCTTATCTGGAGGCACTCCGGCAGTTCCGTCAGCAGGAAGGGCGCAGCAATGTTCTTTTCATTCATGTAACTCTGGTCCCTTATCTTCATCCGGCCGGAGAGGTAAAAACTAAACCCACTCAGCACTCTGTAGGCAGGTTGCGGGAGATTGGTATTATACCCGACATTTTGATTTGTCGCACAGAGAAACATCTGGAGAGAGATGTAATAAGAAAGCTTTCGTTGTTTTGCAATGTAGATGAAGAAGCGGTCATCGAGGCTATCGATGTTCCTCATACTATTTACGAGTCGCCACTGGATTATGCCGCGCAGGAGCTTGATGCTGTTATCATAGATATTCTGGGGCTTCGCGCAGGCAGACGAAACCTCAAACCATGGCGTGAATACATCGACAGGGTTACCAATGCAGACAAGGAAGTTCAGATAGCAATAGTGGGCAAATACAGCGAGCTTTTGGACGCTTACAAATCGATTCATGAATCACTGAATCATGCCGGTGCCGCACACCTGGCAAAAGTCAACATCATTAGCATATCAGCAGAAGATATTGAGAAAAAAGGAGCTCACGAGGTTCTTAAAGGAATTGGAGGCATTCTGGTTCCCGGAGGTTTCGGTTCCAGGGGTATAGAGGGAAAAATTCTGGCTGTAAAATATGCACGTGAAAATAAAATACCTTTCCTTGGAATATGCCTGGGAATGCATATGGCAGTTATTGAATTTGGCCGCAACGTTCTGGGGCTTTCTGGAGCAAACACTACTGAGCAGGAACTTCACACTCCAGATCCGGTTATCCACCTGATGGAAGAGCAGAAAAAGGTAAGTAACAGGGGCGCTTCGATGCGTCTGGGAGCTTATCCATGTAAGTTAAAATGCGGTACGCTTGCCCGTAAATCCTATAACAACCAGGAAACCATCTCAGAGAGGCATAGGCACCGTTACGAATTCAATAATGACTATCGCGAACGGTTTGAAGCAGCGGGAATGGTTCTGTCAGGTCAGTCACCCGATGGTATGTTAGTCGAAATGATCGAACTGAAGAATCATCCCTGGTTTATAGCATGTCAATTTCATCCCGAATTTAAATCACGTCCTGTTGCTCCTCATCCACTTTTCAGAGATTTTGTAGGTGCAAGTCTAAAAAATAATAGTAGCAATTTACCTTCAGTATCGGACAAATAATCATGGTAGAACCATTAAATGAAGCATGTGGTGTTTTCGGTATCTTTAATAATCCTCTGGCTGCCCAGATGACTTATCTGGGGCTTTACGCCTTGCAGCACCGTGGACAGGAAAGTTCTGGGATCGCCGTGTCAGATGGCACGTCAGTGTCAGTTCATAAAGGAATGGGGCTGGTTAATCAGGTTTTCAAACATAAGAAAATCCTGGATTACCTTAAAGGTCAATCAGCCATCGGACATAACCGGTACTCAACATCCGGATCATCGACAATCGAAAATGCACAGCCCGTTCTTATCAATTGTCGGGCAGGTCTTATAGCAGGGGCACATAATGGCAATCTGACCAATGCATCATCATTGCGAAACTGGATGGTAGATGACGGGTCTATTTTCATGTCAACCACAGACACAGAAGTAATAATGCATCTTATTGCCCGTTCAAAACGTGAAACCGTAGATTCAATGATTCTGGATGCTCTCTCAGGAGTTAAAGGAGCTTACTCAGTGGTCTTTCTTACAGCAGATGCACTCTATGGAGCCCGCGATCCCCGCGGGATACGTCCGCTTATTATAGGAAAGATCGAAAGCGATAACTCTTATATACTCTCCTCTGAAACCTGTGCTTTTGATTTGGTAGGAGCAGAGATGTTAAGAGAAGTAGAACCAGGTGAAATGGTTCGAATAGATAAAAACGGTATCACTTCATTTAAAGTTCCTATTTTTGAATCCGACGTTCGACCAGCACATTGTGTTTTTGAATTCATCTATTTTTCTCGTCCGGACAGCTATGTTTTTGGTAAAAATGTCGACCGTGTCCGCCGTAAACTGGGAAGGCAACTTGCATGTGAACATCCGGTCCCAGGGGCAGATATTGTAATCGGTGTACCTGACTCAGCTACAACTGCAGCCCTTGGTTTTTCTGAAGAATCCGGCATTCGATTCGATATCGGATTGATACGCAATCATTATGTGGGAAGGACTTTTATTCAACCAGCGCAGAAAAGACGGGATTTTGGAGTACGCATTAAGTTCAATACTGTAAAAGGAGTTCTAAAAGGCAAAAAGGTGGTAATAGTCGATGACTCAATCGTTAGAGGAACCACCATGAGAAAAATCATCAGACTGATAAAAACTGCCGAACCTGCTGAGATTCATCTGCGAATCTCTTCCCCACCAATTCTTTGTCCCTGTTATTATGGAATAGACATGCCTACCTCAGATGATCTTATTGCTTCATCGATGGAAATCAGTTCTATTCGTGAATATCTGGAGGTAGATTCTCTTGGTTACTTGTCCATCGAAGGCATGCTTTCAATAATGCCTGACCCGGAGAATTTCTGCTGTGGATGCTTCAATGGGAAATATCCGGTTAAGGTAGAAAATCATCACGTGGCAGAAAAGAGTGTAAGTAATCTTCCGGATCTGGTGGAAATTTAACTGAATAGCGAGACTGCACAATCAAATAAAAAGGAGCTTACCGCCCCTCTTCCAATCTGGTTATCAGAAAGTCAGGCATTTTGATCTTCTTCATTTTTGATTGTGCTTTGTCGATATTATAGCTTATTCTTCGGTAAAAAAACTCTTTTTTAAAAGTATCTAAGATCCCATAACAGGATTTCGGATTTCTATCCCTAGGCTGCCCTACACTCCCCACATTGATCAAAAAGCGTGCACCTTCAAGTTTTTCCATATTGACATAGGTATCCTGATGTACATAAAGTTCTTTATCATTGTCCAGGATTATTATTATGGGAATATGGGTATGGCCTACCAGGCAGATCTTTGTATCAAAAAACTGAAAATTAAATGCAGCCTCTTCTAATGAAGTAATATAGTACCACATATTTGGTTCATAGGGAGTTGCGTGTACCAGAGTCATAGACTCTTTAGTGGTTTTCAGAGGTAAGGAGGAAAGATAGTTGCAGTTTTCTTTTTTAAGGTTCTGCTCTGTCCATTCGATTGCTATTTTTGCATGAATATTAAAATGCTGGGTAGATAGAAGCTCAACAGCCGCAGCATCGTGATTCCCCAGAAGTGTCTCAGGACAGTGATTTTTTACTAATTCCATGCATTCGTTTGGATTTGCGCCATAACCCACGATATCGCCAAGACAAATTATTTCATCAATATTTTGCCCCTTTATATCGTTCAGGACTGCTTCCAGTGCTTCGAGATTAGCATGGATATCAGAAATGAATGCAAACCTCATTAGAATTATCCGTTCTCCATGTAACGGAATGTACTGGATCCAATCTCTATTCTATCCTTATGATGCAGAAGATGAGATCGAACTGACTTCCCATTAACCTTTATCTTGCCAATCAGTTTGTTTGCGCAGAGACATAAACCCTCATCTTTTTTTTCTATGGTTGCCTGACCTTCTGCAATCATAAAACCGGATACGAAGATATCATCATTTTCGCCGCTGCCAACAGTCATATAGGCCTTCTCCAAACGGTAAACTACGTGCTTATTGGTTTCAATAAGCACAGCTTCACCTTCTTTGTCCTCTTTATCCTCTTTGGACTCCATTAGCGCGACTGGCTGGGTACGCTGCGGAGCGGGCGGAACTTTTGTTTCAGACATCAGTATATTGTTGTTTGTATGACCAGAAACCGGATTATCGATGTAATAAGTGCCTGTAATCTGTTCTGAGGACCCATTAGAACCCTGGAATCCTGTCTCCTCATAAAGGATAGTGTATTTTCCAATCGTAATCTTGTCGCCACTACTCAGATATATTTTTTTTATTCTTTTCCCATTTACGAATGTACCATTAAGGGAATTCAGATCACAAAGTACATACTTTCTGTCTGCATCCTCCTCAATTTTAGCGTGACGTCTGGAAACTCCCATATTAGCAATAGATATGGTGTTTTCAGGAAGTCTTCCTATGCTGACTACCGGTTCATCCAACTCGTAGGTTTTAAGCGGTTCACCATTGTAAAAAACTACAAATTTTGCCATATTTAATCTCTAAAATGAAGCAGTGACTCGAAAATATACTAAGAAATTCCACTAATCGCAATATCAAGTATTATACCAATTAGAGAAACTTTTAGTCCCGCAATAGTTTCTATAAAATATCCACCTGCTCTTATAAAAACAAGCATTAATTGCACTATGATAGGTTCAGGATATATCTTTTTTTATTATTAATCCATTTTCTACATATGATATGCCCGGAGATAATCTCCCATATGTCCAATTTATTTTTTAATTTATCCCTCACTCGGGTGCTTAAGTTAAACACTATAACTGTTATTCTTATTACCTATATACTATTACACTCCACTGCTGCTTCAAACCAAAACAGCACAGTTATCCCTCTTCTTGAAAAAAAAAATGCACTTTCACAATCTCTGGATTCCCTGAACCTGCTTAGGCAGAGCAATAAACGAGAAGGGCGCTCCTTTTCTGAAATCGAATTTAAGCATAAACAAATTATCGATTCCTTGCAGTTAATTCGCAAAATAATTCAAACAGATATTGCTGAAACATCGCGGCTTTCAGATAACAAAAACCATTTTCCCCTTTTTAGACTCCTCTGCTTATCGGATTGGGTGATATTATTAATTGTTGCTGCCTTGTTGTTTGCAGGTATTTTGTTATTATTGAAAGTAGTAAAAAATGTTCTTTTTAACAGCTCTAAGAACAAAGCCAGCAATAAGCCTGCAAAATTAAGGCCTCTTGCCTCAAATCCCCCAAATAGCCTCCTATCTAAAGAATTATCGGGTCATAATGATTTTGCAAAATCGCAGATCATGAATGATGATCAAATTCACTTTGAATATAGTGAAAGAAATTCAGATCAACTTGATGATAAAAATGATGAAGATCTTGAAACCAACGTTATAAAAGCCGCTTCAGAAGGAATGAGTATTCAGGAATTATCACGAAATTTTCACCTCAGCTCAGATCATATCACCCTTATTCTTAAACTTGCCGAGTCAGATCACTACCGTCAGAAGCGTTAATCCTTGTTATTGTCGCAACTGCACCTGCAGCGCAATGTGTCCAATGCGGCTACCACTTTGGTTTTTATTGTACCTCTGTGGTGCAGATCAGAACCTGCGGCAAACTGGCAGAGTCAGTGGTTTCTTGTTGGTAACACCTAAAGAGCTGCAATACAGATTCTCACGACTTCTCAGCAAGTAATCCGGAAAGAATTAAGTCGATTTATTTATGATGCAGTGTTCGCTATTTAGAAACTCTCCATTGCTTTCTTGCCACTTTTCAGGCATAATTAGAATTATCCGATTAAATATGAAAAAAAATCTCAGTAAAAGTCTCATACGGATAGAAGATGATTTTCAGTCCCATTTTGAATTATACAGAGCTAAAAAAGCATAGTACCGTAACAAGACGTTCTGGAACCGGTACTGTCCTGCTTGATCCTCAAACACAAACTGTATCTATCAAAACAGGAAAAGAACAGATAATTGCCAAATACCAGGGCACAGCCCTTCATTCCGGAGATTCAGTCCACTACACTCTCTTGAGTGATATTTTACTTATTAAAAAAATCCCGGTACCAGATCAAACAGATCGTTCAGACAGCTTTATTAGACAACAACCGACTGATTTTAATAGAATTGCCCTTCAGATCGATTCTTTGCTAAGTGAAATTTCGAATGACAAAACCAAGCAGGATGCATTTTGTATCCTTGAATCACTTGCCACATTATCTACCAAAATCGACCCAGTACTTGTTCAAGAATTAAGCTACATTCTACAAACAAGCGGAGAGCTGAGTTCAGATTCTGCTGAAAAACTAAAAAACTTGCTTTTGCAAATTAAACAGGCTATTTCAACTCCATGTTTATCCAAATTTATTGAACTGCCAATCCAAAGTCTTCAAGGGGATATTTACAATTTGGAAGCAATAGAGGATCTATTAGGCTCGCTTCCCCAAGCTGGTGCTAACACAAAAGCCATTGGTTGCCAGTATATTAGAATTTTTCCTTGTGGTGATAAGTCTATAGCTGCAATGATCAGCACAGACGACCTTCAGCAGGAATTAAAGTCTATAATCAGCAATTTTGCCAGTTCTCAGATGCAATCAGTTCCAGTCAGTACTTTGCAAACCATTATTAGAAGCAGAAATCAGCTTAACCTGCAACTATTAAACACAATCGATGCACTTTTGGCCAACATGCAAAATGGTTCTACCCCTAAACGCGCAGGATCAGAATCTGCTCAGCATTCTACTTTAACCCATTGGCTTCTGACATCGATTGATCACCAGTCCATTTTACCAGAACTGGTAAACCGATATCCCTCAATCGCTACTTCCATAATATCCTCTATGAAAGAAATTTCCTCTTTTTTTCCTGCAGCAGAAAACTTTGGATTAACAGAAGAATTATTGAGCACTGTTAAGAGAAAAGAGGATATAATTCCAACAATGATCGAGCGGCTTGGATTTAATTTTGATCATAAGCTATCGGAACCTGGATTTAACCTGAGAGAGAAAACCAGCCTGAAAGAGATCGTTATTGGCAAAATGATTGAAACTGCTACAAATACTGCTCTTACTTCAGAATCAGCAATAACCGAGATTTCCAAATACCCATCAGGGTTATCTCTGTTTTTAGATAATGCCTGTAAAGATCTTTCAGTAATTCTGGAGAATCTGTCCAGGCTTAATCAATCTGATCCAGAAACAAAAAGCATAGTTCAATCATTGTACGATTCATTCCCTCACCTTGACCTTATAAGGAAAAGTTATTTCCAGTCAGATATTCAGGCAAAAGGTAATGATATAGGAACTGGGAATAGTTTTCAAGAGAATCTGAATGATAAGTTAATTGATCTGCTATCTAACCTGGTAAGAGACACCAAGTTACTTCAGAACACCATTCAAACTACTGGAGAAAGCAGCCCATCAGTTCTATATGACAACTTATTTAAGTTTAGCCAAAAACTCAGTGAATTCATTGAAAAACATACGATAGACGGTAAAAACTTCCGCAATTCAGGTAATTTTGATCCGCAAAGCATCCCTTTGATAAGAGATAGATCAGAAAACGATAATATCACAAAACACATTTCCACAGAGATCACCGTGCTCAAAGATTCAGTCGTTTCCAATCAATTATCGAAGCCGTTTTTAGACACTCTTCTGAGTCGTCTTGAATCACTGCAGTTATTGAGCAGGCCAGTTTCCACATCTGATGGAACACAGCAGATTCTGGCTTTTCCTATGAATGTGGGTGGAGAGTGGACAGAAATAAATATTCGTCTGGTGAGAAAAAGAAATAGTTCTAAGAAAAAAGTTCAAAAGAGCTTTTATAAAGTTGAGATTAATTTAGCCCCATCAAAGTTGGGTGCCATAAGTGTTCAAATGGAATACGAATTAAAAAAAAGATTCAATCTGAGGATCAGCTTTGACAGGAATCAGACTCTGGAATGGTTCTCCAAAAACAAAAACTTCTTTAGCAAATCATTATGCAACCTTGGTCTTCCACTGGTTGATTTTCAGTTGCGACCAGAAGTCCGGAAGCGATGTGAAACTGAGATCTCTAAATTATCTAACACAGCTTTTGATGTAAAAATTTGATTGATATGGAAAAAAAAGAAAAGGAAAAAGCAGTCGCTTTAAGGTATGATGAGCATAAGGAAAATGCCCCTCGTGTTATTGCTAAAGGTGATGGGTGCGTTGCGCAGAAAATTAAGCAGATTGCTAAAGAAAATAACATACCTGTGCATCAGGATGACACTCTTATAGAATTGCTGGCACAGGTGGATATTGATTATGAAATTCCTTCCGAACTCTACAGTGCTGTTGCAGAAATTCTATGCTGGATTTATCGGGCAAATAACGAACTTAAGGAGAATTTTCCAAAATGAAACTATTGATATTAATATCGTTTGTTATTTTGCCTTTTTCCTCCTTAGCTAAGCGGAATGTAGCTTTTATCGGACTTTCAGGAAACGGAGCACCATCTCTGGAAAAAGGATATGAGAACCAATTAAGAGAGAAGCTTTCAATGGAGTCTGATATTTTTACCAAAGACTATCTTGAGTGTCAGAAATTCCGCCGGATGATCAGGTTCGATGACTATGTTACTGTTCCCAGAAACTATCTGGAAGATCTCGCGCGCATTGCTGGAGATTCCATGCTTGTCATATGGGGAGCGGTTAAAAATTTCAGACTCAGTTACCAGCAGAAAAAGCTCTTTTTCACAGAAATCAAAGGTGAATTGCAGATTGGCTTGCATATTTTCAGCCTCTTAAAGAGAGACTTTCTGTTTATGGGAGAAGTTTCTGCTGATGTTTACAAATCTACGGGCATTGGGTTCTTTAAATCCAAACAGCCTGTTTCGGCTAAAGATCGGGCTGAACTGATAGCGATGTTGCAAAGCGAAGCTGCTATTAATTCCTGCAAAACAATTATTGATGTAATAAGAGCTCAAAATTTAGAGAAACCGAATGTTATCTACCCTGTTGAGATGAATGAGCCATCTATTTCTGATGTTTTCCCTATACCCAGTGCGGAACCGGCTCAGAAAGATTCTATAAACACGCAGCAAGATGTTAATACATTAGATACTAGTGAAGAATTTAAGAGGTTAGACTGAAAAAGGTAATTTATTCTCAATTTTTTGAAACACTTTCAAAAACAGGTGATATATATATATATTTATTAACTTTAAAGGACACGAGGAGGAGCAATGGCTGAGATTGGATCGTATAGAAACGTATTTGATGATGCCAATGAATTTAATAAACTTCATGATTTGATTCTGGGATCAATTCAAGAGTTCTCCAACTATCGTCAGGGTAATTTGACTTACGGAGAAATTATGTTTGTAATGGAATGTATTCTGGATAATCTGCGAAGTGGCTCTGAAAAAGATTCTAAGGCAAACGCGAAAATTAAGGGATTAAATGAAGCTCCTACTTTTACTACACTTTTAAAGATTTCTTCCCGTTTAATCGAAACTATGGTGAAAAAAGGGATGATTACTACTGTCGAAGAATCTTATATTCTTCATGGTGAAGAGTAGAACTGGTACTACAGGGGAAGGCACTGGTATTTTAAAATGAACACACAGTTTCCTTACAAATTCGAACTCTCATTTCCCGGAGATATAGAATACATACCAGCAATCCGGAAATTTGTCTCAGAAGTTTTGCTGGTATCACAGTTCAGTCCTAAATTTGCCTACCGTTCTGAGATCATCGTTGATGAAATTTGTAATAATGCGGTGAACTACGGTTGCAAGACAGATGATGCAAGGATTGATCTGATCTGCTATGTCTATGAAGATGGGATTGATTTCACCATAAAAGATCCTGGTGGAGATCACCAGCACATTGAAAGATTGAAAAATGCCCTTAGTGTCCAATCTGATGAGAAAACGGACAAGGGACTGGGGCTTGAAATTGTACGCATGCTCTCAGAGAGCCTCAATGTGGTTATAGATGAACAGAATCTTACGTCGGTGCGCATTGTACGAAAGCGCGAAGATATTTCTCAAAACAATTAGCCACTCTTCCCGTCGAAAGGAATAAATATGATCATAGATATAAAGGAAGTAGCGGCAACACCGGAAGCAGTAATACTACATTTTTCCGGAGAATTGGATTTTGAAAGTATCAAATATCTTGTTGGTGCTTTTAAAAAAATCGACACCACCAGCAGAAAGTACGCTATTGCAGAAGTTGGGAATGTCAACATGATCTCCTCTGCAGCGCTGGGTGAATTTATGGGATTCAGGAAAACGCTTCTGGAAAAAGATGGTGATCTGGTTTTTGCATCAATGAATATGGACATCAGAGCGAAATTCAGCTCCATGGGAGCTACGAAAATTTTTAAAATCTACAATGATGTCCGTTCAGCCTTAAACGCATTCAAATGGCAACAAGGTGTAGCTCCGGAAGTCATCAGCTTGACTTTTCCTGCCAACCTTCATCTGGTCCCTCCGGTCAGACAGCTAGCCAGCAGAATTGCAAGACAAAAGGGTTATGGCAACAAGGATTCATTCCGCATCGAAACCATTATTGATGAAATCTGCAACAACGCTATTGAACACGGCAAACAGGGTGAAGATCAGAATATCAGTGTAAAGATCGGTATCGATCAGAAACAGATCGAATTTGACGTGATTAACACCAGTGATCCTGACAAACTAGAAACCCTTAAAGCACTCCTTAAACCAATGCACGAACAGGAAATCCAATCTGAAGAGAAACGTGGAAGAGGTTTATCTTTGATAAAAATGCTCAGTGATGAGTTGTCGGTTGATTGTTCAGAAAAGGGTACTGTTGTACATGTTAAAAAGGTACGAGAGGTAAAAAATGGAATCTCAAATTGAACTGATTTATGAAGATATACGTGGCAAGGACAAAGCCAAATTAATTAAATTTATTGGTGATCTTGATGCGACCAATGTAGAGACTGTTTTAGAAAGAATCTGTAACCTCTTTAATGAAGGCATCTACACAGTTGTCGCAGATTTCAAGAAACTTCGCTATGTAAACAGTACCGGACTTGGAATTTTACTGCATTTCAGCAAATCTGCCCGGGAAAAAGGTGGATGCTTTAAAATTGCCAATATTAACGAAAACGTTTATGAAATTATAGAGATAATTGGCGCTACCTCATTACTTGAAATCTATGATGAAGTCGATGAGGCTGTAGCCGCCCTTAACTAAAAACCAGCCAATATTTTCAGAGGTCTTCTATGAAAAAAAAGTACTCAATTTTGTTTCTCCTTCCTTTACTTGTCTTGTGCTCAAAACAGGATAAAAAAGATGCCCTGGCAGTTATCGGTAAAACCTCTATTGGCCATAATGATTATGAGGTGTTCTCAAAAGCCCGTAAATTCTATCCAACAGAATTCTGCGATGAATTTCCAGCATTCCGTTCCACAATCTCTCATTTAGTTGAAACTCAGGCAATATTTCAGAAAGCCGGAAGTTCTATTAAAAACTCTATTAAAAATAGCAGAGACTGGCAATGGAAAAAGGATTTCTACTCAGCTCAGATTTTTATGATGGAAAATCTTATCCCCAACATGGGAGCCACTGAAGACCAGATAAAAAATTATTATAATACTCATAAGGAAAACTTCAAAAAAACTGTGATGGTGGATTCTACAAGTGATTCATCGTTCTATCAACCTCTTAACGAAGTAAAAGACACAATCATTCAAACACTTTTCACTGAAAAATTCCCCCCCGATTCTTCTTTTATAAGTAAAATTGATAAAGAAGATTCTTCCAGAATCAACAATATCTGGTTTTCTTCAAATAAAAGAAATGCTCCAGACTTCTTTATGAAAGAATTCTTCAAACAAAAATATCAGAAAAATTATCCAGATTCCATAAGTGAAATTTATGGCGACAACAAAATCATTACTCCAGAAGACAAAAAGGTAATTCTTTCCTGGATCAGACCAGAATACAGGCAACAATATGAAAATGAAAAAGGCACATTAAGGCTTGTGGAATTTCTCATCCAGTGGAAATTGTTCTCTGATAAAGCTAGTCAGTTTGCATTTACTTCTACACCAGAATTCAAGAATGTAATGGACTGGGCCTGGAAATTAGAGGTAGCAAATGAATATGTCAAAAAAGAGATCGTACCACAGGCAGATAAAAATCTCACCATAGACTCCTCCATTGTACCTTATTTTATTCACGATGAATCTAATTATGTTGTTGCAAATATTGACTCTTCCACTCTCAGCAATAAAATCTCCGCAATGCTTAATATTCAGAAGAAACTCAAAGTGGATAGCCTGATTTTTGAAATCAGAAAAGAAAAACAGGTTACATTCTTGCAAAATGATCTTAAAGACAATATGGATCAGGATCCCGTAACACTTTTGAAACAAGCTGATTCTCTCAGAGACACCGGATTTGTTGAGGAAGCAGCAAAGATATATACCACCTTATCAAGCGACTTCAGGTTCTACCCTGAAGGAAAAAATGCCCTGTACGAGCTGGCAAAAATCCAGACAGAACGTCAGTCCTATACCGTAGCAATTGAAAATTACCGTAACTTTCTTCTTTCTTGTCCTGATCCCAAAAAGAAAAGCATCACTTTCTTTATGATCGGATTCATTTATGATGAATATTTGGATAAGTCAGAACTGGCTGAAGTCAATTATAAATGGGTCTTGAATAACGATCCGGAATGTGAGCTGGCCGACGATGCAGAGTTTATGATGTTACATCTTGGTGAACCTATGAACAGCGTCGAAGAGCTGCAGGCGCAGACCATGCGACAGAATCGCAAAGTGGATTCTTTTGAAGAGACTGCTTTAAAAGAAAACAGCTCTGCTGATTCAGCAGGGACTCAGACTAAAAATTAATCTGCATCTTACGGCTTAATCCTCTTATGGTGAAGTTATCTCTTATGGAGATTACTTCACCATTTTTTTTACCTGCAATCAGAATTCCATCTGAGAAAATTTCAAATCTTCCATATTTGCCTGAGAGCGGCATTGCGGAAAGCAAAGCTCTCTGAATCTGCACTGCCTGCATAAAAGCGGTGATGGGTTTTTGGTGAATGCTTCGATATCCAGAGGAATGTTCTGTTCCACATTACTGCAGAATGCATACATTTCCTGAGTTTGCATTCTGATCTTTTCAAAAAAGCTCTCCAGTCCTTCCGGATTTATCTTAATCTCAAACTCCTCATATTCTGGATGCAGATAGACTATTTTAGGAAAAATTCTGTCCCAGCGAATGTTAAAATTCCTATTTACAGCAGCAGCATAACCCATTAGCTGCGAACTATGTTTTGCCTCATCTTTTGAACCGGTTTTCCAGTCCAATATATAAATATCTTTGTTCACTGGTATTAAAAAATCCATCTTACAATATGCCTTCAACCCGCTAAGCCTTGTTTCACCAAAACCTGAAGGTTCTATCATCCAGTTTCTACGATCTCCCATAGCCACCATATAAATCCAGTTATAACAAGGACTTTGGATGAAATTTTTCAGGCAGTTCTCAATTTTTTTGCAAGACTTCTCTTTATCGATTTCACTGTAATAACCATAGTAAATTTCCAGAAAAGATTTCTCCGAGAAATACCTTTCAGCAAGATCTCTGGCATAATTAAAAAACCGGCTCTCATCGATATCTGTGTCACTTTTTTGAAGTCTCTTTAGAAATGCTTCCAGAATGTCATGAACTACATTTCCAATTTCAAGAGGAACTGATGTCAGTTCACGTAACTGAGCTATCTTGTAATGGGGAACATTTTTTACTGCTTTGGGATAATAGGTGTAAAAATACTGCCTTTTACATTTATCGAACACCTCATATCTTGAAATCGACCATCCCAGAACAGGACTGTACGGATAATTTTCATATGATAATTGCATTAAAACCCCTGTTAATCGAATTACTGCTGATAGAAGCGGTAATTCTGGTTTTTGTCACCACTGCTCCTGCAGCGTTATTTATTCAAATCGTTGCCACTTGGTTTTTATTGTACCCTGTAGTGAGAGCCCGCAGCGGAAAACTTGAATTTCGTTATACGTTCCAATTAGCCGTCTTACTCAACTTGCTTTAGCTCCAGTGATTTTCTCTATCTATGACCCCTTGGAAAGGTTGCAATACAGATGCTCACCTCGTCATTAAGTAATGATTTATTCTATAAAATAGTATTTACCAATTTTATTTGTCCGATTCTAACGCTACGAAAGTAAAAATAGCTCTCCTTGAGTTCTAACACAACAAAATCGAGCCAATGGCAGTCCGGGGTACGCCAAAAACGTGCCCGGGTACCTATAAACGGCCCACCAGGAACCAAAATAACAACCTTAGCGGCTGTAATTGCCCTTCAGATCGTCTTAAATAATTTGGTAACTACTCAGCAACTTCAAACTGGTCAGGTACAGGAGTTTTAAAATAAAAAACTCTCGTATATTGATATCCGTGTATGTCCCGATTCTTCAAGAAGCAAAAGGAAGGGGGAAAATTTACCAAATGTGGGTCAATTTAATAGCCCCAGGGATAACAGGTTTACGAATTGAGAATTCACCTCGGGGAATGTAGAGAATTGCAAAAACTAAAAATACCCACAACGTCTCATCCATTGGAAGGGTACCAGAATTTAAAACAGGACATTTTTTATGCAGATGCTGCAACCCGAACGGGAAAAAACTCCTATTTCAGTCTGTGTTTTATTGCACTATCAGTCCTCCTGATAATCAGTGTAATGGAATGCCCGGATAAGACACTCCCATTCATTTTTACCGATTCTGAACACGCCCACATAATATAAAAAAGTAACTACTTAGCTCTTGAAACACATAAGAATAGAATCATCACTTCTCTCCACTTCTCATAGAGCATCTACAAAAGCCTGAACATCCTTACAGAGCGCCAGCTCTATTCTCAAATTCGTAATATCATCATCAGAAATATCTCTCTGGCGTACATTTTTTCCATTACTTCTGCAACCAGGTGATAGTTCGGGAATAATTGTCTTTTTGTGGGGATCAGGAACTGAGAACTCGGCATCTGGCTCTGCATTAGCGATTCTGTCCAAAACCTTCAAAACAGTGTTATTATGTGTGGTGCCTTTAACAGCATCAACCTGTTTCTTTGAGAGCAAAAATATCTTATTTTCAAAATACATCAGAGGGGAGAAGCAGGAAGGGCAGTTCAGAACAATTACACATGCATTTGTGCTTAAAAATAACTCGGCAATATGATTGCAGTGCGGACATGTCATACTCAGCGTTTTTACCATTGTTCCCTCCCCGACCTTGCTAACTAACTGATGTTTCTGAAGTCATGACATAACCGTTTTTTTCTGGTAATCATTTCTTCAAATCTCTTTAATTTTACCACCAAATGCCTTTAACGTCAATAGGACCATTTCTCTATGCAGGAACAGAATCCGGAACTCTCAAGCCTGGAACATCTCCAGAAAACTATCTACCATACAGTGCAGAAACTTCAGCGAAAGCTCAATAAACAGCAGGAAGAACTTGATGAAGCTTCAAAGCACTTGTGGTTTAAACAACTTGCAGATTCTATCCTTGCCTCACCAGAAAAGATCATTCAAAAGGAATCAAAAATCTCCGTTTTTAACATTTATACCCAAAAAGAAGAGCAGATCCCGGTTAATCCCAAACTTGATGCAAATGGGAATGCTCAATTGTTGTATAAAAAGGCTAAAAAAGCGAAACGCGGAGAGCTGATCAGCACAAAAAAAGTAGAGGCTACAAAGGAACAGATAAGTCAGCTTCTTGCTATGGATAAAGAGATCGAATCCGCTCTTCAAAATAGAGAGGATATTGAAAAGCCGAAAATCCTGTTAAATAAATTAGAACAGGAACTCAGCAGCATCGATAGTAAAATCCTGGTCAGTTCCGGAAAAACGAAACCCGGCAACCAAAGGGTACCTTATCACCATTTTTTAACCGAAGGTTGGGAATTGTTTATTGGTAAATCCGATACTCAGAACGATGAATTAAGCATTCATTTTGCACGTCCGTCCGATATCTGGCTGCATGTGGCCGGTTATGCCGGTTCTCATGTCATTATACGACGACCAAAGGATAAACCATTCCCTCAGCCTGATATCATAAAGAAAGCAGCCGCTCTGGCACTCTGGTTTTCGAAAGCTAAACACACCTCATTTTGTGAGGTTCACTATACAGAAGCAAGATTTGTCCGCAAGAGAAGGCATGCTCCTGCCGGTGAAGTGATTGCAGAGAGGTGTAAAACGATAAGAGTATCTCCACAATCCCCTCAAGATCTTTTCAGAACACCTTTTCTGGAAGATTCTGACGAGTGAGATGTCACCCCTAATGAAGAATTTGAGTTAAAAATCACAAAGTTATCTAATCGAAAAAACTATGAACTACTATCTTTGGCAATATCCAAATCACAATTCTTAAATCCTAAACAAATTCCAAAATTCTAAAGAAAAGAGTGTTTCAAGTAGCTAAAGGTTTTTAATTTAAGGGCTCCTGATCTCAGTAGATACAGAAACGCTCCTGAGTTTGCAAAAAGTAATTAAGGTTTTACCTGATGATTGCGCTTTATTGCGAAAATGGAATGTAATGTCTTAATACACAGCAGCTTTGAATCTTGTTATTCCAGGAAATAGAACCGGTGAAAGGTTCGATTCTGTAGAGGCTGAAATGAAAGAGTGCCGGTTGAAGCCGTTTTTAAATTAGTACTATGCTGAGTAGTTACAAAAGCAGCTCAAATTTTCCAATTCTTCGTTTAGTTTTTCTTTCTGCCTGTCCACGTACCATTTTGTTCTTGTCCTGTTCTTGTTTTGGATTTCGTTTTTAGAATTCCGTGCTTATTCTTTTTTAAGCCATTTTTTGCCATCTTTGTTACCACTTTTTATCTATCCTCATGACGTTCCCACAGTAGTATTTCAGCTAAGAAAAGTGATGCAAGAATAATCCACATTACAACAGTTAAGAACGTCTGCCCTTTGCCAGAAACAGCTTCAAGGAATTTTTCCTTGTTTTTCACTATAATACCAGGGTACTTGTCTGTATCTGGCAATGCATACTCAAGAATACTTTCGGATGGATCGGGCTGAACAGCCAGAAAAAACGATGGCTGACCCACAGGGACAACTTTTTTGATTCCTGGTTTTTCGTAATTGAATAAAGGTTGATTTTTGTGGACAATCTTTATCAGCTTTGACTGATCATCAAAAATTGTCATGTCAGAACCAGAACCGAAATATGGGTTTCTGTAAACTTTTCCTGCTATGTAGGGTTCACCGGAATGTTTATCTAATGACAGAGCATATCTGCATATACGATCGATCATTGGTACGAAAAAACCGGTTTCACTGAGATTGTTTGCATCCGTCACACCCAGGGGTGTTGTCATTATAAGCCAGGAACGTCCGTTTTTATCTGATGTCTTAATCATTAATGGTGAGCCGTCAGTCAGCCTCAGTAACACCTCTCCCTCAACATCGTTGCATCTTCGGTATATGGCAACATCTTCGCTTCGAATTTTTGGGAAATTCTGCCAGAGCTGCGAAGTAGTATCTGGCAGAAGTGGAGAAAGAGGGTTTTCATATTTTGTAATTTTGTGGTGATTTGAAGAGTTTATCACCTCATCAAGTATAGTATTATTGGCATTATCATCCGCTGCGCAAGCCAAAAGCACCGGTTTCTTAAAAGTAGCAGGATCGCTAAGAAATGCCTTCAGAGCGTAAGAAGGGATTTTCGGTTCATTGACAATTATCAGATCAGCAGAGTCCAGATCATCAAAAGTGATCTCTGAACCGTCCTTAACTATTATTGATCCCCAATAATCTTTGGAAGAAGCGTTCAACGCAAAAGTTATTGGTTTGCATCGTGTTTTATTACCAACTATCACCACACGTCTGGAACCTGATGCTTGCTGAACAAAATATGCATAATCATCAAATTTTAAAGGATCCTGTGACTTAAGAGATATTTTCCCCATCAGATTACCTGATGAAAAATTGCCGGTTATCTCTGCTTGTTTTTTTTCATTTTCAGATACCTGCACTTGTGTTCTGCCAATACGCATTTTGCCTGCTTCAGCTATCAGTTCCCCTTTCTTAAGCGGTCTTCCGTGAGCCTTAACAAAGGCGCTCAAAGTCATATTATTTTGACTCCTGACTTCAGCACCAGACAGAGAGTAATTCCAGGGTTGATCCGGAGTAACCGGTACACAAACTACGGTAATCCTTTTATCAAGTCCCAAAATTTCTTTTTCCAGGACCGATTTCAATGGAACCTGAAAGTCACTGATAATAATTAAAAATGGATCAACTTCATAATCTGAATTCTTAATTTGTTCCAGAGCGTTTTGAAGATCTGATGGAGAATGAACGCTAATAAACTGTGAGGATTTCTCTCTGAGGATAAAATTTTTGCTTTGATTATCAAAGATGAAAAGCTTTGATGTATTGGGAATCAACTTGTGTAAAGAATCGATTATACTGCATGATAATTGCCCAATACTCATGTGGCCATCGGTATAATCCATGCTTAGGGTATGATCAACCCACAGATACACCGGTGTTTGGGGATAGTGCAATTTGTTGAGAGGTTCTGAGGGATTAAAAGGTCTGGCAAATAAGGCTATCAAAACTGCGGCAATAGCACAACGTGTCAGCAATTGTAAAACTTTACGGAGATTGCGGTTTTTTCTTTGTATTACTGCATTCTGAGAAAAGAAGCGAAGTGTAGAGAAATTCAAGCTGATTGTCCGCGGCCGTTTTAGAAAATGTATCAATATGATCACCGCAATAAAAAAAAGAGCAAAGAAAAATTGAGGATTAAAAAAAGAAATACTACTCAAAACAGGCGCTTCCTTTTCTCAAGCACTCTGAAGAGCGCTCTTTCAAAGGGTTCATCAGTACAGATAAGATTGAAATCTATCTGCATTTCCTTGCACGCGTTTTCAATGGTTTTTCTGTGGTTTTGCAATCCGTTTTTAAAGAATCCAGATGCAGTTTTCCCGTCCAGCAATAGTTGTTTTCCCGTTTCCAGATCATGGAATTGATAAGCTGAAGAAGAGGAAAAATCAAGTTCAAAGGGATCCAGAATCCAAAACAGGATCACATCCTGTCGTTTGAATCTCAAATGTCGCAAAGAACGTATAATCTCCTGTGAATCATCAAACAGATCTGAGATAATAATGCACAGCCCTCGTCTGGAGATTCTTCTGGCAAGAGACTCCACTGCCAAACCACAGCGGGTTTTAGCACCTGCTTCCAGTTTGGTGAGTGTGGAGAAGATGTTTTTTAATTGAATATTGGTAGAATGAGGAGGCAGATAAGCTCCCAGATGTTCATCAAAACAAGCCATTCCCACAGCATCTCTCTGTTTTATCAGTATAGAGCTTAAAGAAGCAGCAAGAGTACGGGCATATTCAAATCTGCTCATATGTTTACCCGAGGTAAACTTCATTGAAGCGCTTTTATCGATAAGAATATTTGCAAAAAGATTGGTTTCATCCTCAAAGAGTCGTACTACCGTTTTATCAGTTTTAGCAAACTTTCGCCAATCGATCATGCGTGCAGCTTCTCCCGGAAGATAAGGACGATACTCCAGGAACTCCGCAGAAAAACCATGATAAGGGCTTTTATGCAATCCTGCAATCATCCCTTCCACAATCAGTTTGGCTCTCAGACTCAGATTCAGAGCAGCTAATTGTTCAGGTTTTGGTAATGTTGATGCTTTCATGATTCCTGTAAACTGCCCCGAAGGTAAAACTTTGGCAAAAGGAAACTATTGTTCATAACGGTTGAGATTTTTTGTTTTTTTCTCAATTATCTGGGACATCTGTTTTTCTTTTTCAAAACACTTGATCTCATTGGCGATACATTCTTTTAAAGCAGAAATGTCATCCTTATTAAAAGCAGATATAAAAATAGCTTGTGGATAAGCCAGAGAGAGCCTCTTCCTGAGAAAAGGGTCCTCAACCAGATCCATTTTGTTGAATGTCAGCACAGAGGGGATTTTATCTGCATTTAGCTCGTTTAGTACATTATTCACAGTTTGCAGTTGCTGATCAATCCACTCACTCGACGCATCCATTACAAGTATCAGAAGATCCGATTCTGAAACTACACTTAACGTACTTTTAAATGAGGCTATAAGCTGATGCGGTAATTTACGTAGAAAGCCAACAGTATCAGATACGATTATATTTCCGATCCCAGGAACAAATGCCCTGCGACTGGAAGTGTCCAGAGTAGCAAAAAGCTTATCCTCTACCAACACTTCGCTTCCACACAACGCATTTAGTATAGAGGATTTCCCAACATTGGTGTATCCCACCAGAGAAACTTTGAATGCCTGATCACGGCCTTTTCTCTGAATGATACGGTTCTGTTCAATTTTTTTTAGCTTCTCGGTGAGTTCAGAGATCTTTTTTTTCACCAACCGTCTGTCTACTTCAAGCTGCTTTTCGCCAGGCCCCTTAGTCCCTATTCCTCCTACCTGCTGTGAGAAATGAGTCCAGGCATGTGTAAGGCGAGGATAAAGCAGACGCATCTGCGCAAGTTCCACCTGAAGCCTTGCCTCATTTGTACGAGCATGCTTGGCAAATATATCAAGGATCAACTGCCCCCTATCGATGACTTTGCCCTGAACCAGTTTCTCGATATTTCTTATCTGTGCGGGAGAGAGCTGTGCATCAACAACCAGCGTATTTGCGGAGGCAGTCTTCATGGTTCTGCTTATCTCTTCCAGTTTCCCTGTACCCAGGTATGTGGAAGCAAGGGGACGCTCACGTTTCTGATTTATCATAGAAACCACCTCGGCACCCGCAGTATTGCACAACAATTGCATCTCCTGCATGTCTTCTTCAAAAAGTCCGGGATTAATATCAGATGTTAATAGTCCAGCAATAATGACTTTTTCGGTTTTATCTATAACGCTGTTTTTAATAATGTCCTTCTTTAACGATAAGTTAGATTATTTGTATAAGGTATCACCGACTTTAAGTCTAACATTCAGCTCACGCTGCACAGGGGTAAGTGTAAGTACTTCCGCTCCACTTTCAGTGACCAGTATCGTATGTTCAAATTGTGCAGAAAGAGAACCATCTCTGGTTCTAACAGTCCATCCATCTTTGCGATCGGTAATTACGGCATAATGTCCCAGATTTACCATGGGTTCGATCGTAAAGGTCATCCCAGGTTCCAGAATTATTGACTCACAATCAGGATCTACATGATGATATACAGTAAAATGTTCATGAAAAGTTTTTCCTATCCCATGACCGGTGTACTGCTGCACCACAGAGCAGCCCTTTAATTTGACAAAAGGCTCTATTGCCTCGGCAACAGCACGCAAAGTAACTCCCGGTCTGACAGCATCGATTCCCTGGATCATTGCTCTGGCAGTAACATCAACCAGTTGACAAGCCTTTTCAGAAACCTCCCCTATCATAAAAGTCTCTGAGGAATCCGCATAGTATCCATCTACAATAGTAGTCAAATCAACATTAACTATATCACCATCCTTAAGGATCTCATCGGGAGATGGAATACCGTGACATACGATATTGTTGCGGGAGATGCAGGCCGATTTTGGATAACCGTGATATCCCAAACATGCCGGTATATGCCCATGTTTTATTGTGTATTGATGAACAAGATCGTTAAGTTGCTCGGTGCTGATTCCTGATTTGACAAAAGGCCGAACATAGTCGAGTAATTCACCATTAAAAGCTCCAGCCTTTCTCATCTTTTCTATTTCCAGCTCAGTCTTTATCAGACGATTTTTTTTCGAAACAGATTTCTGAGCATCTTTCTTTTTCAGGTCTTCAAAGAGATGACACTTTTTATATTTTTTCCCACTCCCGCACCAGCACAAATCATTTCGTTCAATCATAAGGTAGCCAGATTCCTAAGAAATGCTGAAATTTTTCAGCCGTTTTAAATAATAAATGAAAAATATACATATTTTATCAGCAGTATTTCATATAGTTTACGAGACCTGATGGAGTTTATTGACCGTTTAACATGAATATTTTGTAACTACTTAGCCATCTGTAATAAATAAAACACCTAATAATATCTAATAAGAAAAAAATAGGAACTACATAATATCAAAACAATATCTAATCAGAGGTAATCCCCACCTTCCTCAGTACCTAACAGCTTTTAAAGTTGTCGTATGCATTAAAATAAACTGCTTCAAAGGCTCGTTCTTGATACTCAGCTTTCAAAAAATTGTCACATAAACATAAAAAAAACCATGCCATCACTTTAATCATTTTCGCATTCAGTAGAGCAAAAAACACATTTGGCCTGTTAAAAATCCGCAATCACTTTGTTTTTTGTTCGCATTCAGTATAGTAAAAGTCTCACATACTATTCCAAAAGGCATCTTGAGCGGCTCCCATTTCACGATCAGTAGACTAAAACCCCAATAAGCATTCCAGAGTTATGCTTCAAAGGGCGTTTTTTCACACATAGCTTCCCAAAAAACATGTCAGGTTTATCGAAAGAAGGCTATTGTTGCCGGTTTGTGGCCGCTGACGTTGAAAAACGACCGGATGATTAGATATTATTTCTGATTCTATATGATTGTTTTTACTTCCATAAAAGTGGTAGAGAAATACCAAGAATTCTTGGGCCCATAAATATTATTGCACCCTGCAGAAGCTTACTACTTTTTTTTCCGGCTAAACCATGCCTATACTCTGCTGCGTTTCTAGTTTCCATTGATTAAACGTCAGCAATGCTTCTTTGCAAACAAGCTCCTTTTTCTCTTTCTTGCCGATTCTTTTGCGCCCGGGTGCTTCAAATGCAGGAAAAAGTCCAAAATGGATGTTGGAAGGGGCAAACGGATCATTCGAAGATGCGGTAATGTGATTTAACAGTGCACCAGTCGCAGTATTTAATGGAGGCCCCTTAATTTTCATACCTCTCATTTTAGAAATAAGAAATAACGCAGCAAGATGACCTGTAGCAATACTCTCTGTGTATCCTTCATTGCCACAAATCTGACCGGCTAAAAAAAGATTTTCCTCTTCACGAAAAGAGAGGTTATAGCTTAGAAGACGAGGAGAATCGAAATAAGTGTTTCGATGAATGCTTCCATAACGAAGGAATTCTGCATTGCCAAGACCTGGAATAAGACGGAATACATTCTGCTGTTCTGAGATGATAAGTCTGGTCTGAAAACCCACCATATTGTAGCTACTTCCTGATTCATTCTCCTTGCGCAGTTGGCATACCGCATAAGGACGACGGCCGCTTCGCGGATCAATTAAACCAACCGGACGAAGTGTACCATAAGCCAGAGCATCAAACCCACGCGAGGCAGAAATCTCCACAGGTAAACAAGCCTCAAAAAAACGTTCAGATTCAAATTCTCTTGCATTCACCTGATCGGCATTTCGTAAAGCCTCGAAAAATCTGCGATACTCCTCTTCGGTAAAAGGACAGTTGATATAATCACCCTCCCCTTCTTCCCATCTTGAAGCCCTGAAAGCTATAGAGAAGTCGATAGATTCGGTACTGACTATAGGAGCAATAGCATCATAAAAATGTAGTGTATCTGAAGGGAAGCGGCTTTTAAGCCAACTGGTCAGTTTTTCTGATGCCAGAGGACCTGCAGCGATAATACAGTATGGATGCTCTGATGGCGGGGAATCCATTTCTGAACAGGTAAGCTTAACAAAGGGATTACTAAGGAGTAAAGATTGAACGTCACGCGAGAAAAGGTCTCTGTCTACCGCCAGAGCAGAGCCTGCAGCCACAGCATTGCGTCTGGCAGCCATAAGCAATGGACTCTCCAGAGAGGCAAGCTCCTCCTTGAGTAATCCATGAGCTGAGGGTAGCTGTTGTGATTTTAGAGAATTAGAACAAACCAGCTCTGCAGGAAGCTCGGTTTTATGAGCTGGACTTTTCCATTGAGGGCGAGCTTCATAAAGCTCAACTGAAATTCCATTACGTGCAAGCACCAATGCAGCTTCGGAACCGGCCAAGCCGGCTCCTATCACAGCAACTGTTTTATTCTCTGTCATAGATACTTAACGCTACACCTACTCTTCTGAAACTGTATCAGAGGATGCTTGTCCTTGAACCGGGAATTCCGCCTTACATGAGGGGCACTTCAATGCAGCTCCACTACGTTTAGATTCTTTGCGCACTAGCAAAGGAAACCCGCACTTGCTGCATTTCTGATCCACCGGGCGGTCCCAGGTGGCAAATGTGCACTCCGGATATGCACTGCATCCGAAAAAGATTTTGCCCCTGCGGGTTTTACGCTCTACTATTGATCCTTTACAACCATCCTGAGGACAGTGCACCCCGGTAGACATCGATTTAGTATTTTTACATTCTGGGAATCGGGAACAACCTAAGAATCTGCTGCCATTCATAGAGAGCACAACCATTGGAGCTCCACATTTGTCACAAAGCTCATCTGTCTTCAGATTTTCGCTTTTTTCCAGCGGCTCGGTATACTTGCACGAAGGAAATCCCTGACAAGCCAGGAACTTTCCATTGCGACTCCATTTAATCACCAACGGATGATCATTACAGGAAGGACACTTCCTGTCAGTAACTTCCTGATTCTGAGCCCGGAGATCCTTTATGCTTTGGCGTACATCATTGAGTCTACCTGAAAATGGCCCATAGAATTCTCTTAACACCTCTATCCAATCGGCGTTTCCTTCTTCTACTTTGTCTAAAGAATTCTCCATTTCAGCAGTAAATCCAACATCAAAAACATTAGTAAACTCTTTAACCAGAATGTTTTTAACCATAAAACCGACCTCTGAAGGCACGAATCTGCGGCTTTCCAGATTTACATATTTCCGTCTTTTTAAAGTGTCGATAATCTGTGCATAGGTACTGGGACGTCCTATTCCCTTGTCTTCTAGTTCACGAACCAGCGATGCCTCGGTATAACGAGGAGGTGGTTGAGTAAAATGCTGTTTTTCTGTGAGCTTATTCAGATTGACTTTTGTATTAGCTTTCAGTTCAGGAAGCCTTTCGTTCTGGCTTTCGGCATTGGCATCGGAATTATCTTCCACAGTCTCATCATAAAGAGCCAGAAAGCCTTCGAACTTTATAATCGAACCAGTGGTGCGGAAAACGCAACTATCAGCTTCAATATCGACCCTGGTAGAATCGAAAATTGCATTTTCCATCTGTGAGGCCAGGAAGCGTTTCCATACAAGCTCATAAAGCCGGAACTGATCTCTGGACAAATAGGGTTTAACCCTTTCCGGAGAAAACTCCAGATTTACCTGTGAGGGTCTGATGGCTTCATGGGCATCCTGAGCGTTTTTCTTCTTTCCATAGAAGCGTGGTTGAGGCGGCAGATGTCTATTGTCAAAAAGAGACACAATAACGTTTCTGGCATCCTGCAAAGCTTCCTGTGCAATTCTGGTAGAATCAGTACGCATGTAGGTAATTAATCCCAAAGACCCTAAACTTCCCAGCTCAAGCCCTTCGTATAATTGCTGAGCGACCATCATGGTCTTTGCAGCAGAAAATCCAAGTTTTCTGGCAGCTTCCTGCTGAAGAGTACTGGTGATAAAAGGCGGATATGGTTTCCTCTGTTTTTCTGACCTGACAACATCAATAACTGTAAAGTTCTTTCCCTTTAGCCGGTCTATAATTCTTTTTGCGGATGTCCCATCTGGAATAAGAGGATTATCCTGATCCCCTTTGAATCCATCAACAGAAAAAAGTTTGGCAGAAAACTGAGATTTATCATACCCAAAGAGCCCCTGAATCGACCAGTATTCTTTCTGCACAAACGCTCTGATTAACTCTTCACGCTCGCATATCAGGCGCAATGCAACCGACTGCACTCTTCCGGCACTCAACCCTTTAAAAACTGTCCGCCACAGTATTGGCGAAACCTGATACCCCACTATACGGTCAAGAATCCTTCTGGCCTGCTGGGCATTGACCTTATTCATGTCGATTTCTTTAGGCTGCTCAAAGGCAGCCAGTACCGCCCGCTTGGTTATTTCATTAAACATGACCCTTTTTATACTGGCATTTTCAGTTTTTATTGTTTCTGCCACATGCCAGGCAATAGCCTCACCTTCACGGTCAGGGTCAGGTGCCAGAAACACATTCTCCGCTTTCGTCGCCTCATTCTTTAATTCACGCAACACCTTACGCTTGCCTTTTGAAGGAGTATACTTTGGTTGAAAATCCTTCTCAATATCAACACCGAGCTCCTTTTCAGGCAAATCGATGACATGTCCCATAGTAGCCCTGACAGTATATTCTTTCCCCAAATATTTGGATATAGTCTTGCACTTTGCCGGTGACTCAACGATTACTAAGTGTTTTGCCATAAAAGCGTGTTTTCCTTTACCATTTCACTTACAATATTTTACATCTGGTATGCAAAACAATGTTCATTATAAATTTATAATTTTAATGTTACTACGAAGTTCTTGATACAAATACCTTTGCTTAGAAATCAGAACGAAGAATGACCCATTCCACCCAAAAGCATGCTGAGACCAAGCCTGTCACAGATTTCGATGATCTCCTTATCAAATTTAGTCCCCCCAGGTTGTACAATATGCCGTATGCCGGCATTATAAACTTCAGTGATCATGTCCTTTGAGGATAAAGCCAGATCTGATACCATAACCATTTCAGCTATTTCCGGAAAAGTTTCGTTTTCAGGCAACTTCTTTCCCAGACTCAGATACCACTTTTTGAGAGTTTCCAAGGTCTGAGGAAAAGCCAGCAATTTTAAAGCAACTTTCGGATCGGGTTGGGCAGAACCCACACCTGTCACTTTAAAATGACCGGATTCGTATTCCTGTGCCAGAACGATAGCATTTGATTTGGTATGCTTTGCCGCAACCATGGAAAAATAAGCCAGTTTTTCTTTTTCTTTGGGAAAAGCTTTCCTGGTTACTGATTCACATTCCTGAAAGATACCTATATCCCGGGACTGGCACAACAACCCTCCTGTAACCTGGCTCATACTCTCAGTTTCTACTGCAATACCACATTTCAATTCTCCAACTGCCAAAAGCTTTATTGCAGAACCCTTGTTTTTTAAATATTCTATGGCATCAGGGGTAAAATCCGGAGCAATAGCCACCTCCACAGGTTTTTCTTGTAGCAGCTTAGCAGTTTCGATACCGAAAGTCCTGGAAAATGCAATAATACTACCAATCTCTGATGCAGATTCATCGCTCAATACCACATCCAGTGCCTTTTCCAAATCTGCTGCAGTAACAAATGCAGACAGGCTATTCTTTTTTATTACGGCTACTGCAGGAAAATCTGCAACCTCTTTGATAGATTCCAATGCTTTATCGGCTCCAGCGATATCATTGTAACTGAGCTCTTTTCCGTATATTTGAATAGCCCGTGAAACTGAGCTTTCATTAACATTTAGATTTTTATAGAATACAGCGTTCTGATGAGAATTTTCACCAGCGATCAACTTCTCACCTTTGTTATAAGATAATCGAAGGATGTCTTCTTCCAAATAGACCCTGGAGAGGAACTTATCGATAGCCGCATCATAATCTGCGGTGTGGCGGAAAGCCTTAACCGCAAGTCTCTTACGCGTTTCAAAGGATACTCCTCCGGCTTTAATTAATTCATCCAGAATCAGATTGTAATCGAAAGGGTCTACTACGATTGTTACGTATGCATGATTTTTAGCGGAGCTTCGGACCATTGTGGGACCACCGATATCGATATTCTCAATAGCATCTTCGATACTAACATCCGACTTTGCCACAGTTTTCTGAAATGGATAAAGATTAACCACTACCAGATCAATCGGTTTTATCCCGTTTTTGTCCATCTGCTCCCTATGAACAGGATTGTCCCGTACCGCCAGAATACCACCATGAACCCTGGGATGAAGAGTCTTCACCCTTCCGTCCATTATTTCCGGGTGCCCGGTGTAAGAATCAACGGATTTAACCGGTATATTGTTGTCATTAAGGGTTTTGGAAGTACCCCCTGTAGAAAGTATTTCAATTCCAAGCTCAGAGAGTTTCTGAGCAAATTCAACTACACCTGTTTTATCAGAAACACTGATTAATGCCCTGGCAACCGGCATTAGTTTCATATACATCCTCTTTCAAATTTAATTTTTTAAGGAACTACAATATGATTAATTGCGATGAATGATGCAAAGAAAAGTGGTAGCTATTGAGAGTCTCTGACATTCGATATCGTTGTCGTGGCTGATATCGATATCGAATTAAAACAAGGAAAAGAGACGATTGCGATAATGATAACAACTACAAATTCGACATCGTTGTTCTATTCAATATCGATGTCGAATTTAAAAGCCAATAACGATAACGACTACGATTAAAGAATCCCGGTACCTTAACCCAGCTTAGTGATTGAAATCTATCCACTTACATTCTGTTCAAATCGCGGACTACCTTTATAATTTTTCCATCACCATTGATCTTAATAAACAGATATTTTTCTGCATGCCACAGGACTGTGCCCATTCATTCCATTTATAACAACATGTACACTATCTGAACTTCCTGCGACCTCAACACTTCCTGCACCTTGGAGATCTATCCCAAAGAATTGTTTATTTACCTCATCCAAGTTTTACATTCTTTCCGTTTGCTTTAATAAGTTTATTGTTATTTACTGGATTAATATCCCAAAAAATAAACATACACGAGAAAAGGCAGACAAAGAGAGGTCGGGCGCGATAGTGTTCATAAGTCGCTTCTCCAAAACGGATATGTACAATACGGAGTCGGATCTTATTTGTAATAAATCACAAGGGGCAATTTCTTTTACGAAATCGCCCCTTATTTCAAAAATTAAAACAATTTACTGAAACAGTCTTATTCTGTTTTCTCAGAAGAATCGGAAGATTCCGGAGATTTAGTTTGTTCAGAAGGTTCTTTTGCTACAGAAGGTTCTGGTGTTACAGAAGGTTCTGTTACTTCAGAAGATTCTTTTGCTACAGAGGATTCTATTGATTCCACATTCTCTTCTGAGGACGCAACATCACCCTCTTCAGCCTTCTTGGCTTTACCTTTTGCAGGTTTTGTTTCTGCAGGTTTAACCGGATATTTAGCGAGATATTCAGTGAATAGATTTTCATCTTTTTCTTTAAAATACTCGCTTATACTCAGAACGATTTTTCTTCCTTCCAAATCGAACTCAATCACTTTACCGGGAGTTTTATCTCCAACTTTGTAGATGCGGGATGGTTGATTGACTTCCTGACCGAGTTGGTTGAGTGGAATAAATCCTTCAATTTCATTGGATAGATTGACAACAAGACCACGGTCCAGAATCCTTGCCACTTCGGCTTCTTCAATCTCTGTTCCTACAGCGAAATCTTTAGCCAGATCTTCCCAGGGATCTTCAGAAAGCTGCTTTATTCCTAGAGATATACGACGCTTCTCCAGATCGATATCAAGCACTTTCACCTCAACCGTATCACCTTTTTTGAGCATTTCACCCGGATGATTAACCTTTTTGGTCCAAGACATATCAGAGATATGAATTAAACCATCAACACCTTCCTTAAGTTCGACAAATGCACCAAAAGCAGCGATGTTCCGTACTTTACCTTTCACGATGGTGTCTACCGGAAACTCCTGAGGCACCTTTTCCCATGGATCCGGCTCAAGCTGCTTAAATCCAAGAGAGATCTTCTGATTTTCTTTGTCTATCTTTAATACAACAGCCTCAACAATGTCTCCGATCCCCACGATCTTTGATGGATGCTTTATGTGTTGAGTCCAGGACATTTCAGAGATATGGATAAGTCCTTCTATACCTTTTTCAAGTTCCATAAATGCACCATAATCGGTGATGGAAACGATCTTTCCTCGAACTCTGGCACCCTCAGGGAATTTCTCTTCGATTCCTTTCCAAGGATGCTCACTGAGCTGTTTGAGGCCAAGGGAAATTCTTTCCTTGTTTTCGTTAAAATCGAGCACTTTGACTTTAAGCTTATCTCCAATAGCCACTATTTCGGAGGGATGATTTACTCTTCCCCATGACATGTCGGTAATATGCAGAAGGCCATCGACACCACCCAGATCGATAAAAGCACCGAAATCGGTGATATTTTTGACGGTTCCTTCCCGAATCTGACTTTTTTCCAGTTCAGCCAGAATTTTTTCTCTCATTGCAAAACGGTCTTCTTCCAGAATAACTCTGCGTGAGACCACTATGTTTCTTCTGGCTTTATTTACTTTGATAACGCGGAACTTGAAGGATTGACCGATGATTGCATCCATGTCCGGAATCTGACGCAGATCGATCTGAGAGCCTGGAAGAAAAGCATCTACACCAAAAAGATCAACCACCACGCCGCCTTTAATTCGACGGACGAGTCGTCCCTCTACCGTTTCCTGATCTTCGTAAGATTTATATATACGATCCCAGACCTTCAGAAAGTCAGCTCTGGATTTTGACAGGATAATTTGCCCTTCACTGTCTTCTACCTGTTCGAGGAATACATCTATCTCATCGCCAGGATTGAATTCATGAACATTTTTGAATTCAGAAATGGGGATAATCCCCTCTGACTTGAAATTAACATCAACAATCACTTCCTTATCGGTTATGCGCAAAATCTTGCCGCGAACAACCTGGCCTTCCTCGATACCTTCGAGTGATTTGTCGTAATCTTTTAGGATTTCCTGGACCTGACCTGGTTTGTAAAAGCTTTCTTCGAATTCGGCCAGATCAACTGTCTGTCCTGACGCATCATAGCCTGTAAGTGGCTTCATTTCGTTCTGTGCATCTGACATGTTAAAAGTTACTCCTGTAAATTGGGGTTAAGGTTAAATGTAATTTTGTCTATTCTGGTCCTGGATTTTAAAGCTATGGGCCCGGAAATGACAACCTGCTATTTACTTGGCTACAGCATCCTTTGACTGAATCAATGCTGTGGCTTTATTTACAATGTATTCTATCTGAGATTCCAGCGTCATACCTGTAGTATCCAGTTCTTCAGCACCAGCAGCTTTCTGCAAAGGGCTGTTTTTTCTGGTGGAATCTTTGTGATCGCGTACTGAAATCTCCTCTTTGAGCTCATCGATGGACTTTTGAACTCCCAGTGCCTCAAAATCCTTCTGCCTTCTGCGCGCACGCTCCTCAACTGATGCAACCATGTAAATCTTTAAGTCAGCATCAGGAAATACTACTGTAGAAATATCTCTGCCCTCACACACCACAGAATTTCTTTTCCCAATATCCCTTTGCTGTTTCACCAGAGATTCCCTTACCACCGAAGGAGCACAGTAATCGGAAACATTTCTGGTAACCTCATCGCTTCGGATCTGCTCTGATACATCCTCACCGTCCATCCAGATACGGCTTTCGGGAGGTACGCCAGTGAAGGTGATGACAGTCTGTGAAGTAAGTTTTGCCAGAGCATCAATATCTTGGGGGGAAATGCCCAAACGAAGGCTTTTGAGAGTGATAACTCTATACATGGCCCCTGTATCCAGGTAGGTAATACCCAGACGCGCAGCAACCGCTCTTGCAGTAGAGCTCTTTCCAGATCCTGCAGGACCATCAATAGCAATAATCATTATATCCAACTTCAGTTTCAGATTTGTGGATAATTCGAAAAAAAATAGTTATTGCTGCAATTGCAGGCAATGAATAATATTGTTATCCTTTTTTTATTCCAGAAAATTAAAAAACGCAAATTCCAGACCTTTTCAATGCATCAAAAGGATCATTTTCTACTCATAACAATAATTGGATCAAAACGTAATGATTGAGCGATGGTATCAGATAACATTAAAAATCAGAAAACCACACTGGCGCTGCAGACAGCTTACATAACTTTAGATTTATAGTTCAGCCGCTTATTATTTTATAAGACTCAATAACTATTAATTATCCAGAGTCTTTTATTTAAAGCCCTGGGTTAGCCTCAATAAGCGATTTTGTAATGATCAGCAAAGAAATAATTAAAGAACAATTGGATAGCTGCCTGGATGATACCTCATTCTTAAATATTGCTGGAATGAAGAAGGGAAAAGTTCGGGATACTTATGACCTGGGTGATAAACTCCTTCTCATCACTACCGACCGTCAAAGCGCTTTCGACCGGGTTCTGGCAAATATTCCCTTTAAAGGCCAGGTGTTAAATCAGGTAAGTGAGTTCTGGTTTAAAAACAGTTCACATATAGTAAAAAATCATGTCATTTCCATTCCAGATCCCAACATAACACTTGCTACCAAATGCAAGGTGTTTCCCGTTGAATTCGTAGTAAGAGGTTACCTTACCGGTTCGACCGACACATCTGCCTGGGCACTTTATTCAAAAGGCGTAAGAGATATCTGCGGCAATATTCTTAAGCAAGGGATGATAAAGAATCAGAAATTTGACAAACCGATTCTCACTCCCACTACAAAAAGTGATGCACATGATGAACCGATCTCTGCAGAACAAATAATAAGCAGAAATATAATCGACGAGAAGACCTGGAGTAAGCTTCAATCAATCGTTTTCGCCCTTTTTGAGGAAGGCAGCAGGATAGCTGATTCCAATGGACTGATCCTGGTAGACACAAAATACGAACTGGGAACAGATGAAAAAGGAGACATTGTGCTGATAGACGAGATCCATACTCCCGATTCATCACGATACTGGCTAAAGGAGAGTTATCTTAGTCGCTTTGCAGAAAACAAAGAACCGGAAAATATCGACAAGGAATTCCTTCGCTTATGGTTTAAAGCACACAGCGATCCCTACAAAGATGCAGTTCTTCCTAAAGCACCCGACGACCTGGTAGTGGAGCTTTCATCCCGCTACATGACTCTTTACGAGATGATCACCGGTTCTGATTTCAGGACAGGTAATATTCCTGTAAAGGAGCGCATGTCGAAAAACCTTAAAGCAGCAGGAATAATCTAAACGCAAAATAATATTAAAAGAATAATACATAAATTTTTAAATATTTCTGGAGGAAATTAATGTCATCGCCAAGTCCGGATTTAATGAGTACAATTGTCAGCCTCTGCAAGCGAAGAGGCTTCATTTTTCAATCCAGCGAAATCTATGGTGGCCTTAACAGTTGCTGGGACTACGGCCCCCTGGGTGTTGAGCTCAAACGCAACGTAAAAGAGGCCTGGTGGCGTTCAATGGTTACCAGAAGACAAGACATTGTAGGTATCGATGCCTCTATTCTTATGCACCCCAAAGTGTGGGAAGCCTCAGGACATCTTTCCGGTTTTACAGATCCGCTTGTGGACTGCAAAGTCTGCAAGGAACGTTTCCGTGCAGATCATCTGGAAAGTCTTGAAAAGTGCCCCAAATGCGGTGGACAGTTTACAGAGGTCCGCAAGTTCAATCTCATGTTCAAAACATTCATGGGCCCAATTGAGGACCAGTCTGCTACTGTATTTATGCGCCCTGAAACAGCCCAGGGTATATTTGTAAACTTTCTCAATGTACAGACTGCTGCAAGGCTCAAACCCCCATTTGGCATCGCCCAGGTAGGAAAAAGCTTCCGCAACGAAATCACTCCTGGAAATTTTACCTACAGAACCCGCGAATTTGAACAGATGGAGATGGAATTCTTCGTGCCACCTTCAGAAGATGACAAGTGGTATGAATACTGGAAAGATGCCAGACACCAGTGGTACATAGATCATGGGATAAAAGCAGAAAAACTGCGTATGCGTGAGCATCAGAAAGACGAACTGGCACATTATGCAAAAGCATGTGCAGATGTTGAATATAAATTCCCCTTTGGATGGAGCGAACTGGAAGGTGTAGCCAACAGAACTGATTTTGATTTGAAAAGGCACTCTGAATTCAGCGGCAAGAGCCTTGCTTATTTTGATGAGGAATCAAAGCAGCACTACTTCCCCTATGTTATAGAGCCAGCAGCAGGAGCTGACAGAGCGACACTGGCTTTTCTTGTCGATTCCTATTCGGTTGAGGGTGAAGGTAAAGATGCCCGCACAGTCTTGCATCTGCATCCATCCTTAGCTCCTATCAAGGTTGCTGTTCTTCCACTTGTGAAAAGAGATGGAATGCCGGAAAAATCAGAAAAGATATTCAACGATCTGCTTGACAATTCTATCAAATCATTTTACGATCACAATTCGGCTATCGGACGCAGGTATGCCCGTCAGGATGAAGCTGGTACACCTTTCTGCGTCACAGTTGATAGTCAATCAATGCAGGATGACACTGTTACTATCCGTGAAAGAGATACTCGGGCACAGTCTCGAGTTGCTGCGTCATCGATAGTCGAGGTTATAAACCAGAAAATAAAGGAAGCACAGAGATGACCTTGCGGGTCAATGTATTAATGGGAGGCCCCTCCACCGAACATGAAGTGTCGCTAAATTCCGCATATGGAGTAATTACTAATTTGGATCGGTCCAAGTATAGCATCAGAGCTGTCTTTGTCAGCAAGTCAAAGGAGTTTTTCTTTCGTGACATTCCAGAGCATACTCTTCCCTTTCACGAGCTGATAAACCTGTCAAACTATAAGGGGCCGTTTCATTTAGCAGATTCCAAAGCAGTATGGGATGGCTGTGGGGTCGTTTTTCTTGGAGCTTTACATGGTACATTCGGTGAGGATGGGACGATTCAGGGCGCACTGGAGGCCATGGATTTAGCATATACCGGATCAGGTGTAACTGCAAGTGCTGTTGCCATGGATAAGATTTTGTCCAAGTTCATTTATATTCAAAATGGACTTACTGTTCCTCCCTTTTCCATTTTCGGTAAAAATTATTCTCAGACAACCGTGGCTGAAATCTCCTCAAAACATAGCTTTCCATGCTTTGTCAAAGCTCCCCAATCCGGTTCCAGCCGCCTTATGGGAAGAGCTGACTCAGTAGAATCACTTTCAAGGATGCTTAATGAACTTAAGCAGTGTTCATCTAACATTCTCATCGAAACATTAGTAAGTGGAATTGAATTTACCTGTGCAGTAATTGAAGAGCCTGATGGTACTCTTACCGCCTTACCCCCAATTGAGATACGGCCGAAGACATCGTTTTTTGATTATACTGCCAAGTATACAGATGGCGGTTCTGAAGAGATTGTTCCAGCTCCCTACCCTGAAGAATTACTTGAGAGAGTTAGGGTGGCAGCCTTGACTGCACATAACATTCTAGGCTGTAGCGGTGTTTCCAGAACTGATATAATTTATAGTGATGACAAGCTTTTTGTGCTTGAAACAAATACCCTTCCGGGTTTCACACGCAACTCTCTTCTGCCAAAAGCATTCATAGCTGCAGGTGGAAGTTATTCCCAACTGCTTGACAAATTAATCCAATCATCTCTTTCCAGAAAAAAAACAGGTGTCTTATGAGCTGGATTCTGGGAATAGACACATCATCTGTTGATCTGGGAGCAGGTCTTTTCAAAGGCGATACTGCAATAGCCTCCTACTCCCGTTTCATCAGGAATTCGCACGCCGAACACATAGCACATACAGTCGATATGCTTCTAAGGATAAATAAGGTTGATCCATCTGAAATCAACCACCTGGCAGTAACCATCGGTCCCGGTTCCTTCACCGGTTTGAGGATCGGTCTGGCCTTTGCCAAAGGATTTTGTTTCGGTAAACCAGATGCGCTCATTTTACCGGTCTCATCGCTCGAAGTAATGGCTTATGCGGCTCAAAGATCATCTGCCAGAATTCTAACTGCAATAGACGCTAGAAATAGCGAAGTATTTCTCGCATCTTTTCGGTTCAGCCAGGAAAAACTTATCAGACTGACCGATGATTCAGTTTGCAGTATAGATGACTTCAGGGACTTAGTGAAACCTGACGACATAATCATCACAGATACAATGGGTTATGCCCGAAGCACGGCTTTTAATTTCCTTAAACAACACCCGGCTTGTTATCCTGTTGAAAAATTCCCTGTGCAAAGAGGCTTTTTCTGCGCCTCATGTGGTTCTCAGACTCTTGACGAATCGAATTTATGGAGAAAACATCACGATATCCTTCCCCAGTATCTGCGTTTATCATCTGCACAGACAAAACTAAAGGAACAGTCTTTATGAACCAGGCGGGGCTGTATGTTTTAATTGGTTCTTTTCTGGTAATCCTGCCAGGTGTTTTATTTTTTTTTTACCGCAGATACCCGGTTCATCTGATCTATAAAAGTAAGACAGATCTTCAGGAGATGTTTGATGGTATTGAGGATCCGCTGGCTGTCATTACCGATGAATATGTAATTAGACGCACTAACAAAGCCTATATTAATCTGCTATCCAAAGAATTTTCAGATGTAATCGGGCAGAAATGTTTTGCTCTTCTGCGAAAAAGAGTCAGCCCCTGCGAAGGCTGTTTACTGAAAAAATCGATAGGCTCCAAAACGATTCAAAAGATAGAACGAACAGCACATCCTTGCGGCTCAGGCGCAATCTCAATCAGTTTTTCGCCAATTCGTTTTTCAATAGACAATGAACACTCCTGTGTAATCGAGCACATCAGAGATATTTCGATTTTAGAAGAGTTAAAAAATAATCTGGAGAAAAAAAACCGCACCCTTGCCGGAACCATGAAAAATCTTAAAGCTGCTCAACAGAACATAAGAGAGGAGCTTCGTCTTGCCAGGCTTATCCAGCAAAGCATTCTTCCAAAGCATGCGCCATCTGTTAGCGGTCTCAAAATAGCTCTTACCTATCACCCTATAACCGATGTCGGTGGTGATATATATGATTTTATTCGCTTTTCCCCTAGCCGATTAGGAGTTTTTGTAGGTGATGCATCTGGTCACGGGCTGGCTGCTGCATTTGTAGCCACTATTTCCAAGATGTCTCTGTATAACCACAGTAAAAGCGAGATGCCTGTATGCGATCTTCTCTCCTGTATAAATAACGATCTTCTTAATAACATTCACACAGGGCATTATCTTACCTGTTTTTGGGGAATATTTGATCTGAAAAACAACACACTCACTTTTAGCAGAGCCGGTCACCCCATACCTGTACTCATCAAAAAAGACGGATCGGTTATTCCACTTAAAACTACAGGTACATTCATCGGCCTTATTTCCGATATTCATTTTGAGCATCAGACAATAAGTTTCGAAAAAGGCGACCGTTTTTATATATTTACTGATGGAATCTATGAAGTACTTGAATCCAACAGCAGTGACGACTCTCTTCTGGGGTATGACCGTTTCATTGAAATGTTGATAGAATGCAGAAGCCATCCTTTTGGTAAGGTAATCTCTACCATCCAGACGAAACTTAAAAGTTATACTTATGAAGATGATTACACTCTCATTGCCCTTGAATCCACGGCCAATAAATTACAGGATTGTGCATCATTATGAATTATGTTTGGATTAAATTTACTGTTCTCCTAATGATACTTGTAGCAGCATCTGTTGCTGAGAGCATTCCAGATAAAAGGATTGATTCAATTCCCGAAACCAACCTACTCTCAGATTCTTCTTTTACGTCTGCAGACACATCTGAATTATCTGACAGTTTAATTCAAATACCGGACTCAATATCTGAACAATCGGAAGAAGTCCCTTTAAATCCGGAGATTCCACCACCAGACTCCATCAGACCATCAAATGGCCTTTTTTTGGGATTTGGTGCAGGAGTAACACTGGGCAATCTGCCACTGCTTCCGTTATGGAATAGTTCACTCCCTGATTCATTAACAAAACTAGGTCTTAATGAAAATTCATTTAACGTAACTGCCGATACATCCCTGCCGGACTCATTACAGATAGCAGATACTTCAATGCTTGCATTCAGGATAAAAGAACACCCAAGTGTTTACAATATGACCTTTCCTTTAAAATTGTCAATATCTAGGATCAAAGATAAGAGCATCTTTAGAGCATCTCTTATCTATTCACTTATTTATAAGAATCAGAAGTCCATCGTGTTTGCGGCAGATGATACCTTAAACCGGCGAATCGATATGAAACAGAAGCTTTTTCTTCACTCTGCTGCTCTGGAAGTAAATTACGGATTAAAGATATCGCCTCAGTATTTTTCAATCGAATCAATCGAGAAAAGCTACTTTTTTATTGGTCTTGGTATTTCACCTGTTTTGTATTTGAAAAGCATAATGGATATTGATAACAAATCCGAAGACCTTAGAATGCAACAAGTCGAAAACAGCATCAGAGAAAGTAGCAAAAATCTGAGTGCTATTGGCACTACATTTACTTTTAAAACCGGAGTTTCTGCAATCCGCCGCCTCTCCTCAAACGGAGTAGCAGAGATAAGCCTGTGTTATACATTAAACTGGTTTGACTATTTTTATAATAAAGGAAATAGGCTTCAAAAAAGTAATATTAGCGGTAGTATTGAAGACAAAGGCGACTTGTCTTTTCTTTCGAACAGATTTGAGATAAGCATTTCTCTTTACAGACAATTTTCGGGGAAAAGCTAGTTGCTTTTCATTTTCCCTTTGAAAGTGATTTTTAACAACCAAGAACTCATGCTACTGAAATGCATCGTTAATTTCTTCTGGATCCATTTACTTACCCATGATACAAAAAAGCAGTGAAATAGAAAAAGTCTATGAGATTCTTAAGCAGGAATTTCACAAGCATCGAATGCCGGTTGTGGATCTGATCGAAGCTCAGACTAAAGATCCATTTAAGGTGCTTCTTACTACAATCATGAGTGCACGGACCAAAGATGAAACCACCGCATTAGCTGCAAAACGCCTGTTTCAAAGAGTATCAACTCCAGCAGACCTTGATTCTCTCAGTATTAAAGACATCGAATCACTGATTTTTCCAGTAGGATTTTTTCGTGAGAAAGCGAAAAACCTTAAAAAACTACCCCAGGTTCTTAATGAGCTATTTGCAGGCCAGATTCCTTCCAGTGTCGAGGAGCTGGTGCAATTACCTGGAGTGGGAAGAAAAACTGCTAATCTAGTGGTTGCAGTTGCTTTTAATAAGCCTGCAGTGTGCGTGGATATTCACGTACATAGAATTTTTAATCGTCTGGGGTATCTGAAGACTTCGACACCACTGGAAACGGAGATGAAGTTAAGGGAATGGCTGCCTGTAAAGTATTGGACTACCTTTAATTCATACTTTGTTTCATTTGGTCAGAATTTATGCCGCCCAAAAAACCCATTCTGCAATCGTTGCCCTGTTTATGATTATTGCAGCAGAATTGATGTAGTAAGTAATTTTCTAAAGTAAATATACCAGTCCACAAGCAAACAAACATCTTCGCTTGGCACATATTTTGTTTTCCCTATTTTTAATAAAAGAAAAGAGGGGGATATGAAAAAAAACAGTGCTCTTTTTCCATTAATATTGCTTTTATCCCTTTGCCAACCGACACCAGAAACCGGCAGAAGACAACTGAATCTGGTCTCCGAAGAGGAACTTTTTAAACTCAGTTTCGAACAATATCAGGAATATTTAAATTCACACGAAGTAATCACCGGCACCGAAGGTGCGGAGTTGGTCGAGAGTGTTGGTGGTAATATTCAAAACGCTGTTGAGCAGTACTATAAGGATAATCCCGAAAAACTTCAGCTATACCGTTGGGAATTCAATTTGATAAAAGACACGGCGATAAATGCATTTGCCATGCCTGGCGGTAAGGTGGCGATTATGAGTCCTATACTTCCGGTAACCAGCAATGCAGCAGGATTAGCGTTTGTTGTTGGACATGAAGCAGCGCATTCGGTTGCCAATCATGCCAACGAAAGATTGAGTCAGCTATTACTGGCAGAACTGGGTGGAATGATTCTGTCGGAAGCTTTGCAAAAACAACCTCAGAAGACCCGTCAGCTTGCCCTTGCCGCTTACGGTTTAGGTGCTCAGGTAGGAATACTTCTTCCATACAGCAGAATCCACGAGGAGGAAGCGGATCGTCTAGGATTGATCTTTATGGCCATGGCGGGTTATAATCCTGAAGAAGCTATCGGTTTTCTTGAAAGGATGATGGAAATTCAAAAAGGGCAGCAACCTCCGGAGTTTCTTAGCACCCACCCCGCTGAGGAAAACCGAATCGAGGAAATTAAGAAATTGTTGCCAGAGGCCATGAAATATTATAAAAGGCCTGGGTAACAGGCAGAAATATTCAATTCGTCCTGCCAACGCAAATGAAATGATTTTTGCAGCCCTTAGCTGTCGAGTAGAACTGGAGCCGTTACTTGCCAACCCTCTCACACTGAACCGTACAAGCAGCTTTCACTGCTTATACACAAGGGATACAGAAGAACGGCTATTAGATCCCACCGGAGAACAAGCTAAACGAACTTGCAGGCTCTGCCCCCCAGTGCCTCAGCAAAATCCGAATCTGTTTTTTTTTATTCAATCTTTATTCTTACTTTGGAAACTTTTCCCTCTTTTTTGGGAATTCTTACTGTTAACAAGCCATTCTGACATTGAGCTTTTGCCAGGTCCCATTTTAAATTTTTTCCCAACGGAATTTCTCTGGAAAAATATCCATAATTTGTCTCCTTATATACCTCTCCCTCCATACTTTCTTCTTTTTTTTCACCAGAGATGGATAAAACCCCATCTTGAACACTCAAATTTATATCCTTACTGCACATACCCGGAATCTCTGCAATCACCAGCACTTCTTTTTCATTTTCATTTACAATAACAGGTGGATAGAAACTCAATAAGGAACTATGGCTGGATGGATTTTCCATTAAATCAACAGCCCGCGTCCAAGCCTGCAGCCACGTCTTCTCGTTATTACGATTTCGTTGATGATACGAAATTGGTAGATGCATAGAATCCCCCTCTTTTTTTTTCCATGTTCATTTTATGCTGCAACATTTGTTCCTGAACTCCAAAACTCTTAGGTGACTTGTTTTGGAGTTCTCCGCGGAATAGGCAATATCAAAAAAAACTCTCAGATATGCTAAAGCTGAAATACCAGATCTTATGTGCTATCACAGGACAAGATCAGTCAGGACAGCCCTGTTTCTCAATAATGGCTATCTGCAAATCCATAACATTGGTATAGGTGGGTGCTGTCTTTACCAGATTTCCGCTATTGCTGAACAGAGTATAACTGTCATGCTTTTTAAGAGCTTCAGTTAAATAAAGTCCCGCTTTCATACATAACTCCGCTGTATTTCCATCCACAATCGCACCGTTGGCATCGGTTGGTCCATCAGTACCATCGGTACCGCAGCTAAGGATAGTTATTTCCTCCATTCCCTCTATCTCCAGTGCTGCTGCGAGGGCAAATTCCTGATTTCTTCCGCCCACACCAGATTCACTTCCCATTGTTACAGTCGTTTCCCCTCCTGCAATAATACACAGTTTTTCTAAATTTGCTCTTTGCCTTATCTCTTTTACTTTATCACAAAAAATACAGGCAGCTTCTCTTGCTTCTCCACAGGTAGGCTCTTCAATAACCACAGTGAAAAATCCAAGCTCTTCTGCACATCTTTTCGCAGCATCAAGAGCGCTCTTGTTGGATGCAATTATCTTATGAAATATGTTATTAAAATAAATCGAATCTCTTTTAGGAGTTTCAGGCTGTAAACCCAGGTAACCCTGTTCTAGGTACGTTTTTACAGTCGCTGGTATCTTACCGTATAAATCATACTTTTTAAGAACTCTTAAAGCATCTTCAAAGGTTGTTTCGTCTGGAAAGAAAGGGCCAGACCCGATCGTGTCAAGATGATCTCCAATTACATCGGATATTACCAATACAATAACCTTCGCAGGATGTGCCTTAATTGCTGCAAATCCTCCGGATATTGCTGAAAGATGCTTTCTGACACAGTTGATCTCTTTAATTTCCGCTCCACATCCGATCAGTTCACGGGTGGTTTCCCTGAACTCTTCCAGACTTACCGGTAAAACTGGCAAAGCCCACAGACTCGATCCGCCACCCGAAATAAGAGCAATAAGAAGATCATCTTTTCCGGATGATTCCAGGATTTTTATAGTCTGAGCTGTAGCATCATAACCGGACTGATCAGGAAATGGATGGCTGGCTTCACGGATCTCAATTGCTGACGGATAAGGAGTAGACACATAGTTATACTTTGTGACTGCCAGACCTCTGTCAATTTTTTCACCTGCAATTTTCTCAATCGCCAGGCTCATAGGCCAAACCGCTTTACCACAACCGACTATGTTAATCTGTTTAAAACAGCTCAGATCAAATGAAGCTGAAGGGAATTTTGCATCCCCTACAACAAGAGTTGATCCTTTAATTTTTACATTATTGATAACAGCATTATAAGGATTAACTGCATTCAGAGCCGCTTGAAAGATCTTTTCAGCTTTAATTTTATTCATTTTTATGCTTGCTTTTTGGTACTATATTGAACACTCTTATCCAAAAATCTATTTTCAATAAATTAATAAAAGCATCCAAAAACTGCTCTCTCAACATTTTTCTTGGCAACTTTTCCGTAACAGGAAGGATCTTTGTGGATATGCTGCCGCTCAACAGTTGCGAGCTGCTGCTCCTGGTGCAGAAAAAAATCACACCGTGGTACGACCAATTACCCAAAAGGGTATTTAAGGTTGTTCTATTATGCAATATTTGAGTTTTTTAAGATACCGGCACCGCCGCGTGTCGTGTGCCACATGCGGAGTTATCTTTGAAGAGATGCCCTGGGTTCTGGCAAAAGCACACAGTGTAATTGTTTCAAAGTGTTTCTGGCGCAGTGGGCTCGACTGTTGAGCTGGAAAGAGATGTCAGCACGTTTCCCGGAACTCACGTATTACTTCAGTTTCCTTATCCCTTAACTAACGCCATACTTCCCCCCGATTTCATTGAACCCTCCTTCTCCTACCTGTAGCTGCCCTGTATTCCAATTCCCGCAAATCCCTTGAATTCACTTTTTCTTCTCTCTTTTTACAAATATAAATCTCATCTCCAGGACGCGCTATCACCTCAAAACCAGTCGAGCGCAACATGGCCATTACCGCATTATGATTGGGTACCCACCAATTTGTAGGATCATTTTCCAGTGAATGTTCTACAAAAGCCATTTTGGGCCATCCCCGCTGATTCATCTCTTCTCTATCAAAAAGTGAAATGTTCTGGTTTCCTTTAAACTTTTCCGGAGATCGCAAGGTCATGCTCTGAAAAACCAACAATTTCGAAGTTATCCTGGATACAATATCTAATGCCAGAAACGGATAACGTAGATGATAGAAAACCCCCATGAACCAAACCAGATCATATTTCTGAATACTATTTGCCAACTCATAAACCTGCATTTTTTTAAAATCAACGTTTAGGCCATATCTGCCCTGAGCCCATTTCGCCTGCCTAAGATATTGGCTATCGATATCGATTCCTGTAACCAAAGCTCCCATTCTGGCCAGTTCAAAAGAGTAAAACCCGGCATTGCATCCAATGTCCAGTACACGCCACCCTTTCAGATTTCGGGGCAGAAAGCCACAGATCTGGTTCCATTTGAAAGCAGGGAAATCTCCCAGCGAATGCCCTGGAGCAGTCTGAGTTCCATCAGGCAAATGAAGATTATGAAACCAGGGAGCAAGAGAATCTATCTTTTTCTGTAAACTATTCATTAGAACCTACCCCGCGTTGTCAATTTCAAAGCTCTGACAATTCATTTTTTAGTACCGTGCAATATCGCTTTCTTAATTTTTCAAACCTTTCAGCATCCGGCTCCCCCTTCAGTGAATCAGAAGCCAAGGTAACATATCCCAGACGAAACGCCAGATATGCTACGTTGAAAAAAGGCTGTCTCTGAAACACAAAAGGATCTATGGAAGTGAAATTCTCCAGAAAATGGTCTCTTTTTCTCTTATCCAATCCAAATTCCACCCAAAAACCCGCTATATCCCAGCAAATATTCTGAACTCCATGAAAAAACTGATCGCAATGGTGCTCTATATGATCTACCTTTACAAATCCAGTACCGGTTTTCAAAAAATCATGAGGCATCATGTGTCCATCAATCGCCACTGCAGCTTCCTCATACAATGAAGAAGTATGTGGAGCAAGTTTCTCCAGACACCCGCACCACTTCTCTCCCAACCCTTCCTTAATATTGGTATAAACCATCTCAAGCATCTGATCATAACTGACCTGTAAAGAAGCACTCATTGATTTTTGTATAAACAGCAGGTATTTTTTTGCAAAATCTATCAATGACTCTTCAAGATCTAATGCTTTTAATGTTTTTCCCTCTATAAAACTCATCACTGCAAACCCATTGGACAACTGATGTATTAAAGGAGTAAACCCTGTTTCAGCTAACTTCCGGGCACGTGAGACATTCATAGCACCATATTTTCCTAAGCCAACAAATTTAGCAATCCAACATTTATTCCTCTCTTCTGAACTGTCAAATAACAGATATTTTCTTCTTTCATGATGCGGATGCACGGGTGGATAATCGGAAGCATTTGGTACAAACCTTGACCTCCACATACCAGCGGACAACTCGTAAACTAATCTCTTATGCAGATTTCTTTCCAATCTGCCACTTAAAATCCATTGGTTTTCAAAACTGCCGGTAAACTTTTTATGATCATTCCAGAGTTCTCTGGCACTTTCTGATATGAATCTCTCCCCTGATGGCAACCAACTAGGAAAAATCACAGTTCGATTGCTGGGAATATTTAAATGCCTTAATGCACTCAGTGTTCCTCCAATTGAAGATCCACTAAGTCCGGGCCCTTCATCTGCAACAAGTATATAATAACCAGTGCTTTGCTTAATTATGCTCTTGATCTTCTCATCCAGTATCAGATAACGATTAAATGGATCTCCCCTCGGCCTTACTGTTAAGGTTTTTACCTTACACCCGTAACTTTGCAAGTGAGCCCCAATTAAAGCAGATAAAACCGTTCCAATACTTCGCAGTCCCAACACCAGTGTTTTTTCCGGCTTCATCTCTTTTATAAACTTAGAAGTAGCCTCAAGATAAAGCTCAGGATACAATCCATAAAAAACAAATCCTTCTGGAACATTTAATGTAACTTGCTCAGGAAGCTGCATCTGTTTTAAAAACGATATACTATTCTTGATATTTAACCAACGGTCAATCAGAAACATACCTTCTGACCACAACGAAAAAATAACAGCACCAGCTTCCATCGAAATACTGCGACAGACTTCAATTTGTCGATTTATGATATCCTTTTTATTGCAGTAATAATCGGTAATTCCAGTTTCCAATTCACCACACTCAATAAGTAGATTGACTGCAAGATCATAAAAATCCGATTGGGTTGGAATTGCCATATCTACCAATTTTTCTATGCTGGCAATCTGCTGAGATATTGATTTTTTTTGTTTGTAATTTCGATATACGACCATGAATTAAAATCCTACCCTCATACAGTATTGTTAAATGTCATCAAACGCGCTCCAAAATCATCAACAGCAAGCATTGAAACAGATGCCGGTTGAACATCAAAACGTATAATAAAATCCAGAGGAATTCCGACGTAGTGAGCAATGACTGATTTAATTGGTTCCCCATGACTGACCAAAACTACCGTACCATGATATGCTCTTCTTAACCGCTCAATCAAAATACTCATGCGCGAAACCACCTCAGGTATCATTTCACCACCAGGAATCCTTACTCTACCTCTGAATGTGTTGTAAAGCGACCACAACGGCTCTAACGTAAGTTCTTCAAATGACTTGCCAGTCCACATTCCATAGTCGACTTCGATAAGCTCCTCTGCAACGTTAAGCTTGAGCTTTTTCTGTTCTGCCAAAGGTAAAGCTGTCTCTATGGCCCTCTCAAGAGGGCTAGAAAAGATTGCCTCAACTTCAATTCCTTTTAAGCGGCTAACAATTTGCTTTACTTGTTTGTTTCCGATTTCACTAAGCTTTATTCCGCCTTTTCTTCCTGCTATAAACCTCCCGACAGGATCGCAATGTCCATGACGAATTAGCACAAATGTGGTCATCTGCTATACCTTTTTCTTATTTGTATTCTATAATTAATTGAATACACAGGTCTCCAGTAACTCTTGAATGCTTCATCTCCCCGTAAAAAATCAAATCTCTCTACCCTTTTTTTTACAGAGTCTTCAACTATATGATAAAGCAATAATGTACCAGGACTATACTGCTCCATTGATGGGTCAAATCCTCCCAGATACGCATATACCCTGTTGTTGTGCGCAAGAGTGTAATAAGTAGCAATCGGCTTTTGACAGAACTCCATTTCATATATTCTTAATAATCCATCTCTAATTAACTCAATTGCTGCCTGTATATGGAATTTCTTCAATGTGTTGCTGTAAAGCACTCCCTTCTGCTTTTTACTCGACCATCTGGCCTGGTGCAATTTAAACAATCTTTGGAGAAATGATTCAACATTATTCTCCTCTGCAACTTCCAGATGATATCCACCACTTCTGCTTAGCATCCTGGCTGCATGTAAAAGATTTTTTCTTAGGTTTTTAGGTAAGCTTGTTCTTAATCTGTCCAGAGTAGATGGCAACTCAAGATGCGAGCAGATATTATAGTCACTTTTTTCTACTACAAACAGTTCAGGATATGTGTATTGATTAAGAATACTGCTTTCAGGAATATCCTGCAGATCACATTCATCCCATTGTGAACTGATGTTATTTAGATACTGCATTAAAGAATCAAACACTACCTTTTCATAGCCAGGTAATGCAATGATATCCAGATAATCGGTTATCCCTGTACCAACAAAATAAAGTTTCTTTTTTCCACTCTCATTTTCAAATATGAAAAAAAGGGCTATTCCTGCCAGCAAATCTCCATCAGTAAAAATAACCGCCTTTAAACTTCCACCACCCAAATTTCTCCACCAGGGCATAATCCAATGTGGAAACTGAAACGGAGTAGTTAAGCTGCATCGCTTACAAAGATCCGTCCAAACAGGAATAATTCTTTCCACTCCAGATTCATCTATCTCCTCTGTATCAACTCTCACAAGAAATCCTTTTTCTCAACGCTGAATCAGAAAAACAATTCATTTTTTAACACTGATAATTTTCTCATATAATTGCAAATACTGGGAAGTCATTCGGGTGACTGAATAATTTTCTTTGGCCAAGCTGTAACATCTGGCTGAATCAATCCTTTCAATCTTCGAAATCGCTTCAGCCATCTCTTTTTCATCGTTAACCAGATATCCATTTTCCGCATGTCTTATTAATTCATTCAAAGCACCGGCTCTAAAAGCAATAACCGGTACTCCATAAGCCATCGCTTCCATAGCTACAAGAGAGCTGGTTTCCTCTACAAGACTAGGTACCAGAAGACATGAAGCGCGTCTTAAAAGTCTCTTTTTTTCATCATTTCCCACTTCACCTACAAATGTACATTCTTTACTATCTATAGCTGGTTTTATTTTACTCTTGAAATAATCGATATGCTCATTATAAGGATACACTCTCCCAGCAAGAATAAAAGGAACATTAGCCCTTCTGGAAGCTTCAATTGCTAGATGAAAACCTTTCTCAGGGCAGATTCTACCCATCGACAAAGTGTATGCCCCAGTTTCTCTGCGCTGTATTTTCTCAGGAATAGTCACTCCATTTTCTATAAGAGTAACCACTCCCTTTATCATTCCTCTGCTTTTATTAAGTTGAAAACGAGAGACACAATTGAAATTAACACCATCTAAAGAGAGACTTCCAGCCTTATACCAATCAAGGGGAAGGTGCAATGTAACTAATGATGGAAAGTGAGCTGATGGAAAATATTGCGCAAAATCCAATCCATGGAAATGAATAAGATCAATTTTTCTCTCTCTTAAGATGTGGGTTAACTTAAAAAGATATTCTTTGTATATTTTTGTTTTGGTAAAATCATCAATTCGATTACATTCACTATCACATTCTATAATCTCTCCGCTTACCAAAGAGCCCCTCTGAGCAAGCACAATAGACCTGTTGCCAGACATTGTTATTGCCTGATCAAGTGTTTTCAAAATCTGCTCAGCTCCCCCAGCAGTTTTTTCTGAAATTTTTGCAAAAGGATATGCCACACTCAGAATTGTCCGGCTATTCATGCCCCTCTCTTAGCTTAAGTAGATGTATTGTTTCTATGGCAAGCTGATTCCAACTACCAGCACTCATTCCCCAATCATAAAACTCGTAAAGTAATATGCCTGAGTGTGGAGGTTTTTTAAAATCGTAAGAAGGAGCCCTGCGAAAACGTTCTACATCAACTGGAAATTTTTCCAGGATCTTCCACTGGGAGCAGTAATACTGAATAAGTTTTTTTTTGGCTTCAATCTGCTCCTGATCAAGTTGAATCGACCAAATCGGAATCTGAGGATAGTCAATAAACTGGTAATACACCATCTCAGAGCTTCCATTGCCATGATAGCATGCAAACTCTACCACCTCTGGAGCATCACCCTGGAGCTTTTTTAACATTTCAACCGATGCCCAGACTGCAAATGCAGTTGTATCGTGATCAGGATGCCCTCCCTCATAGGCATGAGTAAGAACAATCCCAGGCTTGCAGGTTAGCAGTATTTCCAGTATTTTATGACAAATCGCCCCCATCTGAAAAGATGCTTGTTGATCGATAAAACCCAATTGATGGACCTGAGCCTCAGTGATCCCAGCACTGTACATAGCATTTAACTGTTCCTGAAATCTTGCTTTTGAATATGCCTCTCGAGAACAAAAGCCTGCAGCTACTGCATCATCCATCTTTTTAGGTGCCCCATCAGTAACAGTGACTACCCTCAGATTGTCTTTTAAATAATGCAGTAACGACGCTGAACCCAAGACCTCATCATCAGGATGTGCACAAAAAAGAACGACTGAAGGCATATTAGTCGCACCTTTGTGATCTTTTTTACATAAACACTCAAACAGTTCAAACGTATTTTTCATGCTTAATGGCACTCTGTTTAGTATTTACCAACATCTGCATTGCATCACGATACCCCCCGATTGTACCGACATCCACATAAGCATTACCAGTCTTATAACCAAAAGCAATCCCTCCATTGTCCAGATAAGCATTTACCAATGTACCAAAATACTCATCACCCCGTCCATCACAGCACCACAGTCTGTATAAATTGTGCATAACCGAACCTGACATTTTAAAAGCACCCCATATCCACCTCTCTTTAATCCGTTGATTTTTTACATGTATGTATTTTACCTTATTATTATCATCTGTCTCAACTACATCGTACAGATAAGGCTTGTCTACCGGAAAAAGCAAAAATGAAAACTGATTATCTGGAAGAACCAAAAGGCCCTCAGCCGGAAACCAGATAGTATCCGGAAGCCCCACAATAACCTGATCAGACTTTTTTATAAGCGGTAAAGCGCAAAAAATGGCATCACAAAGTCCACCGGGATTTTGTTGAATGGTGTAACAAAAGTGCATCCCTGCTGTACCATTTCCATAATATCTGAGTATGTCACTTTTAGCCGGCGAAATTACCATGCATACATTTGATACTCCAGCAATTTTCATTCTTTCTATCAGGTATTCGCTCACCGCCCTGGGGCGTTCAATATCATTGGATATTAGGCTTCCCACCGGAAGAAGCTCCTTTGAAAAGGCTAAAGGCTGAATTCTAGACCCGCAACCCGCAGATGGTATTATGCCCCAGTTTGTAACCATATAACCGGACTCCTTTAAACTCCTTTTATAATAGCAATCAATTCCTGAGCCCGTTTTTCAGAAGTATGCTCTCTCAAAACCCTTCTTCTTGCAGCCTTTGCCAATTCTTGCCGCTCCTTCTGTGACATTTTTAAAGCAACAATTACATCCTTGGCAGATTCAACCAGAATTATCTCTTCTCCAGGATTAAAAAAAGTCTCTATTCCTATCCAACTGTCACTTATTATAGGTACTTCACATAAAGCTGCTTCAAAAAGCCTTCCCGATGCACAATAGCCCATATCCGCCATTGCACCTCTGGTTACATTCAAGGTGAAACTGCTGGAACAATAAAAACAGGAATGCTCAGGCGGAGCAACATGCGGATAATAGGCAACATTGCGGCTCAGTTTAACACTAACAGGGTATTGAGCACCAGCTAAAAGAAATTTATTCTTTTTTAAAATTGTAGCTGGTTTAAAAAACAACTCCTCAAGTTTTCCCTGCCGATCCTCAGCATAAGTTCCCAGGTACGAAAGATCACTGAAGTATTTGTCCATCCTGCAGGTCGGAAAGTGAAACTGCGGGTCTGCACTTCCATAAAGTGGAAAGGCCACTCTGGCTCCAAGGATCTCCTTCATTTTTTTAACTGCTCCACCACCTGTGTAACTTAACACCAGATCAAACTGCCCTAGCCCTTTTCGAGGTACATAGAAAGGCCATTTACCACTTTCAATAATCCTGAATGTGACCGGTGTGTCAAGATCATAAAAAACCTTCAACCCATCACCGCAATTCAATACCTCACAAGCCTCTATAGCATCAGGACAGTATGAGGTGACTATGGAAACATCTGCTCCCCTGACATTTTCTTCTGCATCCCTTCTTATCCACTCCCACTTCTCATATAAAATCAGTGTTAATCCTTTGTATTTCTCAAAATCGCGATTACCTGCATAATAATCGACATCCTTTTCAAAAAAGACCACCTGATGATCCATTCTGGTCAATGCAGATATCAATCCTCTCCAAATCGTTGCATGACCATTTCCCCATGAAGAGCTTATCGATAACCCGAATATGACAATTTTCATGCACTCTCCCAGTATGCCTGAAAATCTCCGGTAATATTTATCATTCTGATTTCACATAGGTCATTGTCAAATTTTAAAACGCTGACTGAACCAGTATCAATTGTAATCCGAAGAAAAAGATCTAGAGAAATACCACTATAGAATGCAATTACCGATTTTATCGGATCGTTATGACTAAAAACAGCAAAAGACTGGTCTCTATGCTTTTGAGTTAATTGATTCAACTGACTAATCATACGTGACTGCACCTCAACCATCAACTCTCCCTCTGGAATAAGCGCTCCATTTCTAAAAAAATGAAACTGCTTCCATCTGAAATCAACTTCCAGCTCGGTAAACCTCCGGTTTGTCCACTCCCCGAATTCGATCTCATTAAAAGCATCACATATCTGTATCTTTAATCTTTTCTCCTCAGCCAGCGCTTGCGCAGTCTCGACAGCCCTGTCCATTGGGCTGGAATAAATTGCATCAAGTCTTCTATCATTAAAAAACTCTATTAAGTCCCTTGCCTGCTTTTTTCCATGACTGCTAAGATGCATTCCCTGCATTCTTCCCGGAATTCGGTCAGCACAATCGATATCCCCATGTCTTACAAGATACATAGTAGTCTTCATCTTTCTGATCCGATTTTAACTGGTATAACCATTTGAGACAGGCTTTACCATCGCATATCGCTTTATTACCTGAGATGCAAAATCTGCAAACTCTCCTGGCTCTAAAGGCGGGCTGGTTACAGAAGAAACTTTGCCTCTGGATGGAGGTGTGAAACAGAGGGTTAAAGTAGTGTCAAACTCCTGCAACTTTTCCATCTGGTAATCAAACCAAGAGTGAGCATCAGGCCTGTGCCAATCAGCCCAGCTTATTCCAGTCCTAAGTTTCTTAACTTTTAGTTTTCTTAGCCAACTAACCGCCTCCTCCAATCTGTGATCCCTGAAATGAAACCACTGACAAATTCCCATATTCGGCTCAAAAACCTTAAACGCTGGCTTAGGAGTACCATCAGCACGGATTAATCCCATATAAAAATGACGATAATAAGAGCTGCCTTCACTCTCTTTGTGCCTGGTGGTAGCCTCCCAGGTTGGCGGAAGATCCAAAAGACTGTACCAGTAAATTCGCTCAACTCTCCCTTCTAAAAGCTCCATAGTCCGCTTTAAACCAAAGGTCTGCACTTCATCTGATCCAAACGATGAGGCACCAACCTCTGTTACCCAAACCGGAAGACTGCAAACCGATTGAATCTGCTCAATTTTTTGAGGCCACTCGTCAATTTGCCAATGATTCCAGTCCAAAGGAAACCCATGCACCGCAACTGCATCAAAATAGTCAAATAAGCCATAGCTTTTCAGCAGCAAAACAAATCGTGGATCTATCGGCGAAATTCCTCCCATCACCACAGTCAGATCCTGATTTGTTTCCTTTATCTTTATAGCAGCAAGCATAGCCATTCTGGAAAACTCTTTCCAATCCGAATCAATAGTAAAATCCCAATGTGAAAGGTTGTTTGGTTCATTCCAGATTTTTATTGCTTCAACCATATAAACCCTCTCTAATAAATTCCTCTCTAACCGAGGTAATCTGATTGGTTGGTCGTGCTTTTTTTCTCCCTTGCTTCTTTTATATAGCTTTCCAATTGCTCAGCTCTGTGAGATGCCGTATGCTCAGCCAAAACCCTTTTTCTGGCCCTCTCTCCTATGTTTATTCTTTCTTTATCAGACACATCTGTAAGATACCTCAATGTGTGCTCAGTGGTCGAACTGATAAGAACTTCTTCTCCGAACCTGAAAAAAGTCCCTAATCCCTCCCAATAATCACTTATTATTGCGGTTCCACAGGCTGCTGCTTCAAAAAGACGAACACTGGGGGCAAAACCGGCCATCACCATATCGGCTCTGGTTATGTTAAGAGTGAATTTTTGTGAGCAATAAAACTCGCGGTGACCTGATGGAGCTATATGCTCAATGTGGGTAACATTCTCTGGCCATACACGGTTTTGCGGATACTGCGGACCAGCTACAATAAATTTCCCTTTTCTCCACTTATTTGCAGGCCAGATCAACATTCTATTTAAAGCATCCTGGCGATCCGCACTGAAAGTCCCCATATATCCTAAATCAAAAACCGTCTCTACTCTCTCTGGATAGTATTGCTCAGGCGACACCGAACAGTAAAGTGGTCTGGCCATGGGAGAGCCAAAAACCTGTTCCATTTGATCAAGGATCGGGCCACCTGCAAATGATAAATAAAGATCATAATTTCCAACCAGTTGGGGAGTTATATACTGATATTCCCGTTTTAAAAGCTTAGATAAGGTTACCGGAGTATCAATATCATAAAAGGCCTTTATCCCTTTGGCAGTCTCAATGATCCATTCTCCAATTATGACCCCATCTGGCACATAAGAACCAACAATAACTGCTTCTGCACCCTCTATCTCCTTTCTGAATCTCTGCTGTAAATCTTCCACCGACCTGTAGAGTTCTGTTTTACCAAAAGGAGGTTTTGGCAGATCACGATTATTTGAATACCAGGGCATGTCCCTTTCCAGAAATAAAACATTATGTCCCCGGGTCATCAGCTCCCTTACCAAGCCTCTATATGTGGTAGCATGACCATTGCCCCAGGAAGAGGTTATGGAAAGTCCCAGAAAAACTATGTCATAAGGAGCTGTCAATATCATGAAATGACCTTCTGATGACTTCTGCAGTTCATTAAAGCCTGTTCCACAGTTTCTGCTCTCTTATAGTAAGTGTGCTCTGAAAGGATTCTTTCCTGTGCAGCTTTACCGATCTTACGCGCTAAGCTATAATTGAGAGAATTAAGAATCTGAACAACCTCCTCCCCGCTCTGAGCAACTAAACACTCTTCCTGAGGTTGAAGAAACATCTCGATTCCATCCCATGCATCTGTAATTACACAAGCTGCTGCACCGGCTGCCTCAAATATCCTGGTAGGGGGTGAAAAGCCACAACTTGCCATACTCTGACGGTTAATGTTAAGTACTGCCAGCACCGAACTATTAAAGCCGTTATGGTCATAGGTAAAAACATGCCCCAGATATCTGACGTTAGGAAACACGCTTGAATCAGTCTGCCATCCATTTCCCCCAAGAATAAACAATTTATGAGGCAGTAAACTCGCCGGTTTGTAAAAAAACTCCCCTACCCTCTGCTCTCTGTCTGGGAGCCGGTTACCCAAAAAACCCAGACTTCCCTCAAATCTGCTATCAGAACATACCTGAAAATGAGTAAGCGGGTCTAATGCATTGTAAACAGGAATACATTGTCTGGCCCCAAACTGCTTATAACTTCTTACTACCGTGTCTCCCCCACCATAGGTTAAAACCAGATCATATGAACCGATAAACTTCCTGAAAGGATCATTTTCATCATTTTTTATCCTGTCCAAAGTAGCAGGTGCATCTACATCCCAAAACACAACCAGTGTATCGTTGCTTTGAAATCGCAATACTTCCTGTTCTAAGAATTCATCAAAAACACCTACCCCACTAGCTTTAATTATTACATCAGCATCTTTAGCTTGATGTAAAGCGTTTTTAACTCCGGACAAATCAGCCTTGTAAACCACACTGCGGGCATAGGGAGGATCCTCGATGTCTCTGTGCTTTTGACGATCATAAGCATCCGGCTCAAAAAACATGACACCATGTCCTCTGCTGTTAAGCTCCCTGATAATCCCCCGGTAGTAGGTGGCAGCACCATTCCAGTAAGCAGATACCAGACTAGATCCGAAAAAGGCAATATTAAGCCCCCTGCTCATCGGTTCCCCCTATTCTTTGATAGTTCTGAAGTTAAACATCCTGCAGGGCTGTCTTTAATCCCCGATTGTTCACAGATTTTTAATAATTGATCAACTCGATGAGCACAGGTATGGCTTTTAAGAACAGTTTCAAGACCGTGAGAAACCATTTGTGAAGCGAATTTGTGATCGTTAAGAATCATATTTATTTGCTCTTTCATCTGGTGACTGTTATTGACCATCAGATAATCCCTGCCCTTCTCAAAAAGATGCTCACTGTCTTCCCATGGAGAACAGATTAAAGGGATTCCTGAAGCTAAAGCTTCAAAGGGCCGGATAGTTGGTATACCAGGCAACATTCGAACATAAGGGCTTCTGGGAATATGCACTGTGAACCTATAACGGGAGAAAATCTGAGGGACCAGATAATTTGGAGCCCAGCCAGCGTACTCAAGACCACTATTTTTGAGCGTTTGTAGGGCTATAGATGGATAACGCACCCCATAAACCCGCCCTCGCAAACTAAGCTGTTCTACCGGTTCAAAAAGAAACTCTTTAAGCTCTACACTTCTCTCCTCATCACCCCAATTTCCAATCCATACTACTTCTCCCTCATATTCAGAACAGCTCAGAGGACGAAATATCCGGACATCGGCTGCCTCATGCCAGGTCCATGCATTCTGAGTCCATGAATTGGCCAGATAAATCTGTCTGATTACCTCACCAAAGGCAAGTACACCATCGTAATGAGTCAGATCGTACTTTTTCATACTCTCTGGATCACTGACCGAACGATGATGAGTGTCGTGAAAAAAAAGACAGTATCCACTATGCATTTTACGATGCTGCCCTATGCGGTAAACCAGCTCATGCGCATTCCATTCATGAACAATTACTACATCAGCTCCTTCAAGAACCGCATCCAGATCAAGTTCTTCTATCCGGTACTGAATACTGCTGATTCCCGGAAAATAGTGAGAAAATGAGTCAAGTGCATGTGAGCCGCAGTCCTTAATCAGATTGGAGAGACTCCATGATAAAGCTGGCTCGTAGATGGAAACCTGGTGCCCCCTAGCTTTCAATTCTGTAACTATGCCACGGATAAAATGAGCATTTCCATGGTTCCAATCAGAAATAAGCGAATGAACAAAGAATACAAAACGCATTTTATCTTACCAGATTTGAATTAGATGGAATTTCCCTCAGAAAGAGGAAATTTTTTACAGATAAGGCTATGATATAAGTCGACGTAATTATTCACCATAACATCAGAAGAGAATTTCAGAGCCCTTTGACGGGCTCTTTTTCCATATTGATTACGCAATAAATCGTTTTCTATCAGTCTGTTAATTGCTGCTTTCAACTCTTCAGTGTTCTCAGGATTCACATAGATGGCCACATCTCCCCATATCTCTCTAAGACTCTCAATATCCCCCAGCACCAATGCACATTCATTCCCGGCAGCCTCCAGAATTGATAATCCAAAGGGTTCGTATCTAGCCGGTAAAGCATAGACAGCCGCATCACTCATCAATGTGCACAGAGACTGATACGGAATCTGTCCAAGTAAATTTACATTTTGATATTTAATGGGTTTGTTTGCATGATCACCAGCTATGTAAACCGGCCAGGACACTTCAGAAGCGATTGACATCAATGCTTCCATATTTTTACCTTCATCCCATACTCTCCCGGCAGATAGCACCATATTCTTCTTTTCAAAAACCTTATCACTAAAACTCCTGCCATTATAGATTACTCTGCAAAGATCGGAAACACCATAATGAGCTTTTATCATGTTAAGCATTGCTCTACTCGGAGCCACAACAGCATCTGCCCCCCTCAATCCCTCACTCACCCTTTCTTGATAATAATGCCAGTCAGAAGGGATTTTTTCTCTCTTTACCTTTTCAAACCATGAACTTACACAAGAATGCCCCACAACCACTACCGGAGAATGCCAAGGAAGTGCCCCGTGCACAAAACCATTTAAATGAATAATGCCAGGATGCAGCAATACTTCCAACTCCAATAACCACTCTGAAGCCTCCTCAACATCTTCCCAGGGTTGCTCCATCCACTCCAGTTTAAATGAGCTTTCAAAAAGCTCCACATTTTTTATTCGGCCCAGCGTTTTTATTTTTTCTGCATCAGGCAATGGCCCCATAGTGGCAAGAGCTATCTCTATACCACGATCGCTCAGTCCTTTAATAAGCTCCATTGCATAATTCCAGACACCACCCACGGCATCTACCGTCATCAGTACCCGGTTCAGATTGCTACTTTCACTTTCCGCTGCAAACATCTCTATTCCCCATCACAACTTAGAAATTTATAAAAGTTACTTTTTTTACCTCCGGGAATTCTTTTCTCATATTGAAAAGCCAGATTGGCCTGATCGAATCTTGTGAAGAACTCATCCCAGCTCATAACAGCCAGGCTTTCCGGCTCCCTCTCTCCTTTGAAAATGATTCTTAATATTCCGGCATTTTCACTTGGAGTTATCTTTTCCACCACAGATGCCGGAACACCATTATGCTCTTCAACCCATTTTCGTATCTCAGCGTGATCTGTAGTCACCCGGAAATTATCGTACATAATAAACAACCCCTTCTCAACCAGTAGTCAATTAACTGTTTTGGTATATCTGGTCCAGTGCTTCTGTAACCTTCTGCACCTCCATTACTGATTTATCAAACGAACTATCCTGCAATAGCCTCGTGGCCCAATTTATTATAGCCCCCCCACCCCAATCATCGGAAGAATCATAAAGAATCTCCCGGGAAGTCCCCCGATACCGCTCTGCCTTAAACTGGTAAAATGAACCTGGGAAATTTTTTACACTCAAAGCACCCTCTGTACCATAAAAAGTCAACCCTATCACAGCATCAGTTCCAGCCTGCAACCTCCAGGAACATGCAAGATTCACTAGACAACCATTGCCCAGCTCAATAGCTGCCACCGCATAATCTTCCACCCCCTTACCATTTTCCCTCATACGCACACCGTTTGCATATAAGCGGCTGTGAATATTTGTTACTGATGGGAAATCAAACAACCACATCACCAAATCAACCAGATGAATCCCTAAATCTATCACACACCCCCCGCCCGATAACCTGGGATCATAAAACCAGGGTTTATCCGGTCCGTACGCGTTATGAAAAACCGCATCCACAGCAAAGATTCTGCCGATATCTCCACAACGAATCAGCTTTTCCACAATGGAAACGGTTTTAAGAAAACGGTATGAGAAATCTATTCCAAGAAGCCGATTTTTTTTTCTGGCAGTATTAATGACTTCCCTTACCTCTCTAATATTTCTCCCTAATGGTTTTTGACAGAACACAGCAAGCCCTGCTTCAAGAGCAACAATGGCCTGTTCAGCATGCAGAGCACTGGGAGTAGCAATTACTACTCCATCTAAAGAAGCCTCCAGAAGTTTCGCAAAAGAGGTACACACAACTGCGTCATCCATAGCCGCAGCCATGGCATTTTCTACACTGATATCAGAAATGACCGCAGGTCTGGCTACCCCATGTTTAACCAAAGCATGCAATCGGTTTTTTCCAATCCATCCTACCCCCAGAAAACCAAGCTTTAAAGGCTTTACAGATTGTTCTGTCTGGATCGTCTCTGGTTTCATAATGTCACCAGTGCTTTGAGAAATCCATCAGGACGATTTTTCATCAATTCAAAAGCCTCTTCCAGCCTTTCAAAAGGAACAATGTGTGAATAAAGAGGCTGCGGCTCTAATCTTTTATTAACCAAAGCATCGATTGCAGTATTAATTCCATGTATATAGCGTTTTGGATCACGTTCATGCGCATTGATTACATCCATGCCTTTCCAGTTCCATTGCTGCATATCAATTTGTCTCATTCCATCCTGATGATATCCGGCAATTATCAGTCTTCCATTGTTTTTTACCAAGGCACCAGCAACTGTCAAAGGATACTGAAATCCTGTAGCCTCTATCACGCAGTCACATCCACTGCCAAAGATCTGCTTAACCGATTCAATAGCTTCGGACAGCTCACCCAGAAAACAGGTATGTCTTACTCCACACTTTTCTGCTGTTTTTAAGGCAAACTTCCGCCTTGAAAAAGCTACTACCGACGCTCCAGATCTGCTGGCCAATTGGCATAAAAGACCACCCAGAAAACCAACTCCTATTATTGCAACCCGCTGACCAGGCTTTATCTTTGATCGCTCCCATACATTCATAGCACAACCCAATGCCTCGCCTGGGAAAGGGAACTGATCAAGTTTTTCGGGTACCAGAACCGCACTGCTTTGATCCACCTTATCAAACAATGAAAAAGCATGAAATGATAAGGCTGCAACCCTGTCCCCCAGCTTAAACTTATCTACATTCTGTCCCATCGCAACTACCCTGCCCCATCCCTCGTGCCCGGGAGCTCCAGGTTCCAGAGGATAGGAAAACCAGGGTCGTCCCTCCCACAAAGCAAGATTTGATCCGCATACCCCGCAGCCCTCCATCCTGATAAGAACCTCAGTCGGTCCGATTTCCGGAACGGCTGTTTCAACATATATTATCTTTCCAGGTGAAGTAATCTGCGCACTGTAATTGTTTATACCTTTCGTAAACTTATTATTATTTTTCTCATCCAGAGAGACACTTGTACGGTTCATATTGCTTTTTCCTTGATGGAGGTCACCTCGGAGGAAATGTTTGTGCTTACCCATTCGTATAATCGACTGATTCCCCGTTCCAGACCCACCGATGGTTTCCATCCGGTTAGATTGTTAAATTTAGATGTGTCGGACACATAGTAATGCTGGTCACCATTACGCCAGGGAGCAAATGAAAGAGGAGGAAATTTAGCACATTGCTTTTGAAGCAATTGAATACATTCCAGGATACTGATTGAATTGGAAGGCCCACCTCCAATGGTGAAAGCATGCCCATTACATTTATCCTTATATTTAACCACCAGCTCAAAAGCTTCGAGCAGATCATCTATATAAAGAATATCTCTTACCTGTTTACCATCACCATATATGGTTATAGGAAGGTTTTGAATAATACGGAAAAGAAAGTATGCAACCCACCCCTGATCTTCTGTACCAAACTGATGAGGCCCGTAGATACAGCTCATTCTAAAGACCGATGCTGGTACATCATAAGTTCTACAATAGTCAAGAATGTATTGATCAGCACTACCTTTTGAACACCCATACGGACTTTGAAAATCCAGCAGAGTATTTTCATTAATTCCTTTACTGTAAATATCGCTTACCGGCTGGTATCGTAGATCCTTTTCAATTAATTTGATTCCTGAGAGCTTTCCGTATACTTTATTGGTGGAAGTAAAAACTAAAAAGGGTGGATCCTCTGCCCTGCGAATCGATTCTAGTATATTCAATGTACCTTCCACATTGACTTTGAAATCCTCAACAGGGTTTTGCACACTTTTGGTTACAGCCACCTGTGCGGCAAAATGAAACACTGTACCAGCCATTTTTAATAGCTCTGAAATCTTAAAGCTGTCACAAATATCGCAAATTCTAACCTGAAGACCATTATTGTGATTATCTAAAAGCCACTGAAGGTTTCTCTGAGAACTGCTTCTGGACAGATTATCTATAATAATGACTCTATGCCCCATTTTTAGAAGCCTGGCAGCCAGATTGGTTCCGATAAATCCGGCTCCTCCGGTAATCACGACAGGTTTATCGATATTATTCATGATGTCAATCCTCGGGCAACAAGTTCTGAATTAGCAACATCCAATTTATCATGAGCTATCTGGTTCTCAAGCCAAATGGAAAGCTCGGTAAGACCTTTTTCAAGTGTAATTTGAGGTTTATACCCCAGAACCTTTTGGGCTATAGTAATATCTGCAAAGCAGTGTCTTATATCACCTATTCTGAATTTACCACTGATCGATGGTTCAATATCGGTCTTTCCCAGAACCTTCGATAGCTCCCTGGCCACCTGTGAAATAGAATAGTTTTCTCCACTTCCAATATTAATGCTCAAATTTGCTGTACCGCTCTCCAGTGCGCAGCAGCAGGCATTGCATATATCGTACACATGAACAAAATCTCTTCTCTGTTTACCATCTTCAAATATCAAGGGCGGCCTGGAGTTAAGATATCTTGATGCAAAGATAGCCAGTACTCCGGTGTAAGGGTTAGATAAGGCCTGGCGGGTACCATATACATTAAAAAAACGGAGCGCAACTGTAGCGATATTATATGCATTACCGATTAACAGGCACATACGTTCCTGATCATATTTGGAAAGAGCATATATGGATGCCAGACATGGTGCTTTGCTTTCTGGCGTAGGAAGCGGTTCCAGTAGAGTTCCGTCCTCACAACAAAGGTCCCATTGAGCTTTCCTAAGCTGAGCGACAGTCCTGATCGCGGTACTATGAGTACTGTCATCAGTTCCCTTATAAAGTCCTTCGCCATAAATACTCATACTGGAAGCTACCACCAGTTTTTCCACCCCGGTATGCAGCAGATTTTCCAGAAGCACCGATGTTCCTACATTGTTTATCTGAGTATATTTTTTTATCTGGTACATACTTTGACCAACCCCTACCGCAGCCGCCAGATGGAACACCGCCTTAACCCCTTTTAACGCTTTACGCAAAGTTACTGAATCACATATATCAGCTTTTATAAACTCCGCTTCGGGATTGAGGTATGTCGGTTTCACTGATACGCATCCGTGTACCTGCGGCAAAAGGTTGTCAATGATTCTTACCCTGTAACCTCTTTTTAACAGCTCATCTGTAAGATGAGAACCGATAAACCCGGCTCCCCCTGTTACCAGTACCAAATCTCCCATTTTTGCACCTAATCCTGATTTGTTTTTTTTAAAGGTACTCTGGATTTTTTATGGCAACAAGAAGCATGCCAACTATACTCTTTTGCCTCCCAGCAGTTAAAACACAAAGAGGAACAGTCATTGCTCCTTTTTTTTCTCAAAGTGGAGGTACAACATGAATAACCCTATACAAAACATTTCCTGGGTAGATGCCCCCTGGCTCAAAGATCATCTGGCAGAGGTAACCATACTGGATGTACAACCAGACATCCACGATTATATATTGGAACATATCCCAGGATCTGTTTACTTCAACGAGAACCACCTGAGAGCCTTTCACCACAGCCTCCCCTCCCATTACATTCCATTACAATGCCTTCAGCAGCTCCTTCAACTGACCGGTTTACAGAAAGATAAAGCAGTTGTGGTCTATAGCAGCTATGGCAGATTCTCAAAAAGAGGAGATGGTCTGGAGCAATCTATGGTGGTTTACTCTTTAGCCCGTTTCGGGCATTCCGATGTTCTTGTTCTAAATGGCGGACTTCAATCGTGGGTCGATGCCGGATACCCATTAACTAAAGAATACCCAAAAATTTCTATTTCAGAATTTCACCCTTCACTTAATAGTGATCTGTTTATCAATTACAGTCAGTTTTTGGAAATAAAAGATGCTCCAGATACAGCATTAATAGATGTACGCCCAAGATCAGTTTATCAGGGTCCGGGACTCTGGGAAAAACCAGGCCATATACCTGGAGCCAGAAACCTGCCCTGGAGGCTTCTTATGGACCATGATAACCCCCGTTTGCTTCGCTCCCAACACTCTGTTAAAGAGCTGGCCCTTCCCAGAGGAGCATCACCAGATAAGAATGTCATCCTCTACTGTGGTACAGGTCGTGAAGCTACTGCAGCATTTCTGGTCTTTAAATTCCATCTCAAATATCCACGTGTAAAACTCTATGAAGGCTCTTTCACCGAGTGGGTAAGCTATCCCCAAAATCCCACAATCACCGGCCCAAAACCTTATTAAAGAGAGTATTATGCTTTTCGAAAGAATCATCACTACAGGTATCTCTCATTTTTCCTATCTTTTAGCCGATGACTCAAAAGCTTTAGTCATTGACTCCAGAACCGATACTGAAATTTATCTTAAACTATATAGAGAACATAACCTGCAGATCACAAACATTCTAGAAACTCACCGTCATGAGGATTTCCTCTGTGGGTCAACCTCCCTGGCTCAAAGTACCGGTGCTGAAATCTGGCGTGCCGACTCCCAGTGGGACTATGGTTACGGTTTTGCAGTTTCTGATAATCAAACCTGGAATATCGGTAAACTCAAACTGGAATCGATTTATACCCCTGGGCACACTCCCGGGCAAATGAGCTATCTTCTCTACGATGAGCGAGGGGCTCCCTGGTGTGCGTTCACAGGTGATACGCTCTCAGGCGAAGTCGGCAGAGTTGATCTGATGGGCAATGACAGACTGGAAGAGATGGCATCGCTGCTTTATGATTCAATTTTTTTCAAAACTGTTGCTTTTAGGTGATCAGGTGATCGTATGCCCAGCACATGGGGCAGGTTCCATATGCGGTCGCAACATCTCCAGCCGCCTATGGACCACTATCGGTCTGGAAAGACTCCACAACCCTGCACTTCAATTACCTAATAAAACATCGTTTATAAAGGTAGTAGCTCAGGATCTGGAAAAACCCCCATATTTCAAAATGATGGAAAAATTGAACCTGAGCGGACAAATTCCAGAATTCATAAAGCCTATCCCCTATACCAGTCAGCAATTCAATGACATGGTTGCCGATTCCCTTGTATTGGATACCAGAGATGTCTCTAACTTTACCACATCACATATCCCTAATTCCATCTCTATCTGGGCACAAGGGGTTCCCGTCTTTGCCGGATGGTTCCTGCCTTATGATATCAGCCTCTTTTTAGTGGGAAATAGCCTTCAGCTCAATTCCACTCTTATTGATCTTTTCAGATTGGGCTATTCGGTAAAAGGATACCTTTCGGAGGATTTCATCGACTGGCACAAGGCCGGACTGCCAACCAATTCAATTTCGACCATAACGGCTCAGGAACTTAAAATTCAACTGGATTCTTCAAAATCACTTTGGATTCTGGATGTCAGAAGCTCTCAGGAATTAGCCGATGAGGGCAAAATCCCTGGCTCTCGCCATATCCCCATTAGCGAACTCATCTCACAAACCGAACTCATTCCAATTGACCGAAATATTTATATCATCTGTGGAAGCGGACATCGCTCTACAACCGCAGCATCTGTGCTTTTACAACAAGGGCCCTACAAACCAGTAGTAATTTTAGGCGGTTTCAGCTCTTGGAGGTCTTTGAAATATCCCATAGAACATTGATTCCAATATTTAATAAATGGAGGTCCTATGAAAGAACATACCTTTAAAACTATCGAAATTACAGGTGCCTCTCCCAATAGTATCGAAGATGCAGTCAAAAACGCCATCTCAAAGACTGGCAAAACGGTACATGGAATGAGATGGTTTGAAATCTCCCAGATAAGAGGTGCACTCGAAGAAAATCATATCTCTCAGTGGCAAGTCACTGCCAGAATCAATTTTGAATTGGATGAAAACTGATTCTGAAAGTTAGAAGTACTTGTAACTACTCAGCAGTTCTAAGTAGTAACGAGTACTTTTAGAATATCCCAGAATTATCTTTAAAGGCAGTGGAAATTTCAGCTATGGAAAAATTATTTTTCTCATCATCATCGAAAGGATAACTTATGCCAATGTATGAGTTCTACTGTCATTCCTGTAATACCATCTATACATTTTTCTCAAAAACAGTAAATACAGAGAAAACCCCTGATTGTCCGGCTTGTAAAACGAGCTCACTTGCCAGACAGGTTTCCAGATTCTCTTTTACCGGCAGTTCCAAGAAAGATCAGGAAAGCGATTCTGAGTTTCAAGATCTCCCAATCGATGAATACAAAATGGAGAGGGCTATGCATGCACTGGCCTCAGAAGCTGAAAATATCAATGAAGATGATCCCAGGCAAGCAGCTAATCTGATGAGAAAACTCACAGATATGACAGGGCTTAAACTGGGGGATAAAATGGAGGATGCACTAAGTCGCATGGAGGCAGGAGAAGACCCTGAGACAATCGAGCAGCAAATGGGAGATATCGATGAAAGTGACCTGTTTAAAGTGGATTCTCCCAGATCTTCCAGACAAAAAAGACCAGTTCGCGATGAAACTCTCTATGAAATGTAGTCATCAGATTCGCACACCAGTGCGAGTTTCCGTCTGATTCGTTTCTTTAAGCAGCGAGTCGATATCCTCAGCTTTATTAAGACTTATAACTTTGGATTCTTTCCGGAAGTTATTTACACGTGCCAACCCGGACAGCACTCTTCCAGGGCCAACCTCAATGAGTGTATCAACCCCCATCTCCTTCAAAGTACTCATTGATTCTCTCCAGAAAACAGGACTGGTCAATTGCCAGGAAGACAAATGTTTTATTGTTGATGGGTGATTTTCTGTTTTAGCAGTGGCATTTAAAATTATATCGATTTCCGGGGGATTAAAAGCAAATGGCTCTACCCATTTTTCGTATTCAAAACGTACCTCATTAAGAAAAGGACTGTGCCAGGGTCCAACCACCTGTACTTTTTTGCATTTTCCCAATTTGCGATCTGCAATGAGAAACGCCACAATATCCAGTAATGATCTGTCCCCGGATAAAACAAACTGATCTGGAGCATTATCGTTTGCCATCACAAGCCGGTCAGGGCCTGCAGCCTCTTTGATCAGGCTGTCTACTGTCTCTCTGTCCATGAACATAACTGCCAGCATCCCTCCATCACATTGGGATGCCACCTTGTCCATCAACTCCCCTCTTTTGGCGGCTATCGTTATCGCCTGCTCTGCAGTGATTACTCCTGAAGCTGCAAGCGAACTGATCTCACCCAGAGAATGCCCTAATACCACATCCGGTTTAATACCGTTTTCTATCAATCGGTTCCAATATCCCAGACACACAGTAACTATTGATGGTTGAAGGAAACGTGCCTGGATCAAACGTTTCTCAGGTCCTTCCATACAAAGCTGCCTCAAATCCTCATGAACCAGATCGCATGCCAGCTCAAGCAGATTTGTAGTAAAGGGATCGTCAAAAAAAAGATCCTTTCCCATACCAATCTCCTGAGAACCCTGTCCAGGAAACATAAAAGCGACTTTATTCACTAAAAAACACCCCGCAGATAATTGAATTCTTCTAACCTGTGGTCGAAAAGTCTTTAAAATACAATTGGTACCGAAACTATTCAATATTTGATATTTTACACCATCACACTCTAATCTGTATCGCAAATGAGGCATTACTGGTGGGTATTGTGGACGACTTTTCAGGTAAGATCAAAACCGATTCTTCCTCTTTCGTAACTCCTCAAACACTGCCACCACCGACCTGTCCACCATCGACAGATATTTGCGTATAGCAATTGTGTGCACACGTAAAAAAGGATTAGTAGCCTTCTCCAGCATAACTGTTGATGGAACGGTTACTTTTTTCTCTTTACGTAATTGCCTGACCTCTTCCAGTCTAAGCGTTACATCCTGGTTATCTGCATCAACCATAGCAGCAAATTCCAGGTTTTCCAGAGTATATTCGTGACCGAAATAGATCAGGGTATCGTCAGGAAGCGCGCAGATTTTCATAAGAGAGTTATACAACTGATCGGCTGACCCTTCGAAAATTCTTCCACATCCAGCCCCAAAAAGGGTATCGCCAGTAAAAATCATTTCATGATTGGCAAGATAATAGGCAAGCTGATGGCGGGTATGCCCTGGCATCCCCATAACTTCAAACTCAATATCACCAAGCAAAAAAACATCACCGTCCTGAAGAACTTTGTCTATGGATTTTATCCGTTTATCTCCACCGTAAACCAGTGCACCGGTTTTCCTCTTTAAATCCGGTATCCCTGCGGTATGATCACTGTGATGATGAGTTGCAAGAATAAACTGCAGATTCAGATTTCGTTTTTCCACCTCTGCCATCACTGCACCTGAATCAGCAGGATCTATTACTGCAGCATCGTTGTTTGAAGCTTTTATAAGATAGCAATAATTATCAGGTGCTATACCAATAATTATTACTTCTGGTCTCATTTTAGCGTTTATCCTCTGGAAGATCACCCGCAGTTGCGGCTTGAACCGCCAGACGGTCGCATCGTTCATTTTCAGCATGTCCGGCATGCCCTCTAATCCATTGAAAACGAACGCAGTGCCTTTCCATAGCCCTCAGAAGCCTCTCCCACAGATCATGATTCAATGCCCTCTCTTTTCTGTTCCTCATCCATCCGTTAGCTTTCCACCTGTGAACCCACCCCTTTTCAATTGCATTAACCAGATATTGGGAATCGGTAGTCAGAGTAACCTCGCATGGTTCTTTGAGCGATTCCAGTCCTGCAATCGCACCCATCAGCTCCATACGGTTATTGGTAGTGTTTTTATACCCGCCTGACAACTCTTTCTCAACTTCATTAAATCTGAGAACGACTCCAAATCCACCTGGCCCTGGATTGCCAGAACAGGCTCCATCAGTGAAAATTTCCACCTTTTTCATATTAACCTAATCTTTAATTGGGTAAGGCTTAGCTTATCAGTATCTAAGCGATAGAGATACCATCAATTTATGCATTGAATAATCATGATTCAAATCACCAATATAAACTTCGTTAGAAACAACTTTCTCAGTTATCTTCCACATCGAATAGCTATAACCGATATCCAGTGATATATTACTGCTGAAAAACACTACACCCGCTGACATCTGATGGCGGTTTTGATCAATAATAAAATTACCATCATTCCATAGAATATCTTCGTTGTCATATTTGCTTATATACCGGTGAAGATCAACTTCATCAATAGAATACCCGGTACGAACCAGCATAGGCACCTTGCCTACCGGAAACTCCAGCCCCACTCCCCCACCAACTTTGAAGAACCCTGCCTGAGAACTGCTGTGAATCTCTTCTGATGGAAAAACGAATCCGAATGGAAATACCGCCCGTCCTTCGGCTGATAAGGTAAGAAGAGGTAAAGTCAAACTGATTCCTGCAGCCCCATTATAAGAGGAATACATCTTTCCCCTGTACCTGTCGCTGTATTCCTGATACTGTGATCCGGTTTCCGGATAAGAAATTGTCGATTTCTTATTATCTGTTTCTCTTATTCTGATCACCTGAGGAAAAACGAACCTCAATCCGGCACTCAGCAGCTCATCTTTGTAAAAAGCCCCCAATCTGATATCATATCCTGCGTATTTACCCTTGATGCTATAATCAATATCTTCAGAGATGTCGTAAGAAACATAATCTTTATAGGTCATACGCTCCAGATCTTCTCTTCCATATACAAATGACACAGAAGCTCCAACTCCCATGCGAGGTGCCACCTGAAGCCCTAAACCACCACTGAAGTATTTTAGTCCACCAGATGTTCTGAATCTTTTATCAATACTGGTATGTAGGTTATCATGAAAAAAGTTCACACGTGCATTGTAAACATCATCAAACACGAAGGGGTTACTGTAAGAGAATGCTATTGTCAAACCGCCCTGGGTGGCCGGGAAAGAGTACAATAAACCGGCATTGGAGATTTTAAGCCGGTTCATACTGCCAGATTGCATATTGCCTGAAAAGGTGGATGCCCCACTAAGTGAAGACATGTCAAAAGTAACCTGAAACTCCCTGGCCAAAGAAAACGACAATGCTGCCGGGTTCCAGTACACTGCTGAGAGATCATTGGCCAATGCCACATAATTATTGGCCAGTGAAAAGGCTCTGGCACCAAAACCATTTTCAAAACCGAACCTGATGTCACTATCCTGAGCAGCAACATTTACAGCCAGTATAACTGCAATAAGTGAAAGTTTTCTCATATTATTCTACCACCTCGAATTTCTTTTTGGTCTTGTCCTTGGTACATCTGAATTCTCTGTCTGATTTGGCTTGTTGGGCGGAGCAACCGCATCCGGAACCCTCGATTCGGGAACCGCTTCAGCTTTCTTCTTCTCTACATTGCCGCCCTGATTTGATGGAGCACCAGGATTCACAAAACCAGATGTTCCAAATCCCCTGCTTCTATCAGGTCTATTCGGTGCTGGAGGCGGAGTAGAACTTTTCTGCCCAGTCCCGCTTCCAGATGATTTAGGCAGAGTAGCCCCTCCCTTAGGTGCTACCGGACTGCTGCCACCAATACCACGGGAGCGGTTTGGAGCTCCACTGCTGCTTGTTCCTCCAGTCCCCCCACCTTTTCTTCCTCCTGCACTATGCCTGTATGGGTAATGCTGATAATATCTGCAGCAACCGCAGTCAGAGTCGAAATAGTAATATCTTGGACACCTCTTATAATCATACCAGCCCGTAGAATTGCGAAACCACCATGGGGAATTGTTATAGTAATACCAGTCTCTGTGATAATAACTGGGATAGCAGCGCAAATGAGGCATTCCTGTAAAATCGCGTTCCCAGACACAGATCTCCTTTTCCCGATAGATAATTGTATCCACCTGAGCGCTGGGCTCTGTTGTATCGATTAACGAATCTGCACCTTCTGCAATAAAATACTCTCCAGGCTGCTCAAACGAACCAAATTGGGTATAACACCCACTCAACATCACCAAAGCAAAAAGAGTAAGGAAAACTGTTTTGATATTCATAAAAAAGGCTCCTGCAAAGTTGTATTCCAAAAGGAAAATACAACCGGAATGGAATGCATGCATAAAAGTGTTCTGAAAAGAATGTGCATAGTGCTCCCAAAAAAACTGTTATCTATACTGTTTGATGCAATAATCTTCAGTTGCGTTACATTGTACATTACTGTATATTGTTTTATCATCCATAAACAGGAGCATCATTTATGTTTTTACGCATTCCGGCTTTATTGTGCCTGCTCACCGTACTCTCTGTGAATATTTGTGCGAGTGATAAGACTCTGACACTTAAGTTCGGGGCCTGTTGGCCAGAAGACCTCCTGCATACCGGACGAAGCACCGCATTAAACTGGTCTGTCTTATCTGGCGTCAATTTTGATAAGACGGTGACCATAGGAGCTGGCTTCGATTTTTTATGGAATAAAAACAGCAAAATAAACAAAATTGCCCCTCATATCTATAAAGAGGAACTTCTCGAACGTACACTTATGTTCCCACTGACAGCATTCCTGTCCATCTCTCCAATGCCGGACTTTCTTGTCAGCCCCAGCATTACAGGGCAGGCCGGTATAGGTTTTATGCATTTTTCCAAAGAAGACATCACACAAAACTTTGAATCTCTTCTGGAGCCTTTTGATTTTTACGATGAAAATGGGTGGTACTTTGGTGGAGTTTATAAAATTGCTATAGATGTTATGTTTAACCTTAGCCCACGGGTCAGTTTCTTTAGTGGAATAGACCATTTGTGGTCTAAACCTAAAAAAATAAAACGCTCCGACCCACACCTTTTTACCCGTCGAAACATGAACGGTTGGGGGATTAGGTGCGGAATAAATCTATTCTACTAAAGAAGATTACATTAAAACGAGACATTATTTGCACTTTATGGTTTAAGATAAAACTCTTTTGTGATCATAATCACATATATATTTAACCGACATACTTAATGAATGAATTTTGCTTTCCATTTACCTCTATATTAATCCCCTGATATGAAACTGGTTCTTCAGAGAGTAAAAAAAGCTTCAGTTACCGTCGATGGTTCAATCACCGGAAATATTGGTCAGGGTCTTCTGATATTGGTCGGGGTTCATCATGAAGATACCACTGAGAGTGCCGATTTTCTGGTCAAAAAATGCTCAGAATTGCGTATCTTTTCAGATCAGAACGACAAAATGAATCTGTCTGTTAAAGATATCGATGGTGAAGCGCTGGTGGTATCTCAATTCACTCTGTTAGCAGACTGCAGCAAGGGGCGAAGGCCCAATTTTACCAGTGCTGCAAATCCGGAAAAAGGAAATCAGCTCTACACCTATTTTGTTAAAAAGTTGCGTGAGCAGATCCGCAAAGTGGAGACTGGGATTTTCGGTGCCAATATGCAGGTAGAGCTGACAAATGATGGTCCGGTGACCCTTATTCTGGAGAAGTAATTTTTTTTGGTCCTTCAAGAGATATAGCAGATCTGAGCTCCTTGTATCCAGTAGATCTTTCCATATTCTTTTATTCATTGTGAATTCCGACCCGCACAGTTTTTGGCTTTCATTCTTCTGTTCTGTTTGCGATTTTAATTCCTCTTTTGATTTTTGCCTTTAATTGCAGTTCGGCATATTCTATGTCGATATCAAATGGGGAGAGGATGGCAAACTCATATGGCTCATTCCTGACGTTTTCTACTATTTCAATAGCTTCAGATACCAGTCCCCCGGCACACGGGAAAGTGCTGATTTTAAAATGTCTTTTTTTCTTCCATTTATCCGTTATAAAAAAAAACATACCCTTCTTCCAGGGTACTATGTGTGAAAACTTCTCCATCAAATTTCATATAATGCCTTTTTCTTTCTGCATTTATTTTCGAATCGATTATGGTGACTCTCTCGAACGGCTTTAGGGCCGTACGGATTTTAGCCTCATCATCGTATCCCCCAGCAAGGACAGATGTCAAAATTCCAATTAATAGAATCAGTGCACTGGACGTGCGCATCAAAAGGATGCGAGCTTTTATTTTCATGCTTTTTATTCTTTTATTGAATGACTAACCAGATCGTATGCCGGGCAAATGCCGAAGTGCCTGTTTTATTTCCCACTTCCCTCACCAATATGCAGCACAACATCCCAATTACTCACTGATGAGTCAATAGCTTTAATAGGCAACCCATTTCAGTGTCTGCACCGAGAAATAATTTCTTAAAAACACCGAAAAAAGATTTCCCAATTTAAGGTAGAAGTATCAAACTATAACAAAAACATCTTAACTGGGAAACAGGGGACGAAACATTTCTGCATGAGGAATCGCGCAAAGATCGACCGTTACTGGAAACACTCTGTGAGCTGTTTGATCATGAATTGACACAGAGAAGACAGCGGGCTGCCAAAACCCGACTCAAACTCTCCAGGCTTCCAAGCATTAAATACATTGATGATTTTAAAATAGAGGAAGTTGAAGGGATTACCAGAAAAAAACTGGCAGAGCTTTGCAGTCTTGCATTTATAGAACGCAATGACAACGTAGTTCTTATGGGACCAAGTGGATTAGGTAAAACACACATTCTGTCTGCACTGGTCTATAAAGCCTGTTCTGAAGGCTATACGGCTTATTTTATGTCAGCACAGGAGTTAATAGAGGAGCTGGTGAAAGCAAAGCGTCAAAACAGGCTAAAACGCAAATTAAAGAGTTTTTGCAAGCCACATCTGCTGGCAATAGATGAGATCGGTTATGAGACCCTCACAAAAGAGGAATCAACACTGTTTTTCAATCTCGTTGCCGCTAGGTATGAGAAATCATCAATAATCCTGATACAAATAAAACTTTCGGCCAATGGGGAGAGCTGATGGGTGATAATGCAATCGCAACTGCGACACTTGATCGGCTTTTACACCACGCAGAGGTCATTATCATGAAAGGAGAAAGTTACCGGATCAAAAAACGTTCTAAATTGGGTTTAGTCCCACCTTACCAGTTGTCTTCTGCAAAGCAAAATGGGAAATAGTTTTCCGGTGAAAGTGAGAAATATTAAATCGGTGTTGACAACAATTTCCGTATGCTAACGGTTAACGGCGTCTTTTATCCCCACTCCGCATGAGCGATTTTCATAATGAACTCAACCAGGAGCATCATTATGAAAGAAGCAGAACGCAAAAGAAAATTTAATGAATTTCTACGCCTCTCAAAAGAGGGCATTTTGGGATCCACAGAAATAGCCAGTAAAATAGGTATTTCTATCAACACACTCTATAACTGGCGTAAACATCTGCGTACTGAAACCCATCCATTACAACATCAGAAGCCCGTACCACAATTACCTCTGCCTTCATTTTCCAGGGTTATTCTTGAACAAAAAAATATTAAAGCTGCATCACCATTTATTGAAATTAATGTTGGAAACAGCGCTGTAATACGAATTCCGGAACATGTTTCACC